>JBCBTD010000053.1:0-28394 GCA_039818825.1 Pseudomonadota bacterium
CTCCGTCGTCGACTGGATTGCCTACGGCCACGCGGTACAGACCAGCCGTGACGTTTCCCAGTTGACGACGGAGCCGCCGAGCCCCGGAATGGCGCCGATGATGCAGCCGACGCCGGAGCAGCGGAGGCTCAAGAAGATGTTGCTGAACCAGTCCTTGACGCCTTGCAGCCAGCCGGCGCCCAAGCTGGAGCCGCCGGCGATGGACTGGTTGCGGCGGAGCAGGTCGGCGATCTCGGGGAATGCGAACAGGCCGAGACCGACCACCACGAGCGGGATGCCGTCGTAGAGATAGTCGAGATCGAACACCATGCGGAACTCGCCGGTCGCCGGGGCGCCGCCCACGGAGCCCAAGACCAGGCCGACGCCGCAGGCCGCAAGGCCCTTGGAGAGGCTGAGACCGGCAAGCACGCCGACCATCGAGAGGCCGAACACCGAAAGCATGAACAGCTCCGCCGAGCCGAACGCCAGGATCAACGGGCGGGCGATCAGGACGAAGCCGGTCAGCACGACGGCGCCAACCAGCCCGCCGAACAGCGACGACACGAACGCGGCGGAGAGGGCTCGGGCCGCCTCGCCGCGCTTGGCCATCGGAAAGCCATCGAGGACCGTCGCCTGACTGGCGCTGGAGCCTGGTATCCCCATCAACACCGACGAGAAGGTGTCGGACGTGGGGATGACGGCCACCAGGCCGATCAACATCGCCAGCGCCGAAACCGGGTCCATGCCGTAGATGAACGGGATCAGCAGCGACAGCCCAGCGATGCCGCCAAGCCCGGGAAAGACGCCGATCGACAGGCCGATGACCACGCCGATCATCATGTACATGACGTGTTGCAGCGTGAGCAGGTCGGCGAAGGCGGCGGTGAAAGCCTCGAACATGGCGGCTGCCTCGGTGAGCGGGCGAGCTTCTCAGTGCCGGACGGTGCCCGTGGGCGGACCCGTCCGGCGCTTCGTTGTCGGTGGCTGTCGGGATCAGTCGCCTAGCTTGACGCCGTACTCGGCGCTCAGCATGTCGACGACCTGCTTTCGCAACTCTGGCGAGATGGTCGTACCCTTCTCGTAGAGGCTCATCGCGGCGTCGCCGGTCACCTGCTCGTAGGTCCCGAGCACCGGCAGCTTCGCCTCCTGGTACTCAGGGTCTGCCGACATCTTGGTGACGGCGTCCTGGTAGGCCGCGACCATCTCGTCGGAGGCGCCGTTCGGCAGGAAGATCATCTTCTGTGCCGGGAAGCCGGCGGTGAAGAACGCGACCCATGCATCGAATTCCGGTCCGGACGGTGCCGAACCGGTCATCATCTCGTAGGCCTCCGCGAAGTGTGGCAAATCGGGGAAGGTCGGATCACGGGTCAGGTTGCCGTCGGCGTCGAACGCCCCCCACGAGAACAGCGGCACCGCCTGGCCGGCTTCGACCAGCGGCTGGACGTTCTTCAGGTAAGCCGACGAGGTTTGGTAATCGATGTTGGTCTCGCCCCGCTCGAACGCGAGTCGGCCGTCGCCGCGGCCCTTGAATCCGAACACGTGCTGGACGTCGAGGCCCATCAGCTGGAACGCCAGGAGTGGTACGAGGTCGAGCGACGTGGCGCCCTGGTTGGCGTAGACGAGTTTCTGATCCGCGAGCTTCGCCAGGTCGTCGGACGACGTGATGCCCAGCGAAGGTGAGGCATAGACCACGCCGCCGGTCGGCGCGGCGAGCACGATGCGCCAATCCTTGTAGTCGTAACGGACGCGCGGATCGCCGAGCAGGTACGGGAACTGGGTCGACCCCGAAGTACCGAGGATGGTCAAGCCGTCCGGCTCCGCTCGAGCGGCGAACAGGTTGGTGCCCTTGGTCGAGCCGCCGCCGGGCTCGTTGATCACGACCACGGTCGGGTTGCCCGGCAGGTACTTCGTCAGGAACGGTGCGTTGAAGCGCGCCCAGGTGTCCGAACCGCCGCCCGGCGAGAATGGGATGATCCATTCGATCGTCTCGCCTTCGAGCGAGACGTCGGCATGGGCGGGCGCGCCCAACGCCAAAGCGGCCACACCGGCGGCTAGCGCCAGGGTCGCTCGACGATCGATACTGATGCGTCGGGTCATGTCGTTCTCCATCGATGAGTCTCATGGACGGAGGGGTCTGGTCTCGACCGCTTTGTCATGCGCCCCTCCCTGTACAGTCGCCCGGTTCTGTTCGCCGCCGGACTCGCTTGATCGGAACTCTGTATCGACCCAAACTGTCGAAAACCTGTCCGGCGGACAGCGATGCGGGTGGTGCTGGTCGAAGACAACGAGATGCTGGCGCGCGCCGTCGAAGCGGCGTTTCGCGATCTTGGCTACGCGCTCGACTGGTTGGCCAACGGTGTCGACGCCGACGTGTATCTCGCCACCGAGGGCGCCGACGTCGCCATCATCGACGTCAACCTACCGGGCATGAGCGGGTTCGAGCTCGTCGCCGCCATGCGCCGGCGCCACGACCAGACACCGATTCTTCTGCTCACCGCCCGCGTCGAAACCAAAGACCGGGTCGCCGGCCTCGACGCCGGCGCCGATGACTATCTGGTGAAGCCGTTCGACATGAGCGAGCTGAGCGCTCGCGTCCGTGCGCTCGCCCGAAGGCGGCCCGAACTGAAGCCGACCGAGGAGCGGATCGGGTTGGCGATCTACCACCGCGCCGCGCGCCGGCTGAGCGGCCCTGACGGCACCATCGATCTGCCGCGTCGCGAACTCGCGCTGCTCGAGCATCTGCTCGACCATCGTGGGCGCATCGTCCCGAAGGAGGAGATAGGCGATGCTCTCTACGGCGTCGGTGCGCCGGTGGACCTGAACGCCGTGGAGCTCCTGGTCTCGCGTCTCAGGCGCAAGCTCAAGGCAACCGGAGCGACGATCATCACGGCCCGCGGGCTGGGCTACATGCTGGATACGCGAGACCCGGCCAGATGTTGAAGGGGTCCCTGCGCGGGCGCTTGTTCGTGATGATCGTGGTCCCGTTGATGGTCGTGGCAGCGTTTGCGGCCGTTGCCCGCTACGTGCTCGCCGAGCGGACATCCCAGGCTCTCTACGACAATACCTTGCTTGCCGTGAGCCTCGCGATTGCCCGGGATGTCGTGCTGAGCGCCGGCGACATCCTTGCAGAAGATCTCCTCGACATACTCAGCACGACGCTCGGCGATCCGATCTACTACCGCGTGAGCGGTCCCGACGGCGGTTTCGTCACGGGCTACTCGGATCCGCCACCGTTGCCCGACGGCCTGACGATCGAGGGAGGCGTTCCGCGCTTCTTCGACTCGATCTATCTCGGCGAGCCGGTGCGGGTCCTCGCCATGCGCGAGTTCATCGCCAACCCGCAGTTCGGTGGCTGGGTGACCGTTTTGGTCTGGCAGACCGTGAGCCAGCGCGAGGCCCTGAGCCTGCAACTCGTGACCCAAGCAGCGGCGTTGATGGCGATCGTCATCTGTGCCGCCGGCGCCATCGTCTGGTTCGGCATCAATCTCGGCCTCAGGCCGCTCCTCGAGCTGCGTGAGGCCGTTCGACGACGCTCCGCGGACGATCTCGGACCGATCCGACGCCGCGTCCCGCGGGAGGTCCGCAGCTTGGTCGAGGCGATGAACGCCCTGTTCCGCAAGCTCGTCGACGCGTTCGCCGCGCAGGACGCGTTCATCTCCAACGCGGCGCACCAGCTCCGCAACCCGATCGCTGCGGTGCAGGCCCAGGCCGAAGCGGCCGAAGGGGCGAGGACCGAGCCGGAGATGCGGGCGCGAGTCGGCGAGGTCGCCGAGGCCGCGCGCCGAGCCAGCCGGCTCGCCAAGCAGCTCCTGTCCATGGAACGGGCCCGCGGGCTGCCGGTGCCTGCCCCCGACAGCGTCGTCGAACTCGCGAGCGTTGCGGCGGAAGTCACGAGGGTTCACGCGTCACACGCCCTACGACGCGGCGTCGACGTTTCGCTCGTCGACGATGGCAGTCCCTTCCGCGTGCACGGCGACCCGGTGCTGCTCGCCGAGGCGATCGACAACCTGCTCGACAACGCGCTCCGCTACGGCTGCAGGAACGGTGGTGCGGTGGGTGTCGCCGTGATCCGCCAGGAAGATCAGGTGCGGCTGATCGTCGAGGACGATGGCCCCGGCATCGCCGCTGCAGAGTGCGACCAGATTTTCGAGCGCTTCCATCGGGGCAATCGTGAGGGCGCGGACGGTTGCGGGCTGGGCCTGGCGATCGTCAGAGAGATCGCCCAGCGACATGGCGGCTCGGTCCGGGCGGTCCCGGTCGTCGGCGGTGCCCGCTTCGAGCTGGACCTGCCCGCCGCCGCCTGACCTAGGGCGCGTCTGTCAACGTCATCGGGTCCGGGCTCGGGCGGCGCGCACCATCGGCCAGAGGATCATCGCGAGGGTGCCGAGGGCGATGACGGCAGAGATCGGGCTGGTGACGAGGTCCGCCGGGTCACCACGGCTGATGAGTAGCGCGCGGCGCACGCTCTGCTCGGCCATCGGGCCGAGGATCATGCCCAGGACGATCGGTGCCAGGGGAACGTCGACCTTCTCGAGCAAGTAGCCGACGAGTCCTGCCGCGAACATCACCCAGAGATCGATCACCCGACCGTTGATGACGTAGACCCCGACGGCCATCAGCACCAGGATCGTCGGGACCAGCATCACGCCCGGCAGCCGCTGCACTTGCGCGAACACGCGGGTGGCCGCCGCCCCGCCGACCGCGAGGATCAGGAACGCGGTCAACAGCATCTGCAGCATGAAGCCGCCCACGAGGTGCGGTGCTTGATGAAAGAGCTGCGGGCCGGGCTGCAGTCCGTGGATCAGGAGCGCGCCGAGGACGAGGGCGGCCACGACGTTGCCTGGAATGCCGAGAGTGAGTGCTGGGATCATCGAGGCCGCGTTGTCGGCGTTGTTGCCGCACTCCGCTGCCGCAACGCCGACAGGGTTGCCCTTCCCGAAGGTGTCGGGGTCCTTGGACGCGTTCTTGGCGGCGTTGTAGCTGAGGAAGGCGGCGATGTTGCCGCCAGCTCCAGGCAGGATGCCGACGCCAATGCCGATCAGCGAGGACCGGCCCCAGGTCGGCACGAAGCTCCTGATCTCGGACCACGAAATGCGAATCCGGTCGAGCCTGAGCGCACTGGCGGACAGGCCCTTCAGGTCGGCTTTTTCGGCGAGCTGTAGGACCGGCGGCAGTGCGTAGAGGCCGACCAGCACGACGATCAGGTCGAGCCCGCTGAGCAACCAGACCTGATCGAACGTGTAGCGCGCCGCGCCGGAGAGCTGGTCGAGCCCGACCGTCCCGAGCAGAAGCCCGAGAACCGAGGCCATAAGCCCTTTCACGGCATCCTTGCCGACCATGACGCCGATCGAGGCCATGCCGAACATGGCGATCCAGAAGTACTCGGCCGGCCCGAAGAAGAGCGTGCCGCGGGCGAGGATCGGTCCGATGGTCATCAGCGCGACTGCCGATGAAGCCGCACCGATAGCCGACGACCAGCATGCGATCTTCAGCGCTTTCGAGGCTTGGCCCGCCTGCGCCATCGGATAGCCGTCGAACGTCGTTGCGATCGCTGCTGGCGTCCCAGGTATGCGCAGCAGGATCGCCGGAATGGCACCCCCGTACATCGAGCCGTTGTAGATGCCGGCGACCATGGCGAGTGCGACCAGTGGCTCCATCGAGTATGTCAGCGGCAGCAAGAGGGCGATCGCCATGACGGGGTTGAGGCCCGGCAACGCTCCGATGAAGACCCCGAGGAGCGAGGAACCGAGCATCGCGGCGAGGGGCCCCGGAGAGACGACGCCGACGACGATCTGCCAGATGAGGTCCATGGTCGACCTCCCTTACGCTTGCAGCGCCCAGATTTCCGCCGGCAGCGGTTTCTCGAGGATCAACGAGAAGACGATCCAGACCGTGCCCGTGAAAACGACCGTGACAGTCGCCAGGTAGACGGGCTTCCGGAAACCGAGCGCCACGGGCAAGCACGCGACGATCAGCACCGACGCCGTGTAGAAACCGAGCACGGGCACGAGGAGAAAGTACCCTGCCGCGACCGCTGCCGTCAGGATCAGCCGACCGCGATGCACGGTAAGTGCCCGCTCCGCGTCGGTTTCACGGAAGAGTGCCTTGCCGGCGACGATCAGGCCGAGGATCGCCAAGGCAACGCTCAGGGCGAGTGGGTAGCGACCCGTTGCGCCCGAATAGTCGAGCGCTTGCACAGCCATGAAGAGGCCCAGCGCCACGAACACGAGCCCGAGGACGATGTCCTGGCGCTGCGCCATCTCAGTTGCCGAGGTCGAGCTGCTCGGCGACGCGGGCGAGCGCGTCGTACTCGGTCTGGAGGCGCGTTGCGAGGGCATCGCCGGTGACGACGTTGGGCACCTCGCCGCGGGTGACCAGGAACTCCACGTAGCTCGGGTCGTTGACGGACTGTTCGATGGCTACGGCGAGCTTGTCGACGATGGCCTGGTCGAGGCCGGCGGGCCCGATGATCGCGCGCCAGAGTAGGGTTTCCTCGTCACCGAGGCCGAGTTCGCCGAGCCCGGCTGCATCCGGCAGTGCCGGCACGGCCGCGGCCGAGGTCACGATCAGGCACTTGGCCTCACCCGATTCGACGTAGGGCAGGACCGGAGAGATCGACCCGCCATAGATGTCGATGTGCCCGCCGAGGAAGTTCTGCAGTGTCTCGCCCGCCCCGCCGAACGGGATCGGCACGGCTTGGATGCCTCGCGCCTGGAAAATCCGCTCCGCCGCGAGCTGCATCGTCCCGCCGATGCCGTCATTGCCGTAGGTGTACTTGTCAGGGTTGGCGGCAAGCTCGGCCAAGAACGCGTCGCCCGTCGTGGCCGGGAAGTCAGGCGCCACGCACATCGTGTAGGCGGTCTCGGACGTCGAGGCGATCGGCGTGAAGCTGTCGACGCCGTAGGCGACCTTCTGCACTTGGGGCACCGTCGTGATCGGGCTGTTCCAAGTGGCGAGCAGCGAGTAGCCGTTGGGCTTCGACAGCATGAACTGTGTAACGCCGACCGAACCACCGCCCCCGGCGACGTTCAGAATGGCGATCGAGGTGCCGAGCTTCTCCTCGAGGAGCGTCGCGAGCTTGCGCGCGCTCGTGTCGGTGCCGCCGCCGGCCGGGGCAGGGATCGTGACCTCGATCGGGCGTTCGGGGTACTCGGCCATTGCGGTCCCCGCGATTGCGGCGATGGCGGTGGCACAGAGGAACAGTTTCTTCACAGGAGTCTCCCTTTCAACGGGTCGTTGCGTCAAGAAATGTGGCTGCGGTAGCGGAACCTCTTGGCGTCGCCTCGAGCGACGCGCCACTCGACGGCCGTACCGTCGGGGGCGAAGGCCGTTCGCTCGATGACCGCGACGGGGTCGCCGGAGGCTATCCCCAGAAGCTGAGCCGAAGCCTCTGGAGCATGGCCGAATCGCAGGTCGTCCACCGCGCGGGCGACGAGAATGCCGAAACGGTCGAAGTAGACGGGGTAGAGCAACGGTCCGAGCGCACTCTCCGGGATCGACTCGAAGCCGGCGAACCGGTCGGCCGAGACGTAGATCTCCTCGGCAAGGATCGGTCGGTCAGCCAGCGATCGGACGCGATCGATGCGCAGCACCCGATCGGTCCCGAGCACCTCGCCGACGGCCGCCGGCGCGGTGACCAAGGCTCGCGACACGAGGCTACTCTGTGGGATCGACGGTGCGGACCCGTCCTCGGACAGCATCTGGAAGAACCGAAAGAGCGTCGCGTCGAAGGCGGGCTTCCGGAGAAAGGTGCCGGCACCCTGCCTGCGTTCGAGCAACCCTTCGTCCACGAGCTGCTGGGTCGCCCTGCGCACCGTGCCTACCGACAGCTGGTGCTCGCGCGACAACACGTTCTCGGAGGGTAGCGCGTCGCCGGGTCCCCACTCGCCGCTCGCGATCCGCGCCGCAAGGCGGTCACGCAATTGCAAGTAGGCCGGAAGCCTTGCGTCGATGGATGAGCGCGTCGGCGCCATCGTTCGTCCTCCCTACATCCAATGGCTATGACGTTTGACAGCTCTAGTCAACTACTTCTATATAGAAGTAGTTGACCGAAGGATTGGAGCATGGTCGCCTTCGACTGTCATGCCCATGTCTACGACCGGATCGAAGCGGTCGGCTCTGTCCGATACCTCCCGACGTCGACCGCACCCCTAGGCGCCTGGCTGAACCTCCAGCGCGACCACGGCCTCGCGGGCGGTGTCATCGTTCAGGTGAGCTTCCTCGGAACCGACAACTCCCAGCTGCTCGGGGCGCTCGACCACCTCGATCGGGCGCGTTTCGCGGGCGTAGCGGTGACCGGTCTCGGCGCGTCTAGCGTGGAGCTGCGCCGGCTCGCCGATGGCGGCGTCCGCGGCATCCGGTGGAACCTTGTCGCCGGCGCCCCGATTCCCAACCCTGCCGACCCCGCCGTGGCCGGTTTTCTGTACCGGCTTCGCGATCATGGGATGCATCTGGAGGTCCAGCTCGAGAGCGGCCGGCTTGCGGCAGCTCTCGCCCCGCTGGCATCCGTCGCAGGCGTGGTGGTCGTCGACCACTTCGGCTTGCCCGAACGGGCGGAACCCGAAGAGGAACCTTGGCTATGTGCCTTGACGAAAATGCCGAAGCGAGACGGCATTTTCGTCAAGCTCAGCGCACCCTACCGCAGCACCGTCGACGTGGTCCCGCACGCTCGGCGGCTGTCTGAGTTGCTTCCCCCCGATCAGCTGCTGTGGGGCAGCGACTGGCCCCACACACGCTTCGAGGACCGAGCGTCCTACGCGGGACTGCGCGACCGGATCGCTGGCGCCGTAGATGACGAAGCCACAGCGCATCGACTCTACGGTCTGGTCGCGGCCGTCGGTGCCGAGGGCTGACGCGTCAGACCGTTCGAACGCCAGGGCGCTTGTGGATGATGACTTGGCCCCGCCGTCGCACGCGAGATCGCCGAGCGACACAGTGAGACCGTTCGCACCCGGCCGGCCGCGGCGGACACCCGCTTCGAATTGGACCTGCCAATCGCCGCGTTGCCTCGCGTTGGGCTCGGCTCAAACGACGTAGCCGCAGGCGGAAGCCGGCGTGCGGGTGTCCATGTTGCGGCCACGGTTGAGGTGGTCGTCGATTTCCGCTGCCGCGCCGATCATCCGGCCATAGAGGAACACGGTGAACGCCGCGTTCTCCAGGTCGTGATCGGTCACCCGACCTGTCTGATGGTCCCGCCACAGCAACGCCAGCAGCAGCGCTGCGATCACCGCATCGACGTTGACACAGAACACGTAGCGCGACGCACCGACGTCGTAGAGCGCCTGCACCACCTCACGATAGAACGCGTGGAACACGTTGTAGTGGCCGTTGTCCGCCATGTACTTGGCGATGAAGCGCTCGCGCGGGTCGTAATTGACCGCTTCGCCCTTGAAGACGGGGTGGTGGACGCCGGGCAGTGCTCGGACGTCGCTGCCGAGGTCCTTCGCCGCCGCCTTTTCGGCCTTGTAAGTCTTGGCGAACGCGGTCGCCATGGCTTGCAGGTCCAGGCCGTGATCGGGATCGGTCGGGTCGGTCAGGCCGGTGTCGCGGAACTGGTCCAGAAGGAACGCGATACCTTCGAAGCCGTTGCCGCCGTGGCTGTAACCACTGTGGGTCAGGAACCCCATCATCGCCTTGTTGAGCTGGACGCGCGCGGGCGTCTGGGGACCGTCGGCAGCGACGGCGCCCTTTGCCCCCTGCGCGGTGATCGCCCCCGGCCCATTGGAGATCAACAGGCCGACCAGGATCTGCAGCGGCAGGGCTTCCTCCTTCGTCGGCTTCTTGCCGGTCATGGCGAGAAAGCAAAGCTCCGCCATGCTCCATCGTTCGAACCGCTCCTGGCGCGGGATGCCGCACAAAGAGCCCGGTTGATGGTGGCGGCCGGGTATCGAGGCACCGATCATGACGCCGTATAGCCGTAGATATGCCGGCAACGTTTCGGCGGTGAGCCGCGTGATGCGCTTCCGCATCAACGGCGCCCACGCGATCGTGGTCGCGATCGCGGCGAGGATGGCGTCGCGTGAGGGACTGATCGCCAATCCATCCAAGAACCGGAGGAACACCGAGGTCGTACCGCGCGCGGCCACCGCCGCGAGCATCGCGTCCGCTCGTGGGTCGTCGACTTCGGCACCGCTCGCTTCGAACAAGGCCCGGGTCGGCGCGTCGACGCCGACCTCCGTCAGGTCGAACGCGGTATCGTGGCCACTTTGCAGGCCCGATCGTGCAAACAGGTCGATCAGCGTGCGGCTACAGGCCAACACTCGGTCCATCCGCTTGGGACCCGTCACCGCTGCGGCGGCGGCCATGACCACGTTGGGCGCGTTGCCGGCCTCGCGCGCAGCCTCCGCCGCGGCCAGCGCCGGGTCGCCGACCAAGTTGATCTCGGCGGCAACCGCGAGCCCCACGAGAGCGCGATCCGCCTCGTCGGCGATCTCGTGCACCAGCGGCAGGGCGAAGGTCGCCTCCAATGGCTGCAGGGCGAGATCGAGCACCTCGTGGCCGTGGACGCGGGTCACTTGCGTCCTCGCGTCCATTGCGCTGGCGCCGGACAGGTCTTTCATGCTTTGGCGAGCAACCACCGCGCCGACCTGCTTGGCCAGTGCCTCGATCTGCGCGTCGTAGGGCGGCAGAGCAAGCACCGGCCGCAGCGCCAGATCTGCTGGGAACTCGGCAAGCCCCTGATCGTTGGCGACCCATGGCTTGAGGCTGAGGCTGCCGCGGTTGGGGAAATCCGGCTCGATGTCGTTCAGTCGCATCACGGCCGTTAGGGCAGCCGGGATGTCGGCGATGTTGACGACCACCGCACCTTTCGCGGAGACGTGCTCAGGTGTCGCCTCGCTGTAGAGGCCGTCGACGCCGAACATCGTCTGGAACCAGCCTTCCTTGTCCTCGGCGCGATCGCCGGAGCCAGCCATGGCACCGGCGTGGCCGACCGCGCGGGTGAGCTTGCTCTTCCAGCGGCCGACGACGCAGGCCACGACCGGCTTGTCGAAGGAGAGGCCCCGCTCGTAGTAGCCGCCCGGTTCGACGTAGAGCACCGCCGCCTTGGAGCGCATATCGTTGTTGAAAGCGTGGGCGAAGTCGCGTGCGGCGTAGTGGATGTAGACGTCCTTGCCGGACGAGATCAGCGTGGTCGTGCCCCAGCCAGCAGTCGTCAGATACTGGGCGATGGTCGTCGTGAAGCCGCCGGAGTTGGAGAAAATCGCGACCGAACCCTTGAGCAGTGCTTCTTCGGGGTGGTCACCGCCGAGCGCGCCACCGATGCGCACCCGGTTCCAGGAGTCGGCGACGCCGAGGCAGTTGCCGCCGATGACGTCGATCCCGTTGGCCTGCGCCATGGCGCGCACCTCGCGCGCATCGTGCACCGAGGTTTTCTCGGTAATGATGACGATCTTCTTGAGCTCCGGGTTGACGCGGATCAGCTCGGCGACGCCGTCGCGCACGCCGGCCGGCGGCAGGTAGACGACGCCGGTGTCGAAGTGGATCCCGTCCTGCAGGCCTTCGCGGACGTTGTTGTAGATCGGAATGTCACCCGCCGGCGTTGGCAGCACCTCGCCGCGGCGGCCGGGTGAAACCCCGAACACGACATTGCCGCCCGAGAACGCGTGACTCGTTGGCGTCACCTGCCGGCTCTCGCCACCGAGCGCGTTCAACACGACGACACGATCGTCGCGGGTCGCCACTTGGTCCAGCGAATCGATGCCGAGATAGTAGAGGAAGCCTTCGAGGCCCTGCTTGTGCATCGCCGTGCTCCTCAGGCTGCTTGGTCAAGACCGAGACGGCGGGCGACCGCGGCGCGGCCGCCGGACGCCATCCACTCGTCGACCTTCTTGGCGTAGTTGACGACCTCCGAGATCGCGCTGTCGAAGCCGAAGAAGCGATAGGGCAAGCCGAGCGCATCACAGGTCTCCGCGAGGTTGCCCATACCCCTGACCAAGTTCGGCCCGCCGCGCCCGACCACCACGTAGAGCGGTGTCGGTCCGTGGGCCGCAAAGTGCTCGCGCAGCGCGTCGCCCATGCCGCGGAAGGTCTCGAAGATGTCGGTGTTGTTCGACTTGCCGCCGATGATGAACAGGACGTTGGCCCGTTGCAGGAAGTGCTTGTAGCAGATCGCTGCCACCGCCTTCATCTTGGGGTAGGGTGGGTTGCCGCCGAAGTCCGAAGAGATGATGGCCTGTTCGCCGAGCACCTCGGTGACCAGGCTGTTGGCACCGCCGCCGAAGGTCGGTGCCAGGATCGTGCCGTGCTCGTTGACCACGAAAACGTCTGACTGCCCCTGGTGGGTGCGCAGCTGGTTCACCTCCTGCTCGAAGTCCGAGACGTCGGACGCGAGCAGGTGCGCCGGTAGCCCCAGCCGGCCGTAGCGCGGGTCGTCTCGGTCGAAGCCTGCCTTGAAATCACATGCGATCGGCGTAAGCCGCCCACCGCGCTCGGGGCGCATGCGGATCGGGTTCAGCTCGAGCGTGGTCATGCCGTAGTGATGCATGAGTTCCCACAGCTTCGGCAGGTGCTGCACCAATGGTGAGATGATCTCGCGCGGCGCGCCGACGTCGCTCAGCGCATTGGCCACAACGAATGCCTTCAGCCCGGTGAGCGCGTCGAATGGAACCGTCGCGATGTCCGACTTCTCGAGCTCCTCGATGTCGACGCCGCCCCGATGGGTGAGCGTCATCGTCGGTGCGCGGTAGCGGGTGTCGTCGGTGATCGCGAAGTAGACTTCGTGGTCGGCCGGGATACCCGCCTCGAACGTCACCCCGTTGGCCTTGGCGACGGCGTTGCCGTGGCGATGCTCGACGAAGTAGAGCCGCTCCTTTTCGGCCAACGCCGTCTTGAGGTCGCGGGCCCTCCCGATCAGTCCCGCTTTACCCTTCTTGCCGACACCACCGCGGAAGAGCGGCTTGACGAAGATCAGCCCGTGCCGGTTCAAGAGGCCCTGGATCTCGTCCTCGCTGGCGCCCGGTCCGAGCACCTCGGCCGTGGGAAAATCCACGTGTCGCAGCAACTGCGAGCCGTACAGCATGCCGGTCAGTAGCACGGCTAGAGCCTCCTCTTTCGTAGCCGAGGGGCGATGATCTCGCCTCTTCGAGCGTCACCCTAACCCTCCAGGCTGTCAGTAACCTGTCAGTTCGAACGTCCGCTCGGCGAAATCGCGATCGATTCATCGGTGCTTCCGGACGCCGGCGTTCGGCCATGCCGTCGCGCTCGGTCGTCCGCTACCACCGACTCACTCCAACCGGGCGGTACCATTGCGTGCCAATTGACATCGGTGAGCCTTCGCCGTGCCCCCAACGCGGTCCTTCGGTACTCGAGTCGCTTTGAAGATGCGGTCGTCGAAAGCCCGTTCGGTGACCGCTGATCTTCGGGCTCGGTCGACAGCCGTGATACGATTCGATTGGCTCCGTTCAGCCGGACTCACGAGGTGATTGGAGAGTTCGGCACATCAGGTCGATGCTGAAGCTGGTTGGATGCCGTCGTCGAGATCAACGACGGTGATGCCGGCGAGGCCGCCGTCGCAGAGCGCCACGAGTCGCTGGCCGGCCGCCTCGTGCTCGGGATGGTGGTGGTAGGCGAGATGCGCCTCGCGGTCGCGAAAGGTGATGACGAAAGCGTGGGTATGGTCGCGGGCGATGCCTTCGAAGCTCGTATCCGCACCCGCCGTCATGGCGAGGAAGCCGTCGATCCGCTGACGCAGCGCTGCAAGGGCATCGAACACCGAGTCCAACTCACCCGCGGCCGCGTCAGAGCGCACCTTCATCAGCACGCAGTGAAGGATCATGTTGGCGCCTTCTCGTGTGGTGCCGTGGCCGGCTCGGCCTCGGACAGGATTATCACGGGCAGTGGGGCATGGCCGCGGATCAGGTCGGCCGCTTTCTCGGCGAGCATGATGGTCGCGGCGTTGGTATTGGCGGAGACGAGGAGCGGCATCGCGGCGCTGTCGCAGACCCTCAGGCCTTCGATGCCACGAACCTTCAACTCCAGGTCGACAACGGCATGGGCATCGTCATCAGGGCCCATCGCGCAAGTTGCAACCGGGTGGTAGTCGGTCTTGGCGTGCTGGCCGGCATAGGCCGCGATCTCGTCGTCGGTCTCGACGTCGGGTCCCGGCAGCGCCTCCCGGCGCACCAGCGCTTGCAGTGCCGGCTGCGCCATGATCTGGCGCGCCACGCGGAAGCCCTTGATCGACATCGCCCGGTCGTACGGGTCGGCCCAGTAGTTTGGATCGATGTTCGGTGCTGCCTTCGGATCGGCGTTCGGTAGCGTCACCGAGCCGCGTGAGCGCGGCCTTAGGAACGCCGAATTCAGAGTCACACCATCCTGGTCGAGCCGCTTCAAGTCTTGCTCCAGGCCCGAGCCGAGCATGAAGTGGAACTGGATGTCGGGATAGCGCTCGCCGTCGTCTGCGAACCAGAAGCCGCCCGCGTCGACCAGGTTGGACGCCACCGGCCCCTTGCGAAACAGCACGTACTGGATGCCGGCCCAGAGCGTGTGGTGCAGCTTGGCCACGTGGTCGTAGCTGTCGGCGGCCTTCAGTTCGCTGACCACGTAAACGTCGACGTGGTCCTGGAGGTTGCGGCCGACTCCGGGCAAGTCGCGTTGCACGGCGATCCCATGGCCTCGCAGCTCGTCGGCAGGCCCGATGCCCGAGAGCAGCAGCAGCCGCGGCGAGCCGATGGCGCCGGCGGTGACCAGCACCTCGCGTCTGGCCCGCACGGTCTCAACTTTGCCGCCACGGCTGATCTCCACGCCCGCGGCGCGGCCCCGCTCGACGATGATGCGTGTCGCCAGCGCCTCCGTCAGCAGCTCGATACTGCCGCGCTTCATTGCCGGGTGGAGGTAAGCGCCGGCTGCGGAGCAGCGTCGCGCCGCTCGTTGGGTGAGTTGGTAGAAGCCGACGCCCTCCTGCCGCGCGCCGTTGAAATCGGTGTTGTGCGGAAGACCCGCTTGCTGGCCGGCGCGGATGAAGGCCTTGGAGACCGGCAAGGGATTGACCGGGTAGGCGATGCCCAACGGTCCCTCGCTGCCGTGGAAGGCATCGTTCCAGACCTCGTTGCCTTCGGAGCGACGGAAGTACGGCAGGCACTCGGCAAAGCCCCAGCCGCTGCATCCGGCTTCGTCGCGCCAGCGGTCGAAGTCGCCGGCATTGCCGCGGTTGTAGAGTTGGGCGTTGATCGACGAACCACCCCCGAGGATCTTGCCCTGGGGATAGCTGTAGGGTCGGTTGCCGATGTGCTTCTGCGGTACCGTCGACCAGCCCCAGTCGGCGCGGCCGTTGGTTAGCTTGGCGAAGCCCGCGGGCATGTGGATGTAGGGATGGCGGTCGCGTTTGCCGGCCTCCAGCAGGCAGATCTTCACATCGGGGTCCTCGGACAGTCGGCCCGCGAGGACGCAGCCAGCGGGGCCGCCGCCGACGATGACGTAGTCGAACTCCATGGTCATCTCCTCAGCCCCATCGGTGGAGCGCGACACGCCGCCCGGTCGCGTCAGACTCTCGCGCCGCATCGATGATCGCGACTACCGCCCGCGCCTCGTCGGGCGTCACGGGCGGTGGTGCGCCAGTGGCGATGGCCGCGTGCATCGCCTCGTAGAACGAGAGCCAGCGGCCGGGTGGGGCGGTGAGCAACCGTGCCGGCCCGCCGTCGGCAGGGGTGAACCGCGCGGCGTGCTGGGACGCCTCGACGCCGAAGCCCGGTTCGAGCGGAGAGGTGCCGAGGCGCACCGCGGCCTCCTGCGCGTCGAAGCCGGTCTTGACCAGGCTGCCGCGCTCGCCGTGCACCTCGAAGCGAAGCGTGTGGTCGGCGGCCATGGTGCGGGCCAAGAGCGTTGCCCGCCAGCCGTCGCCGCCGCAGCGGAGACAAAAGGCATCGTCGACGCCGCCACCTTCGACGTCGGTGGCGAGGTCGGCGAAGAGCCACTGCGGTGGCCCGAGCAGAACCAGCATCTGGTCGATCAGATGCGGGCCGAGGTCGTAGAGAAGGCCGGAGCCAGCGGCTGTCGCCTCGCTCCGCCATCCGCGGAGACCTGCCGCTTTGAAGCGGTCGATGCGGCTCTCGAACGACAGCACCCGGCCTAGGCGTCCGGCTTCGACCTCATGGCGCAGAAGCTGGAAATCGCCGTCGAAGCGGCGGTTGTGGTAGGCCGCGAGTAGTAGCCCCCGGTCCCGCGCCAAGGCGATCAGCGCGTCGGCCGTGCCGACGTCCAGAGTGAACGGCTTGTCGACCAGCACGTGCTTGCCGGCGTCCAGCGCGGCGCGAGCGAGCGGCGCATGGGTGGCGTTCGGCGAGGCAATCACGACGAGGTCGACGTCATCGCGGGCGAACAGTGCCTGCGGTGTGGCGACCGCGTCGACACCTGGAAAGGCCGATGCGAGTTCGGCGGGTTGGCTCGTCGCGCAGGCGCGGAACGCGAAGCCCGCGGGCGCGAAGAAGGGGCTGTGGAAGCAGCGCCCGGCGAGGCCAAAGCCGACGAGACCGATGCCGATGGTGCCGTTCGTCGTCACGGGCTCTCTCAAAGGCTGGGGACGGCGAGCGCGCCGTCGACGTTGACCACGCTGCCGGTGGCGAAGCCGAAGCCGCCGCTGACCAAGCCGGCGACGGCGCGGCCGACGTCCTCGGGCTCGCCCCACCGCCGCGCCGGCACGAGACCGTCCTGGATGCAGGCGTCGTAGGCGGCTTCGACTGCCTGCGTCATCGCAGTGCGGATGATGCCCGGGCGGACCTCGAACACGGCGATACGCTCGGGCGCGAGGCGTAGCGCCAGGGCCTTCGTCACCATCGCGAGCGCTGCTTTGCTGGCGCAGTAATCGGCGCGCTCGGGTGAGGCCCGCTCGGCGCTGACGGAGGTCACGTTGACGATCGCGCGGCCGGCGCGGGGAACGCGTTGCGCGAGCATTCGCTTGGCAGCGGCTTGGGCCAGGAACAGCGTGCCGCGCAGGTTCACGGCAATCACCCGATCGAAATGCTCCGGCGTGAGGCCAAGCAGGTCACCGCGCACGGGCGAGCCGATCCCTGCGTTGTTGACCAGCACCTGGAGCTGCTCGCCGGCGGCGTCGAGCACGGCCTCATGGCTCCTGATCTCGGCCAGATCGAAGGCGACGAACCGAGCTTCCGCGCCGAGGTCCGACAACTCGGTCAAGATCGGAGACGGCTCACTTGACTTGAGGTCGGCGACGATGAGATCGAAGCCGGCCTCGGCGAGGGCGAGCGCAATCGCTCGGCCGATGCCGCGGCGCGCACCGGTGACGATGGCGACCGGCCGGTTCACGCGGAAAGCTCCAAACGGCGGATGTGATCCGCCGTGCGCAAGGCGAGGGCGGCCACGGTGAGCGCCGGGTTCACCGCCGCCGAGGTCGGCAGGCAGGACGCGTCGGCCACGAACAGGTTCGGGTGGTCGAACGCTCGGCCGAACACGTCGAGCGGTGCCTCGGTACCGTCCGTGCCGATGCGCACCGTTCCGCATTGATGCGACGGCGTACGGCCGTCGAACATCCGGCTCAGCACGATCGGGAAGCCGGCCCGCCGCAGGAGGCGCTTCAGGCGCGCGACCAGCGCCTGGTGGGTGTGCAGGTTGGAGCGCGTCCATGCCAGCCGGATGCGGTTGCCCTCCAGGGTGATCCGGCTGTCCGGCCGCGGCAGATCTTCGGTGATGGCGTAGAAGTCGACGGCATGGCGGGCGATCCAGTCGAGCACGATGCCCGGGACGCGCTCGACCTGGCCGCGCAGGATTTCGCCGGATACCCGCCCGAGCAGTTGGACGTTGCCGAGCGGCGGGCCGCCCTCACCGTCGCCCCAGTACCAGTCGTTCAGCCCGAAGGTTTTCTGATGGACGCTGTCGTTGAGAAAGCGGGGGTCGATCGCGATGATGGCACTGGCGTTGTGGTTCATGAAATTGCGGCCGACCTGGTCGGACCGGTTGCCAAGGCCGGAGGCGAGTAGCAGCGCCGCCGACTGCACGGCACCGGCGGCCAGCACTACGAGCTTCGGCGTCGCGCGCGCCTGCTCGCCCTCGCGCTCGTAGTGGACGGCGGCCACGGTGCGGCCATCGGGGGCGGTCTCGAGTCTTGTGACGCGTGCACCGGCGAGCAGCGTGAAGTCAGGGTCAGTCAGAGCCTGCGCGATGCCGCAGGTCTCGGCGTCCATCTTGCCCGAGCGGGTGTCCGGAAAGCCGTCCCACGGCGTGGCACCGCCGGCGAGCCAAGTGTCGACGTCGACGCCGAGTGGTAAGGAGAACGGCCGGGCCCCGGCTCGTTCGAGCCGCGCCCGCACCGCAGCCAGGGCCGGCTCGTCGACCACCGGCGGGAACGGGTACGCGCCGGTGTGTGGCGGCTCGGTCGGATCCTCGTCGGCCGTGCCGCGCACCTGGTAGAGCTTTTCTGCCGCGTCGTACCAAGGCGCCAGCTCAGCGTAAGGGAACGGCCAGGCGGGCGAGATACCATCCTCTTCGGCGACGGCCTCGAAGTCGCGCTCGCGGTAGCGGATCAGGACGGCACCGTAGAACTTGGAATTGCCGCCGACATTGTAATGGTTGCCGGGGACGAACGTTTTGCCACCGGCATCGAGCCAAGTCTCGTCGGGCCGAAAGTGACCGTTGACGAAGACGGCGCGCGGGTCGCGCGCGTGGGCGTCGGCGGGGATCGGTCGGCCGCGCTCAAGCATGAGCACGCGGGCGCCAGCCCCGGCGAGGCCCGCAGCGACCGACGCCCCGCCCATCCCGCTTCCGATGATGACCACGTCCGGTGTGCCCGTGCCCATGGATCAGCCGATCCGCTGTTCGGTCGAGGGGTCGAACACGACAGCCTTGTCCATGTTGATGGCAAACGGGAAGCGGTCGCCCGCCTTGACGTCGACGTCGGCGCGAAAGCGTCCCACGACCTCGACGCCGCCCAGTTGGCTGACGACGAAGGTGTCGGAGCCGGCTGGCTCGGTCACTTCGACCGTGGTCTCCAGTGTGTGCACGGCGTTGGACTTGCGATCGGCGCCATCGAGATCGGTGATCGCCTCGGGGCGGATGCCGAGCACGATCTCGCGGCCATCATGGGCGCCGAGGTCGGAGCCAGGGCGGAACGGGACCGTCGCCTGGTGGCCGCTCGCGAGGCTGACCCGCGCCGCCGGCAGGCCGTTCTCGATCGTGATCGTCGCCGGGAACAGGTTCATCGACGGCGAACCCATGAAGCCGGCGACGAACGTGTTGGCCGGGCGGTCGTAGATTTCCTTGGGCGTGCCGAGCTGTTGAACGTGACCCTGGTACATCACGGCGATCCGGGTCGAGAGCGTCATCGCCTCGATCTGGTCGTGCGTGACGTAAACGATCGTGGTGCCGAGCTTTTGGTGCAGCTTCTTGATCTCGGTGCGCATGTCGACACGCAGCTTCGCGTCGAGGTTCGACAGGGGCTCGTCGAACAGGAACACGTCGGGCTCGCGCACCAGCGCCCGGCCCATCGCGACGCGCTGACGCTGACCGCCGGAGAGCTGGCCCGGCTTGCGGTTCAGGAGCGGTGTGATTTGGAGAAGATCCGCCACCGCGGCGATCGCCTTTTCCCGCTCGGGCTTCGGCACGCCATGCATCTCGAGGCCGAAGGCGATGTTCTGCTTGACCGTCATGTTCGGGTAGAGCGCGTAGCTCTGGAACACCATGGCGATGTTGCGCCTGGCCGGATGCACCTCGTTCATGCGGCGGCCACGGATGGCGATCTCGCCCGCGCTGATCCCTTCCAGCCCGGCGATCATGTTGAGCAGAGTCGACTTGCCGCAGCCGGAGGGACCGACCAGCACCAGGAACTCGCCCTCCTCGACGATGATGTCGACTTGATGTAGCACCTTCATGCTGCCGTAGGACTTGGTGACGTCTTTGATGTCGAGAAAACCCATGGTCTCAACCTTTCACCGAGCCAGCCATCAGCCCGCGTACGAAATAACGGCCGGCCACGACGTAGACGAGAAGCGTCGGCAGTGCCGCCATGATCGCGCCGGCGAAATGGACGTTGTACTCTTTGACCCCGGTCGATGAACTGACGAGGTTGTTGAGCGCCACCGTCATCGGCTGACTGTCGAAGTCGGCAAAGGAAGCGCCGAACAGAAAGTCGTTCCAGATGTTGGTGAACTGCCAAATGACGCAGACGACGATGATCGGTCCCGAACTCGGCAGCATGATCCGGCGGAAGATGGTGAAAAAGCCGGCGCCGTCGATCTGCGCAGCGCGGACCAACTCGGTCGGGAACTGGGCGTAGTAGTTGCGGAAGTAGAGCGTCGAGAAGCCGATGCCGTAGACCACGTGGACGAACACGAGGCCGCTGACGGTTCCGGCAATGCCCATGAGCCCCAGCATCCGCGCCATCGGGATCAAAACGATCTGGAAGGGGATGAAGCAGCCGAAGAGCAGCAGGCCGAACACCACGGTCGCGCCGCGGAACTGCCACTTGGTCAGCACGTAGCCGTTGAGGGCGCCGAGAATGGTCGAGATGATGACCGCTGGCGTCACCATCATGAACGAGTTGAGGAAGTACGGGCGCAGCCCGGTGGGCTCGACGCCGACCTGGGCGCTCGACCATGCCTGCAGCCACGGCTCAGCCGTCCACGTCCTGGGCAGCGCCATCATGGCGCCAGCCTGGATCTCGGCCAGTGGCTTCAGTGAGTTCACGAGCATCACGTACAGCGGCAGCAAGTAGTAGAACGCAAAGAGAATCAGGACAGCGTAGAGACCCCAACGTCCCCAGCGCGCGTTCGACCGTTCGCCCCCGACGCTTTGGGCACCGGCGACCACCGTCGCGCTCATGACTTCCTCTCCCGCAACTCGGAGTAGAGGTAGGGCACGACGATCGCTGCTATGGTCATCAGCATGATGACCGCCGAAGCGGCGCCGATGCCCATCTGGTTGCGGGTGAAGGTGTAGGAGTACATGAACGTCGACGGCATCTCGGTGGCACGCCCGGGCCCGCCGTTCGTCAGTGCGACGACGAGGTCGTAGGTCTTGATCGCCATGTGGGCGAGGACCACGAACGCTGACATGAACGCGGGACGCAGCTGCGGAATGATGATCCGACGGTAGAGAGCCATGTTGGAGGCACCGTCGATCCGCGCGGCCTTGAGCATCTCGTCGTCGATGCCACGCAGGCCGGCGAGGAACATCGCCATGACGAAGCCGCTGGTCTGCCATACGGCGGCAATGACGATGGTGTAGATCGCCATGTCGCGGTCTTTGATCCAGTCGAACTCGAAGCTGGTCCAACCCCAGGATTGCACCACCGCTTCGATGCCGATGCCGGGATCGAGCATCCACTTCCACGCGGTGCCGGTGACGATGAAGCTGAGGGCCATCGGATAGAGGTAGATGGTGCGGAGCGCGCCCTCGGCGCGGATCTTCTGGTCGAGCAGGATCGCCAGTCCGAGGCCCAGGACGCAGCAGACGCCGATGTAGAGCGTGCCGAAGATCAAGAGGTTGTGGAGTGCGATGTCCCACGCCCGCAGCGAGAACAGGTCGTCGTAGTTCTGCCAGCCGACCCAACCAAAGGTCGGCAGAATCTCGCTGTCGGTGAACGACAGGTAGATCGTGAAGACGATGAAGCCGTAGACGAAGACGACGACGATCGCGACGCTCGGGCTCAGGACGAGCCGAGGCAGCCATTCACGCAGCCAATCGCCGGCGTCACGCGCGCCTCGCGCCGTGGTCGCCATCGGACGTGCCTCCCAGATCGGTCGCGGCGGGGTGGCGCGGCGCCACCCCGCCAGCGCCTTGCCCTATTGGGCGATCCGTACTGCGTCGACGAGTTCGGCGACCGCGTCCTCGCTGCCGTACTCGCCGTTGAAGTGGGCGGTGACGACGTCGTAGAACGCGTTCTTGACCGCTGCCGGCGCGGCATGGCCGTGGGCGAGCGAGCCCAGAAGCGTGCCGTTGGCGCTGGCCTCGGCGAGGTCGGCGATCGCCTTCTGGCCGCAAGCATCGAACGCCTCGTCGGAGACGTCGGTGCGTGCCGGAGCCGAGCCCTTCACGACGTTGAATGCCGACTGGAACGACGGCGCCATGATGGCCTTTGCCAGCGCCACCTGCTCTGGCCCAGGCTCGTCACCGGCGGCGAAGAACGTGAACTGGTCGGCGTTGAAGGCGACGGTGCCCTGGGTCTCCGGGAAGCGGAAGCACACGAAGTCTTCACCCGGCGCTTTCCCGGCGCTGACGAATTCGCCCTTGGCCCAGTCGCCCATGAGTTGGAACGCCGCGTCGCCATTGATCACCATGGCTGTCGCCAGATTCCAGTCGCGGCCGGAGAAGTTCTCGTCGACATAGGCGCGCAAGGTCGCCATGCGGTCGAACACCGTCGTCATGGTCTCCGATTCGAGCGCTGCCGGATCGAGGTCGATCAGCGCCGCCTGGTAGAACTCGGGACCGCCGGTCGCCATCACGACCGAATCGAACACGGTGGCGTCCTGCCAAGCCTGGCCGCCGTGGGCGAGTGGGATCTTGCCGGCCGCTTGCACCTTGTCGAGGGCGGCGACGAACTCGTCCCAGGTGGTCGGCTCCGCGATCCCCAACTCGTCCAAGAGCGCCTTGTTGCCCCATACCCAGTTGGTCGAGTGGACGTTCACCGGCGCCGACACCCAAACGCCGTCGTGCTTCGAGAACTGCTGGAGCGCGGGCGGCACGACGTCGTCCCAACCCTCGTCGCCAGCGGCTGCGTTGAGGTCGGCGAGGACGCCCTCGTTGGCCCAGTCGGTGATGTCGAAGCCGAGCATCTGCACCGCGGTCGGCGGGTTGCCCGAGGTGACGCGAGCGCGCAGCACGGTCATCGCCTGCGTGCCGCCACCGCCGGCAACCGGCATGTCTTGCCAGCCGATCCCCTGAGCCTCGAGATCCTCCTTGAGGACGTTGAGGGCTGCGGCTTCACCACCCGAAGTCCACCAGTGAAGGACCTCGACCTCTTCGGCGTTGGCGAAGCCGGCGATCGGCACCAACGCCGTCGCCGCCAATAGAACTCGCTTCATCATCTTTCGTCTCCCTGAGCAGATTAGGCTTCTTCGGTTCGTCCGGCGTCGGTGGCCGGTCGACGGTTGCGCCGTTCGCGTCAGTCCGTTCGGACCCACCACGTGGTGCGCGGACCGGTATGGATGTGGAGTGTCTTGGTTTCCGTGTAGTCGTTGACGGAGTCGCGACCGAGCTCTCGACCGAGACCGGACTGGCGATAGCCCCCGAAGGGCAGCTCGGCGGCACCGTTCATGAAGGTGTTGACCCACACCGTTCCGCAGCGGAGCCGGCGGCCGAGATCGATGCAGGTGTCGACGTCGCGGCTCCAGACCGCGGCCGAGAGCCCGTACTCGACATCGTTGGCTATGCGCACGGCCTCGGCCTCGTCGCGGAACGGCGTCACGGTGACCACCGGGCCGAAGATCTCGTCGCGCGCGGCCGCCATCGTCGCGGTCACCCCGCCGAGCACGGTTGGCGCCATGAACCGGCCCCGCCCGATGTCGACGCGCTGGCCGCCGGCGAGCACGGCGGCGCCTTGACGCCGCGCACCATCCACGCTCGTCTCGATGGTCTCCAGCTGCTGATCGGAGACGATCGCGCCGACCTGGGTCGCCTCGGCCAGCGGGTCGCCGACGACCACGCGCTTGGCCAGCGCTGCCACCTCGGCCGCGAAGGTGTCGGCAATGCTCGCCTCCACCAAGAGTCGGCTGCCGGCATTGCAGCACTGGCCGGCATTGAAGAACGCGCCGAACACCGCAGCGTCGCGCGCGGCCTCCAAGTCCGCGTCGGCGAACACCAACTGCGGATTCTTGCCGCCGAGTTCGAAGGCCACCTTCTTCAGTCCGACGGCGGCGGCCGCCATGGTCGACTTACCGACCCGCGTCGAGCCCGTGAAAGAGACCATGTCGACATCAGGGTGAGCCGTGAGCGGCGCGCCAGCCTCGGGACCGTAGCCAGTGACCACGTTGCATACGCCGGCGGGAAGCCCCGCTTCGCCGAGCAGTTCGGCCATGAGGAGCGTCGACGCCGAGGTCATCTCCGAGGGCTTCACCACGACCGTGCAGCCGGCGGCGAGCGCGAAGGGCAGCTTCTGTGCGAGGATCAGGAACGGGAAGTTCCACGGCGTGATCAGCGTGACGACGCCGATCGGTTCCCGAAGCACCACGCCGAGCGCGGCGTTGCCGAGACCGTTCCAGCTCTCGCCGTGGACGTCGCGGGCGCGCGCAGCGGCGTAGCGCCATAGATCGACCGCGATGGCGATCTCGGCCCGGGCTTGGGCTATCGGCTTGCCGCTTTCCAACACGTCGAGGCGAGCGATCTCGTCGAGCCGGGCTTCGGCGAGGTCTGCCGTGCGGTGGAGCAGGCGCGACCGCTCGGCGGCGGTCGCCCGCGGCCAAGTGCCCTCGTCGAACGCGTGCCTGGCGGCGGCCACAGCGGCTTGGGCCTCCGCTGCACCACAGCGCGCAACCTCGCTGATCGGGACGCCGTGGCCCGGGCTCACCCGCTCGATCACTTGGCCATCGCGGGCGTCGATCCAACCTCCATTCACGAAGGCGCCGCGGCGGAAGATGCGGTGGTCAGCGAGGTCCATCTTCAGCGTCCCTGGAACCGAGGCTGGCGCTTCTCGCGAAAGCTCGCCGCCCCTTCGTTGGCGTCGTCGGTGAACGCCGCGAGCGCGCCGGCCAGCTGCTCCAGCGCATCGAGCGGCGCCTCACCCTCGGCGACGTTGATCATCTGCTTGGCGAGTTGCACCGAGACCGGTGCGCGTTCGGCCATGCGGGTGGCGAGGACGGTCGCGCGCGCCAAGCCTTCACCCGTCGGCACCACCTCGTCGACGATCCCGAGCGAATGCGCGCGTTCGGCATCGATCAGATCGCCCAGGAGCGCGAGCTGGCGAACCGCCTGCGCCCCGCAGCGGCGGACGAGCCGCTGGGTCCCCGACCAGCCGGGCACCGTCGCGATGCCGGCCTCGGGCAGGCCGAACTTGGCGTGCGCCTCGGCGATCCGCAGATCGGCGACCGCGGCAAGTTCCAGCCCGCCGCCGATGGCATGGCCCGGAAGGGCAGCCACGACCGGCACACGGAGCTGCGCGAGCCGCGCGAACACGCGGTGCCCATGGCGGGTCCAAAGGCGCCACATGTCCAGCGGTTCGAGTTCGGACCAGGCGATGATGTCGGCACCGACGCAGAAGGCTTTCTCGCCGTCGGCGGTGAGCACCACCGCCCGCACCTCGCGAGCGGCCTCGATCTGGTCGGCGGCATCCTCCAGCGCTTCCAGCATCGGCACGGTCAGCGCGTTGAGCTTCGCGGGCCGGGCGAGCGTGAGCCGTGCGACGGGAACGTCGAGGTCTAGCCGCACGTCGCTCGTCATCGGACCGGCTCCCCGAGGTCGAGGCCCATCGGCGCGTCACTAAAGAGGGTCGCGTCCATCGGCCGGAGGTCGTCGGCAACGCGCAAGGGAAAGGCCGCCTCGGCCAGGACGTGGCTTTCCAGATCGACGCCGGGCGCTATCTCGGTCACCGTCACGCCGTCGGGTAGGAGCCGCATGACGCAGCGCTCGGTGACGTAGACGATCTCCTGGCCCAGCTCTCGGGCGCGGCGGCCGGAGAAGGAGACGTGTTCGACTTCGTCGACCAGCTTCTTGACCTTGCCCGGCCCCTCGACCGCGAGGCGTCCGTCGCCGGCCTGCATTCGGGCGCCGGCGCTGAAGAAGCCCGAGAAGACGATCTTCCGGGCGCGGGCGGTGATGTCGACGAAGCCGCCGGCGCCGGCCGTCACGTGACGCCGTGCCTGGAGCTGCGAGACGTTGACCGAGCCCTCACGGTCGATCTGCAGGAAGCTCAAGAGCGAAGCGTCGAATCCCGCACCCTGGAAGTAGATGAACTGCTGCGGCGAGGGGACGATCGCGTCGGCGTTGGCCGAGCAGCCGAAGGCGAAGTCGAGAAGTGGCACGCCGCCGACGGCGCCCTGTTCGATCACCCAGGTGATCTGCCCGTGCAGGCCCTCTTCGAGAAGGATGCGCGGGACGTTGGCCGAGACGCCGAAGCCGATGTTCACTGCCTGACCTGGGCGCAGTTCCGTTGCGACGCGCCTGGCGATTGCTTTGCCGACGTCGAACGCTGGCGTGCTGAAGCTGTCCAGCGGGCGGAACACCTCGCCGGAGATCGCTGGATCGTAAACGGTCTGTGTGGTCTGCATCTGGTCGGGCGCCACCACCACGTGATCGACCAAGATGCCGGGTACGTGCACGGCTTGCGGGCGGAGCGTGCCAGCCTGCACCCGGCGCTTGACTTGGGCGATGACGAGGCCACCGCGGTTGCGGGCCGCCAGCGCGAGGTCGAGCGAGCCGAGATAGGCGCCCTCGTGCTCGAAGGACAGGTTGCCGCGCTCGTCGGCCGAGGTCGCGCGGATGATCGCGACGTCGGGCACGACGGCCGGGAAGAACAGCCAGTCCTCGCCGCGGAACCGCTCGCGCATCACCACGGGCGTGCTGGCGGCCGCGGCGGCGTTCATGGCGCAGCCCTGCCGCGCCGGATCGACGAAGGTGTCGACGCCGACCCGGGTCAGCACGCCCGGACGATGCGCCGCCGCGTCGCGGTGCATGTCGAACAGCACGCCCGAAGGGACGTTGAACGCTTCGACCTCGTCGGCGGCGATCATCTGCCAGATCAACGGTGGCTCGGCGCTGGAGGGGCCGGAGGGATAGGAACCGCCGACGACGCGTTTCAAGAGCCCGGGCCTCGCCAGGTGGTCGATGCCCTTGATGCCCCACATGTCCCCCGCAGCGATCGGGTGCAGGGTGGTGAGCTCGCGCGGGTGGCCGGTCGCCTCGAACCGCTCGCCGATCGCTTGCAGCACCGCGTCGGGGCAGCCGAGCCCGCTCGACGAACTCACCGTCAAGGTGGCCCTGTCTGGGATCAGCGCCGCCGCCTCCGCGGCCGAGAGCACGTTGCCGAAGCCCATGGTCAGCCCGCCCCCTCGACTTTGACGACCGAGCCCGTCTGGCAGGCCGCGACGATGGCAAGCGCCGTTGCCAAGGAGCGGAGGCCGTCGTGACCGTCGGCGGCGACCGTATCGGTGCCGGCGATGGCGCCGTGGAAGCGCCGCAGGGCGCGGACGTAGAGGTTCTCGTGTTCGATCGGCACGGTGCGCTCGCCGCCGCCGTCGATCAGCCGCACCTCACCAACGGGCCGCTGGGTCATGCAGTTCCGGTTGACGATCATGCCGTTGGTCCCGAGCACCTCGAACCCGGTCGCGGCTTGGGGTGCGGTGAACGCGTCGTGCAGCTGCAGGAGCAGCCCTGAGCGGAACCGCAGCACCGCCATCACGGCGTCCTCTAGTCCCGCCTCGGCCATGCCACCGGACTGGGCGAAGCCGATCGCTTCCACCGGCTCGTCGTCCAGCACGAAGCGAGCCGTGTCGGCATCGTGGACGGTGATGTCGAGGATCACCCCACCGCCGGCGCCCGGCCGGTTCACCCGCCAGCCGCGTAGCGCGTCCGGCAGGTTCACGGCGTGGAAGATCCGCGCTGCCAGCGGCCTGCCGATGGCGCCGTCCTTGATCGCCTGGCGGACGGCGCGGTGGCTGGCGGCGTTACGCAGGTGGTGGTTGGTGGCGAAGACGACGCCTCTGGCCCTGGCGGCATCGACCATCTCCCGCGCATCGGCGAGGTTCAGCGCCAACGGCTTTTCGCACAAGACGTGCTTGCCCGCACCGATCGCCGCCAGCGCCTGCTCCTTGTGGCGCTCGTTGGTGGTCGAGACGTAGACCGCATCGATCGATGGATCGGCCACCAGGTCGGTGAGCGACGTGGTGCTGCGCGCGATGCCGTGCCGCTCGGCGTAGGAACGGCCGCGTTCGGCGTCGGTGCTCATGACGGCCGTGACGTTGCCTGTCCCCTCGGCGCGGATCGCATCGATGACCCATTGGCTCGCGATGGTGCTGGCACCGATCAGGCCCCAGCGGCAAGGCTCGGTCATCGGTCGTTCCCTTCCCGCTTGGTGCCGCAGCTGGCGCGGACGACCAGCTCGGCCGGACGTTCGACGTGGCGGGGCAGGGCGCCGTCGATGAGTTCGAGCAAGAGCTCGGTGGCGTCGACCCCGAGGCCGCCGGCATCGATGGCGACCGTGGTCAACGCCGGCCGCATCCATCTCGCCTCGTCGATGTCGTCGAAGCCGACGATCGCAACGTCGCGGCCGGGTTCGCGACCATGGGCGTCGAGGGCGTGCATCGCGCCGATCGCGACCAAGTCGTTGAACGCGAAGATCGCGGTCACATCGGGGGCTCGTGCCAACATCGTGGTGACGGCCGCGGCGCCGCCGTCGCGGGTGATGGCGCTCTCGACGATCAACGAGGCATCGATCGCCACACCGGCCGCGCCCAAGGCGTCCTCGTAGCCGCCCCGGCGCTGATCGTGTGCCGAGACGCCGGGCCGTCCGCCGAGGAACGCGATCCGCCTGTGCCCGAGTG
>JBCBTD010000054.1:0-27544 GCA_039818825.1 Pseudomonadota bacterium
CCGCGCGGACCGAAACGATTGATCGTCGACGTGTCGAACACCGAACGTCCGCTGACCGAGATCGACGCGTTGGCGGACGCCTGCGAACCAGGCGTCACGGTCGTCGTGATCGGCGCCAGCCACGACATCGGTTTGTTCCGGCGCCTCGTGCGCTTGGGTGTCAGCGACTACGTCGCCAAGCCGTTGACGCTCGATCTGGTGCGCGATGCCATCGCGCCCGAGAACGTCGCGCCCTCGGTCGGCCGCGGCACCACGGGACGTTCCATCGCGGTGGCGGGTGCTCGGGGGGGCGTCGGCGCCTCGACCATTGCGGCTGGCCTGGGCCGTCTTTTGGCGGCGGACCGTCGGCGCCACGTGGTGATCGTCGATCTCGACGTGTTCGGCGGCACCGGCTGCCTGCAACTCGGCGTGGATCCGGGCGGTCTTGCCGACGCTCTGGCCAACGTTTCGCGTCTCGATGCTGTGTTCCTGGAGCGTGTGCTGGTCCAGGCGGGGCCGCGGCTCTTCGTTCTGGGTGCTCAGTCCGAACTCGATCGGGACGTCGTGCTCGCGACCGAGGCGCTGGATGCCCTCGTCGCCGCCTTGGAGCGTGAGTTCCATTACGTGATCATCGATCTGCCGCGTCGGCCCG
Source organism: Pseudomonadota bacterium (assembly GCA_039818825.1). GTDB lineage: Bacteria > Pseudomonadota > Alphaproteobacteria > Geminicoccales > Geminicoccaceae > JBCBTD01. The sequence continues at coordinate 632 of JBCBTD010000054.1, forward strand.
GCGAGGTCTTCGCCTGGGCGTTGCGGCGGGCTGCGGTCCGCCTCCTGGTGATGGACCGCACGGTGGCGTCGGTACGCGATGGCAAGCGGATGCTCGACTTGGTCGCCGGCAGCGCCTCGCGTTCCTTGGTGATCTTGAACGACGATCAACCGCGGCGGTCCCTGCAACTCTCGTCGTCGTTGGTGGAGGAGGCCCTCGACCGCCCGGTCGACGTCGAGATCGGCTACGACGCCGCTGCAGTCAGTCGGCTGGACAATCTCGGCGAGGCCGGGGCGAGCGCTCGCAGCCCCTTGGCCTCGGGCCTTGCCGCAGTGGCCGGCTCGCTGCTGGGCCAAGCGCCCAGGCCGCGCTCGCGGTGGCCCTGGCGAGGTTGGCGATGAGCGGTTTCGGTCGCCGCGCCGGCGGCACCGTCGCGCAAACGGTCGTCGCGCCGATTGCTGACGAACCGGCGGTGCGTATGGTCGGTCCGACGACCCTCAAGGAGCCCTATCGCGTCGTCCGAGCGCGCCTCTTCGAGCGGGTCAACGTCTCTGCGGCAGTGATGAGCGGCCGCGAGAAGCTGGCCGGCGAGCTGAAGCCACTTGTCTCCGACATCGGCCAGGCAGAACGCTTGCGGCTGACGGCTGCAGAGCAGGACGAGATCGTTCGGCTACTCTTGGACGACATGTTCGGACTTGGACCGATCGAGCCGCTGCTGGAAGATCCGACGATCACCGACATCCTGATCAACGGGCCCGACCAGATCTACGTCGAACGCCGCGGGCGTTTGGAACTCACCTCGATCGCGTTCCGCGATCGCGACCACCTCACCGACGTGGCTCAGCGGATCGCGGCGGCCGTCGGACGGCGCGTCGACGAGACCAGCCCCATGGTCGACGCGCGGCTCGCCGACGGCAGCCGCGTGAACGTCGTCCTGCCACCGCTGGCGCTGCAGGGCGCTTGCGTTTCGATCCGCAAGTTCGCCCGGCACAGTGTGACGCTGCGGCAGATGGCGGACCAGGGCAACATCTCGACGCCGCTGGCGCGGCTGCTCGAAATCGCCGGCCGCTGCCGCCTCAATCTCATCATCTCGGGCGGTACCGGCTCGGGAAAGACGACGCTTCTCAACGCCATCTCCCGACACATCGACCACGGCGAGCGCATCGTTACCATCGAGGATGCGGCCGAGTTGCAGTTCCAGCAACCGCATGTCGTCCGCTTGGAGACCCGTCCGCCAAGCATCGAGGGCTCCGGCGAGGTCACTCAACGTGATCTGGTCCGCAACGCGCTCCGGATGCGTCCCGACCGCATCATCCTCGGCGAGACCCGTGGTGCGGAAGCGTTCGACGTGCTCCAGGCGATGAACACCGGCCATGACGGCTCGATGACGACCATCCACGCCAACACGCCGCGCGACGCGTTGGTGCGGCTGGAGAACATGGTGATGATGGCCGCGCAGACTCTGCCGATACGAGCGATTCGCGCGCAGATCGTCAGCGCGCTGCACCTGATCGTGCAGATCGCCAGGATGCGTGACGGCGTGCGGCGCATCGTTCAGGTCAGCGAGGTCGTCGGTATCGAGGGTGACGTCATCACCACCCAGGACCTCTTCTCGTTCACGGTCGACACGACGGTGCATGGCGAGAAGGTCGAAGGGCGGTTCGTATCGACGCATCTCCGACCGCATTTCAGCGACCGCGCCGCACATTTCGGGCTCGCCGGCGAGCTGAGCGAGCTGATGAACTGAGGGCCGACGCGATGATGCCCGATTGGCTCCCGATCGCTGCTACCGGCCTGGCCGCAGGCGCTGCAGCGCTGATCCTGACCAGCTGGTTGCCATGGCTGGGTGCCAGCACCGACGAGCGGCTCCGACGCCATGCGCTTGACGTCTTGCACCAGGACCGACGCGCACCCGCGGCGGCCGATGACGTCGCGGTGTTCGCTGACGCCGACAGCGGTCGGATGGCTCGCCTCCGGACGCGTCTCGACATGGCTGTCGTTCCCTATGGTGGCTGGCAGAAGATCCGACTGACGATCCTTGGCGGGCTGCTCCTCGCCATCGTCGTGGCCGCCTTGCTGGTCCGTTCAGCCGGCCTACCCACCGCCCACGCCATCCTTGGCGGGTTGGTCGCTGGCACCGTCATCGCCATTCTTTGGGTGGGTCAGCTCCGCCGGCGTTGGCGGATCGCATTCTTGGAGAACCTTGCCGACGCCATCGACTTGGTGATCCGCGCCGTCAAAGCCGGCATTCCCGTGGTCGAGGCGATCCGCACCGCAGGTCGGGAAGTGAACGAGCCCGTCCGCAGCGAGTTCGCTCGAATCACCGAGGAGGTGGACATCGGTGGCGATCTCCGTGATGCACTGCGCCGCTCGGCGCGCCGGGTCCGGATCGCCGATGTCGACTTCTTCGTTCTCTGTCTGATCCTGCAGCGCGAGACCGGCGGCCAGCTGGCCGAAACACTGCAGGGTCTCAGCACCGTGCTGCGCCGCCGCACCGAACTGCGCCTGAAGACCCGCGCGTTGACGGCCGAGGGGCGGCTTTCGGTGATGGTGGTTGCCGCCATTCCGATCCTGGCCGGCTTCGGGATGTACTTCAGCAACCCCGCCTACATGGGCCTGCTCCTGGAGCCCGGGCTCGGCCGGATGATGCTCTATGTCGCCGTTGCCTGTCATCTGACCGGTGTGGCGATCGCCCATCGCCTCACACAGGTTCAGCCATGATCTGGGGTGGCGACCTCACTTGGTTGGTCGCAGCCGTGGTCGGCGGCAGCCTCGCCGTCGTTGCTGTCGGCCGCATGGATGCCTGGATGCGCGACCGCGAGGCGGTGCGCAGCCGCGCCCTTGCGCAAGTGCCAGGTGCCGGGCAGCCGGATCTCGGCGGCCGTGCGGTCCGCCGCTTGGTCGGTGAGGTCCGAGGCGTGTTGGACGAGGCCGCTGCCGCGATCGGCGCCCATCGGTGGCTGCGGCCGCAAGAACGCGCGAAGGCCCTGTCCGTGCTGGAGCGCGCCGGTTTCAGGAGCCGCGCGGCGATCGTCCGCTATACGGCCGCGAAGCTGATTTCTGCAGTGGCCGCATGCGGCGCGGCCATTTTGCTCGGCCAGGCCAACCCCGACGTCGCCACCCACGCGGCGGTCGAGGTGGCATTGGTCCTCGGCGCAGCGTTCGCGGGCGGCCTCCTGCCTGAGATCGTCGTCGGCTTCGTCGCCCGGCGTCGTGGCCGCGCGATCGCCACGGCGTTGCCCGACGCTCTCGATCTGATGATCATCGTCGCCAACTCCGGGCAGAGCCTCGACATGTCGTTGGACCGCGTGGCGCGCGAGATGGCGTCGAGCGCGCCGGCGCTCTCGGACGAGCTTCAGGTCACGATGTCGGAGCTACGGGTGCTCGCCAATCGGCGCGAGGCGCTGGAGAACTTGGCCCGGCGCACCGGCCTGCGCGCGGTTCGCAGCTTCACGGCGACGCTCATCCAAACCATCCAATACGGCACGCCCCTCAGCCAGGCGCTGAAGGTGCTCGCTGACGAGATGCGCCAGACCAGACTGTTGGAACTAGAGGAACAGGCCGGGCGCCTTCCGGCCATTTTGAGCGTCGTGCTGATGACGCTGATCATGCCGTCACTGTTCATCGTCACGGGCGGGCCGGCCGTACTCACGCTGATGCAGAGCTTCGCCCCTTGAGAGAAGGTGGTCCAGAATGGTCAAACGACGTGTGACGTTGGCGATCGTCGCTGCACTCGCGCTCGCCGGTTGCCAGCACGGCCATACCGATCCGGAGGCGGTCAGTGCGGCCGAGACCATCGGTCTGGAGAGCACGCTCCGGCTGGCCGACGCGGCCCTCGCCGGCGGTGACGTCAACAGCGCGATGGCACTCTACCAGCAGACCACCCAGCAGTTCCCGGAGTCGACCCGCGCCCGCGCGGCGTTCGCCGATGCGCTTCTGGCCGTCGGCGCGCATCCCGAAGCCGAAGCCGCCTATCAGAACCTCGACCGGGCCGAGCCGGGACAGCCCGAAGCGCCTTTGGGTCTGGGCAGGGTGGCGTTGGCCGAGGGCCGGACCAACGATGCGATGAACGTGTTCGAGACCGCGCTCCGGACGTTCCCGAAAGACCCGCGACTGATGAACGGCCTTGCGGTCGCGTACGACTACCATGGGCGCCATGCCGAAGCGCAAAGCCTCTATCGGCAGATCCTGCAGATGCAGCCGGCCAATCGTGCCGTCTCCAACAATCTGGCGCTGTCGCTGATGCTGACGGGCGCAACCGACGAAGCTCTGGAGCGGTTCACGGGCTTGGCTGCAGGGCCGACCTTGCTGCCGCAAGCGCGCTACAACCTCGCGCTGGTCTATGGCGTCAGCGGTGACGAAGCAGCGGCGCGGGATCTGTTGCAGCCGGCGCTCGGCCGCCAAGCGACCGAGGAAAATCTGCGCTTCTACAGGATGTTGGCCGGAGCGACGACGGCACGGCGATGAGCGGGATGAGCGCCGCCATCCGTCTCGCGCGCGACCGAACGGACGCCCGTTGGAGCGCTGGCTCCGTCGCACTCGAGTTCGCCGTGACCGCACCGCTGTTGATCGGTCTGATCGTCACCGTGGTCGATCTGGCAGTCGTGCTGGCGGGCGGCGTGGCGTTGCAGGCCGGTGTCAGGGCGGCGTCACGCTACGGTCTGACTGGCCTCGAGCGTGGCGATCAGACCCGTGGCGACGTCATTCGCGACATCGTCACCGAGCATGTCTGCCCGGCTGCCGTGGCCGACCGGGACACGACCGTTTGCTACTGGACGGCGGAGGGGCTGCCGGTCGATGCCGACGCCTTGGGCGTTCCTTTGGTGATCGACACCTTCGCCTACACCGATCCGCAAAACGTCGGCCAACCCGAACCCTGGGCCGACGAAAACGGCAACGGCCGCTTCGACGCCGGCGAAGACTACAACGACGTCAACGGCAACGGCGTCTGGGATGCCGACATGGGCCGTGCGGACCTCGGCGGGACCAACGATATCGTGGTCTACAACGTGCTGATGTCGCAGCGGGTGTGGACGCCACTCCTGCGAGCCGCGATCGGCGAAACGGTGCTCCATCGGGCGCGGATGGTCATCCGCAACGAGCCGTTCTGATGACCACCGGTAGGCCGACGGTCGTCGGTCGGTGGCGTCGCGGCCAAGACGACGTTGGCGGGCGGGGCATCCTGGCGGCGGCGGGTGCGGTCGTTGTCGACCGGCGCGGCGCCGTGGCGATCGAAACCGGGCTCGCCGCAACTGCGTTGCTGGTGCTTGCGGTCTTCATCCTCGACGTGGTCCGGCTGATCGAGACGATGTCGCGCATGGATCGTGTCGCCGCGGTGACGGCAGATCTCGTCGCCCGCAATGACGACGTCGTCGATTCCACCGACTTTCGCAACGTGGCTGCCAACAACGCGCTCGGCGCGTTCTTCTTTGCGGCCAACGAGATCGCCAGGCCGGACGACCTCGTCAACGACGGCCGGGTCATCGTCAGCTCGATCCTGCCGAAGGCTGCTGGCTTCGATCTCAACTGGCAGCGGACCGGCCCCTACACGCTGACCGCGTCCAGCCAGATCGGGGATCTCGGGGACCTGCCGACCACTGGGAACTTCATCGTCAGCGAGGTGTTCTTCCAATTTCGGCCGTTGGTCCTCGACCAGCTCGATCTGCTCGACGGGTTCTCGACGCTGCTCTACGCGCGCGCGCTCTACCGTCCACGGATGGGCGCGCTGACGTCCCTCCAGCCGCCGGTGTGAGCAGGTGAGCGGCGTCCTCTCCGTCGTGCGCGATCTCGCCCGGTCCGAGCAGGGCGCGACCGCGTTGCTCACGGCGATGGTGGCCACGACCGTCGTGGGCGCCATGCTGACGGCGTTCGACATCGCTCGGCTGCACCTGACCCAAACCCGCTTGCAGCTCTCGGTGGACGCGGCGGCACTTGCGGCGACACGCGATGCCACGTCACCGACGCTCGACGGCGACGTTCGTGCCGTGTTCGACGCGAACTTCCGCCCCGGCTTCCTCGGCACGGTCGTCGCCGATTTCGCCGTGCTGCCACTGGTCCAGGACGACGCCACGGTCTCGATGCAGATCAAGGCCGAGGTCGATCTGCCGTCGGTACTCAGCCCGATGTTGTCCATCGTGGCCTCCGACCTGTTTTATCTGGAGGCGTCGGCGACGACGCTGCGTCGTACGTTGGGCGTCGAGTTGGCGCTGGTCTTGGACAACACCGGGTCGATGCGCGGTGGCAACAAGATCGGCGCGCTGCGCGATGCCGCCCAGTTGCTCACCGACATCGTGTTCGACGGCCGCGAATCGGTCCCGAACCTGCAGGTCGCGGTGGTGCCATACACGGCAACCGTGAACATCGGGGATCAGCACGCCTTTTGGCTTGCCGATCCTGCCACCGCCCCGCTCATCCCGCCCGCGAGCATGGCCGACTTTGCGCCGACCGATTGGAAGGGCTGTGTGTTGGCACGAACCGGGGGCGAGGACAGCACCGAGACGCCGCCCGGCGTGGCACCGCTCGACCCGTTCTTCTACCCGGCTTCGGACCCGGCGGTGTGCACGCCGTTTCCGAAGAAGCAGCGCAGGCTCAACTGCTGGCCGGACGGCGCCGGTCAGGTCGACGAGCGGAACGGAGCGCAGAACGACGGCTACGGGCCCAATCTCGGCTGCGGACCGCCGATCCTGCCGCTGACGGAGTCCTACGACGCGGTGACCGCGACGATCGCCGGGATGCAGCCGTGGCATCGCGGCGGCACGATGGCGAACATGGGGCTGGTGTGGGGTTGGCGGGCGCTCTCGCCGGACTGGCGCGGTCTTTGGCGGCGGCCGAACGGCACGGCCATCACCGACCGACCCTTCGACTACGACCATCCCAGCACCCGCAAGGTCGTGGTGCTGATGACCGATGGCAACAACGAGTGGTATCAAGACGACTACACCGCCTACCGCTTCCCGGCCGACGACGTGCTCGGCATTGGCGGTGGCAAACGCACGGTGGAGATCAACGCCCGGATGCTGGCGGCCTGCACGGCGCTCAAGACCAACGGCGTGGTGGTGTTCACCGTCACGTTCGGTTCCGCGCCCAGCGGTGCGACCCAAAAGCTCTACCGAGATTGCGCGTCCGCGCCGGATCAGGACCCGGCGTTCCCGGGGCTGAAGTACTTCCACGCGCCGACGGCAGCGGCCCTGAGTGCCAGCTTCTCTGACATCGCCGGACAGCTGACGGAACTCAGGCTCATCCAATAGCGTGCCCGTGTGCGGGTCGCGTCGGTTGACGGGGCCTTGCTGGCTCGAGCCATGATACGTGCCAGTTGGGTGACGGCAGTACGTAGGGGAGCGGCATGGCTCGATCGGCCATGGTCGACTTCGGCGCGATCGGCCGCTGATTACGATTTCTTCGTCGCTCATTCGACCGAGACAGATGCTCAAATCGCGAACCTCGTCGGACATGGCCACCGTTGGCGCGATGGCGCCGAGGCGCTGCACGTGCTGGACTTCGGTTGCGGTACGGGTGCCTTCTCTGCTCGCTGGCTCGAGGCGGAACGGTTGTCCGTCGGCACCCTTGCACTGGTCGAGCCGGTCCGTGCGCACCTCGAGGCAGCGGAACGACGCCTCGCGGCCCATGTTGGCGAAATCCTCGTTCTCGATCCGGCATTGAATGCACTCGGAACACGCCGCTTCGATCTCATCATCGCGAACCACAGCCTCTACTACGTGCCCGACCTCGATGCGACTGCCAGAGGCCTCGTCGCGGCCCGGGCACCCGGCGGTACCCTCGTCGTGGCGCTGCTCGACGAGCGAAACCTGCTGGCGGCGCTCTGGCGGGCCGGTTTCGCCGCGATGGGTCGACCGTTCCCGTTCGCGCTTGCCGGCGACTGGGAGGCAGCGTTGGCGCGGCTGGACGTGGCGAGCGATCGCGAGTGGGTGCGTTACCGGATCGACGTCCCGGACAGCACCTCGGCCCGCACGCGGATGTCGAGGTTCCTCTTCGGCGCCGAGGTCGTCGATGCCCATGGCGAGAGACTGCTGGCCTTGTTCGATGACTATCGCGCAGGCGCACGGATCGTGATCGAAACGGCGTACCCGCATCTGGTTGCGGGCGTCACCGACCATCGCGACCGCGAAGGGACCACCAGCCGATGACCGAACATCGTACCGCATTGCTCTTGGCCGGTCTCGTCGTCGGCGCGCTCACTACGGGTGCGGTTCTCGCCCAGACACCACCAATCAGCACCGACTTGCGGTTGGAGACGTCGACCACCGTCATCGGGCAACCGATCGTCTATCCGAGCGGCACCCCTGAGGTCACGGTCGCGATCGTGACCATCGAGCCGGGCGCCAGCACCGGCTGGCACCGGCACGAGGTGCCGGTCATCGGCTACGTCCTGGAGGGCGAATTGACCGTCGACTACGGGCCGGACGGAACCCGCCTCTACCGCCCCGGCGACGCGCTCGCCGAGGCGCTCGGCACCGAGCATGACGGGACCAATACCGGCGACGTCCCAACGCGCTTGCTCGCGGTGTACCTGGGCGCCGAGGGCGTGGCGAACTCGACGCCGACACCCTAGGCTCGTTACCGGTCGATCGGGACGAAACGACGCGAACGATGTTGGTTCTGGTTGCCGCTGGCGGCTTGCTGACAACGGCCGAGATCGACGACGCGCCGACGCTGGTCACCTACGAACCCGCCGGCGCCAGCGCCGGCAGGTTCTAGGACCAGACCGGTGTGCCGATCTCCGAGTCGCTCCACGACGAGAGCCTGGGCTCGGTGCCGAACGCCATGTGCATGGTGGTGCGCCTCGGGGTTTACGTTTTCACCTCGCCGCTCGGTCGGGTTGCCGTCGCGCGGCGCGAGTGGGTGATGGCGAACAAGGCGCGATGCACCATCGACATGCCAGGTTGGAACAGGGCGTGTTCGGGTGCTTGCAGACGGACCGGCAGAGCGGTGGTCAACCGGCCGGCGACGGCGACCCTTCGTCGCCATCGCCCTTTGGCGGCGTCTTGGGGCTGTCGTTGTTCAGCTCGATGGACACGCTCGTATTGCCGGCCTTGAGCAGCGCCAGGACTGCCAACGAGCGCAGAACCATCAGGAGCGCGAACCCGAGCCCTCCGTTGGCGCAGCGGCCGAACCCACAGAGCCCGATCGGTGTCAGCATGGCATGCGCTTACCTTTTCTTTTCGCCTCGAAAGACCTGCCACAAGGCGTGCCGGTAAGCTACCGTTCCGCTCGTCGGCCGCGCGACGCGGGCGACCGGTTCGACTAGACGCCGCTGTCGTTCGTGCAAGGTCCACGGTTGGCAAGCGGGCTTCGGGTTTCCAGCGGATTGGTAGAGGCGAGCATGGGCGAGGCGGAAGTCTACAAGCGGCAGGGGTTCGGCGGGTCGGTCGGCTTCGGCGAGGCGCCGGCGCTGTTGATCGTCGATTTCCAGAACGGCTTTCTCGATCCCGACGTGTTCGGCGGTGGTAACGTCGCGGCGGCCGCGGAGCGGACGGTGTCGTTGCTGGAAGCCGCTCGCCGAGCGGCGATCCCCGTGGCCTTCACGCGGGTCGTCTACGCCGACGATGGCTCCGACTTGGGCGCGTTCGCAGCCAAGGCGACGGGGCTGAGGGTCCTGACCGAGCGCGCCGAAGTTGGCCAGATACTGGCCAGTCTTCGGCCGTTGGAAGGCGAGTTGATCGTCCGCAAGCGCCAGGCCTCGGCCTTCTTCGATACCGGTCTCGCCGGCCATCTGATCGCCAAGCGCGTCGACACGGTGCTGGTGGCCGGCTGCACCACGAGTGGTTGTGTCAGGGCGAGCGTGGTCGACGCCGTGAGCTACAACTTCCGCACGATCGTCGTGAAAGACTGCGTCGGCGACCGTGCCCTCGGGCCCCACGAGGCGAACCTCTTCGACATGGAGCAGAAGTATGCGGACCTGATGATGAGTGATGAGGTGATCGAGCAGTTGCGCGCGGCGTAGCCACGTGCGCCTGGCGGTTCAGGGTGCGTGTAGTCCGCTATCGACGTGCGGGCTCTCGGTTCCCGCCAACTGACGTTCGTAGCAAATCGAGAAGTTGGTCGAGTTGGGGAATGGCAGCTGGCGCAGCCCTTGAACGAGGTGTAGCGGGGGATCATGACCGGGTCGTGGATCATCGAATCGTCGCCGGGTGTCTTCAGCTCGCGTCGGATGCGTGCGGCTTGGTTGCGGGCGTTGCGGCTTGGGTGGTCGATCCGACCTGAGTCATGACGTCTGCCAAGCACTCGTGGCCGTCCGGTGGCCGACCACGTCCGTTCGCTCTTCGAGCGTGCATTCTACCGAAAGTTCCGCCCCTTCGGCATGGCGTCCTCGGCTTTGGGTGCGGTGTCCTTCAGCCGCCGCTCGCTACGGGTTTCGGGGGCAGGTTTCTTGGCCGCATCGGTCCTCGCTGCGCTCTGCTCGAAGGTGTGGCGGAGGCGTTCGTCGGCCATGGCCTTGCCGGCGCGCTTGTCGCCCACCGGCCGTTTGGCTTCGTCGACCGGTGACATGGCCTGGTCGAGGGCGGTGTAGGCGGCTTCGGTGTCGGCGGTGAGCAATTCCAGGCGATCGGTGAGGTCGACGAGCTGGTGGGCGACCAGGTGGATGACCTGGCCCTGGCGCTGCACTTGGCCGCGGGCGCCCAGGAGGCGTGCGGCCATGATCACCGGGCGATAGCGCTCCATGAGCTTGGGCCAGATGACCAGGTTCACGATGCCGGTCTCGTCTTCCAGCGTGGAGAAGACGACGCCCTTGGCCGAGCCCGGCCGTTGGCGGATGAGCACGAGCCCGGCCGTCGTGAAGGGTGCCCGGTCCGACGCTCGTTGGATGGCACCACAGGTCGAGAAGCCCTCGGTCGACAGAACCGGGCGCAGCACCCCGCAGGGATGCGCCTTCAGCGACAGTTTGAGCCAAGTGTAGTCCTCGACCACCGCTTCGCCGATCGGCATGGGCGGCAGCTCGACCCGCGGTTCGGGGTGCAGGGGTGGGTGGTTGGAGCCCTCGGACGCCGACAGCTCGGCATGATCGAACAGGGGCAAGGTGTGGGTCTTCAGCGCCTTCACCGCCCAGAGTGCATGGCGGCGGTCGAGGCCAAGGGAGCCGAAAGCGTCCGCCTCGGCGAGGCGTTCCAGGGTGGCGACTTCCAGCTCCGCCCGTCGTTGCAGGTCGGCCGGGTCACGGAAGGGACCGCGCGTGCGCGCCTTCACCAACCGGTCCATGGCCTTTTCGCGCAGACCCTTCACCTGCCTGAAGCCGAGCCGGAGTGCGTGCTTGGGGCCAGCCAGCGCTGGTGCGCGTCGTTCGAGTGTGTTGTCCCAGCGCGAATGATTGACGTCGACCGGGCGGACCTCGACCCGGTGCTCACGGGCATCGCGGACGATCTGGCCAGGGCCGTAGAAGCCCATGGGCTGGGCGTTCAGGAGCGCCGCGGCGAACACGTCCGGATGATGGCACTTCAACCAGGCCGAGACGTAGACCAGCAGCGCGAAGCTCGCCGCGTGGCTCTCCGGAAAGCCGTAATAGCCAAAACCTTCGATCTGCTTGAAACAGCGCTCGGCGAAGTCGCGTTGGTAGCCCCGCTCGACCATGCCGCCGACGAGCTTGGTGTGGAACTGCTCGAGCTCGCCGTTCTTCCTGAAGCTCGCCATCGAGCGGCGCAGCTCGTCGGCCTCCGACGCCGTGAAGCCGCCGGCGACCATGGCGATCTTCATCGCCTGCTCTTGAAAGATCGGCACGCCCTCGGTCTTGCCCAGTACTTGCTCGAGATCTTTCGACGGATAGTCGACCGGCTCTTCGCCGTTGCGGCGGCGGAGATAGGGATGGACCATGTCGCCCTGGATGGGACCGGGGCGGACGATCGCGACCTCGATGACGAGGTCGTAGAAGGTCTTCGGACGCAGCCTGGGCAGCATCGACATTTGCGCCCGGCTTTCGATCTGGAAAACGCCGATGGTGTCGGCATTCGAGATCATCGCGTAGGTCAACGGGTCCTCGGGTGGGACCGTCGCCAGCTCGAGGTCCACGCTCTTGTGGACGCGCAAGAGGTCGAAGGCGCGGCGGATGCACGACAGCATGCCGAGCGCCAGCACGTCGATCTTGAGCATGTTCAAAGCGTCGAGGTCGTCCTTGTCCCACTCGACGACGGTGCGTTTCTTCATGGCCGCGTTCTCGATCGGCACCAGTTCGTCGAGCGGCGACTTGGCGATGACGAAGCCGCCGACATGCTGGGAAAGGTGGCGGGGAAAACCGATCAATTCCTTCGCCAGGCGAATTGCCATGGCGATCGTCGAATCGGCCACGTCGAGGCCGGAATCCTTCAGCTTCGCGGGCTCCAAGCCCTCGCTGCTCCAACCCCAGACGGTGCGAGCGAGGGCGTCGACGGTGTCGAATGAAAGGCCAACGACCTTGCCGACCTCGCGGATCGCGGAACGGGCGCGGTAGCGGATGACGGTGGCCGCAAGGCCGGCATGCTCGCGGCCGTAGGTGTCGTAGACGTGCTGGATGACCTCCTCGCGCCGCTCGTGCTCGAAGTCGACGTCGATGTCGGGCGGTTCGTTGCGTGCCGCGGAGACGAACCGCTCGAACAGGAGGTCCGTCCGCACCGGGTCGATGGCGGTGACACCAAGGCAGTAGCACACCACCGAATTGGCCGCCGAACCACGGCCCTGGCAGAGGATGTCCCTGCTGCGGGCGAAGCGCACCACGTCGTCGACGGTGAGGAAGTAAGGCGCATAGTTGAGCTCGCCGATGAGCTGCAGCTCGTGGCGAAGTTGCGTCTCGACCGGCGCCGGCAACCCTTCCGGATAGCGTTCTCGGGCGCCCTCGAAGGTGCGACGTTCGAGTTCCTCTTGAGGGGTGCGGCCATCGTAGCCGTCAGCAATGGGATAGTCGTAGGCCAGCTCGTCGAGGGAGAAGCGGCAGGCGGCGACCACGTCGAGGCCGGCCTGGAGGGCGTCGGGGTGGGTTTGGAAAAGCCGCGCCATCTCGGCCGCGGGCTTCAGGTGTCGCTCGGCATTGGCAAGGAGGCGTGAGCCCGCTTGGTCGAGGGTGACGTGTTCGCGGATGCACGTGACCACGTCCTGGAGCGGGCGCCTCGCCGGGTCGTGGTAGACGACGTCGTTGGTTGCGAGAAGGCGGCATCCGTTGGTCCGGGCGAGGACGGCGAGGCGCTCCAAGCGCGGGCGATCGCGGCCATCGAAGCGACAGGACGCGGCGAGATGGGTGCGTTCTGAGAAGATGCTGCGGAGTTCGTGCAGCCACTCGGCGAAATCGGCATCGGTGCTGGTTGGTGCAAGGGCCGCGACCACCACGCCGTCGGCTGCGTCGGTATAGAGGTCATCGGGTTCGAGGTAGCACTCGCCCTTGGGCGCACGGCGGCGACCCTTGGTGATCAGCTTGGCGAGCCGGGCATAGGCCGGCCGATCGCTCGGCCAGGCCAGCAGCGATCGGCCGGAGCGGAAGTCGAGCCGCACCCCCGGCAGATAGCGCAACCCCATCTGTTTGGCGGTGACGTGGGCACGGACGAGGCCGGCGAAGCTGTTACGGTCGGTGACGGCGAGGGCCTGAAGGCCCAGATCGGCGGCGCGCAGCACCAACTCCTCCGGGTGCGAAGTCCCCTCGAGGAAAGTGAAGTTCGTCGTGACCTGCAGTTCGGCGTAGGCGGGCATCGGGCGGCGAGGGTGGTCAGGCCGCAGTGAGCGGCAGGGAATGTTGGCCGTCCTTGCGGAGGTGGACGGTTTTGGTGCCGGTGCGTTCGACCGAGTCTGGGAGTAGAGCGGCGCTGGTCATGGCCGTTTCCAGTGGGGGATGATGGATCACGATGTGCTCTGTCAGGACCTCAAGTGAACACGCCGTCGAGGGTCCAGCGGGGTGGGTGGGCCGTGCCGTAGCGGCCCTCGCGGCGGACCCACCAGCGGCGACCGTCCTGGAGTTGCACGCGGAAATAGTCGCGTTCCTCGGCGTCGGGTTCGCGCCACCATTCGGCGGCGATCCGCTCCGGCCCTTCGGCGACGCTGACCGGCAACGATATCTGCCCGAGGCGCAGGCGGACCGGTGCACCGTCCGGCACCGCGGCGATGGCACCCAAGGCGCGTGGTTCGTCGAGCAGGCGCAACGGGCGCGGCGGCCGCAAGGGCCAAGGGGCCAGACTGGCTGGCACCTGCAACGCCGGCACCGCCCGCTGCGCCCGCTCCGGCAGGTGGCTGTCGACCGGATGCAGCCGCTGCACGCGGGCACTGCCCAGCCGCCCGGCGAGGCGGTCGACCAGCCTTGCCGCGGCGGCTTCCGCATCCCCTTCGCCGCCTTCGCCGCCGACGGTCGCCAGTTGGTGTGCGGTCAGCCGTTCGACCTCGATCGCCGCCAGCCTGAGGCATTCGATGCCGAAGCCGACGTCGAGACCGTCGAGCGCATCGGTGAACAGTCGGACGAGGGCGGCTGGATCGCGGTTGGCTTTGGAGGTGCGGGCGGTCAGATGGTGCACCGCGCCGTCGAGCCGGGCGAGGTCGAGGGCCAGATGCCGGACCCCTTCCTGGGTGGAGTCGAGCTGACGGCAGAGCGCTGCTGTCGCGTCGGCGAGGGCGGCGTGCAGGCCCTCGGTGGTGGCCACGGGCTCGGCCCAGCTGAGCCGCGCGGTATGGCGGGCTGGCGCTACGAACGGGGTGAACGGGACCTGGACCCGGCCGAGGAGCAGGTGCAGCCGTTCGATCGGGGTGCTGCCGAAGCGGTTGATGAGGGGAGCTGCTGGCATCGCCGCGACCTCCGCCACGCGTCTGAGGCCGAGCCGGACGAGGCCTTGGACGGTGGCGGGGTCGAGGCGGAGTGCCGCCGTCGGCAGCGCTGCCATGGCGGCGTCGTGGCGGGCCGGGCCGAGCACGCCCCCGGCGCCGAAGCGCGCCCAGGCCCAGGCTGCGGCGGGGTTGGAGGCGGCCGCCGTGCGCACCTTCAGGCCGTGGGGGGTGAGCCGAGCTTCGAGGTCGCCCATGAGGCTCGCCTCGCCACCTTGGAGATGGGCGCAACCGGTGATGTCCATGATGATGCCGTCGTCGCCGTCGAGAGCGACCCAGGGGCCATAGCGACCGCACCAGAGTGCCAGGGCCTTCAGGGCGGCGAGATCGTGCTCGACGGCGGCCGGTGCAACCAGCAGCTCCGGACAGATGGCGCGGGCATCGGCGAGGCTCGCTCCTGCCGACAGCTTCGAAGCGGCAGCTTCGGGCGCTACGGCGTAGAGCCGCGGCACACCCTGTCGTTCGTGCAGCAGCGCCAGGGGCCGGCCGTCGTGGGTCGGTTCACCCGCGCGCCTGGCGGCCAGCCGGAAACGATCGATCGGCCAATGTGGCAACCACAGCGAAACGTAGCGTCTGCTCATCGAATGACACCTCGAAACGAGCCGGCACGGCGCCTTTGACGCGCCAGAGTTCGGCAGTCCAAGCGGGTGGGCCGAGTTCGGCCGTCGTGTGCGGCATCACCTGCCAGCGCGTGACGGCGGCGCTCGGCAACAGGGCAGGAGTGGCGGGGCGCAACAGGATTCCAGCACCGCCGCCAGCTTCGGCAGCGAGTTGCAGGCGGCGGGTGTGGAAGAGGTCGAGAGCGTCGATCTCGCCGACGGCGACGGCGACGGCGGTCGAGCGCAGGGCTTCCTCCAGCACCCAAAGCCCTTCGCCATCGTCTTCGGCATCGACGACGAGGAGCCGGGCACCGTCCAGGCCGAAGGCACCGAGGCCCGGACCGTAGAGACGGCCTTCGTCATGCACTCGGCGGCGGTGCTGGCACCAGACCACCAATCCCGGCCGAACCTCGGCGATGCGTCCAGCACAGGCCGTAGCGAACCCCGTTGCCCCACGGCCTGTGACTTCGTGCAAGGCGCCGAGCCGCAGCCCGCCGCCCGGCAAATGGTCGTCGATGGCAGGCGCACCGGAGGTTGCCACAGCCGCTACGCCGCTACGATCGGGCGTGCTCTGCAATCGGGCGAGGTCCTGGGCCAACGTCTGCAGCTGGGCCCGATGTGTGTCCGAACGCGAAGGTGTTTGTAGCAAGGCCATCGGTGGGGCAATCTCCGAGACACGGTTTGTCCGCTTTTGTTCTTTTTTTGTTCTACACTATCTGATCCATGTCAACTCTTGAGGACAAAAAGAGAACAAAAATGGACGACGTCACCTTGGCGCACGAGCCGGGACGCTATCTTGCCAGCCGGGCGCCGGCCGGCCAGAACGCCGGCGTAAGGTCGACCACGGCGGGCGAACGGAGGTTACGTGGACGAGCGTCAGCGTCTCGTCGAGCAACTGCGCCGGTTCGGAGCGATCGAGGCGCCCAGTTCACCGCTCTACCAGCGTCTCGCCCCGCTGATCGCCGAGCGGGAGCCGCTGGTCGATCTCCTGCTCAGACGCCAATCCGGTCAGCCGCCGGCGAACGTCATCCTGGCCGCTCTGCAACGGCGGCTCATCGACCGACCCGACGTCCCACTCGCCGCCTACTACCCGACGCTCGGCGGTCGTCGCGCCGTCGATGCCGGTCTGGTCGCCGCCTTCGACGCCTTCTGGCCGGCAGAGTTGCCGGTCCTGGCAGCGCTCGTCCGCGCGAGGCGGGTCGCCACCAACGAGGTGCGCCGCGCGGCGGTGCTGCGGCTCGGCTACGTCGCGATCGCTCGTGCACTGATGGCCGATGGCCGCCTGCCCGCCGCGCACGTCGTCGAGATCGGTACGAGCGCCGGCCTGACCTTGCTGTGGGATCGTTTTGCCTTCGTCTACGGCACCGTCCGCACCGGTCACGTCGCTCCGGTGCTCACTATGACCACGGCATGGCGCGGCGAGCATCCGCCGGCCTGCGGTCCTGCCCTCGAGGTGCTGAGCCGCCTCGGGGTCGATCTGGAGCCCCAGGACGTCCACGACGAGGACGCGATGGCCTGGCTGCGGGCACTCGTTTGGCCCGAACATCTCGACCGCGTCGCCGCGTTCGACGCCGCCCTGGCCGTCGCCCGCGCTGATCCACCACCGCTGGTGGCCGCCGATGCGCTGGTCTATCTGCCCGCCGGCCTCGACGCACTGCCGACGCGTGAACCCGCGGTCGTGGTCCATGGCTTCACCGTCAACCAGTTCTCCCCGGCCATGCGCCGACAGCTCGATCAGGCGTTGGCCGACGCCGCCGAGGCCCGACCGGTGTTTCGGCTCGGCTACGAATGGGCGCCGGGGCCAGGCTGCGTTCTGGAACTCACTACTTACCCAGGCGGTCGTTCGACCTTGCTGGCCGTTGCCGATGCCCATGGCGCTTGGGTCGAGCCCCGTGATCCTTCGGTCATCGGCTGAGCCGTTGGCAGCACGGTCTCGACACCGGCATCCTCAAAACGCCAGCTACACGCCCCCGGGCGACGATCCTGTGCCCGGCCCCGACCGGTGCCGTTTCGGCTTGGATTGCGCCCATGACGAAGACCCTGAACCTGCCGGTTGGGCCGCTGATCGCCAGCGTGGCACTGGCCGCGACGCCGACATTTGCGAGATTTGCAGCGGCAACCCTGGCATGCACTACCCTCAGCACTGGCGGCGGCCGCTTTCCTGCCGGTCCATGCGCCCGATGCCGCTTGGCGTGACGCTTACTTCGCCATGACTGCCGGCCGGTTCGGCCTCGACGTGCATCTAGGGACGAGCTTCTACGGCTACATCAACCGCAAGCGGGTGTTGGAGGCGAAGCGGTGCTTGGCCGAGCAGTTGACGGCGACGACGTTGGGATCGCCATGGCCGTGGGTTTCAACGTGCGGTCGACGTTCAACGCGGCATTCAAGAAGATCATCGGCACAAGCCCGGTCGCGTTCCGCCGTCGGTCGACATGACGGGATGCACGAGGTGCGCCCCAGGACGCCGGCTCAGCCGAAGCCGCGGTCGCGCCCGCTGTTGCCGGCGAAGAACAATGGGAGGCCGACGACCAGCAACACCAGCCAGCTTGGCAAGGCGAGCAGCCAACCCAGAGGTGTGGAGCCCAGCGTGCCGATGGTCGCGGACCCAGCTCTCCAGCCCAGCGAGGCTGCCGCCATGCACGCCCATCCAGAGCCGGCGGAGGCTCAACGTTCCGTCGCTGCCGCCGACGACGAGGTGGAGCAACTCCGCAACCACCGCCGCGGCGCCGACGATCACCAAAACCGTACCGAGGAAGCCGAAGACCGAACGCATGGCGTTCGCATGGCAGAGCCGGCGTCCGGTTGCAAGCGCTGCACGCGACGCCTAAACACCCCGGTGCCGGAGGGATGGCCGAGCGGTTTATGGCGCACGCCTGGAAAGCGTGTTGGGGGCAACCCCTCACGGGTTCGAATCCCGTTCCCTCCGCCACTCTGCTGTTCGTGATCGTTTTTGTTTTTCCGCCAACGTCTTCAAAAACGAAGAGTTTTCTCCTCTCCGTCGTCCATGATCGTCCTTGACCGTGCGCTGCGATCTGCGTAGATCCGCGTTCGTAATTGGTAACGTTTTTGGTAACGGCGATGCGTCAGGTCAGCGGCCGATTGACGGCCCGTAAGGTCGAGACGGTGTCGGCCGGACGTCACACCGACGGCGACGGGCTGCAGCTGTTGGTCAAGGCGTCCGGTTCGCGGTCGTGGGTGTTGCGGCTTTGCCGCAACGGTCGGACGTTCGAACTCGGGCTGGGGTCGCCACCGACCGTGACGTTGGCCATGGCTCGCGACAAGGCGCTCGGGCTACGGCGCGAGATCCGGAGCGGCGGCGACCCGCTGGCGGCGAGAGCGAAGGACCGGGCCCACGGTCTCGGTTTCGAGCGGGCGGCCAACGCGTTGATCGCCAACAAGCAGGCCGAGTGGCGAAGCGCGAAGCACGCGGCCCAGTGGTCGGCGACGCTTCGGACCTATGCGTTTCCGATGCTCGGTCCGCTGGACGTTCGCGACGTCGAGGTCGCGCAGGTGGTCGAGGTGTTGCAGCCGATCTGGACGACCAAGCCGGAGACGGCATCGAGGCTCCGGCAGCGGATCGAGGCGGTGCTGGACTACGCGACGGCGATCAGGGCGCGCTCGGGCGAGAACCCGGCGCGGTGGCGGGGCAACCTCGACGCGGTCTTGGCGAAGCCGTCGAAGATCAAGCGGGTGGTGCACCACGCGGCGCTGCCCTGGCAGGAGATCGGCGGGTTCATGGCCGACCTGGAGCAGCGCGAGGGACTGGGTGCGCTGGCGCTGCGGTTCACGATCCTCACGGCGGCGCGGAGCGGTGAAGTTCGCGGCGCTCGCTGGTCCGAGATCGACCTCGGTGCGGCGACGTGGACCGTGCCCGCGGAGCGGATGAAGGCCGGCCGCGAGCACCGGGTTCCCCTTTCCGAGCCTGCGCTTGCGCTGTTGCAGGGTTTGGCCCTGCTGGCCGACGCCGACGCCGACGCCGACGCCGACGCCGATCCGCTGCTGTTCCCGAGCACCAAGCCTGGCGCCACGCTCTCGGACATGACGTTGACCGCCGTGTTGCGGCGGATGGGCCGTGGCGATCTGACGGTTCATGGCTTTCGTTCGACGTTCCGGGGTTGGGTGTCGGAGGCCACGACGTTCTCGGGTGACCTCGCCGAGGCCGCGTTGACGCACAGCATCCGCAATGCGACCGAGGCCGCCTACCGACGAGGCGATCTGTTCGAGCGGCGTCGGGAACTCATGGCGAGTTGGGCAGCCCGATGCACGGCCATGGCGACTGGCTCATGATCGGTAGGTTCGTGCGTCCGCTCGACGGTGCCTGATTGATCGGGTTCGACCGCGGGTACGGATGATCGGGATCTTCTGCTGGTTGGCCGCAAGCGACTGCAGGATCCGCAACATTACGGTGACCAGCGCTCGGGATGCGGGAGGTCATGCTCTGGGTATTCTCGTCTTCCAACTGCTCAGGTTGAGGCCACTATCAGGATGACTGGGTTCAGGGATGCGAGTTGCGGGCGCCATCGGCGGCGGCGGGACGCTCCGGCCGCACGCCCGACCGGTCGCAATGGATCGTCGGGAGGGTGCCGACACGCCAGCTCCGTGCATGACTTCTTGCCGCGTCGGCTAGGGCGAAGCGGGCCCGTGCCGCCGGTCCGGCTTGGCTCGCTCCTGGCTGAGGAGCGCGACGACGAGCGACGGGACCCACACGGCCGGAACGGCGACTACGAGCTGTGGGGTCGATGGTCACGGCGAAGGTGGGCGCGCTACCAGGCGATGCTCGCCGATCCGGACCACACAGCGATTGCGGTCGAAGACCCGGGCTTCTCGAACAAGGTCGGGATCCGGACGTTTGGTGGCTACGAGGCGGAGTTCGTCGGCCGGCTCGAGGATTGGGAACTGCATCATGGTGACGACGGTGGCGTGGACCCGTTCCAGCTCGCCATTCTCTTGCGGATGGCTGCGAAACTTCACGTTTGGCCATTGCGTGAAGCCATCTGTTGGCCCCCCCCAGCGAGAGCACTCGACCGACGCCGACGTTCGCGTCGCGGACGATGAGTATGACGCTGTCGAAGCAGCGCTTGGTGAGCGGTTTGCAACGGCTCTGGAGATGGCGGCGGGGTTCCTCGACGGGCGGTACAAGCTGCCCAGAGGTGGGCGGAAGATGTCGCGGAACAAGCGCTACTGGAAGCGAAGGGTGCCGGAGCTCGTCGCTGTCCGCGTCGAGTACTACCGCAGCATTGGGGAGCGCGATCCGACAGGTGCTGCCTACGACGCGGTCGCCCAGGAGGTCAGCCGCCGGACCGGCGAGAACGTGAGCGCAAGCACCATCCGGGCTTGGTGTGAGGAACACCGCAAGAAGCAGAGGAGTGGGCGGGCATGAGGATGCGGGACCAGCTCAATCCCGATTGAGCTGGTTGGGGTCGGTCGTCCGAATGTGTTCTTGGACAGCTGGATCTGAACAACGGGAGCCAGCCATGTCCAAGTTCGAGACGGAGAGCGCGCCGCCGCGTGCACGCCGCGAGGGAGGTCTCGCGACGGTGGAGGCACCGACCGCCGTGAACCCTGACGCGGCGTATGCCGTCCCGGTCGCCCTGGCGATCGCCGGCATCGGACGCTCGAAGGGCTACCAGGCCATGAGCGCCGACGAGCGCTATCGCCGGGGCTTGCCGCATCTTGCCAGCTTCAAGATCGGCGGGCGTCGTCTCATCCGCGGGCGCGTGTTGCTCGCGTGGCTCGACGCGCTCGAGACCGGAGCCGGCCGGTGACCGCGGCTGGCATGGCCGAGGTCGTCCGGCCGGCGGCTGCGATCGTTGCGTTGGCCCGGTTGGGCTGGCGCCTGTTTCCTTGCCGGCGCCGGGACAAACGGCCGCGGATCAAGGGTTGGCAGGACGCCGCGACCAGCGATCCGGCGCAGCTCGTCCGGTGGGCGCGGGCTTTCCCGGGCTGCAACTGGGGCGTCGCCACTGGAGCGGTCTCCGGGATCTGGGTCCTGGACATCGACGGTCCCTCAGGGCGCGACGCGTTCCACGCTCTGTTGGAGCGAGCGGTGCCCTTTGCCCCGTTGCCCGGCGCAGCGTACCGGTGGCGGCGGCTGGCAGCTGTTCCTGGCTTGGCCGGAGGACCGCATCGTCCGCAACTCCGCGGGCACGGTGGCGCGGAACGTTGACGTCAGGGGCGAGGGCGGTTACGTCGTAATCGCGCCGAGCGTTCATCCGTCCGGCAACGTCCATCGATGGCTCCGCGATCGCGCGCCGTGGCAGGTGAAGCCACCTCTGGCGCCGGACGAGCTGTTGTCTCGCGTCGTCCCGGCCAAGCCGGCCCTCCGCCAGCCCCCTTCTGCTTGCCAAGCCGTGGCGGGCGCATCTCGGGGTATCGTTGGCCACCGCTACGCCGAGGCAGCGCTGGTGGGAGCGGTGTCGGCGGTGCTCGGCGCTCCCTGTGGCCAACGCAACGTGACGCTGAACCGTGAGGCGTTCGCCACCGCACGTCTGGTGGTTGCGGGTCGGCTGGATTCGGCGACGTGGCGCTGCGCCTTGGCCGAGGCTGCGGCCCGGACCGGCCTCGCCGAGTGGGAGATCGAGCCGACGCTGGCGAGCGCTCTGCAGGCTCGGCGGGCGGGCGGCCATGGCTGACCTGCCCAGCAGGGCCCGCCGGATCGTCGCCGACGCTGCCGCAAGCCAGCCGTGGCGTGACCCCATGCCGTGGCCAACGAGTACGACCGCGGTGCCCTATCCGGTGGACGTGCTGCCGGCACCGATGCGGGCAGCCATCGACGAGCATCGTGCCGTCGCGCAGCAGCCGGTCGAGCTTATGGCTTGTTCGACTCTGGCGGCTCTGTCGCTGGCGGCGCAGCACATCGCCGATGTCGGACGCGATGAACGATTGGTTGGCCCGATCGGCATCTACACCCTTGCCATCGCCGAGAGCGGCGAGCGCAAGAGCACGGGCGACAAGGCGATGGGGGCGACGGCTCTGCGGGCCGGGGCCGACGAGTTGGCGGTTGCCATGCGCCCGAAACTCGCCAGCCAGGCGGCAACGCGTGCGGCTTGGGACGAGCGGGTAGCCGGTCTGCGGAGCGCGATCAAGCGTACGGCAGCGTCGGGAAAGAAGGACAGCGCTTCGACGGTCGAGAGGTTCCGGAGCGAGCTGGAGACTCTGGAGCGCAGTCGGCCGCGAAGCCCGTGCTGGCCGAGGCTCTTCCTCGAAGACGTGACCCCGGAAGCTCTGAAGGCCGAGATGGGGCTGGGCTGGCCGTCGGGTGGACTCTGGTCGGACGAGGGGGGCATCGTGGTCGGCTCGCGTGGCATGGGTGACGACGCGGCCCTGGCCATGTTCGCCACGCTCAACCGCCTGTGGGACGGTGGCCAGCTGCAAACCGATCGTCGGACGATGGAAAGCTATCGGGCGACCGGCCGGCGGTTCACGGCCTGCTTGATGATGCAGCCGGCGGTGTTCGAGCGTCTTACGAGGGTCGCCGGCGGCGCCGCCCGTTCGTCGGGTACGCTGGCGCGCTTCTTGATCGTCTGTCCCGTGTCCACGGCAGGTACGCGGTTCTACGTGGCGCCGAGCCGGACCGACGCCGGCGGCCGCTGGGCAGCTCGTCTTCGAGAACTCCTGATGGTTCCGTTGCCGACGACGGCTGCCGACCTCGCGTTGACGCCACCGGTCTTGCACTTCACGGCGGAGGCGGCAGAGATCTGGCGCGCGTTCCATGACGCCGTCGAGCGTGATCTCCGAGAAGGGGAACGGCTGGCAGAGCTGCGCGACGTCGGCTCGAAGGGCGCTGACAACGCGGCGCGGATCGCAGCGCTGTTCCACCTGCTCGAGCACGGCCCCGGAGGTGTGGACCAACCCATCGATGGGCAGGCGATGACGGCCGCGACGCAGATCGCCGGGTGGCACCTGTTGGAGGCGAAGCGGGTCCTGAACGAGACGGAAATGGATGACGCCGTGCGCGATGCCAAAGCCGTCGTCCGGTGCTGTCTGGACGCTGGGACTCGCACGCGGGAACGTGTGGCGCAGTATGTCGGCCGCCGCCGGCTTCGTGGTCGTGAGGGCCGCCAACGCCGCGATGATGCGATCGGCCTCGCGCTCGACCTCGGCTGGATCCGTGATCGTGACGGCGTGTTGGAACCGCATCCCGACGCTGCGGCGGGTCTCGACCGATGAGCAGTGCGCTGCTCGCTGTCCTCCGGCGCGAACCGGAAGCCGGACCTGAGACCGCCGACCGCGACCTAGCACGGCCTAGCACTGACCTAGCACCTGCGAGCAATGCGCCTCAGACCCCGGAAACGCTCGCTTCTCAACTGACGCATGGCACATCTAGCACGCCTAGCACGGGGGGCGGCTCGATCGACGCCTGTGCCCATTGCGGGGCCATGCTGGTCGACGCCGTCGTGCATTTGGCTGGCGTTGGCGGCCGAGCCCACGAAGCCTGCGCGGATCAGTGGCTACGAGTGCCGCCGACCGAGCTCGCCGGGCCGGTCATCGCCAATGCGGAGGCTGCAGGCGTGGGGTTCGACGTGGACGCGTCGGGACGCTTCGTCACTGCGATTCCGGCTCGACGTCCAGCATCGATTCGCGACGAGAGCGCCGCGAGGGCGGCGATGACCGAGTCCGTCATCCGGGGGACGTCATCCCATCCACGCCGTTGGTGTCGAGACGAATTGCAGGCCTTGGCCGGGACCGGCGGCGAAGGGCGACCGTTGGTGGAGGGGGGAGGGTCAAAACCTTCAGCTCTGTTGCGCTTCGGAACGCACCTCCCTGTCATGCGCAGAAAATGCGCCACCACGAGAACTTTTTTTGCCGGGACGGAGGCGCGCGGCCCGCGGACGTCCGACGGTCAGCTTCGAACGCGCATCGCCGATCCATCCACGCTCGGGTCCGGCATCGAGCACCTGGGTCGACCGGAGGAGAGCCCAGAATTTGCGATGCAGGCGATGAGGCGTCGGATGCGTGCGGCGACCGCGTCGAGCAACTCAAGGTCGACCTAACCGTCTTTACGATCCACGCCTCCGCGTGGGAGGCGACCCCGCAGACGGCTGGCCGGATGGTGCCACACGCGTTTCGATCCACGCCTCCACGCGGGAGGCGACCGGCCACCTCGAGCACGTCCGCGGCCCCCGTCCAGTTTCGATCCACGCCTCCACGCGGGAGGCGACCTCCCACGAGCACCAACCCGCGACCGGTATTCTGGTTTCGATCCACGCCTCCACGCGGGAGGCGACCTGGACGCCAACGTCCTGCCGATCCTCCAGGTATTGTTTCGATCCACGCCTCCACGCGGGAGGCGACTACCTCCAACGGGGCGATCAACGAGTTCTCCTAGTTTCGATCCACGCCTCCACGCGGGAGGCGACGGGCTGTGCCAAGGTTGGTGATTCGTTTGGAGTTGTTTCGATCCACGCCTCCACGCGGGAGGCGACGCGGCGCGATGAAGGTGCCGAAGGACCGGCGCGAGTTTCGATCCACGCCTCCACGCGGGAGGCGACCGCTGACTGAACGCACATGGTCGCCGTACTGGTCGTTTCGATCCACGCCTCCACGCGGGAGGCGACAGGCGGAACAGGCCGTGATCGGCTCGATTCTGGTGTTTCGATCCACGCCTCCACGCGGGAGGCGACTGCTGACGCTGACCTGATGTCAACAACACTCAGGGTTTCGATCCACGCCTCCACGCGGGAGGCGACGTCGCGCCGAGCAGCATCTGAGGACCCGCCATGGTTTCGATCCACGCCTCCACGCGGGAGGCGACTATTGCGGTTGGATCGCCTCGACGCCGATGCCGTGGTTTCGATCCACGCCTCCACGCGGGAGGCGACTCGGCCACACGGCGCTGCCGGCACGTTTGACATGGTTTCGATCCACGCCTCCACGCGGGAGGCGACACGTCGCCGGCGATGTAGAGGCCGGGACCTGAGGCGTTTCGATCCACGCCTCCACGCGGGAGGCGACGCGATGGCGACGCCCTGGATCGCGTGAGTCACCTGTTTCGATCCACGCCTCCACGCGGGAGGCGACGGCGGCGCTCGCTGTAGTCCGGAGCCCAGTCGATGTTTCGATCCACGCCTCCACGCGGGAGGCGACGGTTTCGTCGCGTGGCGGTGCCTATCGCCTCGGTGTTTCGATCCACGCCTCCACGCGGGAGGCGACAGGACGAGGTCATCAGCTCGATCCGAGTGTCACGTTTCGATCCACGCCTCCACGCGGGAGGCGACGGGTTCGGTGGTGGCCCTGCACACGGCTCGCAATGTTTCGATCCACGCCTCCACGCGGGAGGCGACTCGGCGGCTCTTCCATTACATCAACCCTCTCAATGTTTCGATCCACGCCTCCACGCGGGAGGCGACCCCAGTCGGGCAGCATTTCCGCGGTGGTGGTGGGGTTTCGATCCACGCCTCCACGCGGGAGGCGACCTTCCTGTGTGCTCTGCATCCCATTGTTCTCATGGTTTCGATCCACGCCTCCACGCGGGAGGCGACTGACGGCCCGACGCAGGCGTCAATGTCCTTTCGCCGGTTTCGATCCACGCCTCCACGCGGGAGGCGACTCGAGTTTGCGAATCAGGCTTGACGGTTGGATGTGTTTCGATCCACGCCTCCACGCGGGAGGCGACCCGGCGGTTGTAAGCGTAACCAACCCTCATGGGTCGTTTCGATCCACGCCTCCACGCGGGAGGCGACCGACCACCAGCCGCGGGCCTCCTCTTCGCTGGAGTTTCGATCCACGCCTCCACGCGGGAGGCGACCTTGGCGCCGAACGGGGAAAGCCCGATGATCATTGTTTCGATCCACGCCTCCACGCGGGAGGCGACGGGGAATATCGAGCATCCATAGCCTTCGTGGGTTGTTTCGATCCACGCCTCCACGCGGGAGGCGACGACGGGTCGGACGCCAAGGCGGTGCGGCTATGACCGTTTCGATCCACGCCTCCACGCGGGAGGCGACGCTTCCTTGATTGGTTTCGAAAGCTTGTCGTGACTGTTTCGATCCACGCCTCCACGCGGGAGGCGACTCCGCTGAAAAACCCTTGATTACCCCCCGATTGTGTTTCGATCCACGCCTCCACGCGGGAGGCGACGTGGTGTCGGTCCTTTCGACAACACTGCAGACGCGGTTTCGATCCACGCCTCCACGCGGGAGGCGACCCTTGGTGGCAGTAGTTGTCCGCGGCGCCGAATCCGTTTCGATCCACGCCTCCACGCGGGAGGCGACGCGTGGAGCTTGCCGAGGAAGTCGCGGGCGACGGTGTTTCGATCCACGCCTCCACGCGGGAGGCGACGCGCGCCGGATGCCGAGGGCGGCGGCCATGCCGAGGTTTCGATCCACGCCTCCACGCGGGAGGCGACCGCCAACGAAGCGGCTCGCCGAGTGCCCGTTCGTTGTTTCGATCCACGCCTCCACGCGGGAGGCGACCCGGCGCGCATCTCGGTGCCGTCTTCGTCGTCTGGTTTCGATCCACGCCTCCACGCGGGAGGCGACGCGCCTCCATGATCCGCCCGAGTATGTCCTGGGGTTTCGATCCACGCCTCCACGCGGGAGGCGACCGGCCGGAGAGG
>JBCBTD010000055.1:0-26674 GCA_039818825.1 Pseudomonadota bacterium
GATTAAGTGTTCGGTTTTTATCCTTTTCTTGTGTGGTACTTTTGAGTATTGCTCCAGCGTTCCTGTTTTAGTGCTCGCCCCGGCGGTTCTCGATCTGAAGCGGACGGCCGTGATCCCGACCGAGGAGGGTTGGCGCCGTCAATGTCGGCGGATGCGATACGACCTCCAGGTGGGCGCGACCATCGACGCCACGGGCTGTGATCGCTTCTACTGGCTCATCGTCGAGGCTGGAGACCCGCACGCGGCCGTCATCCACCGAGCGAGCGATATCTACTTGCGCGTCGCCCTCGACAACTGGCGGCAGGCCAAGGCGCTGTGGCTCGATTGCCTGCAGCGCGATCACTGGCCGTCATACCAATCCGGGCTGATCGAACCCGACCCCCAAGACATTGACGACGACATCGAGGGTGAAGAGGAGGAGGCCGCGTGAGCGAAGACGCGTTGGATCTCGAAGTCATCACGCCCGAGGCTGAGGCCTCACCAAAGTCGTTGGTCCCGAAAGATGCGGCCGACCTCGTTTCCTCGACATCCAAAGCGCTCACGATCGTGTTCACGACGGGGCCAGATCCTCTACTCGAGGAAATCGAGGCTGCGGTCCGGGCGCATAAGCCGGATGTGACCACCAAGGCTGGTCGGGATGAAATCGCATCCCTCGCCTACAAGGTTGCGCGCTGGAAAACCTCGCTCGACGACGCGGGCAAGGCGCTGAACGCGGAAAGGCGGCGCCAGAACGAGGCCGTCGACAAGCATCGGCAGCGCATCCGCGACCATCTGGATGAGCTGAAGAAGGAGGCGCTTCGCCCCCTGGATGCCTGGAAGAAGGAGGAACAGGAGCGGGTGAACGCCCTGAAAGCCAGCCTCCAGGCCCTGGAGTTCTCCCCGGACTTGAGGGACGCCCCATCCGGGGAGATCGCCGCAGAGATCGACCGCATCAAGACGATCGTCGTCGACGACACGTGGCAGGAGTTCAAAGTCGAGGCCGAGATCCAGCAGGCCCGCGCCCTTCACTCGCTCGCCGAACTCTTGGTGAAAGCACAGAAGGATGAAGCCGATCGGCTGGAGCTCGAGCGCTTGCGCGCCGCCGAGGCCGAGCGTCAGCGCCAGGAGGCCGAGGCGCAGGCCGCCCGCGAAGACGCCGAGCGGCGCGAACGCGAAGCCAAGGAAGCGGCGGCGCGCGCCGAGAAGGAGGCCGATGAGGCCAGGATCCGCGCCGAGCGGGAGGCGAAGGAGTCCGCTGAGCGCGCGGAACGCGAACGCCAGGAGGCCGAAGAGCGCGAGCGCGCGGCTGCCGAACGCGCCCGGCTCGCTGCCATCGAAGCCGCAGACGCGGAACGCCGCCGCATTCGAGAGGAGGAAGCGGCCAAGGCTGCCGAGGAGGCACGCCGCGCTGCCGATCAAGAGCACAGAGGCGAAGTGAACCGCGAGGTTCGATCGGCCGTGGCCGCGAAGGCCGGCGTCAGCGTCGAGCAAGCCCAGAGGGTCGTGATCGCGATCGTCAACGGCGAAATCCCTCACGTGTCGATCAGGTACTAGGCCGATGAGCGTGGACCTCTCCGACACGATCCTAGCGAAGAGCGATCAGCTCAACGCCGACGACCTGATCGCCGGGCCGATGACCGTGACCGTGACCAAGGTCGGCAAAATCCGTTCGCCGGATCAGCCCGTGACGATCCACTACGACGGCGAGCAGGGGAAGCCCTGGAAGCCGTGCTTGACCATGCGGCGCGTGCTCGTCCTGGCTTGGGGCAAGAACGGTGCCCAGTACGTGGGGCGTCGGATCACCCTCTATCGAGAGCCGAGCGTCCTTTGGGGAGGGAAGCCAGTAGGTGGCATCCGGATCAGCCATCTTTCCCACATTGAGGGCGAGCAGGAATACAATCTGACCGCAACGCGCGGGAAGAAGGAGTTGTGGAGGGTCGAGCCGCTCCACGGTGAGGGCGCGCCCTCACCGAGCTGGAACGACGACGACTTCCTGCAGCGATTGGCCGCCTGTCAGGCACCAGAGCAGGTCAAGGCACTGGTCGAAGGCTGGCCCAACGCCACCGAGGACCATCGCAACCGAGCCCGGCATCGCTACGCGGAGCTGCGAGACGCGGCGAAGGCGCCCGATCCAGCAACTGAACCGCGGCCGACGCCTGCGGAGCCGGAGCCAACCGTGGCCACAGATCGTGAGCCGCCAGCCCCGTCGGAGCCGCCACCGAACGCCGACGGTGATCCTCGACCGGTGTCGAGCGGGCCGGAGCCATGGAGCGCAGACGTCGTTGCCAATCAGTTGAAGCAAGCCGGCTCCGCGGAAGAAGCCCGTGCTCTTCTCCGGGATCGGAACGTGGCCGCACTCTTCGCAAGCGATGGCTTCGACCACCGTCAGTTCCTGGTGCTTGCGCGCGAGCTTGGTCGGCACTTCGGGCAGGACGCGAACAACATCCTCCAGGACTTCGTCGACGAAGCGAGGAGTGCTCCGGATGGCTGACGGCTCACTCATCGAGTGGACGGACCTCGAGTTAGAGGGCGGTCGTGCCACGGGGCGGGGTCAATCCCACGTCGACCAGTATCAGCACGTCAAGCAGTTCAGTCTTGGCCTCGCGCCCGTTTGCTTCAAGCCACTCCCAGACGTCCTGAGCGCGCTTGCTGCTATTGCAGGTACGGCAGGCCGGCACGATGTTGCCCGGCTCAGTCAAGCCCCCAGACGAGACCGGAGCAACGTGGTCCCAGCTTGTCGCCGGCTCGTCGCAGTAGGCGCAGAGACCTCCGAACGTTTCGGTCAGGATTTCTTGAGCTTCGACAGGCAACGGGGCAACGCCACGACGCCGCGCGGCCGATTGGCCGCGGTAGCGCTTCCGAACATTCGGGTCCGCGGCGTACCGCGCCCGCGCCTCCGCCTTGAGGCAGTCGGCGCAAGCCCCTTGCCTGACTGCTTCCTTCGAGAGCCACGCTTTGCAACCACGGCACCACTTTTCACCCAAGGCAGCTCGACGCTGTCGCTCCGGCTTGTTCGGACCGGCAGCAACCCTGCGGTTCATGCGGCAGTCCTTACAGACGTAGCCGCGGCCGTCGTACCGGCTGTGGTCCCGCACGAAGTCAGCCAGCGACCGCCACTCCCGGCACCGACTGCACTGCTTCTCGCCCTGCGAGCGACGAGTGATGAAACGCGCGTTGGCCGGACCTCGGTTCTTCGACGTTCCCATATCGAGAGACTGCGTCCCCCGATCCGTCTAGGCAAGAAGTCCGCCGGCCGCACCCACGACGAGATGCCGGCATGAGAGGACGTCGCATTCCGACCAAGGTTCCGGGACTCGGCTGTTTCCCTAGCCGGGGCGCTGCAGCGAAAGCGATCGGGATCAGCCAACAAGCCCTTGGGGATCGGATGAGGAACGGTCGCTCGTTGGGCGCGCCGCGCGGTAAGGGCGGGCACAGACCGGGGTCGCAGGAATCGCGATCCGAACCCTCACCAGCACTGACCCGTCCGCTGCGGACGGCGCTCGTCGTCATCGCGGGCTGGCTCGAGCGAGACGCGGACTCAGCGGACGCACGCGAAGAACCGTTGGTCGCCCGCCGACTCCGCGAGCAGGCGCGGCGAGCACGCGCGCTCGCGCTCACAGTCTAAGCTTAGATCGGAGACATCATGATCGACCTCGACAAGACCACCCGCGCCCTCAACATCGAACACCGGGAAGACGCACGTTGATCCGGGCGATCTCCCGCATACTCGCTCCGTCGGCCGCATTCCACGCGGAGAACATGGAGCGAATGGATGCTCGCTACGATCGAGCGCACGCCGCCGATCTCGCGATGATCCGGTCGGGGCTCCGGTTGATCGAGCTCGGCTACAACATCGAGTTGCAGCCGGCGCAGTTCGTCAGCGTGAAGGGTGGCCCCGGCAAGCCCACGGTCGTGACCGGGCTGGACGACGATGCAGCGGAACCGCCACGCCCTGACCGGAAGAAACCCGCTGGCTTGGTGAAGTTCTTCGCCGACCTCTGGGATGTGCTCCGGGGCTGCGACCCCTGGAACACGCGGTTTCGTCAGTGGCAACGTCGTCTTCGAGGTTTGCCGCCATGTTGATGACGGCCGCAGGCGTCGCCTGCATCATCGTTGCGCTCAACACCTCTTACAGCGTCGGCGCGGCTATGAACGCGCGCCATAACGAGATGCGGATGGGCCGGCCCGTGTCCGAAGCAAGTGAACGGACCCTGCTTGCTCTTATCGCCGCAACCATCGTCTTCACCTCCGCGGGCTTGATCACGCTTCTTTCGTGCGGAGCGTAGACCAGCGATGTCGACGGATCTCGCCCAGGCCAGCATCCGCGACGGCGTCGTCGCGAACGCTCTCCTCTACCTGACCTGCATCCATGTCGTGCGGCGCGGGGTGTTCATCCCCGACGGGCTCGATGGGCCGTCAGTGCGACGGGCAGCCGAGTACGTCGACGCGTGCACGCTCGAGGAGCGGTGCCTCGTCGCCGCCTTCCTCGGGGCGTTGAAGCGACCAGGGCGGATCGCCGCGCTACCTGAGGTCCCGACCAAGCCCACGGAAGGCGCCTGCTACTCGGCGATGTCCGACCTCGTCGAGGAATTGCAGCGACGGGGTGCATCCGCTTCCGATCTCATTCTCGCGATGGATACGCTGGCGTCCGAGCTGCAGGAAGCGGCGGAGCGGGAACAACCGGAGGGGTGGCGGCTTCTCTATACGGGCGCCTGCTCATGACCCCGCGCGTCGCGGTGGCTGCCGCACTCATCGCCCTGCAGCCTATCACGCCGGCCGGCTCCGCGATCCTCACCTTCTGTGGGCCGCGCGACACCCTGATCGAGCGGCTGGCCGACAGCTATGATGAGACGGTGCGCGCCCGCCTGCTGATCCCCGGCGAGTCCGCGCGGGTCGTCGAGCTGTTGATCGCCGGGGATGGCCAGAGCTGGACGCTGATCTCCACTCGTCCCGACGGCCACGCCTGTGCGATGGCCACAGGCACCGACGCCGAGCTGCTGCCGCCACCGCCCGCAGGCGATGAGTCATGACCGCGGCCGAACTCCGCCACACAAGCGCGGCCCCAGTCGGCCCAGGATTCTGGGATCGGCGTGACGGCCAATCCTCCTGGTGGGAGCGTCGCGAAGACGAGACCGAGGAAGAGCGGAACAAGCGGATGAACCACGCTCGCTTCATGGCGTTCGACCCTGATGACCCTGATCTAGAGCTTGACTGAGGGCGTCATCGAAGTGACCGCCCGCGCCCTCACCCAGCTCGACGCCATGCTCCTGACCGGCTCGCATTCGGCCTCAGAGCTACGGACGTTGATACGACTGGGCCGCTTCCCGGAGGCAACACACGCCGCGTCGCGTCGCTCCCGTCCGAAGTGGTGTGCCGACGAGGTCCGCGCCTTCGGCTACCCAGTTCCGGAGATCATCACCGGCTCGGTCGAGCGTAGCGTCGGCGACGACCTAGCCGATCTGCTGGAGGGCGATTGAATGGGCCGTCGGTACACGATCAAGAAGCCGCCGAACTGCCAGCCGCGCCCGATCAAGGGCGGCGAGTCCTGGTACTTCGAACCGCAGCACCGCGACCGCCATCTCATGCGCCGACGCAAGGTCGGTGACACGCTCACCATGAGCCTCGCCGACATTTTCGCCGAGGTTCGGCTACTGAACGCCGAACTCGACAAGGCCCGAGCCGGGACCGGCGGCGGAGACTCTGGGGCAATCCCCGGCACGATCCGGTTCGTCGTCGTCGAGTTCCGGCGATCACCAGCCTACCTCATGCTCGGCGAGCGCACGAAGGCCGACTATGACGCGATCCTCGACTGGATCGTGGCGAAGTTCGGCAACAGCACGGCAAAGAGTTGGACGCCGGCGGCCGCGGTCAAGCTCGTGGAAACGCAGCTGGAGACCGACGGGCGCGGACGCCTGACCCGGACCGGCTACTACAAGTTCCAGGTGCTTCGCCGGTTGGTGCGCTGGGGCGCTGCCCGCGAGCATTTCACCGTGAACCCGCTCGCCGACTATCGCGCTGCCCGGATTCCGGTTGGTGGCCAGCAAGTCTGGCTCCCCGAGCATCAGCCGGTGTTCGTCCGGCAGGCCCGATCTCGTCCTGACAATGAGGGGTTCGCGCGCGCGATGTGGCTCGGCATCTACACCGGGCAGCGCCCTGAAGACATCGTGCGAATGTGCGCGACCGACATCGTGAAACTGACCCTCGTCGACGAGCATGGAGGCGATGCCGAGGTCGAGGGCTTCTCGATCGTGCAGATGAAACGCAACCGCCGCGTCTTCATCCCGATCCATTCGGAGCTGGCCGCGGAGATGGCGACGTGGCCGCGCCGACCGGGCCCGTTCGTCTTGACCCGCCGCGGGCGGGTCATGTCCCCCAGCTACCTGTCACGCGGTGTGCTCCGAATCTGTCGCGCCGCCGGCCTCCCCACGGGACTGACCCCGAAGCAATGGCGGCACACGGCAGCGACCCGTCTGTCCGAGGCCGGCTGCACGGAAACGCAGATCGCCGCGATCCTCGGGCACGCGGACGAGGCGACGACGAGGCGTCACTACATCCAGCGGACGACGAGCACGGCGGTCGCCGCGATGAAGAGGTGGGACAGGAAGTGAGCGATCAGGTGCCTTGGGTGATCCGCAAGTCCGACTACTTCTACCGCCCCAATTGCGCCGGCCTCACCGCCTGTGCGTGCGAAGCCGGCGTCTACACAGAGGCAGAGGCCAAGGCCGAGGCCAGCCTCGATCCGCGTCGGGTGTCCGCGCACCCCCTCAGCGAGTTCCACCCACGACTCGCCGAGATGGAACGCCGCCTCACCGAGATCCGCGAGATCGCCGATGGCAAAGCCGACGCAGATCAAGAGCCCGGCGGGGCCATGCAGCCCAACGACTGGATGCGCGTCCTCGTGATTTGCGACGGGGAGGATCGGCCGTGACTGACGGCTTGGTGACGAAGATCGATGGTCTTCCACTTCGGTGGATCGGTCCTGACGGGATCGTTCACGCTGCGGAGGGCGCCCGGATAGTCCGCACGGACCCCGGCACGTTCATTCTTTGGACACGCTGTGGTGGTCACGATGTACCTGGAGGCACCGCGTTCAAAAGCGACGACTACGTGTCGTGCACTCGATGCCATCAAGTTGAGGCGGAGAGTCGGCGATGACCAAGCCATGGCAATGCGGCGCCTGTGGGAAGCGCTTCACTACCGAACACGGCGCGCGCCAGCACAGCGGGGCCAAGCATCAGGGGCGGTATGGTTTCTTCGACCGGCGAGTGTCGCCCAAGGGGCAGCAGGCACAGCGACACAGCGACGAGCCGTCGATCGCGAGCCTTATGGTCCAGGCCGAAATCGACCGCGCATGTGGCGAACCAGTCGACGACTGGCTTGCGGATATGTTGCCATGATCTGCGCCATCTGCGGCTACAGCACCGTGACGTGGAAACCGTCGCTGACAGCTACGCGTTGCTCGCATTGCGGCGGGATCAACTGCCAGCGACAAGACCCTGTCGGCACCCAAGAGGGCCAAGCCTGCAACCGCGATGGCTGCGCAGGCCACCTCGCCTATGTCCACGACGACCCGGACGGCGGTTGCGCCTGCCACATCAATCAACCGTGCAGCTATTGCACCAACCAGCATCTCGAGTGCGACACCTGCGGCTGGGGTGAACCCACGAGGTGAACCCATGGAACAGAATGTGAACAACTCTGGAGACGGAAAATCGTTGAAGTTCAAGGGGATAATGGTGTGCCCGGCGGGATTCGAACCCACGACCCCCGGATTAGGAATCCGATGCTCTATCCTGCTGAGCTACGGGCACGTCGCGGCGGAGAATGCATGAAAGTCGGTGGCGGGGCCAGGGGCTGGCCCAACGACGATGTGGCCCGGCCGACGCGCCGGACCTTCGGGCTGGCCGTCGCTGCCGGCGTCATCACTGGCCCCCAGTTCGCTGCCGCTGCGGCCGACGACCGCGGCGTGGTCGTCGATGTCGTGGGGCCGACGACGCTTCGCCTGGAGGACGGCCGGGCGATCCGCCTCGCCGAACTCGTGGCGAACGACCCCGTCGCCGCCAAGGCGTTGGCGGCCCGGCTCGCGGGCGGCGAGATCACCATCCGTCCGCTCGGCCCGACGGATCGGACCGGTCGCGTGCCGGCGGTCGTTACCGCGATCCGCG
Organism: Pseudomonadota bacterium; assembly: GCA_039818825.1. GTDB lineage: Bacteria > Pseudomonadota > Alphaproteobacteria > Geminicoccales > Geminicoccaceae > JBCBTD01. The sequence continues at coordinate 8,145 of JBCBTD010000055.1, forward strand.
ATGCACGGTCCATCCAAGAAGAACTCGTCGACGCCGGTCTCGCGCGGGTCCTGCCAGAGCGGGATGGCACCCTCGCCGCAGCCCTGCTCGGCCTCGAAGAGGCGGCGCGCGATCGCCGACGCGGCGCCTGGGGCGACGGCCGGTTCCAGGTCTTGGCAGCGGTTCCACCGCCGCCGGTCGCGGGCTTCGCCATCGTTCGCGGACGGCCGGTGCGGACTGGTCGCAGCGATCGCTTCCACTACGTCGACTTCGGCCGTCACTATCGCGCGAGCTTCTCGGTACGGGTGCGTCGGCGCGACGCTCGTGATTGGAAACTGGCACCATTGCTCGACGCCATCGTCGACCGGCCGGTCGATGCGCGGGGGCTCGTGTTCCCGGACGGGGGCCCGATGATGGAGATCGATCACCCCTTGCAGCTCCGCATCCTCGACTGACCGGCATCCACTCGCAAACCATGGGTCGCCGCGCTACATCCCGCCCATGGTGTTGAGCACCCTCGCGAAGCGCGCGCGGTCATGGGCTCTCGGCCTCGCCCTGGTGGTGGCCGTCGCTGGCTGCGCGCCCACAGTCAACCCGGCCACCGGAACGGTCGAGCGGACCCGGTTGACACCGGTCGACGAGGCGCGCCTCGGGGCGACCGAGCATCCGCGCATCGTCGAGCAGTTCGGCGGCGTCTACACCGAACCGCGGGCCAACGCTTATGTCACCGACGTCGGCAACCGGGTGAAGGCCGTGTCGGAACTGGCGAATGCACCGTTCCTGTTCACGATCCTCAACTCGCCCGTCCCCAATGCCTTCGCGCTTCCGGGCGGCTACGTCTACGTCACCCGCGGCTTGCTCGCCTACGTCAACGACGAGGCCGAACTGGCTGGCGTGCTCGCCCACGAGATCGGCCACATCACGGCCCGCCACGCGGCCCAGCGCTACGACCGCGCGGTCGCCAGTCAGACCGCCGCGACCCTCGCGACCATTCTCGGCACGGTCCTGCTCGGCGACGCCGGCACGACGATCGGTCAACAACTCGGCGCCGTGTCGGAGGCGTCGGTCCAGAGCTTCTCGCGCCAGCAGGAGTTCGAAGCGGACATCCTCGGCATCCGCTACATGACACGCGTCGGTTACGACCCCATGGCCGTGGCCTCGTTCCTGCAGTCGCTCAGCGCCAAGGACCGACTCGAGCGGCAGCTTGCCGGCCGCAACCCCGATGGGTCGGACTTTTCGATGTTTTCCAGCCATCCGCGAACCGCCGACCGGGTCCGCGCCGCCGCAGAAGAAGCCGTGGCCGCCGGCTCGGCCGAGCCAGGCCGTCGCGACCCGGAACCGCTGTTCCAAGTCGTCGACGGACTGCCCTACGGCGACGATCCGCGTGAAGGGTTCGTCCGCGAGGGCGCCTTCGTTCACCCCGTGCTTCAGTTCCGGTTCCCCCTTCCCGACCAGGTCGGCATCAACAACCGCCCGGAAGCCGTCTACGGCGGCACGCCCAGCGGGCTCGTGATGGTCTTCGACAGTGTCGACGTGGCGCCGGGCACGGACCTGGTTGCCGCGGCCCGGTCGTCGCTCGGCGCCGGCCTGGTCTTGGACCAAGGCGAACCGCGGCGGCTGCCGAGTGGGCTCGAGGCGGCGTTGGCGTTCGACGACGTCGCCATCGACGCGCGGGCAGGCACGGCAGTGGTCGCCTTGGTCCGCGCCGATGCCGACCGGGTCTACCGGTTCGTGTTCCTCAAGCCCGGACCGCTCGGTGCCGACGAACGCGACATCATCACCGCCATGGTCGACGGCTTCAGCCTGCTCTCGCCGACGGAGGCCGCCGCCTACCCTGGCCAACGCTTGCGGATCGTCACCGTCAGGCCCGGCGACGACGTCGAAAGCCTCGGCCGGCAGATGGCGGTGGAGACGCTGCCGGTGGAGACCTTCCGGGTCCTCAACGGGCTGACCGACGATGCGACCCTGCGCCCGGGGCAGCAGGTCAAACTGGTGGTTGCGGGTTGACCCGTCAGGCAGCCGACTGGCTGTTCGTGTCACCGAAGCGGCGCTCGACGTAGTCTTCGACGATCGCCTGGAACTCCGCGGCGATCGCGGCACCGCGCAAGGTCAGGCGCTTTTCACCATCGATGAAGACCGGTGCTGCAGGTTGCTCGCCCGTGCCCGGCAGACTGATGCCGATGTCCGCGTGCTTGCTTTCGCCGGGGCCGTTGACGATGCACCCCATGACCGCGACCTTCAGCGTCTCGGCGCCCGGATAGGTTGCTTTCCACACCGGCATCTGCGCCCGCAGGTAGCCCTCGATCTGCTCGGCGAGCTCCTGGAACGTCGTGCTGGTGGTTCGCCCACAGCCGGGACAAGCCGTCACTTGCGGAACGAACGCCCGCAGCGCCAAAGCCTGCAGGATCTCCTGGCAGACCTCGACCTCCGTGGTTCGCGCTTCGCCGGGCCGCGGCGTCAGCGACGCCCGGATCGTGTCGCCGATGCCTTCGGCGAGTAGCTGGCTGAGCGCTGCGGTGGTGGCGACGATACCCTTGGCGCCCATCCCCGCTTCGGTCAGCCCGAGGTGCAAAGCGTAGTGCGAGCGCCTTGCCAGCTCGCGGTAAACGGCGACGAGGTCAGGCACGCGGCTGACTTTCGCCGAGAGGATGATCCGGTCGGCGCCAAGCCCGATCGCTTCGGCCTTCGCCGCACTGTCGAGCGCCGAGCGGACCAACGCTTCGCGCATCACGGCATCCGCCGACTGAGGCTCCGGCCGCGCGGCGTTTGCATCCATCAACGCCTGAGCCAGCTCCTGGTCGAGCGACCCCCAATTCACGCCGATCCGCACTGCCTTGCCGTACTCGATAGCCCGCTCGACGATGGTCTCGAACTGGCGGTCACGCTTCTCGCGGAAGCCGACGTTGCCGGGATTGATCCGGTACTTGGCGAGCGCCTCGGCGCAGGCCGGATGGTCGGTGAGCAGCTTGTGACCGTTGTAGTGGAAGCAACCGGCCAGCGGCACCTGGATGCCCAAGGCCATCAATCGATCGCGGACGTGCGGTACCGCCGCGGCGGCAGCGTCGTTGTTGACCGTCATCCGGACGATTTCCGAACCCGCTTCGACCAGCTCGCGGACCTGGCGAACCGTGGCGTCGATGTCGGCGGTGTCGGTGTTGGTCATCGACTGGACGACCACCGGCGCGGCGCCGCCGACGGTGACCCCACCAACGTCGACCGCGTGGGTAGGGTGGCGGTTGAGCTCGGGCAGAGCGACCATCGATGTCCTCCGTACGACGTTGGCGCGGCCGCAACCGCCGTCAGTTGGTGGCGTAGCGCGCCCGCAACTGCTCCGGCGCGAGCGGAATGTCCCGCTGCACCTGCCCCCGTCGGCCGATGTCGGTCAAGGGGCGCCCATCGAGGATGACCCGTAGACCCCCGGCATTGCCGGTCCAAAGCGCCAGATCGTCGCGGTTCGGCGCAAAGTACGCGTCGCCCGGCTCCATCGTCCTGGTCCAGACGTAATTCCGGTCGGCGCTCCGCACCTGGACCCAACTTGCCTCACTGGCGACCAGCACGACCCGCCCCCCAGCCTCCTGGTCGCCGAGCGGCCGCACCTCGGCGGTACCGGTCTCCTCGGCGATGATCTGGAGCAGATCCTGGGCGCTCCCTGCCGCAGTCGTTCCACCTGCCGCAGCCGCGGCGTCGACGGCCGCCGGATCGTCGGTCGCGCCGGGCGACTCGCCGGTGCCATCCGCCGTGACCGCACTGGCGAGGATCGCAGACACGAGTTCCTCGTCAGGCGGCGCCGTCGGCTCGGCCGGCAGCCCGTCGTCGGTCTCGTCGACGACGAAGTCGTCGCCCGTCGCAGGCGCGACCGGGACCGGCGGCAGATCGGGCAAGGTGAACGGAACGACCGTCACCCCTGGGGCGACGTCGGTAGCTGCTTCGGCCGCGGCCACCGGATCCGGCGTCGGCGCGGCATCGGACGCCGCGGCGACGTCCGCCGTCCGGGCGCCAGCCGCTCCGGCATCGGTCGCGACCTGCTCGAGCGAGGCCACCGCAGCGGCGCCGTCAGCGCGCGATGCTGCTTGGCGCTCTTGCCAGTGGGTCCAGCCGACGTAGACGCCCGCCGCCAACAACAGCGACAGGCCGACAGCGATCAATGGCGGCTTCTGGCTCTCGGCCAACGGTTTGCGGTACTGCAACCGGGGGTTTTCCGGCAGCTGCGCATTGGTGCGTCGAACTTCCTCGACGATCGCGTCGCCGTCGAAGCCCAGATAGTCAGCATAGGAGCGGAGGAAGCCGAGCGCATAGGTTCGCCCTGAGATCCGGCTGAGATCGCCGTCCTCCAGACCCTCCAGATAGGCGACTTTGATGCGCAGGACTTCGGCCACGTCGCGGACGTCCATGCCGCGGTCTTCGCGGGTTTCACGAAGGAGGCCGCCAACTTGACGGAGCAGCGACTGCTCCGCCCGTTCGGGAAGACCCGGCTCAGAACGAGCGTCGGCGGGCCGATTGGTCATGCGGGTGCGCACCGTTCCTCCGCGCGCTGGAGGGTTGATGGAAATCGGCTGCTCCGGACCGCCTGCAGCTCAGGCGCTGGCAGCCCTAGGCAGATCGACACCACGATCGACAGCATACAACCGAAACGTATCACGCACCGAATGGACCGGCAATTCGGCCTGGCGCAGCAGGAACCGGGCGGCGGCGCCGGCGTCGAGGCTGCGGATCGCGGCTTTTACCTGGCCGATGCTTGCAGGCGTCAACGACAATTCCCGCACGCCGAGCGCCACCAGCGCCAAGGCATCCAACGGCCGGCTGGCCATCTCGCCGCACACCGACAGGCCGACGCTGCGTGCCCGACACCGCTCCACGAGTTGACGGATGACCGCCAGCATCGCCGGCGACAAGGTGTCGTAGCGGTTGAGGAGGCGCGGATTGCCGCGATCTGCGGCGAACAGGAACTGCTCCAAGTCGTTGCTGCCAACCGAAATGAACGAAACCCGATCCAACAACTGCTCCAACTGGAACAGTAGCGCGGGCACCTCCAACATGGCGCCGACGTCGATCGACGAGGGCAGCGGCTCGCCAGCGCGGATGGCCCGGTCGACTTCGCGGTCCAACAGGCCCTGAGCCGCGTCCAGCTCGCGCATGTCCGCGACCATCGGGAACATGATCCGGAGCGGCCGCTCCGGGTGCGCACGCAACAAGGCCCGAAGCTGCTGGCGAAGCAGCATCGGCTGGTCCAACACCAGACGCATCGCCCGCCAACCCATCGCTGGGTTGTCCTCGGCGCTGAAGCGCCAATAGGGAAGGACCTTGTCGCTACCGACGTCCAGGGTGCGGAACGTGCACGGTTTCTCGTCCAGCGCGAACACCACCTGCTGGTAAAGACCTGTCTGCTCGGCGACGTCCGGATAGCTGCCACGCGCCATGAAGGCCAGTTCGGTGCGGAACAGACCAACGCCCTCGGCGCCGGTATCCGCAACCGCGTCGAGGTCCATCAGAAACGCGGCGTTGAGGTGCAACCCGACGCGGATGCCGTCGCGAGTGACCGTCGGCACGTCGCGCAACGCCTGCACCCGTGCCAAGGCCGCTTGGCGGGCGGCCAGCGAGCGCGCGAACGCGTGCTCGACGTCGTCGTTCGGCCGCAGGAACAGCTGACCGTAGTCGGCGTCGAGCGCGACGACGTCGCCATCCTTGACCGCCGCGAAGGCCCGCTCGACTCCGCCGAGCAGCGGGATTTCCAGTGCCCGGGCGATGATCGTCGCATGGGCCGTGTGCGAGCCTTCCTCGAGCACCAAGCCCTTCACTTTGGTGCGGTCGTACTCCAGCAGCTCAGCCGGGCTGAGCGTGCGGGCGATGACGATGGCGTCGTCCGGCATCTCCTCCGGGCGATGGCTGCGGCTGGTCCCGACGAGGTGACCGAGCAGGCGGTTGGCCAGGTCCTCCAGATCGAGCAGCCGCTCGCGCAGATAGTTGTTGCTCGACTGGCTGAGCCGGACCTTGGTCTCTTCCTGCACCCGACGGACCGCAGCCTCAGCCGTCAAACCGGTCAGGATGGCCTCGTGGAGGCGGCGGAACCACGAGCGATCGTGGCTCAGCATTCGATAGGCTTCGAGCACGTCGCCATGTTCGCCGAGGCCGAGGCCGGCGCTGGCGACCAAACGATCGACGTCCAGCCGCAGCGCCTGCATGGCCCGCTCCAGCCGCGCCGTCTCCAATTCTGGGTTGTCACTGACGAACCGCGTCACCTGCGGCGGCGGATGGTGTAGCAGCGCCCGCCCCATCGCGACGCCCGGCACCAACGACACGCCGATCAACCGGCGCGGCCGTACCGCCATGCTCGACAGGTCGGTGTAGATGTCCGGGTCGGCCAGTCCGCCGGACGCCAACATCTCACCGAGCAGTGCGGCGATGATCTCCAGCGCTTCGACCTCGTCCTCGGCGTAGTGCCGGGGCGTCGTGTTCTGCACGACCACGACGCCGGCGACCTCGCCGTTACGCAGGATCGGTACGCCGAGGAACGACCGGTAATTCTCTTCGCCGGTCTCGGGGAAGTACTGGTAGCGGGGGTCGTTCTGTGCGTCGGCCGTGTTCACGAGGTCGGCGTTGAGGGCGATGTTGCCGACCAGCCCTTCGCCGAGGCGCATCCGGGTCTGATGCACCGCCGACGTCTTGAGGCCTTGGGTCGCGAACAGCTCGATGATGTTGCCGGAACGGCGGACGTAGATCGAGCAGACCTCCGCCACCATGTCGGCAGCGATCAAGCCGACGATGCGATCGAGGCGCTGCTGTGGCTGGATCGGCGCTGCCGCAAGTTCCATGATCCGGCGTAAAAGGCGCCGCGATGCGCTGAGCTCCGGCGAACGCGAGTCGCTCGCGGGCGTGGCGGCGCTGCCCCAACCGGCGCTCATAGCGCGCCGTCCGGTCGCTCCAACGCGGTCGTCGCCTGCCGTTCCAGCTCCTCCAGGATCTCGCTCACCGGCTGCACGGTCTTCACCATGCCGACGCTCTGACCCGCCATCAGCGAGCCGTTCTCGACGTCGCCTTCGACCACTGCCCGGCGTAGCGCCCCCGCCCAGAAGTGCTCGATGGCCAACGCCGCCTCGCCATGCGCCAACTCACCAGCGCGGTAGCGGCGAACGACGTCGCGCTGCACGTCTTGGAACCGCTCGGTACCGGCGTTGACCAATGCGCGGACGGGAATCACCTTGAACTCGGGATCGAACTGGACGGTGGGCTGCGCGTCGCGGGCCTGGGCGCGGACGAACGCCTCCTTGAAGCGCGCGTGGGCAATCGACTCCTCCGCGCAAACGAAGCGGGTGCCGAGCTGGCAGCCGGCGGCACCCATCCGCAGGTAGGCGGCGATCGCTTCGCCGTGACCGATACCACCGGCGACGAACACCGGCACGTCGCGGATCGCCGGAAGAATCTCTTGCGCCAACACGCTCGTCGCCACCGGACCGATGTGGCCGCCAGCCTCGGCACCCTCGACGATCAGCGCGTCAGCGCCAGTCCGGATCAAGCGCTTGCCGACGGCGGCCGATGGCGCGAACGCGATCACCTTGCCGCCGCCAGCCTTGACGCGCGCAACGTGCTCGCGCGTGGGCAGGCCGCCGGCGAAGACGACGTGGCCGACGCGCTGCGCGACGCAGCGATCGATCAATGCGTCCAGATCCGGGTGCATGACGATCAGGTTGACACCGAACGGCCGATCGGTAGCCGCCCGGGTCGCCGCGATCTCGGCCTCCAACAGGTCCGGTGTCATCGCCCCGCAGGCCACCACCCCGAAACCGCCGGCATTGGAGATCGCCGCCACCAGATTGTGCTCGGACACCCACGTCATCGCGCCGCCCAGGATAGCGAGGCGCGTCCCCAGGAATTCGGTGCCGCGTCGGCTCAACGCTAGGAAGCGGGCGCGGCCGGGGTTCTCCAGATCCATCACTCAGCCTTCGGCGTCGAGGCCGTAGGCGGTGTGAAGGGTGCGAATGGCGAGCTCGGTGTAGGCCTCCGGGATGAGAACGCTGATTTTGATCTCCGAGGTGGAAATCGCCCGGATGTTGATGCCGCGCTCGGCCAGCGCATGGAACATCTGATGCGCGATGCCGGCATGGCTGCGCATCCCGACACCGATCACCGACACTTTGACGACGTCGGACTCGGCGTCCAGCCGCTGCCAGCCCAACCGAGCGGCGAGGTCCTCCAACAGCTCCTGGGCCCGACCGAGGTCGGCCCTCGCGACGGTGAAGGTGAGATCGGTCGAGTTGCCGTCGGGCGACACGCTCTGCACGATCATGTCGACGTTGACGTTGGCCTCCGCCAACGGGCCGAAGATTGCCGCGGCCACGCCGGGCTGATCGCGCACGCCGACGAGCGTGATTTTCGCCTCGTCGCGGCTGTAGGCGATGCCCGAAACGATTTGCTGCTCCATCATGGGATCGTCTGCTACCACGAGTGTGCCTGGTTTGTCTTCGAAGCTCGACAGCACCTGGATCGGCACGCCGTGCTGCATGCCGAGCGCCACCGAGCGGGTTTGGAGGACTTTGGCGCCGAGCGACGCCATCTCCAGCATCTCTTCGAAAGTGATCCGCGCCAGCTTGCGCGCCTTCGGCACGATCCGTGGGTCGGTGGTGTAGACGCCATCGACGTCGGTGAAGATGTCGCAACGGTCGGCCCCCAGCGCCGCCGCCAGCGCCACCGCCGACGTGTCGGAGCCGCCGCGCCCCAAGGTCGTGATCCGCCCGGCCTCGCTGACGCCTTGAAAGCCAGGCACCACCGCGACGACGCCAGCATCCAGCGACGCCCGGAGCGACCCGTCGCCGATCTCGTGGATGCGCGCTTTGCCGTGGGTGCCGTCGGTGGCGAAGGGCAGTTGCCAGCCCAGGAACGACCGCGCCGGCACGCCGATCCGCTGCAACGCCAGGGCCAGGAGCCCGCTCGTCACCTGCTCGCCGGACGCGACGACGACGTCGTGCTCGGCCATGTCGCGGCCGTCACCACCCAACTCGTTCACCCACTCGACCAGCTGGTTGGTGTGCCCGGCCATGGCCGAGACGACGACGGCCAGCCGCTCGCCGGCGAGCGCGTGCCGCTTCACACGCTCGGCCACATGACGGAGGCGATCCGGATCGGCAACCGAGGTGCCGCCGAACTTCTGAACGACGAGGGTCAAAGGCAGATCCAGACGGGAAGGCGCGCCGGGGATGGCGCCCGATCAACTCACGCGTTTCTTACCTTCTCCGACGAAACTGGCAAGCTTACCTTCCACGAGACGGACCGGCTGGGACCCAGGCATGACCACGACTGCATCGAGCGTCGACCCCAAGGAGATGGAGAAGTTCGCCGCGACCGCGGCGGACTGGTGGGATCCGGGCGGCTCGCTCGCTCCCCTGCACAAGATGAACCCGGCCCGCTTGCGCTTCATCCGCGAGACCGTCGTTCCAACACCGGCCGACCCAGGTCGACCGTTCGCCGGCAAGACCTTGCTGGACGTCGGCTGCGGCGGCGGCTTGCTGGCCGAACCGTTGGCCCGGCTCGGCGCAAGCGTCACGGGCATCGATCCTGAGCGACGTTCGGTGGCGGTGGCCAGGGCCCATGCGGAGGCTGAAGGGCTGAAGATCGCCTATCGGCGAACCACCGCAGAACACCTGGTTGCAGCGGGCGAGCGGTTCGACGTCGTCATCGCTTCGGAGGTCGTGGAGCACGTCGAGGAGCAGCCGGCCTTCGTCGCCACGCTCGCCGCGCTGACCGCGCCGGGCGGCGTGCTCTGCCTCTCGACCTTGAACCGGACCAGACGCGCCTTCGTCGAAGCGATCTTAGGCGCCGAGTACCTGCTCGGCTGGTTGCCGCGCGGCACGCATCGGTGGCAGCGCTTCGTCAAGCCGGCGGAGCTTGCCGCCTGGCTCCGCCGCGCCGACTTTGCGGTCCAGCGCCTCGACGGAATCGGTTGGAACGGACTGGAGGACAGCTTCGAGCTCCAGACCGACGTGCCGGTGAACTACATCCTGGCGGCGCGGCGGCTCGGCGAGTGAACCGACCGCGCTCGGCACCGATCGATCAGGCGTCGGGCTCCGGCAGATCGGGCAAGGGCGCCACCTCGATCCCCTCGTCGACCAGGGCTTTGGCATCATCGCGGCTGGCCTGTCCCCAGATCGGGCGCTCCTCGGCCTCGCCATAGTGAATGCGCCGGGCCTCTTCGGGAAAGCGCACGCCGACCGGCTCGGCCTCGGCCTTCACCTTGGCCGTCAGCGCCCGCATCGCCGCCATCATCGTGGCGGCTCGCTCGACCTTCGCGGCATGGCCACCGATCGCCGGTGCCATCGGCGCCTTGGCGACGTCGTTGCTGGCGCACAGCGGGCACGTCACCAAGGCCGCAGCCGCCTGCTCGTCGTAGGCTGCGGCGTTGGCGAACCACGCATCGTAGCGATGCGCGCAGGCCGAACATGCGAGCGCGTAGCGGATCATCTCAGCCGCCCGCGAGATCGGCGCCGAGCAAGCGGTCGAGTTCGCCAGACGCGGCCAACGCATGCAGATCGTCGCTGCCGCCGACGCTCTTGCCGTCGATGAACACCTGGGGAACGGTCCGCCCGTCGTCAGCCCGCGCCTCCATCTCGGTCCGGCGCGCGGCGTCGCTCATCACGTCGTACTCGTGGAACGCGATGCCCTTTTCCTTCAACAAACGCTTGGCAGCGAAGCAGTACCCGCAAAAGGGGCTCGTGTAGATTTCGACCAGCGGCACTGGAACACCTCGAAGGGTTGCTCAAGAGGATATGGCGCTTTTCGACGTCATGTCACGCGTGCCAAGCAAACCGCATCGACCGCGGCCGCACCTTCGCGCAGCAGCACCCGGGCACAGGCGTCGCGTGTCGCGCCGGTCGTGAGCACGTCGTCGACCAGCAGCACCTGGGCGCCCTCCAGTCGCGACCGCGCCGCCGGCCTTACGCGGAAGGCCGCGGCGGTCACGTTGCTCCGCCGTTCCGCGTTGCCGAGACCCTGCTGCGGCTTGGTCGACCGGTGGCGAACCAGCAGGTCAGGCACGAACCGCGACGGCTCGTCGGCGACCAAGCCGCGGGCCAGCAGCACCGACTGGTTGTAGCCGCGATGCAGCAGGCGCCAGCGGTGCAACGGGACCGGCACGACCACATCGGCGTCGTCGAGCAGCTCGGCCGCGGCCCGCCGCAGCCATTGCACCAGCAGCGGCCGCAAGCTCAGCCGACCGTAGTGCTTGAAGGCGATCGTCAGGCGCCGGCTGGCGTCGTCGTAGAGCAGCGCGGCTCGGGTCCGGCGCACCAGCGGCGCCGCGGCCGTGCAGGCACCACACAGCGGCGCCATGGCGACGCTTCCCGGCAACGGAACGCCGCAGGCGCGGCAGAACGGTGGCGACACGAAGTCGATCCGGCTCCAGCACGGCGCGCACAGGCCCCGCTCGTGGCCGAGCGGCATCCCGCAAACGGCGCAGCGATGCGGCAGAACGACGTCGACGAGACCGCGGACGGCGAGCGGCGCCAGAGACCAAGTTTGACGGACCATGCGCCGAGTTTAGCGCATCTTCCGCGAATTCCGAGCCAACGAAGGGCCGACCGCTTCAACGCGGCCGGGCGCGGGCATCGAGCAGTGCCAGTCCCTGCAAAGCAACGCCGACCTCCTCCAGGTCCGTAACCGCGCGCTCGACGGCCAAGCGGTGCGTCCGGCCGGCGACCACGCCGATCAACGTCGACTGGCAGGCGCGCGCGGCCGCCAGCCCGTCGGCAGTGCCCGGCGGCGGCACCGCCACGATGATCCGATCGAACCGCCTGGGGGCTTCGGCGAGCACCTGCCCCAACACGCGCACCGCGTCGCCAGGTGAAGCCGCCGCGCCGGCCGGCAGCAGCCAAGGGCCGCCGTCAGCGACCGGCTGCAACAACTCGGGCCACGCCTGGGGGTTAGCCGCCAGCTCACCCAGGCCGGGCTTCTCCGGCAAACGTAAGGCGCGCGCGACGGACGGCACAGGCGCACCCGCGTCGACCAAGAGCACGTGGAACCCGCTGCGCCTTGCACTCAGTGCCAGCGCCGCCGCCAAGGTCGTGGCACCCATGCCCGGTTCCGCTACCGTTACCGCGAGGATCCGTCCCGGCAACGCGCTCGCCTCCAGCCGCACCCACAGTCGCTGCACCGGATCCCTGGCCGCACTTCGATCGAAGCTCGCCAAGCGCCGCGGCAAAGGCGGCAGGGCGCCGAGCACCGGGCAGCCTGAGCTATCCTCCAATTGGCCGACGTTGCGGAACCGTCGCGGCAGCCGCCGGGAGCGCGACCGCGCCGCCACCAGACCGACGGTCAGCCCGGCCACACCTGCACCGCCGTAGAGCAACGCCCGCTCGGCCATCCGGTCGACGCGCACCGCGTCGGTCACCGCCGCGACCCTGCCGTCGGCGACCAAGGCCAGGCGCTGCCGTTCCGCCTCGGCGCGCGCATTGACCAACGCCTCGATCCCGCGCGACGTCTCCGCCAGCCGCCGCTCGGTCGCCGACGCCCGCTCGCTGGCGGCGGTGGCTTCGGCCAGCGCCGAACGTAAGGCATCGCGCTCCGTCGCCAGCGCTGCCAACGCCTGGCGCTGGTCGTCGATCTCCTGCTCGACTGCCGCAACGACGGTCTGCGTCGCCGACGTCAACGCCTCCTCCGCCGCCGTCAGGTCGGCACGCGCACGCTGCAGCACCGGATGGCGCGGCCCGTAGGTCGAATTGGCGGCCGCCAACCGTTCGACCGCGGCATCCCGGCTGGCTTCGAGCCGGCGGACGTCGCTCGAACGGGGCTGCTCCGTGACGACGGCGAGGTCCATCGGTGGTCGAGCTGCCGCGATCAGGCGCGCGGCATCGGCTTCCGACACGGCCAGCGCCGCTCGCCCGGCCGTCAATCGCGCGTCCAGATGGTCCAACGCGGCAGTCAATGCCGGTCCGCCCGCGTTGGCAGCGACGTCCAACTCACCGCGCAACGTGGTGGCCATCCCCCGCAACCGGCGGAGCCGATCGTCGAACGTCTCGACCCGCTCGGTCAGCGCGGCGCGGCGGCGCTCCAAACGGCGCACCAGAACCAATTCGGCGGTACGCCGAGCGACCAGTCGAGCATCGCCCGGCGTCGGCCCACGCGCGTCGATCGACAAGGTACGGCCGTCCTCGGCGACGCGTGCTGACAAAGGCGGCAAGAGCGGTGCCGGCCCGACCGCGGCCGGTGGTGCGGTGCCCAGGGTCGCGGCCAGCCAGGCGTGAGCATTTGCGAGCAGCAGGGCCGGCCGCGAAGCGTGCTCCCGAGCGGTGGCGTAGCGCGAGGCTACCTCGTCCGGCAGCTCAGCCTCGACCGCCGCCCCCACTTGCTCCGTCGCGACCAGCCGCGCGTCGACGTCGAGCCCGACAGCGTCGGCGCCGTCGTCGACGACGACGAACGCCTGGGCGTCATGCCAGTCGATGGCTGACCGGTCGATCGCCCACGCGATGGCCAGCCCCAGCACCAGGGGTAAGCCAACCGTCAACGGATAGTGACGAACGAGCCCTGTCCAACCCGGTCGCCGGCGACGCGCGGCGTCGACCCGCTGACGGCGATTGGCTGACGTGGTGACCAGACGAGGCCTCCCGAGGCGGCCGACGAGCTTCATGACGTTCGGTTTTGCTGGGCGCGCCGTCGATGGTCTGTCAACGGTTTTCGCCGGTCAGCGGCGTCGGTCCAGCATCCCCTGCAGCCCGTCACCCAGCACGTTGAACGCCAACACCGCAGTGAAGATCAGCGCACCGGGGACGAGCGCGAGCCGTGGTGCGTGCACCAGCGTGGTCTGGGCGTCGGTCAGAAGGTTGCCCCAGGAGGCGGTCGGCGGCTGGACGCCGAGGCCGAGGAAACTCAGAACCGACTCGGCGAGGATCACGTTGCCGATACCGAGCGTGGCCGCGACCAGGATTGGCCCCGCCACGTTCGGCAGGACGTGGCGGCGAAGCACGTGGGGTGCGGGCGCGCCGAGCGCTTCGGCGGCAAGTACGTAGGTCCGGCGGCGGACGCTGAGCACCGCGCTACGGGTGACCCGCGCGACCGTCGGCCAGCCGAAGAGGGCAACGATGACGACGATCCGCAGGACGTCGTTCACGCCACTGGCCCGCACGCCCCAGGCGCTGAGATCGACCGCCGCCACGATCAGCAACAAGGGCAACAGCGGCAAGGCGATGACGGCGTCGGTAAGGCGCATCAAGGCGGCGTCGACGCGACCACCCGCATAGCCGCTGACGATGCCGATCAAGGCACCGATCACCGCAGCTGTCAGCGCCCCTGCGAGCCCGACGACCAGAGAGACCCGACCGCCTTCCAGCACGCGGACCAGATAGTCGCGGCCAAGCTCGTCGGTGCCGAGCCAGTGCGCGCCGTTCGGTGGCGCCAGACGGTTGAACAGATCGACGCTGGTACCGTCGATCCCCAATGCGGCAGCGAGCCAGGGACCAACGACACAGAGCGCGGCGAGCGACGCGAGCACGGCACCGGCGGTGCCGGCGACGACGCTCGGGCGAACGGTGGCGACGGCTTGGGCCTCAGCCATCGAAACGGACACGCGGGTCCAGCCAGCCATAGACGGCATCGGCCAAGACGTTGCACGCCAAGGTCAGCGCCGTCGCCATCATCAAGACCGCCATGGCGAGGTTGGCGTCGTTGCCGAGGATGGCGTCGTAGGTGAGTTTGCCAAGACCGCGATAGGCGAAGATCACCTCGACGACCAACGCGCCGGACAAGAGCGTGCCGAGGTGCAGCGCCACCACCGTCGTGAGCGGCAACAGCGCATTCGGCAGGGCATGGCGGACCAGGGCAGCGCCGAGCCCGAGCCCCTTCGCCCGGGCAGTCCGCATGAAGTCCTCGGCGACGACCTCCAGCAGCGCGCCACGGGTGAAACGCAGATAGACCCCTGCGTTCAGCACCGTGAGCGTCAGGACCGGCAGCACCAAGTGCGTCACCCGGCTCGCCAGGCTCGGGTCACCGACCGCATGGACGCCACCGGCTGGCAGCCAACCGAGCGTCACCGCGAACAACAGGATCAACAAGAGCGGCAGCCAGAACGATGGTAGCGACAACCCGGCGAACGCGCCGGCGTTCACGACCAGATCCAACACACCGTGCGGCCGACGCACGGCCAGGAGCGCCAAAGGGACGGCGACGACGAGACCAAGCACCAGGCTCAGCCCCATCAGCAAAACCGTGTTCAAGAGCGGTCCGGTAAGGACGGCACCGACCGGCTGGGCATAGAGCCGAGAGAACCCGAGATTGCCCTGCAGCGCGCCGCCGAGCCACGCGAGATACCGGTCGAGCAGCGGCCGATCGAGGCCGTACAAGGCCTTCAAACGCTCGGCATCCGCCGTCGTGACGTTGGGATCGGCGTTCACCAGCAGATCGATCGGGTCCCCGGGCATCAGCCCGATCAGCGCGAAGGCCAGAAAGGAAACGACCAACAAGACCAGTGCCGCCTCCGCGAAGCGGTGCAGCAGGTGGCGGATCATCGGCCAGGTTCGGCGGGCCGCCACTCCTCGACCCACAGCGTGCTGAGGTCCATGTGCCCGGTTGGCCGGACGCCTTCGAGCCAGGTTGGCCAGATGTGGGCATTGGAGCGGAAGAAGAGCGGCAATGCGGGCAACTCGCGGGCGTAGAGCTTCTGCAGGCGGGACCACAACTCGGCACGACGCTCGGCGTCGAACTCGACCTCCATCGCCTCGATCAGCGCGTCCATTTCGGGGTCGGCGTAGCCGGTGTAATTCTGCCCGGTCCAGCCGTTGTTGGGCGACGGGATCATCGACGAATGCAACGTCGTCTTCGGCAGGTGCTCCGGCGCGCTGATCCACGCGAACATGGCGATGCCTGGGAACTGGCGGCGGTTGGTGTAGTCACCGAAAAATACACGCGGTGGCAGGTTGCGGACCAAGGCCTCGACGCCGACCTCGGCCCATTGCGCCTGAATGAACTGCTGCACCAGCTCACGCGAGCGATTGCCGGCGGTGGTCGCGAACTCGAACGACAGCCGCTCGCCGGCATCGTTGACACGCACGCCGTCCGGACGGGGCCGCCAGCCGGCTTCCTCCAACAGGGCCTGGGCGCGCTCGACGTCGCGCTCGTAGGTCGGCACGTCCGGTTCGTGAACCCAGTCGAGCGGGTTCACGCGCGACGCGGCGACCTGCTGGCGGCCGGCGAACAGTTGGTCGGATACGGCTTGGCGGTCGATGGCGAGGAGGAGCGCTTCGCGGACGCGACGATCGGCGAGGATCGGGTTGTCGAGATTGGCCTCCAAGTGCTCGTAGACGAGGCCGGGTTCGTACGTGACCTGGAAGCGGTCGCCGTGCCGCTCTTCGAAGGCCAAGGCCTGCTCCAAGGGCAGCCCGACCTCACCGGCGATCATGTCGACGCTGCCCGACAGGAGATTGGCTTCGAGCGCGGCCGTGTTCTCGACCACTTGGACGATGATGCGGTCGAACGCCGGCGTCACGCCGTACCACGTCGGGTTTCGCTCCAGCACGAGATAGCTGCCGATTTCGACCTCGCTCACCCGGTAGGGGCCGAAAGCGAGGCCCGGCGTGGCCGGTGCCGTATCGAACAGCGTCGCATTGCGGTAGTTGGCCGGGTCGGCCTCGAAGATCGGCCGTTCCAGATGCGCCGGCAGCGGCTGCAGGTCGTTGATGGCGTTGTAGTTGTATTCCAAGTCCTCGAGTTCGAGCGTGAACGTCTTGGCGTCGATCACCTCGATGTCGCGGATGTCGGTGTAGACTTCGCGGCTGACGACGCCGCTTTGGGGGTGTTTGCCGAACTCCCAAGCGAAGACGACGTCGTCGCTGGTGACCGGAACCCCATCGCCCCAGGTCGCGTCGGGGTGGATCTCATAGGTCACACGGACGCCCACACTGCCGTCTGGCCGCTCGACCCGCTCAGCGCCGCCATTCTCGAAGGTCGGCAGCTCGGTGCAAAGGAAGCAGCGCAGCTCCCAGTCGTGGCCGTAGCCGGTGAATGGCCGCAAAGTCATCGACTGCACGTAGGTCTTGGCCAGCATCTCGTCGATGCTGGGATGCATGGTCGAAGGGAACTGAGAGGCGCCGATACGCAAGGTCTCTTGGGCGGACGCCGACACCGCAGCGCCCAGCGCACCGACCGCCAGCGAGCAGACCAGGACGAGAAATCGCATCGTTCGCCTCTCACGATAGGACCAACGGAGGATGGCGCGATGACCGGTTCCCGACAATGGGCCCTGTCCCGCGGTTGCAGCCTGGGCTGATTAGTGCCACTGCACCGCTGCCGCGGAGAGGGGGAAGACCGGATGCGCCGCGAGGCTTCTACCAAGATCGTCGCCACGCTCGGACCGTCGTCGGCGACCAAGGCCGACATTCACGCGCTGGTGGAAGCTGGCGCCGACGTGTTCCGCTTCAACTTCAGCCACGGCACCCACGAGGATCACGCTGAGCGGTTGCAGGAACTGCGCGACGTCGAGGCCGAACTGGGCCGGCCCATCGGCGCACTGATGGACCTCCAGGGGCCGAAGCTCCGGGTCGGCACCTTCGCCGACGGCTTCGTCTCGTTGGTCGAGGGCGCGAACTTCCGCTTCGACCTCGACCCGGAACCGGGCGACGCCACTCGGGTACAATTGCCGCACAAGGAGATCATGCACGCTGCAGCACCCGGCATGGATCTGCTGCTCGACGACGGCAAACTCCGGATCCGGATAGTCGAAGCGAAGGACAACCACATCGACACCGTGGTCGAAGTGGGCGGCATGCTCTCCAACCGCAAGGGCGTGAACGTCCCCCAAGTGGTGCTGCCGATCTCGCCCTTGACCGGCAAGGATCGCGACGACCTACGCTTCGGTCTCGATCTCGGCTTCGATTGGGTGGCGCTGAGCTTCGTCCAGCGCCCGGAAGACGTCGCCGAGGCCCGGCGCTTGATCACCGGCCGGGCCGCCATCATGGCGAAGATCGAGAAGCCATCTGCGGTCGAGCGCCTGGACGGCATCCTGGAGCTTGCCGACGCCATCATGATCGCCCGCGGCGATCTCGGCGTGGAGCTGCCGCCGGAGGACGTGCCCGGGCTGCAGAAGCGCATGGTCCGGGCGGCGCGCAATGCCGGCAAGCCGGTCGTCGTCGCCACCCAGATGCTCGAGAGCATGATCACGACGCCGGCGCCGACCCGCGCCGAGGCCTCGGACGTCGCCACGGCCTGCTACGACGGCGCGGACGCCTTGATGCTGTCGGCCGAGAGTGCAGCCGGCCAATACCCGACGGAAGCGGTGGCCATGATGGATCGGATCATCGCCCGGGTGGAGGCGGACCCGCTCTATCGATCCTACGTCGATGCCCATCACGCCGTGGCCGAGCAGACGTCGGCCGACGCGATCACCCAGGCGGCGGCTCAGGTCGCGTCGACGGTTCGTGCCGGCTGCATCGTCACCTACACGACATCCGGCACCACCGCGCTTCGGGCCTCGCGCGAACGTCCCGACCGGCCGATCCTCGGCCTCATCACGCGGCTGGGCACCGCCCGCAAACTCAGCGTGGTCTGGGGCGGGCGTCTTCGCAGACGATCGGCCGCACGCC
>JBCBTD010000056.1:0-24430 GCA_039818825.1 Pseudomonadota bacterium
TCGCCGAGGCCGACGTCGTCATGGTCATCGGCGCCAACCCGACCGACGCCCATCCCGTGTTCGCCTCGCGCATGAAGCGCCGCCTCCGGGAAGGTGCGAAGCTGATCGTGGTCGATCCGAGACGCACCGACTTGGTCCGCTCGGCGCGCATCGAGGCGACCCACCACCTGCCGCTGCTGCCGGGTACCAACGTCGCCTTCGTCAACGCCATGGCCCACGTGGTGGTCACCGAAGGCTTGGTCGACGAAGCGTTCGTCGCCGAGCGCTGCGACGAGGCGGCGTTCCGCGAGTGGGCCTCGTTCGTCAGGGAAGCCCGCAACGCGCCCGAAGCGGTCGCGGGCATCACGGGCGTGCCGGCGGAAGCGCTCCGTGCCGCGGCAAGGCTCTACGCGACCGGCGGCAACGGGGCGATCTACTACGGCCTCGGCGTCACCGAGCACAGCCAGGGCACGACCATGGTCATGGGCATGGCCAACCTCGCCATGGCCACCGGCAACATCGGCCGCCCCGGCGTCGGGGTGAACCCGCTGCGCGGCCAGAACAACGTCCAGGGCGCCTGCGACATGGGCTCCTTCCCCCACGAGTTCTCGGGCTATCGGCCGGTCGGCGACGATGCCACACGGGCGCTGTTCGAGGCGGCGTGGGGCACGACGTTGGACGCCGAGCCGGGCCTGCGTATCCCGAACATGTTGGATGCCGCAGTATCCGGCACGTTCAAGGGGCTCTACGTCCAGGGCGAGGACATTGCCCAGTCCGACCCCAACACCAGCCACGTCCGCGACGCACTCAGGTCGATGGAATGTGTCGTCGTCCAGGACCTGTTCCTCAACGAGACCGCAGCCTTCGCCCACGTCTTCCTGCCGGGATCGTCGTTCCTGGAGAAGGACGGCACCTTCACCAACGCCGAGCGGCGGATCAGCCGTGTGCGCAAGGCCATGGAACCGCTTTCGGGTCTGGCCGAATGGCAGGTCACCCAAAGGCTGGCAACGGCGCTCGGCTATTCGATGGAGTACGAGCACCCGAGCGAGATCATGGCCGAGATCGCCCGGCTGACGCCGACCTTCGCCGGTGTCTCGTACGATCTTCTGGATCGGGTCGGCAGCGTTCAGTGGCCGTGCAACGACGCGGCGCCGGAGGGCACGCCCGTCATGCACGTCGACGGCTTCGTACGTGGCGAGGGCCGGTTCATGATCACCGAGTTCGTGCCCACCGAAGAGCGCACCGGCCCCCGCTTCCCGCTGCTCCTGACCACTGGCCGCATCCTCAGCCAGTACAACGTCGGCGCCCAGTCGAGGCGCACGGCCAACACCACCTGGCACGAGGAAGACCGGCTCGACATCCACCCCCACGACGCCGAGCAGCGGGGCATCCGCGAGGGCGAGCGGGTGGCGCTCGCCAGCCGCACCGGGACCACCACGCTCCGGGCGCGGATCACCGACCGGCTGCCGGCCGGCGTGGTTTACACGACGTTCCACCACCCCGAGACTCAGGCGAACGTCGTCACCACCGAGCTCTCGGACTGGGCCACGGAGTGCCCTGAGTACAAGGTGACGGCGGTAGAGGTTCGCCCAGCCAACCACTGGTCGCCCACGCAGCACGAGGCTGACGATGTCCGACGCCGCTCCCGTCGCATCGACGTCGCTGCCGGCTGAGCCGACCGCAGCGACGACCGCTGCCGAGGTCACGCGCGTCGTCCCGGCCGGCCCGTCGGCGAGGGCGTGGGACACGCTCGCCGTCGAAACGCCCGTGGCGCTCCGCTACAATGGAACCAGCCACGTGGTGATGATGGCGAGCCCGGCCGACCTCGTCGACTTCGCTTACGGGTTCTCGCTCGCCGAGGGCGTGGTGGCTGGTGCCGACGAAGTCTCGGCAGTGACCACCGAGCCGGTTGGCGCGGGCATCGCCGTCGCCATCCAGATCCCCGACGTCCGCGCCCGCGCGCTCCGCGCGCGCAGCCGCAACCTCCCAGGACGGACCGGTTGCGGGCTCTGCGGGGTCACGGAGATCGAAACGGCTCTCCGGCCACTTCCCAACGTGCCGGCAACGCTACCCTACCCGGCCGGCGCCATCGACACCGCCGTCAACGCCATCGCACCGTTGCAAGCGGCGAACCGCGCCAGCGGCGCCCTGCACGCCGCGGCCTTCGCCGACCGCCAGGGCCGGGTCCTGACCTTGCGCGAAGACGTCGGCCGCCACAACGCCCTCGACAAGCTGATCGGCTCGCTCGCCCGCGCGGCGATCGCGCCGACCGCCGGCTTCGTGGTCGTGACCAGCCGCTGCAGCATGGAGATGGTGCAGAAGACGGCCACCTTCGGCTGCCCGATGATCGTCGCACTCTCGGCGCCGACGGCGCTCGCCGTACGGCTCGCGGACCGCGCAAACATTACGGTTTGCGCCTTTGCCAGAGGTGCCGGCTGCAACGTGTACAGCCATGCCGAGACCGTCACGTCCTGACGCTGAGCCACGGGCAGCAGCCAGCCAGGGCCGATGTCCTTCGGCACTGCGATCGATGACGCATGCCCGCGGCCCGCGTTTGATCTACGAGCCGCAGCTGGTCAGCGGCGACGGCTGCGATGGCATCGTCGATCGCCATGAGACGATCGCCCGCAGCATCGTCACCGAGTTGAACGCGGGACCGCTCGGCACGGAAACCGAGCGGCCACAGCGTCCATCACCGACCACACCGAGCGAGCGCCGACGTCACGACCTCTTCGACGATGGAACCCATCGGCCCATGACCGAAGCCGTCAGCTCACCAGCGGGTCGGGGACGACGTCGATCACCACTTGGAGGTCGTCGAAATCTTGGTCGCCGCCGCCGAACAGGTCCTCCCAGCCGATCAGGCCGTCGGGTCCGCGGGACGTGTGCTCCAGACCGTCGTCGGGGTTCCTGAACGCTTCGGTGAAGTAGGCGAGCGGCTCCAGGTTGCCGTTGCCGGTCGTCCGGCCAAGTAGAGCCTGATCGGTCGCACTGTCGACGACCACGAACCTGCCGCCGACCTCGTGGACACGCAGATCCAACGACGCCGGATCGACGCCGCCGAACACACCACCCGGATCGAACGCATCGGCGCCGTCCGCCACCAGAAACAGCTCGACCCGGCTCCGGTCAGGCACCAGCAAGTCGAAGCGCTCGCCAACCGCAACGGCAACGTCGACGGCAACGATTTCTGCCGCACCCGTCTCGCGGTCGTACCAGCCAAGCAGATTGTCGAAGCCTGCTGCGCTGTCGACGACCTCCAGAGTCACCGGCTGCCCCGTGTCGATCACCAAGTCGTCGAAGTCGCCGTCACCGCCCGCAGGAAGGTCTTCCCACGCAACCCGGCCGGTCGGCCCTTCGCGCGCCTGCTCGGCACCACCGGGGTTCTTGTCCGCATCCGTGAAGTAGGCGACGGGCTCCAGGTCGCCCCCGGGCTGCACGCGACCCAGGAGTGGACCCAGATCGCCCGCAACGACGAAACGCCCACCTTCGTCGACGACGCGCAACTCCAACGCCGTTGGCGCCTCGCCGGCGAACGCTCCTCCGGGAGCGAAGGCGTCGCCGCCATCGGGCACGAGGAAGAAGCCGACCTGCGCCGGATCCATCGGCGGCAGCATCGCCGTGAAACCGTCGGCGCGCTTGCTGTCGACGAACAGCACATGCGCTTCCAGGCTGGTCTTGTCGTACCAGCCGAACAGGTTGTTGAAGCCTGCCGCTGCCGACGAAAAGGCCACGGTGATCGGCGCCGGTCCGTCCGACGTCCCCGATTCGAACGCGCCGATCTCCGCGCCGGCGCCGTTCTCGCGGTCGAACCCATCGCCGCGTTGGTCGGTCTCGAAGGCTTGCGGGTTGCTGCCTCGGTCGACCGCGAGACTACCGGGCAGGAGCGCGATCGTCGGGGTCGGTCCGCCGTTGTCCTGCAACCCGGCGGGGTCGAGACCGGGATCGAGCGGCGCGCTGCTGCTGCCGACGAGGTCACCGTCGACGCCGTCGACGAAACCGTCGGTCCCTCCGGGATCGCCGATGAGATTGTTGCCCTGACTGACGAAGGTTCCGCTGCCGCCGCTGACGTCCTCGTCGTCCAGGTTCGCCGCGATCAAACTCGACACGACGGCGATTTCCGTCCCTGGCTCATTGCCAGCGAGCACGCCGCCGCTCTTGTTTCCGGTGATGGTGCTGTTGCTGATGGAGCTGCTGCCGCCCGAAACGAACACCCCACCACCTTGCGGTCCCGGCTGCGCGACGTAGATGACGCCGTCTACGCCCATGTCGGTTGGCGATTCCGCTTCGTTGCCGACGATCGTACTGTTGTTGATCGTCAAGTCGGTGTTGCCACTGAAGACCCCGCCACCGAAGATATCGAACCAACCAACAAAGTAGTTGAACCTGCCGACGGCGCGGTTCTCCGCTATCGTACTGCGATTGATCTCCAGAATGCCATCGACACTGTGAATACCGGCGCCGGCGGAGCCGCCGTAGTCACCGTTCGCGACGTTTCCGGCGATGATGCTGTCGTTGATGATGACTTTTCCGCCGGCCGAGCCGATGCCGCCGCCTTGTCCGGTATCGTAGGTCATCCCCCAGGTCGCGACGTTGTCCAGGACGCTGCTCCTGTTGAGCACCAGGGTCCCGCCGTCATTGAAAATCCCGCCGCCTTCGCTCGTGTAGATGTAGTAACCTTGAGCAACGCTGTCCTGGACGACGCTGTCGTTGAGTTCCAGAGCCTCCCGGTTGAAGATGCCGCCACCACGAGCACCGGTCGTGGTTTGCTCACCGCCGCCGCTCGCATAGCCGCCCTGGATCGTCAGTCCGTCGATCACCACGTTGCGCTGGACGATGTCATTACCGTCATCGACCACGAAAACGCGCCGTGGGTCGAAAATCGTCGAGTCGCCGCCGTCGACGGTCAGCACGTCGGCGCCCAGACCCTCGATTGCGAGGTCGTCGGTGATCGTCAGCTCACCCTGGGTGAGCACGATCGTTTGGCCTTCCAGGGCGTCGTCGAAGGTGATCTGATCGGCGCCGTCGGCGGCATTCGCGGCATCGATCGCTTCGCGAAGCGTCAACAGCCCGTCGCCCGGATCGCTTTCGTCAGTCGTGGTGGTGACGCGAAACTCCGTCATGGTCAGCGCTCCAATTCAATGAACTTCGCCAATGGCCGCGGGCGGCTCGGCAGCCGCGAACGCCTTCAATGTCGTCCGAATCGTTAGCGTATCGTCAGGTAATTCGCAAGTTAAAGAACACGATGCGGAGGCTGAATTCCGGCGCGGGGCGCTGCGATCTGTTTCACCTCCGCGTGGCTGTGCTAGCCATCGAGCGGCGGTCGCGGGAGCAGCCAATGGCACGAACGATCCATTTCATCAGCGGGCTGCCACGGTCGGGCTCCACCTTGCTCGCCGGACTGTTGCGGCAGAACCCGCGTTTCGATGCGGCGATGAGCGGGCCCGTCGCCACCCTGCTCACCACGTTGCTCGGCGCGATGAGCCCGCGCAACGAAGCGGCGGTGTTTCTCGACGAAGCACGGCGACGGCGCATCCTGCGGGCCGTGGTCGATGCCTATTACGGCGACGATCCGAAGGACATCGTCTTCGACACCAACCGGCAGTGGTGCGCTCAGCTGCACCTCGTCGTCGAACTGTTTCCGGAGGCGAAGGTGCTCTGCACCGTCCGTAACGTCGCGTGGATCATGGACAGTTTCGAACGGCTCGTCCGCAAGAACACCTTCCAGCCGTCGAACCTGTTCGGCTCGGCCGACGAACGCGCGTCCGTCTACAGCCGCACCGAGGCTCTGGCGCTCCGCAACCGGGTCGTCGGTTCCGCCTACTCGGCGCTCAAGGAGGCGTACTACGGCGAGCACTCCGACAAACTGCTGCTGATCGACTACGAAATCCTGACGAAGAAGCCGGAGGCCTGCCTCAAGCTCATCTACGAGTTCCTCGGGCAACCGTGGTTCGACCATGACTTCGACCACGTCGAGTACGACGAGCCAGAGTTCGATCGAAACCTCGGGGCCCCCGGTCTGCACGACGTGAGCGGGCCCGTTCGCTACCAGCCGCGGCGCACGATTCTGCCGCCCGACCTCTTCAAGCAGTATGATGGCCTCACCTTCTGGACCGATGCCGCCGGCACCGCGGCGTGGCGGATCGCGCCTGAAGCCAAGCCAGCATCCTAGTCCCGAGGCATCGGCCGTGATCGGTGCGCCGAAGTGCTCGACGCGGCCCCGCGCGGCATCAGTCCCTGGCGCGGTAGGACAGTTTGACCGTGGACCCGTCATTGGCCACGAGGCAGTTCCACGACGCCTCGTCGCCGACGACCGCCAGCCTCACCTGGCTCTCCGGTTCGGCGAACTCGTAGGAGAGGACGCTGACGCTGCCACCCATTTGCCTGGTGAGGGAGTCGACACAGCGCTGCTCGGCCTCGTTGGCGGGAGCCCGCCCCGCCAATACGGGGGCTACCGGTGGCGGCGTCGTGGTGCTGGCCGGCCTGGTGCCGGTATCGGACGCCAGGGGCTGGCAGGCGGCCACGACGCCCGCCAGGAGCATGGCAAAGGTCAGGTGGTAGGACATGATGCGCTCTCCCGCGTACGAGTGGTCGCCATACGACGGCGAGGCGCGACCACGAAAGCCTGCGTCGACGAGGAGATACCATCAACCGCCATCGGGGCCGGGGTGCCGTGCGGACCCTGAGGCTGGAACAGGATCATCGGTCGGGAACCATGCGCACGCTCTTCGTCTGTGGCTTGGGAAGCCGCTACTCCTACCTCGCTTCGACCCAACTGCCACGCCTGGAGGAGGTCTCGGGACGGCGCTTCGAGTGGTACCCGGTGAACTCGATCGCGCTGATCCGCGCCGCCCACGGAGGCCGGTCACCCTTCGACGCCACGACGCTGCGCGGGCAGTACGACCCCGCCTACCGGTCCAGGGACGCCGCCCGCTGGGCCGAGCATTTCGGCATCCCCTACCACGAGCCCGACCTCGGTGATCTCACGCCGGACGACATGGCCGACGCCTGCTGGCTGTTCGAGGAGGCGGAGGCTCGGCGCGTCATGTGCATCGCGCTGTTCGAGACGATCTTCGCCGAGGGGCGAAGGGTCACCCGCGACGTCGTGGCGGCGATCGCGGCTGGGCTCCGCCCATCGCGCGGCGAGGTGTTCGCGGGCCCGATGGCGGAGCGCGCGCGGGCATCTCACGAACAGGCGCTGGCCGCGGCTCTGCGGTTCGGTGCGTTCGGCGTGCCGACCTTCGTCGTCGACGACCAGCTGTTCTGGGGCACCGATCGTGTGCCCCTCGTCGAGCGATTTCTGCTCGAGGGCCGCACCACGAGCAGGCGTTGACCGCTTGTCGCCACGTCTCGAGCATGGCCAGCTCCACGAGCCAATGATCGCGGCCACCGTCGCGACAGCAACGGTGCCTAGCGCTTCGCCAGCCGCTCGCCCGCGTCGGCGAGTTCCGCTCGATGAGGTCGGCCATGATCACCGTCCACGACGGGCGATGGAAGAAGGCCACCTCCTCCAGGAGGAACGAGCCGCGGAACACCAGTTGATCGATGTCGGCCGCCCACGCCGCGTCGGGCACATCACCAAGTTCTGCGTCGAAGCGCAGGTCCGGCCTCGTTGCAGCAAGGCCAGGTGGAACGTGGACGCGTGCCGTGGGCCAACGGGCCGCCCATTCGCCGAGAAAGAGGTGGTGGATCTCGTTCGGGGAGACGAGGTGGCGAACGGGTCCGATCGCCTCGACTGCCGGCGCCAGCTCGTCGGTGAGCGCTACGGGCGACCAGACCCAAGCGCCGCCATCGGCCAGCCGCGCCACCGCCATCCGTGTCGGGAGGGGAAGGCCGTAGAACGAAACGGTCGGGCCATCCGCAAGGTAGAGTGAAGGTCCGAAGGATCGAAGCATGGACGCCCTAGGGTCGATGGCATCGCGATCCGAGGACCCAGCTTTGCGTTCCGGGTGGCCGGTCTTCCCTACGCTGCCGCGTCGCCCGTGCTACACCAGCCCGATCCACACCGAGGCAACTCGCCCTTGATCCGCCCGCCGAACCTGTCGCCGAACGTCCGTGGTGCCCTCTACGGCCTCGCCGCCTTTGCGGCGTTCTCGACCCACGACGTGTTCGTCAAGGAACTGGGCGCCACCTATTCGCCGTTCCAGATCGTCTTCTTCAGTGCGCTGATGAGCTTCCCGCTGATCAGCCTGGTGCTGATCGGCAACGACCGGCCAGGAACACTGCGGCCGGTGCACCCCTGGTGGGTCGCGTTGCGCAGCCTGTGCGCTGCGGTGACGGCCACGTCGGCGTTCTACGCCTTCAGCCAGCTACCCTTGTCCCAGGTCTACGCCTTCATCTTCGCGGCACCGCTGCTCATCACCGTGCTCGCGATCCCGATGCTTGGCGAAACGGTGCGCCTGCGCCGCGGGCTTGCGGTGCTTGCCGGCTTCGTCGGCGTCCTGATCGTCCTGAACCCAGGCGCAACGCCTTTGAGTCCCGGCCACCTTGCTGCCCTGGCCGCCGCCTTCGCCGGCGCCATGAACGCGATCATCGTCCGCAAGATCGGCAACGAGGAGCGCGGCGTCGTGATGGTCCTCTACCCGATGCTGACCAACTTGGGATTCACGGCGGCGGCCTTACCCTTCGTCTACGTCGACGTGCCGCTCGAACATTTGGGCATGTTCGCCGTCACCTCGGCGCTCGGTCTCTTGGCCATGGGCTTCCTCGTCCTCGCCTACAAGCACGGCCAGGCCCTGGTCGTCGCCCCGATGCAGTACTCCCAGATCGTCTGGGCCACGTTCTACGGCATCCTGCTGTTCCAGGAGTATCCCGACCGCCTGACGATCATCGGCACGGCCGTCATCGTCGTGTCGGGGGTGTTCATCCTGCGACGCGAGGCGACCGGCGACGTCTCGCGCAACACGCCCGTGCTCAGCAGCCGCACCCGGATCGGCCAAGCCATCGGCCTCCGCGTCGGCAACTTCCTCGACCGCGATCGCGACCGCCCGGACGCGTAGGTCGAACGGCGGCCAGCGTGAACCGTAGCCGAACGGAGGGTGGCGCGCGCGGGATCACCGTGCTTCACTAAACCTCCATCTTGATCGGTCGCAGGGGCGGACAACCACACTCCAGGCGCTCGGGCGGGCGTCGATACCGGAAGGCTCGAGCATGCGCCGGAAGAATTGGTCGAAGAGGAGCCGCCCACCCCTCCCGTTGCTGCCTTCCAAGCTCTCTGAAGAACGCCGGACCACTTTGGAGATCAGGCGCGACCAAGGCATCCACGTGTTCGCGATCCCGAACGACACAAACCTAGCCGGTGGCTGATGTTCTCGGAGTGTCCGTTCCTCGACCGCCCGACGGGCGCTCGCTAGGCCGGCCGTCGGGGGGGCATTCACGGTGTTGAGCCCGTTTTTCATCAATCGCCCGATCTTCGCGACGGTGCTGGCGATCGCCATCGTGCTGGTGGGTGCGGTGTCCGTTCCGTTCCTGCCCGTCGGCCAGTACCCACCCATCGCACCGCCGACCGTGGCCGTCTCGGCGACCTTCACCGGCGCCAACGCCAGCGTCGTGGAAGCCAGCGTGACGACCCCGCTGGAGGAGCAGATCAACGGTGTCGAAGGCATGGTCTACATGTCGTCGGTCAGCGCCGATGACGGCACCGTGACGATCACCGTGACCTTCGAGACCGGCTACGATCTCGATATCGCTGCCGTGGATGTCCAAAACCGGGTCGAGATCGCCGTATCCCAGTTGCCTGCCGAAGTCGTCCAGGCCGGCATCACGGTGTCGAAGCAGTCGACCGATCTGACGATCGTTCCCAGTCTGTTCTCACCCGACGGCCGCTACGACTCGCTGTTCATCAGCAACTACCTCACCATTCACGTGATCGACGTGCTCAAACGCATTCCGGGCGTCGGGCAAGTCTTGAGCTTCGGTGAGCGCAAGTTCGCGATGCGCATCTGGCTCGACCCGGAGCGGATGGCGAGCCTCGGCGTGACGGTCGAAGACGTCGCCACGGCCGTCTCCGAGCAGAACCAGGCGGTAGCGGCCGGGTCGCTCGGCCAGCCGCCGGCGCCAGACGGACAGGTGTTCCAGTTCACCCTGACCACGTTGGGGCGCCTGGAGTCGGTCGAACAGTTCGCCGACATCATCGTCCGCGCCGAGCCGGACGGACGGATCGTCCGGATCAGCGACATCGGCCGCGTCGAATTGGGCGCCGAGCTCTACGACGAGACGGCCAACGTCAGTGGCGAACCCGCCCTGCCCGTCGGCATGCTCCAGTTGGCCAACGCCAACTCGATCGAGTTGGCCGACCGCGTCGTCGCCGAAATGGACCGACTGTCGGAACGGTTTCCCGAAGGCCTCGAATACGAGATCATCTACGACACGACGCGCTTCGTCCGAGAGTCGATCAAGGAAGTCCTGACCACGCTGGCGATCGCCATCGCCTTGGTGGTCTTGGTCATTTTCCTGTTCCTGCACGGTGTCCGCACGA
This sequence comes from Pseudomonadota bacterium, assembly GCA_039818825.1. GTDB lineage: Bacteria > Pseudomonadota > Alphaproteobacteria > Geminicoccales > Geminicoccaceae > JBCBTD01. Next base: position 10,457 of record JBCBTD010000056.1, read on the forward strand.
CGCTGATCCCGGTCATCACCATCCCCGTCTGCCTGATCGGGACGCTGGCTGCGCTGCTGGCGCTCGGGTTCTCGATCAACACGCTGACGCTGTTCGGCATGGTCCTTGCCGTAGGCCTGGTGGTCGACGACGCCATCGTGGTCGTCGAGAACGTGGTGCGCCACCTGGAGAGCGAGACCGCCGACCCCCGCCTCGCCGCCGCCAACGCCATGAAACAGGTCACGGCACCGATCATCGCGACGTCGCTGGTGCTCCTGGCCGTGTTCGTCCCCGTCGCCTTCACGCCTGGCGTCACGGGCCAGCTCTACGAGCAGTTCGCCCTCACCATCGCCTGTGCCATTGCGATCTCGGCCTTCAATTCGCTGACGCTGAGCCCAGCGCTTTGCGGTGTCCTGCTGCGCGCCGGAAACGCGAAGCGGAGTGGGTTTGCTCGTCGGTTCGATGCTGGCTTCACGCGCCTCACCGACGGCTACGAGCGGCTGATCGGCGTCCTGGTGCGGCGCTGGTACCTCGTGGTCGCCCTGTTCGTGCTCGCGTTGATCGGCACCGGCTACCTGTTCAAGACGGTGCCGACCGGTTTCGTGCCACCGGAAGACCAGGGCTACTTCATCGTTTTCGTGCAGACACCGGAGGGGACGTCGTCGCAGCGCAACCAAAAGGTGGTCGACCGGGTCGAGAAGCTGCTGATGGACACGCCTGGAATGCAGCATGTCGTCGCCTTCAACGGGTTCAGCCTGCTCAACTCGAACTCCGCTCCGAACGTCGGCACGCTGTTTCCGGTTCTGAAGCCATGGTCCGAACGCCGCAGTGCCGACGAGCAGCTCTTGAGCCACATCCTGCCGACCGTGGGCGCTAGGCTGGCTGAGATTCCCGACGCTCAGGTCGTGGCCGTCAACCCGCCGCCGATACCTGGCCTCAGCCCTACGGGCGGGTTCGTGTTCGAACTCCAGGACTATTCGGGCGGCTCCTTGGCAGGCCTCGAAGCCGCTGCCACGGAGCTGATCGCCGAGGCCTCGAAACGGCCCGAGATCGGCGGCCTGTTCACGACCTTCTCGGCCCAGACACCGACCTATCGTGTCGATCTCGATCGCAACAAGGCGCTCAGCCAAGGTGTTTCGCTCGATCAGGTCTTCGATGCGCTGCAGACCTATCTCGGCGCCTATTACGTGAACGACTTCAATAGATTTGGCCGCGTCTACCGGGTCTATCTGCAAGCCGAAGCGGACGCCCGCGCGACGATCGAGGACGTCTCCAAGATCTACGTACGGAACGCGGCCGGCGACATGGTCCCCCTGAGCGGCCTCGTGACCCTCCACGCCGAGGTGGGCGCGCGCAACATCACGCACTACAACTTGTACAGGTCGGCCCCGATCAATGGCGCGCCCGCACCTGGCTTCAGCTCCAGCCAAGCCATCCAAGCGATGGAAGCGGTGGCGGCGAACGTGCTGCCCGAGACCATGGGCTTCGAGTGGACCGGCGACGCCTATCAGGAAATCAAGGCCGGCAACGTGCTGCCCTACATTTTCGCCCTCGCACTCGCCTTCGTCTTTCTTTGCCTCGCCGCCCAGTACGAGAGCTGGTCCATGCCGTTCATGGTCATCCTGGCCGTTCCTCTCGCCATGCTCGGCGCCCTCGGCGCACAGGCACTACGGGGTCTCGAGAACGACCTCTACTGCCAGATCGGTCTCATCATGCTGATCGGGCTCGCCAGCAAGAACGCCATTCTCATCGTCGAATTCGCCCGCCGCCGGCGCCAGGAAGGTCTTTCCATCGAGATGGCCGCGATGGAGGCGGCCCGGGTGCGGCTGCGACCGATCCTGATGACCGCGTTCGCCTTCATCTTCGGCGTAGCACCTCTGGTGTTCAGCACCGGTGCAGGTGCCGCTGCCCGTCATTCGCTGGGCACCGCCGTGTTCGGCGGCATGTTCGCGGCGACCTTCCTCAGCTTGTTCGTCGTTCCGGTGTTCTACGTGTTGATCGAGCGGTTCCGGGACCGCGGCGACGATACCGCCAAAGGCTGACCGCCTCGGGCTCCCTGTGACGACCACCTAGTCGGAGGTCGACCCGCCGCTGGATGGCCCGGCTCCCGCGTCGTCAGCCGCCTTGCCTTCGGCACGGGTCTTCACCGCCTTCGCGATCTCGACCTGCTGGCCACCGCGAATCTTCTGCAAACCCTTGACGACCACCTGCTCGCCCGCCTCGATCCCGTCTTCGATGACGTAGCGGTCCTCGTAGGCTGTGCCGAGCTGGATGTTCCGGCGCTCGACCTTGTCGCTTTCGTCGACCACGAACACGTAGTGCCCGCCCTCGTCCTGGGTCACCGCTGCCGCTGGCACCAGTATCGCAGAGTAACTGTCGGTGAGAGTCAACTGAACCTTTACGTATTGACCTGGCCGTTGTGTTTTGTCTGGATTGGGAATGACCGCACGCATCTTGATCGTACCGGTACTGGTATCGACCTGATTGTCGACGAAGTCGACGGTGCCGGTGTGGGGATAAGCCGCGCCCGACGCCAAGACGATCGAGGCCTGCAATGGCCCTTTGGCCTGATATGGAACCATCTCCTGGTACGCCGCCTCGCTCGGGCTGAAATAGGCATAGATCGGGTCGAGCTGGACTAGCGTGGTCAGCAGCGTGTTTTCCGCGCTCACCAGGTTGCCGATGTTGACCTCGGTGTTGCTGATGCGGCCGTCGAGCGGCGCAGTGATCGTCGAGTATTCGAGGTCGAGTTGGGCGTTCTCCAGCGCCGCTTGGCTCGCGGTCACGTCGCCCGCCGCCTGCAGCGCCTCGCTCTGCACGGACTCGAGCCTCTGCACCGATGCGAAACTGTCCGCTGTCAGCTGCTGGTAGCGGTCGACCTGTTGCTGCGCGAAGGTCAGTCTCGCCTGATTGTGCTCCAGGTCGCCCTGGATTTTCTCCACCTCGGCACGAAACGGCCGCTGGTCGATGACGAACAGCACGTCACCCTTCTTGACGTCGGTGCCTTCGGTGAAGGGACGTTCTTGGAGATAACCGCGCACCTTGGAGCGGATCTCGACCAGCTTGATCGCTGCCGTCGTCCCGACGAACTCCCGTGTGAGCGGGATCTGGGCGGAAGCAGCCTCGGCGACCTCCACCTTTTGCGGCGGCGGCTCGGCTGCCTTCGGCTGACTGTCGTCGCAAGCGGTCAGAAGAAGCGGTGTGCCGAGCAGGACCCAGACCGGCCTCCGCCTGAGCGTTGGCCGATCACATCGACGTTCCATTTGCGTACTCCGTACCGATGGGTCCCGCGCGCCGACCCAGCCTCCTGTCGAAGTTCGGACTGAACGAACAGCGTGTCCATCCTTTCGAGCAAGGCGACCTGCCGCTCTGGACCGGCTCGGCCGAACCGACGCACGAGCTCGGGATCGGCGGACCTTGCCCCGGTCAGTCGGTGGCCGAGAGACCATGGTCGAGCGCGTCGACGATCATCGCGGCCAACGTGGCGTGGATCGCTTCCCGGCTGGTTTCGCCTCGTTCGCGACAGAGCGCATCGCTGCCCGTCTCATCGGCGAGAATGGCTGGCCCGCGCGGCTTGCACACACTGAAGGCGCTGAAGGGCGTCGCGTCCGCGACCGTGGTGTAGCTCAGGTCGGGAACGACGCCGACGATCCCCGAGGCGTCCAATCCGCGCATGATCGTGCCCGGGCTGCCGAGATTGATGATCTCGACCGGAACGTCGATGCTCGCAACGCTCTCGACCGCGAAGCTCTCCGTCAGCTCCGGGTCGACGGCAACGACGGTCCGGACCCGAGGATCGTGCTGCGAGCGGCCGAGCGGCGCGAGGTCGACCTCATCCAAGTCGACACCGCTCTCGGCCAACCATGCGCAGTCCATGCCCGCGCCGGCGTCGTCACAGGAACGTGCGTACCGCACCGCGTCGATCTCGGCACCGGCCAGGGTGAGCACCGACGTGCCGCCGAGAAAAAAGCCAACGCCCCCGACCCGATCGGCGTCGATGTGCGCCGACCAGTCCGGATCGGTCTCGAGCGCCGTCAATACCGCCGACAGGTCAGCCGGGCGTTTCCAGATCTCTTGGACCGCGATCGCGGCGTCGTCCGGACCGAGGCGCGGCGGGTGGACGACCGCTGCGAGAACCCCGTTGGCGGCGAGGCCGGCGCCGATCCATCCGCTGAGATGGGGTGCGGATCGCATCCCTCCATGAGCGACGAGGACCAATGGAAACGGGCCACCAGCCACCGGTGCCTCTGCCAGCGCCTCGGTACCCTCGAACACCGGCGTGTCGCCATGGAGGACCGCAGTCCCACCGGGGTCGGCCGGATACCAGAGCGTCACCGCCAGCTCGCGCCCTCGATCGGGAGCGGCGACCTGGAGCGTCGTCACGCCAACCGATTCTCCGGCCACGGCCGTCCCGGCGAGGATCGCGACGACGCCACCGCAGACCGTGAGACTAGCGCGTCCGTGCATTCCGTTCACCGTCCCCTGCCCGTCCACCAGTGATTCCTCGGACGTCGTCCACGTTCGCACAGGCGCTCGTGGGCGCCGCTCCACGACCCAAGGCGCCACCGAACCGTTCGTCATTCGTGGCGTACGATCCCTATCGCCGCTCGAACGCCAGTCTCAGCGCCAGTCCGACGAACACCACGCAGGTCGCGTAGCGCAGCGCCCGGGCGAGGCGGGCGCTGCTGGCTAGGGTGCGGCCGATCGTGCCGGCAAAGACGCCGACCATCCCGTTGACCACGGTTCCGCCGATGTGGAGGACGGCGCCAAGCAGGAGAAACTGCACCAGCACCGAGCCGCGCTCCGGATCGACGAACTGCGGCACCAAGGCGAGCATGAAGATCGCCACCTTCGGATTCAGCAAGCAAACGACGATCCCGTCGCGCCATGCGCGAACCGCGCCAGACCGTGCGACCGTCGTCGGCTCGAGATGGTCGGCGGGTCGACGCAGTGCGCTGAGAGCAAGCCACAGCAGATAAGCCGCACCCGCCCATCTGATGACCTCGAAGGCGATCGGGTTGGCCGTCAGCAACGCGGCCAGACCAAGGCCGCCAGCGAGCGCGTGGATGAAGGAGCCCGTGGCAATCCCAAGCGATGCGGCAAACCCGGCTGCCGGCCCAGACTTGGCACCCTGGCCCAGGCAGAACAGCATGTCGGCACCGGGCGTGAGGTTCAGCGCGAGCGCGATCGGCACGAAGACCAACAGCGTCTGCAGATCGATCATGCTCGCCACGTGCTCCGACACTGCGCCCGGGAGCGACAAGCTACCCACAGAGGCCGCGACGACCAAGCACGACCCAACATCGCCATGAGCCGAGCCAGCCCCGCGGCCGCGGCACCTTGCGACCTGGGCGCAGGAACGACATCCCTGCGCCTCGACATGAAACCATCGGAAGTTGCGCAGGCCGGTTTGTCGTGGGCTAGAGCATTGTCTTGGCGCATTGAATCTATTGGGGATTCACAGGTGCGTTGATTTCTGGCTCGAGCTGTGTGCTGGGATCGGAGGCCGGCATGGATGGTGCGCGCGTTGTCGAAGGACCTGCGGGTCCGGGTGGTCGAGGCGGTCGAGGCCGGGGCGAGCCGCCGGGACGCGGCGGCTCGGTTCGGGGTCAGCGTGTCGAGCGCGATCCGCTGGGTGGCGGCGTGGCGCCGCGATGGGCGGCGATCTGAGGTCTGGGTGGATCGAGGCGCACAAGACGGCCCTTCTGGCCCGGGTGGAAGCCAAGCCCGACGTGACGCTGGCAGAGCTGCGCGAATGGCTGTGGCGCGAGAAGGGTGTGTCGGTGGTGATCAGCACGCTGTGGCGGTTCGTCGCCCGGCACCGCCTGACGCTCAAAAAAAACGGCGCATGTCGCCGAGCAGCAGCCGGGCGACCTGAGGGCCAGACGCCTCGCGTGGTTCGAGCGGCAACCTGATCTCGATCCGGAGCGGCTCGTCTTCATCGACGAGACCGGGTGCGCGGTCCGGAAGCTTGCTACCGGGAGAGCTTCGTGACTTCACGCCGCGGCCTGGCTCGGCGTTCATGTGATGGAGCGTTCGGCGGGATCGGAACCGTGTCGCCTGCGGCCATCGCGCTCGCGAGGACGGCCCGGGCAGCGTCGAGATGCGGAAATGAGGGCCCAAGCGCGAAGGCTGCGGTCCGTGGTGCCAAGAGCGCCGCGGCTTGGTCATGCGCGCCCTGGTCTAGTCGGTACTGCGCCAAGGCTGTCGCCGCCTTGAGTTCGAAGAGCCGCGCGCCTTGCGCACTCGCAACGTCGATGGCGCGATCGAATGCTGCCTCGGCCTGTGGCTCGGCTCCGCGCCGAACCTCGATCGCGCCGAGCAACCGAAGCAGTTCGGCGTGGAAAACACGAGCGCTGAACCGCCGGGTCGCCTCTAGACCTTCGTGCGCCGAAGCCTGCGCCGTTCCTATCCGTTCGGCACGGAGCTCGCACTCGGCCCGGACGAGCGGCAGGGTGCAGCCATAGAGGATCGCGTAGCGGCGCATGGTTTCCGGGATGCTGGCTCGCAAGAGATCAGCGCCCCTCCCTGGCTCGCCATCTTCGTTGTGGATCCAGGCCCGCACGAGGGTCGCGGTGTGCGCGAAGACCGGGAGGCCGTAGCGCCGGCACAGCCGCTTCAGCCTCGCGACCGGACGACGTGCGCGCTCGACGTCACCCAGCAGAAAGGCGACCCAGGCGATGTCGCGTTCGATCCAGGCCTCGAACGACGGTGAAGCCGTGGCCCGACCACGATCTTCGAGATGCGTGATCTGCTCCAGCGCGACGCCGACCTCGCCGCGGATGCAGGCGGCGGCGGCGGCACGCCCGAGGCCCTGCAGCCGTGGGCGCACATAGGGCAACGGCAGGGGTGAGGTCGCGCGCGGACACCTCGCCGCCGCCTCGCCTCGCGCCTGCGAAGCGGCGAAGTCACCGCGATAGTAGGCAATCTGGCTCGCATGGAGGTCGACGATGCTACGGATGCCATCGTTCCGTTCGAGGTTCGCCAGCGTCCGCAGGCGCTCGAGGACCCGGTCCGCTTCGTCCAGGTCGCCCACCAGATAGAGGTACTGCACGAGGTTGATGAGAGCGTGGCTCTCGCGACGCACGTCGCCGGCGGCGCGTGCGCGCTGCTCCAACCTCGTCAGCAGCTCCGACGCCTCGCGCGTCGGCGTGCCGCGGGAGATCAGCACTGGCGTGATCAGCGCCTCCAGCACTTCCAGTTCCTTGGCGAGGCGCAGCTTGGTTGGCGGCAAGCGGTCCACCGCCGCGAGCGCGTGGCGATAGTGCACCGCGGCCTCGGGATGCGCGTACTCGTCGGCCGCTCGCGCACCCGCCCGGCACCAGTAGAAGAGCGCGTCTTCGGGCGCATCGGCGGCGTCGAAATGCTGGGCGAGGCTCTCCGGCGCCATCGCCGCGGCAGCCGGTCGTCGGCGGACAATGGCCGCCGCGACGTCGGCGTGCATCGCGCGGCGCCTCGACTTCGCCAAGGTGTTGTAGAGGGCGTCGCGAAGCAGCGCGTGCTTGAACACGACGGTCCCTTCGCTGGCGCGACGGAGTAGTCCCGTCTCCGTCAGCTTGTCCAGCGCCGGCAGCAGGGCCTGCTCACTCGAGCCCGAGGCCTCGGCGAGGACGTCGCACGCGACCTCACGACCGATGACGGACGCCAGTTCGGCGAGCTCACGCGCCGGCCCGGCGGCATCGGCACGTGTGCAGAGCACACCTTCGAGGCTCACCGGGATCGCCAACGGATCGCTGGGCCGCCGTGCTCCGTCGAGCGACGTTGCGAGCACACGCGTCAATTCCTCGGCGAAGAGTGGCACCCCTTCAGCCCGCGCCACGACCTCGTCGCAGACCGCAGCATCGAGCGGCGCCGCGACGATCTCGTCCATCAGACGCCGGATGAGCTCGTCGGCAAGTGGGTCGAGCCGCATCGTCTGGGCGCCGCGCGGCGGCGGCGCGGTGCCGATGCTCGGGCGCGACGTGACGACCACCAACATGCGCCGCCTGCCGGTCATCGTGTCCAGCCACGTCAGCAGGTCCGCGGTCGTCGGATCGAGCCAATGCGCATCCTCGACGACGAGCAGGAGCGGCGTCGCGATGCTGACGCTCTCCAGCAACTGCACGGTGTCGCGCAGCGTCGCGTTGTAGCCGGCGAACGTCTTGGCGCCCTCGCGCGCAGCGACACCCGGCGCCCCGTGCAATTCGGCCAACCGCCTCACGGTCCGGGTCGCCTCGACGCCGAACGACCGCAGCCAATCCGCCAGCTTGGTCGCCCATGCTTCGGCGTCATCGCTCGGCAGGACACCGGCGGCGCGAGAGAAGGCATGGAGAATGGGTCGGAGCGGCGACGCCGTCCCGTCGGGTGATGCCTGACCTAGGAGCCGAACGACATCGCCGCCAATCGCCTCACCCAGCTCGTGGACCAGTCGCGACTTGCCGATCCCGGCTTCGCCGGAAACGTAGACGATGCCGCCCATGCCCACGACCGCGGCTTCCCACAAGGATCTCAGTCGAGCGAGCTCGCGCTCTCGACCAACCATGGCAGGCGCCGAGGAGGCGGCTCTCGCCTCGAATCGTGACCGGTTCGGCGCGGTCGCGAGAAGCTGGTGGACGGCGGTCTTCGCGCTCGCCGCGAGCTCGGGTCGAGGTTCACGGAGACAGGCATCGCGGGTCACGTCGGCCGTGGCCTCGTCCTCGAGGACCGTCCCCGGCGCCGCGAGCATCGCGAGCCTTTCCGCTCGGCTGATCGGCTCACCAGCAAAGGTGCGCTCGGGACCGGACGCGTCGACGTACACGCGCCCGGTGGCCAGGCCGACGGTCGCGGTGATGTGGCTCGCGCCGGCGAGCTGCAAAGCGACCTCGCCCGCTCGCACCGCGTCGCGCTCGGTGGCATCGGGCCACCCGAACGCGGCGACGATGCCGTCGACCTGACTGCGTACGATCCAGCCGCCGGCGGACTGGAGCGCGGCCGTCGCCGCGACGATGCGGGGCCTTGCCCAACCTACCAGCTCCTCCGGGTCGTCGGGCGCCGTCTCGCCGGCGAAGCGGACGGCGGCGACGGTGACGAGTGGCCGGGCCGAGCGAAGTCGTGTCGGCTCGGCGGACGCGACGGTGGACGCGACCGTCCCCACGAACCGGACGCCGCCGCCGTAGACCGTTCGGATCATCCGCCGCTTCGGGTCGTCGCCGATCGCTTTGCGGAGCTCGCTCAGGCGGCTGTAGAGTGCCGCGTCCGAGACGATGCGGCCGCCCCAAACCTGATCGATGAGTTCATCTCTCGTCACCGTCCGGTGGCGATTGGCGATGAGAAAGAGCAGCAAGTCGACGAGCAGCGGCTGCAGGCGGACGTCGTTCTCGCCGCGTCTCAGGCGACGTGACGCGACGTCGAACGTGCACGTCCCGAACCTGACTACCTCGACGACCATCGTCGTGTGGAAACCGTTGCTGCCAGCAGGAGGCAACCATGCCCTCGCCACTATCGCCAGAGCATAGCACGAAGCCGCGCTGGCAACACCGACCGCGAAGGTTTCGGCGAAGGTTTCCGCATCACGAATGGTCTACGCTCACGTTCCGGAGTGGTCGAGTTGGAGCGGGAGTCTCGACGTGGTCGATCATGTGCTCGGATAGCGCGTGCGGCGGCACGTCAAGGACCATCGCGGAGGGCTCCTCCGGCGGGTCGGTGTCGGATCGCGCTGGTCGACGGTCGCGGCCGGTCGGTGACGTGCGCGTTGGCTCCTGCCGACCGCGAGACGCGAGGTTGGGACGTGGCAAACCTTCGCACGAGCCTGTCGTGCCCGCGTGCGCCCCTCGGCCTCGCATCGCGATCCGGTTGGCGTCGTCGCCGACCGGCCGGCTCGTGCGGCCAGGCACTCACGCCAGACGCGCAAGTCGAGGGGTGAAATACACGTGTTTCTCCCGAAGTCGAAACCCGCAGAATGCGCTAGGCTGGATGTAACTCGAAGCAAAAGCCGGCGTGTGACGGGCGACGTGCACCCTTGTCAGCGCCATTCATTGTTGGGGAGACGCAGACATGGCCACGTTCACGGTCACCAATCTCGACGACAGCGGCACAGGCTCGCTCCGGGACGCCATCGAGCAAGCCAACAACAACGGTAATCAGGACGTCGACGAGATCGTCTTCACGGTCGCAGGCACGATTCGCCTCCAGAGCACGCTCGTCATCACCGAAGCGCTCACCATCGATGGCGACAACGACGACGACGGCATCGCGGACATTACGATCACCGGCGACGTGCTGGACGACGACGAGACCGATGCGGCGGGCATCACCGACCTCGCGCGGACGGCGTCGAGCGAGCTCGACGACAACGTGCGGCTCTTCAACATCACCGAGGCGGCGGCAACCACCGAGCTGCGGGGTCTCACCCTCACCGGCGGGCGGACCACGGACGACGAGGCGCCCAACACCAACACCTATAGCGGCGGTGCGGTGCGTTCACTCGCCGACCTCACGATCACCGATGGCACGGTCGCCGGCAACAGCACCGCCGGCAACCTTGCCGCAGGCGGCGGCGTCTTCGGCTACGGCTCGGTGACGATCACGGACAGCACGGTGAGCGGCAACGGCACCAGTGGCCGGGACGGCGCCGGCGGCGGTGTCTTCGGCGACAGCTCGGTGATGATCACCAACACTACGGTGAGCGGCAACAGCACCACGGGAAGCGGTGCACGCGGTGGCGGCGTGCTCAGCATCGGCGCGCTGACGATCACCAACAGCACCATCACCGGCAACGGCACCGCAGGCGACAGCGCAAGCGGCGGCGGCATCTTCGCCGTCGGTGTGACGATGCTCGAGAACAGCACGGTGAGTGGCAATAGTGTCGCGGGCCCGGCTGCCAACGGCGGCGGGGTTTTCGGTACGTTGACCGCAGAGCTGAGGCTCGAGAACAGCATCGTCCTCGGCAATGTCGCCAACGCGAACGGCATCGGCAACGACGATGAGTTCGCGGGCGTGGGCACGGCCAACCCCATCGCCAACGGGCAGAACATCGTCGGCGCCAGCACGACGGTGTTCGACCCCGTAGCTGCGGGGGTCGACGCCAACGTCTTCAACGCGGACCCGAGGCTCGTCTTCGCCGCGACCACGGAGACCCTGGCCGACGTTGACGCCGACGGCGTGCCGGAGGCCCCGACGGGCGTCTTCGGCGGCGAGCTCGACGACAATGGCGGGCCGGTGGAGACCATCGCGCTCCTCGACGACGCCAACAACCCGGCGCTCGATGTGGGCGACGACGGGCTCGCGCCTGCGACCGACGCCCGCGGTGAGCAGCGGCCGGTCGATCTTGCCGGCATCGGCAACGCGGGCACCAACACGACGGACCTCGGCGCCTTCGAGCAGCAGCAGGCGCAGAGCTTCGTCGTCACCACCGACCTCGACGTCATCGACGACACCGACGGTGAGACGAGCCTCAGAGAGGCGCTCGCGCTCGCCAACGCCGATCCGACCACGGCCGACACGATCACGTTCGTCGCTGGGCTCGCCGGCAGCACGATCCTGCTGACGGCAGGTCAGCTCGACATCACGAGCAATCTGACGATCGACGGCGATCTCGACGACGACGGGGGCCCCGACGTGACCGTCGACGCCCAAGGTCAGAGCCGGGTGTTCCAGGTGGCCGGCGGCACGTCGACGATCCACGGGCTGGTCATCACCGGCGGCGATGCCGGAACGGGGAACGGCGGCGGCATCAACATCCTCGACGATGCCCACCTGACGCTGACCAACGCGGTGGTGTCGGGCAACGAGGCGGGCGATGGCGGTGGTCTCCGGGTGGGTACGGACGCGAGCCTGTCGGTCAGCAACGCCACCATCTCGGACAACACCGCCAACCTTGGCGGCGCGATGTACAATCGTGAAACCGTCACCCTGACCAACACCACCCTGTCGGGCAACTACGCCGGCGTTGGCGGCGCGGTCTTCGAGAACGCCGGCGGTGTCACCACCCTGACCAACACCACCGTGTCGGGTAACGCCGCTTCCATTGGTGGTGGGTTTTACAGTTTCTCCGGCGCCGGGATCGTCGAGCTCACCAACAGCATCGTCACCGGCAACGAGGCGGCGGGCGTCGCCGACGACGTGTCCGGGGTCGGCGCGGTCACCTACGCCGGCGGCAACATCGTCGGCAGCGCGCTCGGCACGGGCGGAGCCACACCTACCGACGCGGGCCTTACCGCCGCCGACATCTTCGCCGACACGTTCGACAACGACGGCGTGTTGGCTGGCGTGCTCGCCAACAATGGCGGGGTGCTCGAGACCATTGCGCTTCTGCCGGACGGTGCGGCGGTCGACGTCGGCACCGATGCGCTCGCCGTCGATCCGGCAGGGCCCGTACCGCTCGTCACCGATGCCCGCGGCGCGCCGCGCTTGGTCGACCAGGCGGGTGTCGGCAACGAGGGCAGCGATATCGTCGACCTCGGCGCCGTCGAGCAGCAGGCGCCCATCGTCGTCGACACGCTGGTCGACGAGAATGACGGCATCGATGTCGGCGGCATCTCGCTGCGCGACGCGCTGGCGGCGATCGGCCCTGGCGGCGTCATCACCTTCGATCCCAGCCTGGTCGGCGGCAGCACGGTCGGCGTCGACGACGGCGTCATCAGGCTCACCAGACGTGATCTGGTCGTCGACACCAGTGTCTCGATCGTGGGCCTCGGCGCCGACCTCTTGTCTGTCGACGCCGAGGGCCGTCCGGGCGGCATCTTCACCATCGAAGACGACGACGACTCCGTCGCGCAGGCCGTCACGATCAGTGGGTTGACGATCACCGGTGGCAGGTCGGATGCGGCCGGTGGTATCTCGAACAGCGAGAACCTGACGATCACCGCGAGCGTCATAAGCGGGAACGCTGCCAGCTTTGGCGGTGGTATCCTCTCGAATGGTGCGCTGACGATCGTCGACAGCACCGTCACCGGCAATTCGGCGAGCCAGTCCGGTGGTGGCGTCGTCGTTATCGGACTTAGCGCGACGGCCATCATCAGCAACTCGACCGTGTACGGCAACGACGCAGTGACCGGCGGTGGCATTCTCGCTGCCGGCGCCGACGTTCTCATTCGCAACAGCACCATCAGCGGCAACGACGGCGGCGGGATCGTCAGCGCCGACCTGGCTGGGGTCCGCACCGAGATCGTGTCGAGCATCGTCGCCGGCAACACGGGCGACCAGGACGTCGTGCTGGACGTCAACGGCGATGGCACGAACTCCTTCGTCAGCGGCGGGAACAACGTCATCGGCAACGGCGACGGCGCGGCCGGGGCCTTCGTTGACGGTGTCGGCGGCGATCAGGTCGGAACGGCCGCGAGCCCGATCGATCCGTTGCTCGGCCCGCTGCAGAACAACGGTGGGCCAACCCCGACCCTGGCGCTGCTGTCTGGGAGCCCGGCCATCAACGCGGGCAGCAACCCAGGAAACCTGGCCACCGACCAGCGCGGCGCCGGCTTCGACCGCGTGGTCGACGGTGAAGCCGACATCGGTGCCTTCGAGGCCGAGGCGACGATCGAGCCGGCGACGATCACGGTCGTCAAGGAGGTCCCGGTCGGGGATCCGGCAACGGTGTTCGGGTTCTTCCTGAACAGCAGCGAGGGCACGACGGGCTTCCAGCTCGACGGCGGTGGCGACGACACCCCGCCGAGCGAACGGGTCTTCACGATCGATCCCCTGGCCTTCGGCATCTACAGCGTCACCGAGACCCTGGCCGCGACGTTCGACAGTGCTTTCGTCGTCACCGACGCCGACACCGGCACCATCATCGCCACCGGCAGCGACACGTCAGGCGACGGCTTCCTGACCACCGACAGCTTCACCGTCGGCGCCGGCGACGACATCGTCGTCACCTTCACCAACGAGGCCGAACCTCAGCTGCGCCTCGGCGACGTGGTCTTCAGCGACGCCCCCGACCGGTCCTCGCCCGCTGAGCTGAATGGCGCCAATTTCGACGTCGGCGAGACCATCTACGCGTTCCTGGGCGAGGCCGATCCGGGCATCGTCCGGGTCGAGTTC
>JBCBTD010000057.1:0-24420 GCA_039818825.1 Pseudomonadota bacterium
GTAAGGCTTTGTCGCAGAAGAACTTTCCCACGCTCAGGACCCCGATGCACCCCTCACTCGTGAGAAATGCGGGCTAGCGTTTCACCGGAGCCGCCTGCGTCCGGAGGGCGGGTCCCGCCGGATCGGGCGCATGCTCTTGCCGAGCCCCACGGATCCGCCAGCCGCCGGCGTCGATCCCCGGTCGCGTCACGGTGGCTGCTCCGCGTTCCAAGGGGCGTCCGTTGAGCGTGAAACCGTTCAAGTGTAGGCCGTTGCTCGTGGTGCCCGCTTCGGCTGCGCCAGTAGCCGCCGCTGCGATTGCAAGGCTCAAGATCAGACCTCGTTGCATGGAAGTGCTCCAGATCGTGGTGTCGACATGACGGCGCAGATCCTAGAGGCCGTGGCGATAGCGGGTCGTAACCTGGGTTACGCCTCGCGTGCCTTTTTCCGATCTCACGCGGGCGGCCCGTGGACCGGTCACGAACTGAGGGTTTACCGTCGGATCGCCGCTGTCGGCCTCGTTTGGCTTGCCACCGCCTCTGAAACGGTCGGTGTCCCGCCTACGTCGCCGCCAGCGGGCATGGTGACCGTCGCCGATGGGCGCTTCGTCCTGTCGAACGCTGCCGGTGGCCGTCTCGCGGACGCGTCGCTCGTAGGCACGATCCTGGTGGTGCAGGCGACGCCCGAGCTCGTGCTCGAGCTGCGCGTCGACGGCGTTCGGAACGACGCAGCCGCCGTCGGATCGGCTCTCACGGTCTATGAAGTCGCCGTTCGCGAAGACGACGGAACGTGGCGACGCGCATGCCCGGCCAACGCGAAGGGCCTCGCCGAGGCCGTACCGTTGCGCGGCTACTGGGACACCCAGGGCGACCATCACGACATCGACGGCACGTTCACCCTGGCGTGCACCGCGACGGCCCTCGGCAAATGCGTAAGGATGGGTTACCGACCCTGGCAAACGGCGCCCGACGGCCGCTCGTTCCGCAAACTCCACCAAGCCTGCACGCGCATGCTCCGCGCCGACTATTGTGGTGACGGGCGAAGCTGGACCAAGGACGGAACGATTATCAACGTATTCGATGGCTACGGTATTCAGGTTCAAGACCCACGATCGGATCTTGCCTTCGAGGCGGCCTGGGCGGCCGACGGCGCCGTTTGCGTGGCCAAGCCGCGTCTGCCGCAACGGCACGACGTGGCGATGATCGAGGCCGCCTGCCCGGCGCGACTGCGCCACCGAACAGGTGCCGAGTGCACGCTCGCACGGGCATCACGTGCCGCGGACGTGCTGTTCAACGAATCGAGCGCCCGCTGAGTGGTTCGGCCGGACAGCAGACGCCGCCCGGCCGTTGGATGGTCAGAAGATATCGAAATTGGCTGACGTCAGGTCATCGGCACTAGGGGCGAAGTCGATCAGCCGGATCGAGTCCCCCTCGAGCTGAATAACAAGATCATTATTGTTAACGAAGCTATTCTCAAGAACATCTTCGACGCTATTCCAGCCATTTGCGGCGCTGTGATAATAAAGAAGTATTTCGTCTTCTAAAGTAAAATCAGTGATTTGATCATGACCGTCGCCATTGTCAAAGTAAAACTGATCTCTTTGAGCTCCACCTGTCAATATATCTTGCCCACTTCCGCCAACAATATAATCACGGCCGCCGCCTGTGTCAATGACATCATTTCCTCCATTGCCATTCACCCGATCATGACCACCTCGTGTCTCGATCTCATTGGCAATATTGTTTCCATAAACATGATCTTCCTGCTCACCAGTCACGACATTCTCGAGACCGTAGAGCAGATCGAGGTCGCGGCCAGCAACCAGGAGGTGAAAAGCTTGACCTACGTGCTGGCCGTTGCCGAGGGCCACGAGCATGCCCGCTTCGCCTGCATATGATACGGTGTCGACACCGCCCTCGCCGTGAATCTCATCGTCACCGTCGCCACCTTCGAAATAGTCGTTGCCTTCGCCGCCACGCAGGAAATCGTCGCCCACGCCGCCTAGGATCGTATCGTTGCCGTCGCCGCCTGACAGGTAGTCCTCGCCGTCGCCGCCGAACAGATAGTCGTCACCGAAGTGACCCCAGATCTCGTTGTCGAGACGATCGCCGATGAGGAAATCGTTGAAGCGGGTGCCGAATAGATTCTCGATGTCGACCAATGTATCCGTCGGTTGCTCGCTGGACTTGTCTAGGCCCACGGTGGCCCAACCGCCACCAAGCGTCGCGTACACGAAGTCCGTCGAGTGCTCAAAGCTGGCGAGGTCAATGCCGGTGCCACCGTGCATGTAGTCCGCACCGCTGCCGTTCATCATGATGTCGGAGCCATCTTGGCCGTAAAGGTAGTTGGCACCACCTTGCGCCACCAAGATGTCATCATCATCGCCTGCGAAGACGAAATCGATGCCGAACCCTGTGTAAATCAAATCGTTTCCTGCATAACCGAAGATGGTATCTGAGCTGCTGCCAGAAGTGAGGGTGTTCCCGTCGTCGGTTCCTTTGATCGTCGCCATAACGTCGTTCCATTGCTGTGCTAGATGCAGTGTTTGCTGCCGATGGCAGCGGTGAACGGCGGACTATCTACGGCAAGGCGGAAGCCTCGGACGTAACCTGGGTTACGCTGAACTGAAGATCGTCGGCGGGCGGCCCATGTCCGTCTGCGATCTTCGGTCGGAGGCCGTGGACGTGGGCTCGGATCTTGGCTGACGGGCTGACGACGTAGCTCGCGCGCGTGTCCGACGGACTTGTGGCCAGTGGAGACGCGGGCGGGATCCCCTTTGACCTTAGGCCCTGAGCGCGTGGGGCGGCGTCCGGCGACCCGCCCGCTCTTGAGATTGAACCCGAACACTTGCACCGGCGTCGAAGCGGGACCCCGCCGCTGGCCGCTCCAAGCTGTTGATAACCGTGAGGAAGTCTGACCTGTCGCGAACTCCTGGTCGGCGCCGCTCGGGACCCCATCTCGCGTCGCAACAATCTCATGAGCTCAACGAGATGGCAGGGCTGAAGTGGGGGGGCCGGTTGGGCGCGGATACCCAACCCGGCCTACGGCGCTCTGGTGCGTCGAAGCCGAGCGAGCAGCGTGGCGACAGCGTCAACGGGTTGGCCAATGGTCGGTCCGGCCTGGCGTCGGCGATGCCAGCTTTCACGCGTTACTCACGGAGCGCCGACACCTCGCATCACAGGCTTTGTTCAAATGTCCAGTCGAAGGTGCCGTTGGCGCACATCGGTCCAGGGAATTGGTCGTGATCTCCGCAACGCGTTCGCTGCATTCAGCCCGGGGCATTGGGCCGCCCACTCTCAACAGGCTGCGGAAGAAGGGGCTGGCGTAGCCGATCCATTCGTGAATCACTGGCCTGAGTTGGCTTGGCCGGAGGCGGGGATGCGGGGTGGTGACGAACGGACGGAGGGCCTTTTCAGCGATGTGAGCTGCGAGGCGCGGGTTCCTTCGGGGCATCCGCTGCGGCCGATCCGGGGGATCGTCGACGAGGCCTTGGCGGTGCTCTCGCCCGAGTTCGAGCGGCTCCATTCGCGGATCGGCCGGCCGTCGATCCCGCCGGAGAAGCTGTTGCGGGCGCTGTTGCTGCAGGCGTTCTACTCGGTGCGCTCGGAGCGGCAGCTGATGGAGCAGCTGGACTACGATCTGCTGTTCCGCCCGTCGGCGTCTTGCTGACGCCGACCCTTTCAGGGTTGGATGATCCGTCTCCTGACGGATCATGGTTCGTTGGCCTGGCGATGGATGCGCCGATTTGGGACGTGACCGTGTTCACCAAGAACCGCGAACGGCTGTTGGACGGCGACGTCGCAGCCCGGTTCATGGCGGCGGTACTCAGCCAAGAGCGGGTGAAGGCCTTGCTCTCGGACGATCACTTCTCGGTCGATGGCACGCTGATCGAGGGCCCGCCGCGGTCTGCTGACCGCGGTCCCTTCGGGATTGGATCGGCAGGCCTGCTGGCCGCCGATGGGCCTCGATGAAGAGCTTCCGCCCGAAAGATGGCGGCGGCGGCGACGGGCCACCGTTGGGGCGCAACGGCGAGCGCTATTTCAGGGGCGAGACGCGCTCGAACGCGACGCACGCTTCGACCACCGATCCCGATGCTCGGCTCTTCAAGAAAGCCCCGGGTCAAGCCGCCAAGCTCGGCTTCATGGGGCGCAAGGGAGTGTCAGGAATTCCGTGCGGTGGGCATGGGTTGATCATGTGTCGTGGCTCAGTCGATCGGGAAGCGGTGTTCGAACAGGATCGCGAACTGAGCCCGGGCCATGCCCCACTCCCTGGGTGGCATCCTCCAGTCGCGCTCGGTGAGATGCAAGACCAGGAAGAGGAGCTTCGTCGCCGCCTCGTCGGTCGGGAAGTGGCCGCGGGTGCGGACGGCCCGGCGCAGCTTGGCGTTGAGCGCCTCGATGGCATTCGTGGTGTAGACGATCCGGCGGATGTCGTCGTGGAAGGCGAAGAACGGGACAACCTCGCTCCAGTGCCGGCGCCAGGTCATCGCGATCGCCGGGTATTTCGCGCCCCAAGGGCTTTCCGCGAAGGCCTCGAGGGCGGCGGCACCGGCCTCGGCATCCTTGGCCCTGTAGACCTCCTTGAGCGTCGCGGCGACGGCCTTGCGGTCCTTGTAGGAGACGAAGGCGAGCGAATTCCGGATCAGATGGACGATGCAGGTTTGGACCTGGGCCTCGGGGAAGACTGCCGTGATCGCGTCCGGGAAGCCCTTGAGGCCATCGACGACGGCGATCAGCACGTCCTCGACGCCGCGATTTTCAAGCTCGGTCATCACCCTGAGCCAGAACTTGGCGCCTTCCGTCTGCTCGATCCACAAGCCTAGGATTTCCTTGCGGCCGCAGGTGCGCACGCCGAGCGCCAGGTAGTCCGCCTTGTTGCGGACCGTGCCCTCGTCCCTGACCTTGACCCGCAAGGCGTCGAAGAAGATCAGCGGATAGACCGCCTCCAGCGGCCGGTTCTGCCAATCGGCGATGTCCTCGAGGATCGTGTCGGTCACGGCGCTCACCAGCTCGGGCGAGACGTCGAGGCCGTAGAGCTCGGCCAGATGGCCCTGGATCTCGCGGACCGTGAACCCCCGAGCGTACATCGAGATGATCTTGTCGTCGAAGCCCGGCAGCCGACGCCGGTACTTGGCGATCAGCTGCGGATCGAACCTCGACAGCCGATCCCGCGGCACCGCGATCGGCAGCTTGCCGGTCTCTGTCAGCAGCGTCTTCTGGCCGTAGCCATTGCGGCGATTGCCACCACCCTCCGCCGCCTCTTCGGCCAGGTGATGGTTCATCTCCGCGTTCAATGCCCGCTCGGCGAAGGCGCGCTTGAGCTCGTCCAGGACGCCGCCCGCGGTCAGCGCCGATCCAGAGTCACGACCGACCAGCAACGGGTCCAACAGCTCGTCCGGGATCGTGGGCGCCTTGCGTCGTGCCATGCCAGGGTCTCCTTCCTATCCCTGTCATGCCCACCGCACGGAATTCCTGACACTCCCCGGACAACACCTTCATCGCGGACAGCGACGGCCAGGCGATGTTCACGAAGGCGTTCAAGCCGTGCCTGCAGCTGTTCGGCGAGCAGCTGCTTTCTGAGCTCGCGATCGCCTGGCACAGCGATGGCAAGACCCATGGACACGAGCCCGGCGAGTTCGGCACGGTGAGCCATGCCCAGCTCTTCGTCGTCCTCCCGAAGCGGGCCGGTCTCTAGGATCTCCACGACCTGGACGACGAACGGTCGCGCCGGCGATCCTGTTGGCGCGGCTCGTTCGTCCGCGATGGCAAACCCACGAACTCCCGTCCATCGACCAAGCCGCGCTGCCGCTCGACGGAGCTAGTCGGCGATGATTCCCCGAGCGATCTAGCCGTCGTCCTCAAGCCAGATTCCGTCATGCCGCCGATTGTCGAGGTGGCGCGTCGGCGACGAGGGCAAGCGCCATCACACGCCCGGTCGATCCCAGCGCATACTCTGCATGACGGCTCCGTGATAGTCTCAGCCCAGCGTCGATCATTGCGGCACCGTCATGTTCCGTCTCGAGTTGCTTGGCGGCTTCAGGCTCACTCGCGAGGGGAGCCAGCTCGAGCTCGCCTCGCGCAAGGCCCAACTCCTGCTCGCGCGTGTCGCGCTCGCCTCTTCGAACGGTGTCGGTCGCGAGACCCTATGCGGGTTGCTCTGGGAGGCGAGCGGCGACGCCCAGGCGCGTGCTAGCCTTCGTCAAGCGTTGGCGCAGGTCCGACGGGCCTGCGCACCTCTGTCACCGCCCTTGGTGGCGACGGGGGACAGCCTCGCGCTCGACCGCACGTGCGCTTCTACCGACGTCGATGACCTTGCGTGCACGCTCAGGCAAGAGGCCGATGCATCGGCCGTTGCCACCCTTCTCCGCGGTCCCCTTCTCGACGGCCTTGTGCCGCGGGAACCGGCGATCGGCGAGTGGCTGGCGGCGGAGCGCAGGCGGCTCGCCGTGATGGAGCTCCAGGCGCTCGACCAGGCTGCGGCCGATGCCCTGCAAGCGCGTCACCTGAGCAGTGCGCTGGCATTGGCCATGCGAGCCGTTGCGAGCGACCCGTTGCGCGAGGCGACCCATCGTCTCGTCATGCGCATCTATCAGGCTCAAGGCGAGCCGGCGGCGGCTGTCCGGCAGTTCAAGACATGTCGCGATTGTCTCGAAAGCGAACTCGGCGTTAGACCGGAACCCGAGACCATCGCGCTCTATGACGAGATCCGCGCTGCACGGACCGAAGCGCGACCCTCGCGCAGCTCGACCGGTCCATCGCCTTCGGTCAGCGAGTTGCGGCAGGCGGCGCTCCTGTGCGTCCTCGGCCCGCCGACAGACGACCCGGAAGAGGAGGTGAATCCGCGAAACCTTGTTGCCGCGGTGGAAGGTGTGGCGGTCGCGCATGGCGGGCACGCGTTCGCCACGCCGGGAGGCGTGCTCGTCGCTTTCGGCGTCAAAGGCGCCCACGCGGACGATCCAGAGCGCGCGAAGGCGGCAGCTCTCGCCGTGCTGGCCGCTGCGCCCAAAGCACGGATCGGCTTTGCCACGGGTCGGGTCGTCGTCGATCCGGCACGGCCGGACGGGCTTGTTGGCGATGTGCGCCGTCGGGCCGTGGCCCATGCCGCGGCCGCTGCGCGGGGTACCTTGGCGACGGCACCGTGTGCGGAAACGGCAGCGCCCCGATCCGAGCCTCCCTTTGTCGGCCGAGCGTTCGAGATGCAGCAACTTCGGATGCTGCAAACGATAACGACCGAGACGGCGCAGGGCGTCGTCGCGCTCATCACCGGCGAGCCAGGCATCGGCAAGACCCGGCTCGTGCGCGCGTTTGCGGAGGAGGTTCGGGCCCAGGGCGGTGTCGCGGTCACTACCAGCTTTCAATCCTTCGGCCGCCGGGTTCCCATCGGTCATCAGATCGCCCGTGGCCTTGCCGATATCGGTACCGAGCTGGGCGCTAGGGCCGACCGGGCGCACCGTGCCGTGCTGGAGCGGATGACCGACGCCGGGCTCGCAGCGGACTCGGCAGCGCTCGTATCCGCGATGCCGCGCGCTCGGTTCGCCTCCCTCGCCGTGGACGTCGTTGCGGGTCTGCTCCAGAGCGTGCCGGTCTCGCCCCGCGTCGTGATCGTCGACAACGCGCATTGGGCCGAGACAGAAGATCTTGCACTCCTGGGCGCCATCGCGGAGCGGTTGGTCTCGATCGAGGCAACGCTCCTTGTGACCGAGCGCGGCCAGAGTGCGCGTTTTGGCCCCCGTCTGCGCCGCGCTGCCCTTGATCTCCACCTGGCGTCGATCGAGGTGGCGCCGTTCGGGCCTGCTGACGCACGGCGGCTGGCTAGCGCCATGGGGGTCGTCGACGACGCGATCATCGGCACGGCGATTGCCCGCGCCGAAGGCAACGTGCTGTTCCTGGTACGGTTACTCGAGGCGGGCCCTGAAGCCGTGGACCACGCTCCCCCTTCCGTCGTGTCGCTCGTCCAAGAGCAGGTGGACAAGCTTCCCGTCACCCAACGTGACACGCTGCGCCGCGCCGCGATCCTGGGCGAGAGCTTCGACCCGACCAACTACGACCGCGCGTTTGGGCCCGCCGACTTCGACGGTCTTTGCGCCACAGGTCTCTTAGTTCCGGACCTCGATCGAATGGCATTTGGTCACGCCCTGATCCACGAGGCGGTGTACGGAGCGATGCCGCGGGCCGATCGCCGTGCGCTACATGCAGAAGCGGCGCGCGCGTTCAAAGGACACGACGCTGTTCGCTGGGCGGATCAGAGCCTCGCCGCTGGTCACGGAGATGCGCCCGAAGCGTGTGCCGCCGCAGCCGCTACGCTGCTCCCGCGCCAACAGTTCGAGGCCGGAGCTCGCTACATTGAGACGGGTCTCACCCAGACTGAAGACCCGCCGGCGCGCGCACCTTTGTGGCTCGCTCGTGGGAGCATGCGCCGCGTCCAGGGAGATCTGAACGGCGCGATGGATGACTACGTCGCTGTGGCGGCACATGGGCGGACGGTGCCCTTGAGAGCGCAAGCGCTCGTCCGAAAAGCTTGGGTGCACCGCCTGCGCGGTGCATTCGAGCGGGCTGACGAGGCGCTACGCGCCGCAGCCGCGCTGCCCCAGGCCGAGCTCTCGCCCGATCTAAGATCGGAGCTTGCCTGTCAACTAAGTGCGCAAGCCTTTGTGCGTGGCGAGAATGATCGCTGCATGGACCATGCGGAGCGAGCGCTGGAGCTTGCCGAGGGCCCCTTTTATCGGAGCCGTGCCCATGCTGGGCTTGGCGAAGCACTTTACGCGGTCGGTCGAATGCGCTCGGCGACGGCCGCCTTCGCGGCAAGCTCCGATCTCGCTCGCACGCACGGCTTTGGTCTGATCGATGTTGGCATTGCGGTTCGGCACGCGAACAGCGAGCGGTTTGCAGCGCCTGGCTCGGCCACGTGGCGCCTAGCGGAGGCCGCCCTGGACCGTGCTCGCGACGCCGATCATCCTCGGGCCGCGTTGTTGGCGAACCTGGTTATCGCAGACATCGCCCTCGAAGCAGCGGAGCTAGGACCGGGCGCCCTGCTCATCGCCACGGCGCGACAACTCGCGGAGCGCATAGCCGCCGCTCGCTGTGCGTTCGAGATCGATTGGCTGGAGGCGCGGCTGTTCACGCAACAAGGCGTCGTGCAGCGAGCGCGAGCGCTACTCGACCGTTCGATCGACCGCCTTAGCGACGCGGATGCACCACTGGTCGGAGCGGCGCTCTTCGGGCAACGAGCCTTGATCGCGGCGACGCCCGAAGCGCGACGGGTGGCTCTTCATGAGGCTGAACGGCTGCTCACTCGCGGTAGCATGAGCCACGTCCAGCTATGGTGTCGCCAGGTTGCTATCGATGCACTCGCCGCGGTTGGCGACTGGGACGGCGTCGCCGCACAGGCGAACGCCCTCCAAGCTTTTACGGCTACGGAACCGCTCATCTGGTCCGACAACCTCATTGAGCGTGCGAACCTGCTTGCCATCGCTGCCCGCGGCCGGGCCGGACCAGGCAACGTTCAAGCCGCTCGAGCGCTCGACGCACGCTTGGAGGCCACCCTGCAGCGCACCTCGCTGTCAGCATTGCGTGCCGCATACCCTGATGAACCTCCCACAAGGCGCTTTCACCGCGCTTTCGCGGCGACGCCGCGATCACCTTAACGTCGCTCGGTGATCTCGGTCGTGAGCGGTCGCCACCGCACCACAGCGACGCCGCCGACGCTATCGCCTGTGCGGCCCGGAGAAAGCGATGATCACGCCCAGCCTCGAACTCATGGCTCGGGCATTGCCGCAGCGCGCCCGCGTGCGCTTCGTGACCGCTGGGGGGTTGAGACGACGCTGATCCTCAGATGTGGCTTTGATTCGCCGCATTTCGCAGCGTTCGTTCTGCCTGATCAGGCTACCGGTCATGCCGCGCTCAAAACCTAGTACGACCGCTACGTGGCGCTTTGCGACCTGGTCGTTCCGAATATGGATGGCCGTCTGCGATATCCCACCGGTCACAAACCTCGGTCACGGTCCTGGCGCCGGTCTCTCGGTTGCTCCGTGGCACGCTGTGGCGTGAGCGCGGCGTGATGAACGCGAACCGAGGGGCGAGCCGCGGCGATCTCCGGCCTTGAGGCCTCCTGTGTCTGCTCGCGCACCGTGTCACGGAGCTTCGAGAGCTCGCGAGCACCAGGCGTCGCATCGAGGGCGGCGGTGACGTCGCCACTGCGCCCGGCGAGCGCGGCCCTGAGCTTGGCAGCATCGTCGGTCACGACCGTGGCTCCGGTTTTGGCCCTGGAGATGGCGACGTAGAAGCTCTGGCGGTTGACCAGGTTGAGGCGGTTGCTGTCGAGGTGGGCGAGCACCCGCTCGGCGGTCATGCCCTGGGCCTTGTGGGCGGTCTGAACGTAGCCGTGATCGAGATGCCGATCCTCGGGCCGGTGCCGCGCCTCGAGGATCTGGCGGCTCCCATCTGCCAGCTCGACCGTGATGCGGCCCTGGCGCGGATCGACGGCGACGATCGTGGCGGTCTCGCCGTTGACCCGGCCGTGCTCGCGGTCGTTGCGGGTCCAGACGATGCGGTCGCCCTCGGCGAGTGGCAGGGTTCGCGCGTCGAACACCTGCGCGCTGGCACCGCCATGGTGAGGGTTCCAGAGGATCTCGCTGCCATCGGTGCGCCGGAGCGTCACGCGGTTCCCGATGGCCTCGACGCTGGCGACGGTCAGGTAGGCGCTCTCGGGAACCCGGACCCCTGGGGCGATCCTCGTGTCGCGAACGAAGCGCACGACGTCGCCCGCCAGGTAGGACGAGGCGAGCTTGCTCTCGGCCCTGGTCAGGCCTTTCGGGCCGAGCGTCGGCATCGTGGCACGGTCGGGATCGAATTCGCCCTGGGCCTGGAGCCGGCTGCGGATCATGGCGTTCAGCGCACGCCGGCCGTCGCGGCTGGGCTCGAGAACCAGGGTGCGGGCGCGCTCGTCCGGGCTCGAGGACGCGTAGCGATCGGCGAGGCGGGCGAGCCGCTCCTCCGTGGACGGCACCGCCTCGATCGCACCACCGCCACGGTCCAGCCTGGCAAGCGCCTCCCCGGCACGGCGATCGAGGGCGGCGTAGACGGCGGCGCGAAGCTGCGGGTTGGTCTGGCGGACGATGCGGTCGAGGACCGCGGTCGTCATGCCCCGCTCCTGCAGCTGGGCGAAGGCGCGGCCGGCCTCGACACTGCCGAGCTGGGCGCTGTCGCCGACGAGCAGCAAACGCGCATCGCGACGCTCGGCAGCCTCGACCAGACGCCGCAGCTGACGGGTGCCGGCGAGCGACGCCTCGTCGAGGATCCACAGCTCACGTCCCTGGGACGGTGCGGCCCCCTGCCCGGCGTCGAGACGCTCGCGCTGCAGATCGACCAGCAGACCCTGCAGGGTCTTGGGCTCGGCACCGACCTGCTCGGCCAAGGTCCGTGCCGCCGTCGTCGTCGGTGCCACCGCCGTGACCGCGAAGCCGCGCGCCGCGGCGGCGGCCGCATAGGTTGCGACCACGGTCGTGGTCTTGGCGGTCCCGGCATGGCCTTGAAGGGCCGTGACCCGGTCCCTGCTCGACAACACGATGTCGGCAGCGGTGCGCTGGGCGCTGTTCCAGGCATGGCCCAAGGCGGCCGCCTGCTGCTCGGCGCGGTCGAGGACGAGCCTCACATGACGGGACGGCAGCAACGGGTCGACGACACCGCGGCCGCGACGCTCGGCAACGAGCAGGCGCGTCTCCTGCTCGCGCATGGCGGGCGTGGTCCAAGCCGTCGTCGTCCGGTCGACGCCGGAGACCGGATCAGGGAACCGGCCTTCCCCGGCGATCAGCCGGCCCTGCTCGGCCGCCCGGTCGATGGCGCGTCCGATTGCCGCCGGTGTCGTCAGGCCGAAGGCAAACCGCACGGCCAGCTGGTCGAGGTCTGTCTGACGGAAGACGGCATGACGCTCCTCCAGGCTGGCGATCGCCCGCCGCACGGCGACGTCGGCAAAGCTCTCTCGCCGCAACGAACGCTCGGATGGCGTGGCTCCTTGGGCGGCCTGTCGTTCCGCTCGACTTCGAAGGGCATCGAGCTGCTGCCGGTGCTCGGCGGCGCGGTCGTTCCAACGCTGGCGCGCCTCTTCGGCCGTGGGTTCGCGCTTCGCGCGCCGCGTGTCGAGCGCTGCCTGCTCGCGCTGCTCGCGGTTCGCCGTGGTCCGATCGAGCCCCTGCTCGGCGAGCCGTTCCTCGATCTGCCGACCGCGGGTCGAGAGCGTGTCTTTGAGGGCTTCGGGCACGCCCCGGATCTCGAACGTCCCGTGCTTGCCGGGCTCGATCGCGTAGCCGAGCTCGCGTACCCGTACCGCCAGCTCGGCCTGGTAGGTCTGACCCAGCTCCTTGGCGTGGCGGAAGAGGGGTTTGGTCTCGAGGCTCTGCCAGCGACCGTCGGCTCGTCGGGTGGCATTGGCGATGACGGCGTGGGTGTGCAGCTGCGGGTCCTTCTCGCGGCTCATGTCGTGACGGAAGAGTGCCGCGACCATGTTGCCCGTGGCCTCCAAGCTCGTGGTGCCGTGGGCCTTCACTCGGGTCAGGATCAGCTCGCGTTCGAGCTTCGCCAACGTGGCGCGAACCGCCTCGTCATGGGCCCGGACGAGGCGATCATCGCCGGCGACCTCGGCCATGAGGCTGACCGACTTCGGCGCGGAGAACGTGACGTCCCACCCCGCCCTGTGCTCGCGTTCGCCGTCACGGATGCGGCCGAGTTCGACCCCGTCGACGAGCCGACCTTCCAGGACACGCTGAAAGTCCTTGCGGTCGACCGCGCCCACCAGGCCGAGCGCGTCGGCCCCCTTGCCGTGCCAGACCGAGGGGCTGTCGCCCCTTCCATAGTAGTTGTCCTTGTCGAAGTAGGTGCTGGCATGGGCGGCGCTCTTCACCACCCCGATCGAGGCGACCATGGCAGTGGCTCCGTCTAGGTCGCGTCGTCGGGCGGCCGTACGCGCAGCCGTGGTCCGAACAGATCGGGCGTGGCGGCGGCCTCATCCGCCGCGGGCGCTTTGGCCCGTGACCGGGTCGCCTTCGCCATCGGGACGTGGTCCTCGCTCGCCCCCACAGCCCTGGCCGGCTGGGCCGAGCGAACCAGCACCCGCAGCAGGCGGTTGTCGAGGTCGGCCTTGACGAAAGACGGAACACGCTCGGGCAGACGCAATCGCCTGGGATCGCCGAGCCGGCCGCGACCGATCGGCCAGCGTCCTGGCAACACCAAGAAGTGCTCCAGCGGTTCGAGGTCCATGATGCTGGCGGCGAGAACCAGCGGCTCCATGCGCCGGTTGGCGGAGAGCTGCACGCCCGTCGGTTCGTCGCCCGTGGGTGAGTAGCGGGCACTCTCCTTGGCGTGCTCCAGGTCGACGTCGCCAAGCAGCTGCGCCGCCCAGCGGGCACTCTCCACGTCGCCGAGGCGGAACAGCACCGTGGTGTTGAAGAGGCTCAACATGGTCCGGGCGCCGTGCCGACCGTAGACGTCGAGCAGCTGCGCCGGGTCCTGCAGGCCGACCACCACACAGCCGCCGAACTTGCGGCCCTCGGCCATCAGCGCCGGCAGCTTCGGCACCTGATTCAGGCTCGCCAGCTCGTCGAGGCAGAACCACAACCGCCGCTCCGGGCATTCTTTCAGGGACAGAAGTGCCGCCACCGCAGTATCGACGAAGGCGGTCAGGAGCGGTGTGAGCGTCTCTTCCTCCTTCGGCCGTGACGTCAGAAAGAGCCACGGCTTCGGCCGGCGTTCGTCGTCGAGGGCTTCGACGAAGGCGGTGATCGAGAAGTCGCCTCGATTGCCGGCGCCACCACGGAGCACCCGGAGCGAGCGAACGTAGGTCGCCATGTTGGCGTCGACCGAGGCACCCATCTTGCCGGCCTCGTCGGTGAAGTACTTGGCCGCTTCCGAGCCGGCAAAGAACGCCCGCTTGGTCTCCCAGTCGGCGATGAGCAGGAGCCGCAACAGCGCCTCCAGCGAGCGCGTCTCGCTCTTGGCCAGGCGGACCAGCGCTGCCGCCAGCAGCGCCCGAGCGGCATCGGCGAAGAACCGTTCGTCCTTGCTGCCGGGCGGGATCAGCGCCGCGGCGAGCCGGTCGGCGTCGGCCTCCCAAGCGATCTCGCTCCAAGGCGACCAGTCGGCGGAGCGGGCATCCAAAGGGTTGAGCACGACGTCGCCACGCTCGGGCCTGAAGAAGCGTGGCAGGTAGGTGCCGGCACGGTCGTAGACGACGGCGGCGTCCCCCCTGCCCTCGATCTGCACCAGCGTCCGGAGCATCGCCTGGGTCTTGCCGGCACCGGTCGTCCCCAACAGCAGCACGTGTTGGGTCTCCGTGCCCTCGATCAGCGGCACGCCACCGATCGTGACGTCGCTCGCTTGCCCCCGCCGGCGAACCTGCCGTGCGAGCGCCCTCGCCGGCACGACTTCGCGGCCACGGAAGCGATGCAGCGTTCGCGCCCGTCGCCCGAGGCGACGGGCGATGAAGACACCACCAACGACGATGATGGCCATGGTCGAAGCGGCAAGACCCAGCGCCGGTAGTAGGCTCCGGGACACGCGGCCGGCATTGCCGACGAACCAGTCGTCGTTGGCGATCGCCGCCGGCAGCCAGCCCTGCCAGCCGCCGCTGGTCCAGACCGGCAGGGCGATCTCACTGGAGATGGTCGAACCCGCCAGCAACGTCGCGACGTGGAACGTCGGCATGGCGACCAGCCGGTAGGCGCCGTGCTGCCAGACCAGGACCAGGATCGCCACCACGAGACCGGCGACGACACCGCTGGCGACGAGCGCGGTCCACGACTGCAGCTGGCTCTGGGTCTGGCGGCGCCAGAGCCCCATGCCACGGACGAAGTCGGTACCGAGCCGCGCCTCGTGGGTGTTCATCGGCCGTCCTCCAGCCGGGCTTCCAGCTCGACCAGGATCGCCTCCATCTCGGCGTTGCGACGGGCGTCGAGCTTCTGCAGCCAGGCCGCACGGTGGGCTGGATCGATGCTTCCCTCGGCAAGCTCCTGCAGCACCGCGCGAAGCCCCGCCAGAAGCTGGAGCTCGAGCTTGCCCCGTACCCGCAGCGTGCGGAGCAGCTCGCGCTGCAACGTCTCCAGATGATCGATGCGCTCGTCGAGCCGGGCCAGATCCGACCTGCCGGCCGACCCGTTCGTGCGCCGCTGCTCGATGCTGTCGATGAGCATCGCCCGCGCCTGGGTGGCGAAGGAGTGGCCGCGCTGGGCAGCCAGCTCGACGATGCGTTGGTCGACGTGAGTAGGCAGGTACAAGGTGCGGCGTTCGCGAGTTTCCATGGTGAAACCCTCGCGCCCGTACGCCAGCGACGACGTGAGTCTGCGCTGACGATGCGGCTGACGCAAGTGCTCAAATCAGCACCGGAACGCGCTATACTGATGTGTGCGACTCGAAATCCACAGAAACGCTGCTGCTTAAAATGACGCATGATGAGGTATCATGTATCAGACGCGCGTCGATTTACCCGCCAGGCTTCCAAGCTGTTGAAATCGCTGCCGGTCAAAAGAGCACCAGCCGGTGCGTGTTGTGTGCTGCTCGCCGTTCGGGGCCCCAGCGCAGCTGGGGCGTGCAAGCGAGCCCGGAGGCGATCCGGACGAGCTCCGGTTGGCGGGGGCCTACCGACGTCGTTGGGCCGCACCTCAGGCGCCGCTTACATCGATCCTTAGGTGTCGCCTTGCCGCGGCCGGAGCGTCGAGGAAGCGAGCGGCCTTCCCGACTCCATTCTCGATGCTGACGTGGTCAGATGGGGCGACGTGCGGCGCGTCAAAGATCGAGACGGTCGACCGTCTCCGTGGATTCTGACTCGGTAGCACCGTGATCCTGACCCTCGGTCTTGGACGCGTCCTCACCGCCATCCTCCGTGCCATCTTTCTTCGGCGGATTGGCCTGTCGACGAGCAACGGAACCGCCCTCCAACCCGGCGTCGTCACCGGCCAGCTTGTCGAGTTCGGCGCGGGCCTTGGCGAGCGCCTTCCTCAGCGCGTCGGCGACGATGTCGTCGCGGCGGAACTCGAAGCCTTGGCGCTTGGCATCGCGGTCGAAGGCGTCGAGGGCGTCGACGAGGTCGGCGGGGATACGGGCACGGATGGACTTGGCGTCCTCACCGGCACCGATGCGGCGTAGCAGACTCATGGCGACCTCCTCGAGGAGTGACAGGGAACCTCGAGCCGCGAGCCGGAGGACGAGGAAGGGAACGATGCTGCGAGCGACCCACGACTCTCAACATATAGTGATGATCGACGCCTCTAGACACAAGATAAGGGATCGACAACCAGAAGGGCCGCCGGCGGAGCCGGCGACCCGAGTGGGTGGGCGTGGTTCGCTCAGACGAGCTGGTCCTGCTCCTCCTCGTCAGCCGTCGGCTCGGTGGTTGCCGGCTGCAGCTTCCAGAGGAAGTCGGCGGCGCGCTGGGCGTGCGCGGCAGCGGTGAAGACGGCGCGGTTGTCGTTCTTCAGGACCTGCAGCCAGCTGGCGATGTAGCCGGCGTGATCGTCGCGCACGACGGGCGAGACGGCGAGGTCGGCGCAGAGGAACGCGGCGGCCATCTCGGCGACGAGTTCCTCCATGGCATAGCCGGCGTCGCCCCACTTCTTGCGCCCGAGGTCACGGTCGAGCCTGGACGAATGGCGAGTCCAGTGCGTGAGCTCGTGCAGCAGGGTCGCGTAGTAGCTCCCGGCGTCGGCGAAGGACGGGAACGGCGGCATGAGCACCACGTCTTTGTCGAGCCGGTAGGCGGCGAGAGTGCCGCTCGTCTGGACCACGGCACCCGTGTGCTCGACGAAGCTCTCGACGCGGCCGACGCGGCCGACGCGCTCGCTCTCGGCCAGGGTCTCGGTCTTGGCGAGCGCGTAGTAGTGCCCGGGCAGGCCGTCGATCTGCTGCACGTTGAAGACCAGGTAGCCCTTCCAGAACCACCGCTCGAGGGTCTGCTCGTCGCCTTCCTCGTCGGTCTTCGTCCAGCGGAAGCGGTCGGCGTAGGCAACCAGCGTCGAGGTCTCGCCCTTGCGGACATGCCCGCCGAGCTTCAGTGCCTGGCGGTAGGTCATCCACAAGGGAGCGGCGAAGCCGCGTTCCATCGCCGCGATCCAGAGCATGAGCACGTTGATGCCGCGATAGGGCGTGCCGTCGTGGCGGAGCGGCCGGCTGATCGGCCCGGCGGCATGGCCGCTGCTCCAGGGTTGGTGCCAGGGTCGCGTGCCCGCTTCCAACTGGCGGACGATGGTCTCGGTGATGCGGGTATAGACGTCCTTGCGCTCGACCGGTGCCGCGTCCGTCGCAGCCGCGGTCTTGCCCTTCGCCTTGGCGGCGCTGCGCGTCTTGGTGGCGGTGGCCATCGGGTCTTCCTCCTCGCTTGCTGTGCTCCGGTGCACACGCACCGGAGCGGCGAGGCCCCGCGCCGGTGAGCGGGGTGAAGCCGGCAAGGCCGAGGCCGCGGTGGGGGATCGCCCGGCCTGCACGGAGCGCAGCGGAGGAAGGTCGGGGAGACCGCGGCCGCAGCCGCCAAAGGCGGTTGCCTTGCCGGCGAGGGCGGGCCGGCCCTTCTCGTGTCGTCGGAGGCAGGTGCGGCGCCCGTTCGGGGCGCCGCTCGATGAGCTTCAGGCCTCGGCTTGGCCGAAGCGGACGGAGGCGGGCAGCCACGCGTTGACGCGTGCGTTGAGCGCCGGATCGTCGAAGCCTTGCTTCGCTCCTTCCGCGAGGATCGCGACCACGTGCGCGACCAACTCGGGCTTCTTCTTGGCCGCGAGCGAAGCCGGCGGCTCGTGGCCGGTCAGCTCGTGGGTGATGGCGAGCAGCTGCGCCTTGGTGTGCCGGCCGATCCAGCCTTCGCCCGGTGTCCAGCAACCCCGGAGATCGGGCCTGAGAGCCTCGGCCATCGCAGCCAGCAAGGAAGCAGGTTTCGGCTCGTTGCCGACCTGCGTCAGGCTCGCCGCGACCAGGGCGGCGAACAGCCTGCCGAGGGCGTCGTCATCGAGTGCTTGGAGGATACGGTAGGCCTCGCCGTCGTCGAGCCGTTCCCACGCGGTGCCGGCGAGCACATCGCTCCCGGCGAGCGCGGTCTCCAACACCCTCCCTGCGCGGTTGGTGTCGTAGCCCCAGGTCGGGGCGTCGAAGGCGTTCGCAGCCATGGTCGTGGTGTTGGGCTTGCCGCCGCGGCCGAAGTCGACAGCGGCACTGCGAACCCGTTCGTGCAGCGCGAGGATGACGAGGATCATCGCCTGCCGGGGCGAAACCGCGACCTCGGCGCGCAACGCGAGGGCCAAATGGTGCACGGCTGCCGCGTCGCAACGGGCGTTGCTCGGGCCGTCCTCGGGCTCGGCCTCGACGCTGCCGACCGGCGTCGCTTCAGTCGCCGAAGGTGCCTCGCTCGACGGCGTGTCGGCCGGCTGCGCACTGCCGTTGCTCTTCGCCTTGGCCTTGTTCTTGGCCTCGGCCTTCTGCGCGGCCTTGGCCGCCTTCTCCCGCTCCTTCCTGTCGTAGAGACCGTGCTCCTCCCGCACGCGTCCCTGGATGTCGACGAGGATCAGCACGCCGCAGCGCAGCCGTTGCTCCTCGCCGAACTCGACGGGCGTGTCCTCCAGTTCGGCGATGCGGTGGTCGATCTCGCCGAGCCGCGCCTCCATGGCCTCGGCCTTGGCGGTCAGGTCCGACGTCGGTTCGTGCTCGCCATCGTCCAAGGCTTCGAGTTCGGTCATCAACCGGTCGTGCTCGGCGACCAGCGTCGCGATCGCGCTCTGCACCGCCGCGGGGAGGTCGCCTTGCTCGCGGGCCAGCTGGCTCTGCCGCTTCGGGTCCAGCGGCCCCTCGACGACCTCGACCCAGCCCCAGCCCTCGGCGCGAAGCTGAGCCGCACGCTCGTCGATCACCTCGCGCTGCCGTGCCATGAAGACGCCGCGCTCGACGAACACCTCCTCGGCGAACAGGTCGCGGCGCACGGCGTGCGCCGGCAGGCTCGCCACGTCGAACAGCGCGTGGCCGGCGTCGATCCAGGCGTCGAGCAGCATGCGCTTGACGTTGTAGGCGCTGATCGCCCAGCCGGACGCCGTCAGCTTGTCTAAGGCGGCCTTCTGGTCGGCCTTGGGCGCCACGGTGAACGCGACGGCGGCGCTCAGCTCCAGGCTGCCGTCGCGCAGCGCCTTCTTGACCTCCTGGTGCAGGCCCGCGAGCCGCAGCCGCTGCTCGACATAGCGCTCGCTGACGCCGAAGCGCGCGGCGATCTCCGCCGTGTCCTTGCCGGCCTTCACCAGCCGGCCGAAGGCTTCGCAGGCATCCAAGGGATGCATGTCGAGCCGCGTGACGTTCTCGGCGAGCGATGCCTCGACGCCGTCGTCGGGGGCCAGCACCTCGCACGGGACGGTCACCTCGGCTCCGGGGCCATGGATGCGTTGCAGCGCCCTCAGCCGTCTGGTGCCCGCTACCACCTCGAAGGCGTCGGGGCTGCCGTTGGGAACGACGACGAGGTTGTGCAGCACGCCGAGTGCCCGGATGGACGCTTCCAGCTGGGCATCGGCCGCGGCATCGCTGTGGCCACGCCGCACGTTGGCCTTCTACAGCGTGAGCTTGGTCAAGGGAATGTGGTCGATCATGGATCGGGTCTCCCGGATGAGGCGTTCGCGCCGGTGCGAACGCATCGGGCGGCGAGGCCCGCGCCGGGGAGCGGGGTGAAGCGGGCAAGGTCGGAGGCGGGCGGGAAACCGGCCTGCACGGCGCGCAGCAGAGGAAGGCCGGAGGGTCCGGCCCGCCGCAGCCGCAACGCGGTCGCCTTGCCCGCGAGGGCCGAAAGGCCCTGCCTAACGGCGCGGTGACGGCGACCCTTGCGCGCGGCTCCTCAAGTCGAGAGCTCGGGATCGTCGGCTGCGGGGATCACGCTTTCCAGGGTGGTAACAAGCGCCGGCAGCTCGTCGCGCACCGTGGCCCAGACGACGTCGAGGCTCACGTCGGCGTAGCCATGGATGAGCCGGTGCCGCATCCCGATCACCTCGCGCCAGGGGATGGCGACGAGGGTGTCCCGCGCACCGGGCGAGACCTTGCCCGCGGCCTCGCCGATGATCTCCAGCGCGCGGATCACCGCGTTCTGGTGCAGTCGGCTGTCGACGAAACCGGCCTCGTCGAGATCCGCAACGAAACTCCGGGCGTCGCGGGCGGCGAGCAGCATATCGAGCAGCAGTGCCCGGTCGCGCGGCGCGATCTCAGGCGGCATAGATCGCCTGCGCTTCGCCCAGGATGAGGCGACGGCGGATGGGATTGCGGCTCGCCTCCACGGCAGTGCGCTCGACCAGGTCCACAGGCCTCCCCAGCAGCGCCTCGAGCGCGTCCTTGAGGTCGAGGAACGTGGTGAGACCGCGGCGATCGGCGTCGAGCTCGACCAGGAAATCGACGTCGCTGCTCAGCGGGTCGAAGTCGGCGGTCCTCGCCGCCGAGCCGAACACCTCCAGCCGACGCACGCCGAAGCGCCGGCACAGGTCGGCCAGCTCGTTCTGCTTGGCGGCAAGAAGCGGGTGCATCGGGCTTCGGCCCTCGTTCGTTTGCTGGCGGGCACCGCCCACCTATAGCACGCAAGCCTGCTTGATGCGCCGCTTCAACGGTGGATCACGCCCGCGGCGAGCCGGTCGAGGAGCGCGGGCAAGTCTGCAGCAATGCCGAAGGTGGAGGGCCGCCCGGCCTCCAGGTCGGCGATTCCGCGGTCGTCTCGCAAAGGCGCTATGGACGGGGAGCGGAAATCGACACGGGTGCCGCGGAGGCCCGCTGGTCGGCGCAGAGCGGTCAAGAGGGGTGTCAGAAAAAGGGTGCCTCGCTCGCCCGCTCCGTAACCTCCCGAACGCTAGGCTGCCGGAGCGGGCGGCACCTGTCGAAGAAGGAAATCCTCTTCTGACACTGCGCCGGCCGCAATGAGCGTTGTCGCGAGCCCGGCACCGAGGCGCACCACCGGTCTGGTGGTACGTGTAGCTGACTGCCGCTTGGGCTCCTCGCGACCCGAAGGGATGATCGCGCTCGTGCTCGACGCTCGTCGGCTTGGGACTGCTGGCTACACTTGATGTTCTGTCGCTCATTGCCCATGTTACGTGGCAATCCGCTGAAGTCACGGTGACTGACGTGAAGGTGGGTCTTTCCACGCGGATCGTGAGCCGAGGTGACCACGCCGAGGTCGGCTTCGCCGCTGAGGTGTCTGTCGTCGCGGCAATGCCGTGCGCAGTGGATGGTCGACGCCCGACCGTTGCTTTGAAGGCTGCGAATACCCCATCGATCGATGGCCCCAAGGCAGCTGACAAGCGTTTGACGCGGCGGGCTCGGCCGGGG
Organism: Pseudomonadota bacterium; assembly: GCA_039818825.1. GTDB lineage: Bacteria > Pseudomonadota > Alphaproteobacteria > Geminicoccales > Geminicoccaceae > JBCBTD01. The sequence goes on from JBCBTD010000057.1 coordinate 21,282, forward strand.
CGGAAAGCGTTTGACGTTGCCAAAAACCTGGTAGGGTCGAAGGTGCGGAAATGCGTGATATCCTCCCCAAAAACCGGCTTGTGTGAGCTGGCTGTCCGGCGTGCTCGCTTGCGTGCTCGCCGCAGCGTCCATGGTCGTCACGGTGACTGACGTGAAGGTGGGTCTTTCCACGCGGATCGTGAGCCGAGGTGACCACGCCGAGGTCGGCTTCGCCGCTGAGGTGTCTGTCGTCGCGGCAATGCCGTGCGCAGTGGATGGGTGCCGTCAACGGTCGGGATCGGTATGAGCGGGGGCCCCGAGCGAAGATCGCATAAGTCGTTATTTGATGAGATGCGTAGCGAGCAGAATCTCTTCGCAGCTTGGCGTCATGTGAAGCGCAGTGCGCTGCACTCCCCGAACAACGAAATCCGGGGCCAGGCCGCTGAGTTCGAACATCGACATCAAACGCATATACACACGATTGGCAGGCAGCTTCGCGAAAACCGCTTTGTCTTCGATGCCGTAACCGGATCGCTTAAAGACAAAAAGAAGCGTCTCGCGGCAGGCAAGGATCCAAGGCCAATAGCGATTGGGACACTCCGCAATCGCGTCGCCCAGCGTGCTATCCTCCAGGTCCTCCAGCCGAGACGCATGCGTAATGCGCGCGATATCGACACGCGCTACGAAAGCACCCATGACCCACGCCTGGGCAAGATCAATGAGATCAACCGATCAAAGTTTGGCGTCGGTGGGCTTCTCCGCCCCTACGGCGGCGTTCGCCCTGCGATCGAATCTATTCGCTCCGCAATTGACAAAGGCGGACATTATTTTTTTCAGTCTGATATTAAGGCGTTCTTCACGAAAATTCCAACGCAGGGTATTGTTGATTTTGTTCGTAGAGAGACGCAAGATGATCGTTTGGCCGATTTGTTCGCTCAAGCGCTCAAGGTGGAGCTGGCTAACGAGGACGAGCTTTACACCTACGCGAAGCTATTTCCGTCAGGTGGAATTGGCGTAGCTCAAGGTTCGTCGCTCTCCGCTTTGGCTGGAAACATCCTACTTTTTGACTTTGATCATGAGCTAAACAATAATGGCATAACTTCTGTACGATACATCAACGATCTACTCATGATCGCTTCTACTCAAAAGAAAATCGAGGAGGCAGTCAATCTTGCGCACACTCGACTTAGTTGTTTCGGCTTTTCTCTGTATCAACCCGTACCCGGGTCGGACAAAGCAGCGCAGGGGCGATGCAGCGATAGCTTTGATTTTCTCGGATGCACGCTACAGCCCCACCGATGTGTCCCGAGCACGTCATCTATAAGGCGTATCATCAAGGACACTAGAGAAATACTTTCAGCTTCGAAAGCTGCAATTAGCGAATTTTTACGTGATGGAAAAAAGGTTGACCCAAGATACGCGAAAGGTGCCGTTCTGCAGACAATTGGGCGAAAACTCTACGGATGGCAGAGATCTTTCGCGTTCTGCACGGATTCGCCGCAGTTTCGCCACTTAGATTGTGTAGTAGCGAAAAAAATCGAAGACTATGAGAATTGGATTAATCGTAGTTTAAAGAAAAAAGATGTAAAACAGCGTATGCATGTTGCTGGCATTCCCAATACGGAAGAGCTGTTCATGGCGACAGAATAGAACTGCGAGTCTAGTTTTTTGATGTTCTGAGTCGTGAGGTGACAGCGTCAGCCAGACTGCCTTCTTTGTCCTCTGCGGGCGGACCTCGAACTTGTTCCGCCCACGTGCGGGGGCGTTACGATGTCGAGAATGGAACTCCTTATTGGAGACTTACCCATCAGTGGCAGCCCGCTGCCGATCGAAGCGCCGACCTTTGTCCAAGACGGCGGCCCGCGCGGCGGCAGTCCGCTAATCGAGGGTCTTAGGTCGCGTCCACGCACGCACCCTATGCCTCCTTCCGGCCTTTTTGAGACAAAGACGCTTCTTTTGGCTGTTGGTAAAATGCGGCCTTTGCCCCAGTTTGACCTAGCGTGTTGAACAGCTGGTTTGTAGTGGGTGCTGAGGTAAGATACCGAGCTTTCACTTCAATCCCAGGCGTTGCTTTGCGACCGGTCCCGGGGCGAGGTTCTCTCGCCACAATTCCCACGCGCCGCCTGCGCCCATGTAACCAGAGTACAGCTTCGCCACAAGTTCCGGACTGGCTGCGATATATGACCACGCCAGATCAATCATCATTGGATGATCCTGCTTTAGCCATTCTAGGTAAGTCCCGGCTTGCCAATCATTTAATACAGGTTGTTCGGAAAAATACGCAAGAGCATGGGCAAAGCTCGTTGGGCTTGTGTCTTCAAGCACGACGAAACGCTGCTCAATGGCCCAAGGCAAGATATCTTCGATGGTTTTTGCCTTGATCCGGTAGCGCCCTACCGAAAAATTCATTCTATAAGCGATTTCCGGAGAAGCAAAGACCAGAACATCCTGCCCCTCTTCGACTAAACGTCGCACTATCGATCGCTCTGCGTATGACGAACTTTCAGCTTTACGAATTTCATCAAGAATTGAAAGCGGCACAGGCGGCGTATTGAGTTCAAATTCCAACGAAGCTAGCCAATGTGCACGTTCTTTTACGATCCAAAGCGTGGAACAAGCTCCGATAAATAGGCCTAGTACTGTCCACACTAGATTATTCATCAATTTCCTTCACATCCGAGAAGACGTAGCAGAGAGCGCATCACCGCCGACACCCAAAAAAAAAACCCGCTCTCCAACTGTCACAGCCATTTCTATCGTGAGTTATGAACAGGTCGTGTCGGCTTCCTGTATCGTGGCATGATGAGGCCGTTGGTGCAGCAAAAGTCCGGTTTCCGTCCTCCGTTTCAAGATGCCGTGCTTTGCATTGAGAGCGACGATGGGTCGAGAGGGCCCATGCGGCTGGCGTCGACCAAGGACCGTTCCCCGTCCGAAGCCGCCGATGGCCATCGAGCGGCGCGGGATTTGCTGCGGCGGGTCGATGCCGGACCGATCCGAGCAGATGCGGACGGGTGGTCCGCTTCTCTTGGTGGGTCGAACTCGACCTTGGGCGGGCTTTCACCTCCTGGCTGGTGGAAGTGGTGCCGACGGACGTCGGCGTCGCTAGCCCGATCGGCACGATTGCAGCCCCTGCATCTCCTGACTTGGGTGCAAGCCGAGC
>JBCBTD010000058.1:0-24354 GCA_039818825.1 Pseudomonadota bacterium
GCCCGGTGTCGCAATTCAGCGTGTGGCTCCGCCCTTGAATGCGGACCTCGACCGTGGGCAGGAGCATCGGCTGCGCCAGGTTGCCTCGTATCTGGATCGCCGCCTCACCGAGGCGTCGCGGACCACCGGCGTTCCCAACGATCAGCGCATCCTGGTGCTGACCAGCCTCTTGATCGCCGACGAGCTGGCCGACGCGCGAGACGAGATCGAGGCGCTTCGCGTGCGCATCGACGACGTCGGCGAGCGCGCCTCCGGCGCCCTCGACCGAGTGGCCAAGCGCATCGAGGAGATTGCCGCGCAGCTGGAGACCACCTAAGTTGCACTGCGGTGGGGGCTGGCTTGCGCGTCAGGTCTCGATTCATTCTCTGGGCCTAATTCGTTCCAACGGGAGCTGTCCCTGCGGTGGTTCTGGCCACTCGCACACGGCGCCCACCTGCGCTGCAGGTCCCAGGGGCGATCAATGACCAACGGCTGTGCTGGCTCCCGCCGCTCCACGCCCATACCGACGATCCTGCCGCCCGTGGACCTTCGAGGCGCCAAACGGGCGGCCCGTCGCGCGGCGAAGGATCGGCGCGCCCGACTCTCGGCGGCCATGCGCAAGCGTGCGGCGAAGATGGTTTGCGACCGGCTGGCCCGGCTGCTCGGTGCTCCGGACGGACGGGTCCTCGCCGGGTTCTGGCCGTTGCACGACGAAGTCGACCTGCGACCGGCGCTGGTCGACTGGCACCGGGCCGGCGGGGCCGTGCTCCTACCTCGGGTCCAAGGGCCAGATGCGCCGCTCACCTTTCATCGCTGGACGCCGGGCACAGCGCTGATCGCCGGCGCCTTCGGCGTCCAAGAGCCCGCGGCCGACGCGCTTTCCGGCACGCCGGACGTTCTGCTCGTCCCGTTGCTGGCGGCGGATCTCGACGGATACCGCCTCGGCTACGGCGGCGGCTACTACGACCGGACCCTGGCCGGCGACCGACCGGCCCTGGTGGTCGGCGTTGCCTTCGAGGCGCAGGTGGTCACCCGGCTGCCCCGCGACCGCTTCGACCAGCCGCTGACCCATCTCGTCACCGACGTCCAGCTGAGATCGTTCGACGCGAGCCCGGGCGCTTGAGACTGCTCCAATTGGGTGACGTCGTCGGGCGCAACGGCCGCGAGCTGTTGATCGAACGGCTGCCCGAGTTGCGCCAAGCGACCAGGGCGGACGTGGTGATCGTCAACGGCGAGAACGCGGCCGGCGGCTTCGGCATCACGCCGAAGATCTGCGAAGCGCTCTACGCTGCCGGCACCGACGTCATCACCACTGGCAACCATCTGTTCGACCAACGCGACCTGATCGCGCACATCGATGGTGATGCCCGGCTGGTCCGGCCCGCCAACCTGGTCCCCTCCACGCCCGGCCGCGGCTGGACCGCCGTCGAGACACCCACCGGCGTGCGGGTGGCTGTGGTCCAGGTGCTCGGCCGCGTCCACATGAAGCCCGCCGACGATCCGTTCCGGACGATGGACGAGATCCTCGCTCGGCTACCCCTCGGACCACGCCTGGTGGTCGTGGTCGACGTGCACGCGGAGATCACGGCCGAAAAGCAGGCGCTCGGCCATCACCTGGATGGCCGGGTGACCCTGGTGGCCGGCACCCACACCCACTGCCCGACCGCCGACGCCCGGCTCCTGCCCGGCGGCACCGCCTACGTCACCGACCTCGGCATGTGCGGCGACTACGACAGCGTGATCGGCATGGACAAGGCGGGCTCGGTCCGCCGTTTCACCAGCGACGTGCCCGGTCCACGCCTGGAACCCGCGAGCGGTCCCGCCGAGCTCTGGGGCGTCGTGGTCACCATCGACCTGGCGAGCGGGCTCGCCACGGCGATCGAGCGGCTGCACGTGCGCGGCTGACCCCTTGTCCTGCTGCCGGCGCTCGGCCACCCTCACACCATGCGCTGGAGACTGGCTCTGCCCCTGTTCGCGTTCCTGACCGGTTGTAGCGCCGGCCAACCGGCATTCGTCGATTTGGCGACGCTGGAGCGGCCGGACAGTCCGAACACCTACCTGCTCTGCCCGGCCGACCTGACCCGGGCGACACCGGACGCCGAACCGCCGACCTACGAGGTGCCCCGCGTCGAGCTGGAGCGGACGTGGCTCGCGAACCTCGCGGAGGAACCACGAACCACGCGGGTCGGGGCCGAGCCAGACCGCCATCGCTATCTGTACGTTCAGCGGACGCAGGTCCTGCGCTTTCCCGACATCGTCCAGGTCGACTTCGTCGATCGCCCCCCGACCGGATCGACCGTCTGCCTCTACAGCCGGTCGGTCTACGGCTACTCCGACTTCGGCACCAACCGCAGCCGGGTCGAGGATTGGGTCAGGCGCTTCCAGCCGCAAGGCTGACCGCCGTCCGCCGGCGTTGTCGCCGGAGCCGGCGACGGCAAAGATGACATCGGATCGAAGCGCGTCGCCATCCGCAGCGGCTCGATCCGGCGAGAGTACGATGTCCGACCGTCAAGCCCCCACCGCCCGATGTTGAGCCGAACCTCGTTCCGCGCCGACTCGCCGAACCGCAATCTCGAGGCGGCCGCGCTGATGGTCGTGGCCACGGCCTGCTTCGTCGGCATGAGTTCGACCGTCAAAGTGCTCGCGGCCGAGTTCGATACCGCGCAGATCGTCTGGGGCCGCTACGCCACCCACTTCCTGTTGGTGCTGGCGCTGCTCGCCGCCAGCGGCCGGCTGGCGGAGGTGCGGACGACGGCGCGGCCGGGCGTCCAGCTCGCCCGCTCGCTGTTGATCTTCGCCGCCACGGTGCTGACGTTCATCCCGCTGCGCTACCTCCAGCTCGCCGAGGTCGCGTCGATCATGTTCCTCACGCCGATGATCGTCACCGGACTGGCGGCGCTGGTGCTCGGCGAGCGTGTCGGACCGCGGCGGTGGGCGGCCGTGGGCGTCGGGCTGCTCGGCGCGTTGGTCATCGTCCGCCCCGGCCTCGGCGCGTTCCACTGGGCCGCATCGGTGGCGGTTCTCGCCGCCTTCGCCTACGCCTGCTACCAGATCCTGACCCGCGTCGTCGGCGACAAGGCGCCACCGGTGGTGAGCCTCTTCTACGCCAGCTTCGTCGGCACGGCGGTCTCGAGCGCGGTCGTCCCGTTCGACTGGGTGGCGCCGGACTTGGCCGGCTGGGCGCGGCTGGCGCTCGCCGGGCTGTTCGCCGCCGGCGGTCACTTGGCCATGACCGCGGCGCTGGTCCGTGCCCAAGCCTCCTTCGTCACGGCCTTCAGCTACCTGCAGCTGCTGTGGGCGACCCTGGTCGGCTTCGCGCTGTTCGGCGATCTTCCCGACGGCTGGACCTTCGCAGGTGCTCTCCTGATCGCCGGCAGCGGCCTTTACGTGTTGCACCGTGAACGGCTCCGGCGCACCACGGCAGAATGCCCGCCGGCGACTCGGATCGAGCCTTGACCCCGACCGCACGCCACGCCATCGCTCGCTGGACCGCCCAGACCGCCACGGACGGCGCCAACGGCGAAACGCTGCTCGAAGGTTTCGCCGAACGAGCCCTCGCGGCCGGCTTCCCTCTGTGGCGCGGCTTCGCGACCCTGGCGAGCCTGCATCCCACACTGGAGGCGCGGAGCTTTGCCTGGGTCCGTGGCGAAGGCACGGCCAAGGTCACCGAACATCTGCGCCAACCGTCCGAGTTCGACGACCGCAACGAGTGGCTTCAAAGTCCCCTCTACGCCCTCTACTTGGGCGACCAGCGCTCCGTCCGCCACCGCCTGGACCACAGCTCGCCGTCCCTGAACTACCCGATGCTCCGCGACATGCAGGCGCGCGGCGCCACCGACTACCTTGCCTACAAGACCTGGTTTCCCGACGAGGGTGCCGGCGAAGGCATCATGACGTCGTGGACCACCGACCGCGCGGACGGCTTCACCGACGAGCACGTCGCCTGGCTCGAGGACCTGCTACCGTCGCTGGAAATCGCGCTCAAATCCCACAGCCTGAGCTGGACGACGCGGCAACTGCTGGAGACCTATCTCGGGCGCGACGCGGCGCAGCGTGTCCTGGCCGGCGAGATTCAGCGCGGCGTCGCGCAGTCGCTCGACGCCATCCTCTGGTCGTCGGACCTCGAAGGGTTCACCAAGCTCAGTGACCAGGAGCCGCGCGAGCGGATGATCGATCTGCTCAACGCCTACGCCGAGGTCACGGCTCGTGCCATCGAAGCCGAAGGCGGCCAGGTGCTCAAGTTCATCGGCGACGGCATGCTCGCGGCATTCGATCTCGCGGCCGGTGCCGATGCGGCGGACCGCGCCCTCGCAGCCGCCGTCGCCGCGGTCGACGCCACGGCCAACCTCAGTCAGGCACGCGCCGCCGACGGCCTGCCGGTCAGCCGGCTTCGCGTGGCGCTGCATCGGGGCGACGTCTTCTACGGCAATGTCGGCTCGCCCAACCGGCTCGACTTCACCGTCATCGGTCCTGCCGTGAACGAAGCGGCGCGGCTTTGCGACATTTGCCGCTCCTTGGAACAAGACATCATCGTCTCCGCGGCCTTCCACGCCGCCGCGGGCACTGTCTGCGACCGCTTGGTCGGCCTCGGCCGCTACGCGCTCCGCGGCGTCGGCGCCGCCCAGCACCTCTACACAGTGGAACGTCCACACCGCTGATCGACGGCGCCGGTGCCCCGGCCGTCAGCCGCGACGGCCAACGCGCCACGCCCGATCGGACGCCCAAGCGGCGCCGCCGACGATCAGCAACACGGCCAGTGCCAGCCCGGGCGTCGCTGCGGCGAGGCCCACGGCGACGAGGATCAGGGTGGACAGAAGCGGCGCCGCATAGGCCGACACGCCGAGCACTCTGAGATCACCGTGCTTGGTGCCGTGATCCCAAAGGAAGAAGGCGAGGCCGACAGGGCCGAGGCCCAGGCCAATCACGGCGAGCCAAGCCCAAGGACCTGGCACGGGCGTCGGCTCGACCAACAGATGCGCCGCCAGAGCCAACGCCGCCGTGACGGTACAGAACCCGGTTACCGCGTCGCTCGTCAGGCCCTTCCCCACCAGCCGGTTGACCACGGAGTAGGTTCCCCAAGTGAGGGCGGCAGCTCCCGCGGCGAGGTACCCGACCCAGGCGTCGGCGCTGAACGCCAAAGGGCCGTCGCGGCTGACCAGGATGACGGTCCCTGAGAGGCCCATCAGTGCGCCGACCAAGTGCCGCGGCGCCAGCGCGCCGCCAGGCAGCAACGCCTGCAGGAGGACGATCAACAGCGGCCAGAGATAGGTGATCAGGCTCGCTTCGACCGCCGGCGCATAGCGCAGGCTGGTGAAGTAGAGCGCATGGAAGCCGAACAAGCCGCCGACACCGACCACCCACGGCCAACCGGCAGGAGCGAAGGCCGTACGCCAGGATCGGCCACGACGCGCGAGAGCGGCGAAACCGACCGCCGCCGCCACGAGGAACGCGAGCCCGGTGGTCAAGAACGGCGGCAGGCCGGCGGTGAGCACGCCGAGCGGCGCCAGCAGTGCCCACAACAGCACGGCGCCGAAACCGATCGTCGTGGCTCGGCGCGTCGACGCCACCGCGGCGTCAGCCGTGCTGCTCGCCAAGTCGTGCTCCTTTTCGGCCCCGGCACGGCAGCACGTGGGCAGAATCCGCCAACCGAACGGCTGGACAGCCGCCGCGCGCACCATGACAACCTGAGCCTTCCGTGACCATCGGTGTTGGCCGCCGCGGAGGAAGGAACAGGACGATGGCTCATTGGCTCTTGAAGACCGAACCGGGCGACTACTCGTGGGAACGGTTCGTCGCTGACGGGCGAACGGTCTGGGACGGCGTGCGCAACTTCCAGGCGGCCGCCAACATGCGGGCGATGCAGGTAGGCGACGAGGCGTTCTTCTACCGCTCGATGAAGGACCCTGCGGTGGTCGGCATCATGCGCATCGTCCGCGAAGCCTATCCGGCCAGCGACGACCCGAAGGAGAAATTCGTGCTGATCGAGGTCGAACCCGTGGCCCCCTTGCCCGAGCCGGTCTCCCTGGCGGCGGTCAAGGCCGAGGCGAGCTTGCAGGACTTGGCCCTGGTCAGGCAGTCGCGGTTGTCGGTGATGCCGATCAGCGACGCCGCGTGGGCGCTGATCCTCCGGATGGGCGGCCACGCCGACTGATCCGGCGCGCTTGGCACCGCGTACTTCCGGCAGATCGAAGGAGAGTGCCATGGCACGCGTCGTCGACTTCCTACGCCTCGGGATCGTACTGGCGCTGTTCCTGGCAACGGTGCCGCGCAGACCGTCGGTCGCACGCTTCGTCGCGAATGCCTGAACGACCGACTCAGGGCTGCGCCGTCGGCTCCGGCCGCGACCAGACGTAGGCGCCGATCGAGACGAAGCCGACGCCGACGAGCGCCAGCACCCACGCCGGCCAGCCTACGGTCGCGACCATGATCGCGTAGCTGGCACCCATGCCGATCGCCGATGCCCGCTTTGCCGCGCGCGGAATGGCACCGCGCTCGAACCAGTCTCGCAGCAGTGGCCCGAAATGGACGTGATCGAGGAGCCACGCTTTCGCCGCCGGCGATCCGCGCGAAAACGCCCACACGGCAACGAGCAGAAACGGGACCGTCGGCAATCCCGGAATCCAGACGCCGATGGTCGCCAAGCCGACGCAGCCCCAGCCGATACCCAACCAAACGTAGCGCAAATCAATCACCTCGACGGCCGCCCGCGTCAGAATGGCGCGCGGCCGCCAGGGATCAAGTGAGGTCGGCGTCAGACCACGGGGGTCAGCTCTTGGGTGAACAAGATCTGGCCATCCAGGTCCTTCAAGGTGACGGTCATGATCTCGCTCTCGCCGTCGATGTCGACCTGGCCGAAGAACTGCAAGCCAGCGCTCGGCGGCAGATTGACCTCACCCGCTGTTGGCGCGTTCTGGTAGACGACCTCCGGACCGAAGGTGTTGTCGAGGTCGTTAGGCCCGAACGTGCCGGCGTTGAGCGGGCCCGAGACGAACTCCCAGAACGGTGCGAACGCCTGGTACTGCGCATTCGCCGGGTCGTAGCGATGCGCCGCTGTGTAGTGGACGTCTGCGGTCAGCCAGACGACGTTCTGGATGTTCTGGTCGCGGATGAACGTCAGAAGCTCGGCGAATTCGAGCTCACGGCCGAGTGCGGGGCCGTCGCCATTGGCGCCGTTCTCGAAGTTGGCATCACCGTCGCGGACCAGTAGGCCGATCGGCATGTCGGAGGCGATCACCTTCCAGGTCGCGTCCGATGCCGCCAGCGCCTGCTTCAGCCAGTCGAGCTGGGCCCGGCCCAACAAGGCCGTGACCTCGGACATCTCCGGCTGGTCGTTGGTGGTGTTGGGGCCGCGATAGCTTCGCATGTCGATACGAAAGATGTCGAGCGAAGGCCCCCAGCCGAAGCTCTGATAGAGCCGGTCGGTCTCGGTGGCGCCGGCCGGCCGCACCGGCATGTATTCGAGGAAAGCCCGGCTGCCGCGGGCCGCCAACAGCGCCACCGACGTCTCCTTGTAGCGGTCATCGGCAAGGATCTCGGTCGGATACCAGTTGTTCGTCACCTCGTGGTCGTCCCACTGCGCGAACATCGAAACCTCGGCGTTGAACGCCCGGACGTTGTCGTCCATCAGGTTGTAAGCGTAGTTGCCGCGGAACTCGCGCAAGGTTTCGGCGACCTTCGACTTCTCCTCGGTCGTCACGTTCTTCCAGACAGAACCGTCGGGCTGCTCTTTTTCGGCAGCGATCGGCCCATCGGCATAGATCGTGTCGCCGGAGTGGATGAAGAATTCGGGCTCGACCTGGCGCATCGCCTCGTAGATGCGCATGCCGCCGAAGTCCGGGTTGATGCCCCAACCCTGCCCGGCGGTGTCGCCCGACCAGACGAAGCGGACGTTGCGCTTGGCCTGGGGCGGGGTGCGTAGGCGGCCGCTCACCGCTTCGCTGGCGACGTTGACATCGGCAAGATCAGTGAACGACACGCGATAGAAGATCGTCTGGTCGGCGGGCAGCCCCGTCAGATCCAGCTTCGCGGTGTAGTCGGTGTCCTCCAGCGCCGCCGGGCCATGGAGCTGCCGCGGGTCCCGGAAACCTTCCGTGGTCGACCACTCGACCATCATCCGCCCCGGACGATCCGCGCGCGCCCAGAGGATCGCCCGGTCACCAGAGACATCGCCGGTCTGCACGCCGTAGGGCAGGCCGATCCGCTCGCGCAGCACCGTCGTCTGCGCCAGCGCCAGTTTGGGCGTCACGGCACCGACGAGGCCAGTGGCGGCCGACGCGCGCAGCAACGTCCGACGACTCCAGTTCCAACGGGTCATGTGGCTCCCCCCTCCGTTTGGTTGCCGCGATGCCCATGCGCGACGCCGATGAGAGCATCGTGACAGCCGCTGCAACCAGTGCGTGCTGTGCTGCTCCGGTCTGCCGGCGCATGCGCTTTTTGCGACGAAAGTCGAAGATGCTCGCGAACCGGCCATCAGCCGCACTTGCGAACTGTTAACGGTTCACCGGCATTAGCTGACGGCTCGACGTCAAGCTGAAGGGGAATGCCGCATGTTCGGCGCGCGCAAGACGACCACGAAGACCGCCGGCCACCGTCCGCTGCTGGCCGGCCTGCCGTTGGCAGCCATGACCTGTCGAGCCGACGACCTCGTGGTCGACTACGTCAACCCGGCGAGCAACACCCAGCTGGCGGCGATCCAGCACCTGTTGCCGTGCCGGATCGACACGCTGGTCGGGCAGACCATCGACGTCTTTCACAAGTTCCCCGAGCGAGCGCGCGGCGTCCTCAAATCGCGCGAGCGACTGCCGCATCAAGCCGACATCCGCCTCGGCGACGAGATCCTGGAACTCCGGGTTTCGATGATCGAAGGCTCGGATGACGACGGCGTCGATCGGTTCCTGTTGTTGTGGCGCGTCGTCACCGCCGAACGCGAGCGCGACGGGACCGTCGACCGGCTGTTGGCGATGCTCGACGGCATGGCGCTCAACGTCATGCTGGTCGACAAGGACGACCTCACCATCACTTATGCCAACCGCGCCAGCGTTCGGACGCTGGAGCCGCTGGCGCACTTGCTGCCTTGCCGCCCGAGCGAGCTGGTGGGCAAGAACCTCGACATCTTCCACCGCCATCCCGAGCGGGCGCGCGCCGTGCTGAAGGATCCGAAGAACCTGCCGCACTCGGCGGTCATTCACCTCGGCAACGAGCGGCTGCGCCTCGACATCTCGGCCATCCACGACCGAAGCGGCAACTACATCGGGCCGATGCTCAACTGGTCGGTCGTGACCGGCCAGGAGCGGCTGCGCGACGAGCTGGACTCCATGTTGACACAGACCCGCGAGCGCTCGCTGTCGGTCGCCACCGGCGCCGAGGAGCTGGCTGCTACGGCCCAGGAAATTGGGGTCCAGAGCCAGCGCACCACCGAACTGGCGAACACCATGGCGGATCGCGTGACGGCATCGGTCGAACGGATCGGCGACCTGGCGAAGGCGTCCGAGGAAATCGGCAAGGCGGCAACCTTGATCAACGGCATCGCCGACCAGACCAACCTGCTGGCGCTCAACGCCACCATCGAGGCGGCGCGGGCCGGCGAGGCTGGCCGCGGCTTTGCGGTGGTCGCTCAGGAAGTGAAGTCGCTTGCCGGCGAAACCGGCCGCGCCACCGGCGAGATCAGCCATCAGATCGAAGCGATCACCCAGTGCACCAACGCCGTGATCGAAGCGATCCGCGCGATCGAAGCGAGCACCGGCGACCTCGCGACGATGACCACCACGGTCGCGGCCGCCGTCGAGGAACAGACCGCCGCCACGCGCGACGTCAGTCAGAACATCACCGCGGTGTCGACCGCAGCCGATGACGTCAAGCGGCTGAACGCGGAAGTGCTCGGCGGCGCCAAGAAGACCGGTTGAGCCACCCCTCCCCGCTTGCCGTCGCCGCCCTGATGCCCGACCTTCCGCCCGGCTGGCGGAGGGACGGGCGATGGAGCGGGACCAGGTGCGCGCAGCAGCGCGTGGCGATGGCGAGGCGCTGCGGGAGCTGGTCGGGGCGCTGAAAGCCCCACCCGCCGACCTCGCCGGAACCTTGGCTGCAGCGCCTCCGGTCGAGCTTGCCCGTCTGGTGCTGCAACTCAAACCCAAGCACGCACGGGCGATGCTGCGGCTCTTGCCCGACGCGCCGAGCCTCGCCGTGCTGGCCGAGATCGACCCGGCGGTCAACGAACGCCTGCTGGACGACGACCAGCGGGCGCGCCTCGCGCGGATCGTCGCCAAGCTCGGCACCGCCGACGCCGCGGACTTCCTGGCGGAGGCGCCGCCCTCCGTCGTCGAAAGCGTGCTGGCGGCACTCGACCAGCCGGCAGACCTCATCGCCGCGCTCGGCTACAGGAACGAGAGCGCCGGCGCGCTGATGCAGCGCCGGCTGGTCGCAGCGCCGGCCGACTGGACCGTCGGCCAGCTGATCGACGAGATCCGCCGCAACTCGGAGCAGATCGATCGCATCTATGCCGTCTACGTCATCGACGCGGACCGCAAGCTGGTCGGCTATCTCAAGGTTCGGGACCTGATCCTCAATCCGGCGACGACCGTGGTCGGCGACGTCATGCGCACGCCCGTCACCGCGGTCGCTGCCGACACCGACCGCGAGGAGGTCTCCCGCATCGCCGAGCGCGAGAACCTCTACATCCTCCCGGTGGTCGACGCCGACGGTGTGCTGATCGGCCGGGTGACGCCCGAAGAGCTGGTCGACATCGACCGCGCCGAGGCCGAGGAAGACGCCAAGCTGATGGCAGGGCTCGCGCCCGACGCCACCGCGTCGGACGGCCCCCTGAAGATCGTACCCCGCCGCCTCCCTTGGCTCGCCGGCGGGCTGATCGGCTCGTCGATCGCGGCGCTGGTCGTCGGCTCCTACGAAGACGCGCTGACCGAGGCGGCGATCCTGGCGACGCTCATCCCGATCGTCATGTCGCTCGCCGGCAATGCCGGCATCCAGGCGTCCACCGTCACCGTCCAGGCGATGTCCGCCGGCGCCTTCTGGGCCGGCGACATCGGCGGCCGCATCCTCCGCGAGATCGGCGGCGCCGCGCTCAATGGCGGCCTCATCGGCCTGATCGTCGGCATCGCCATCATGGCGCTGTCGTTCGTCGTGCCGATCGAACGCGCCCACCTCCTGGCGCTGACCGCCGCCCTCACCCTGATCGTCGTCACCGTCCAAGCCTCGACCATCGGCTCGATGATCCCGGTGGTCCTCCGCCGCCTCGGCTTCGACCCGGCGGTGGCCACCGGGGTGTTCATCACCACCTCCAACGACGTCGTCGGCGTGCTGGTGTTCTTCGTGATCGCCACGGCCGTGTATCTTTGACCGGCAAGAAAGCGCGGCGACCGGGACTTGCCTGACGGTCCCACGCGATGTGATCGCATTGGCTGAGGAGACGACCGCGTCACCTCGTATCTCTCGGTTGCTTGCCGGCGTGACACCGGGGCTTCCCGCGCTCACCCAATGGCGAAGGCGGCGACCGGCTCCGCAACGCCGCGGAGCACGACGGGGCCGAGCGGGTCGAACCCGCCCGCGGGCTCTGCCACCGCGGCCGTTCCCACGATTCGGCGGCCCCGAGCCTTGCCGACGTCACAGAGCCGGGTGGCGACGTTGGCGGCAGCACCAACGATCGTGAAGTCCAGCCGCTCCCGCGAGCCCACATTGCCGTACATCACCTCGCCCTGCGCCAGGCCCACCGCGCAGTCCAGCGGCGGCGCGGCCGGGGCGTCGGCCGGGCCAGTGACGGCCTCGACCATCGCCCGCGCCGCGCTGACGGCGTGGCGCGCCGCTGCAGCCGGATCGTCGGCAACGGGAAACACGGCCATCACGCCGTCGCCGACGAATTTCAGCACCTCGCCGCCCTCGGCCACGACGCAGTCGGTCACCGTCTCGAAGAACCGGTTGAGGGCGGTGAGATAGACATCGCGTGGCAGCCGTGCCGCAAGCTCGGTGGAGCCGCGAAGATCGCAAAACAGGACGGCCGCCTCGATCGTCTCGCCGTCGCCGCGACGCACCTCGCCGGCAAGGATGCGTGCACCCGCCCCACGACCCAGATAGGTGTCGAGCAGTGCCGCTGCGCTGGCCCGGAGCGAGAACGTCTCGAGCAGACGAGCGAGCACGAACGAGCCCTCGAACACGAGGCCGAGGTCGGCGGTGGAGAAACCTTCCGGGCGATCCGACGCCAGCGTCAACACGTTGATCCGCCCGTCCGAAAACACGAGCGGCATCGCGACGTAGTCGGTCATGCCGCGGGCGCGAAGTTCGTGCATGACCGGGAACGGAAATTCCGGCGGGTCGGCGTCCAGCCGCTCGCGCACACCGCCGAGACCCTGGGCGACGAGGCGCATGGGGCTGTTGGCGAAGGCCGGCTGATCCAAGAGCGTGTGCGGCGCATGGCGCGTCTCGACCTCGGGCGCGCCCAGGTTCCAGACGAAGTGCCGCCCCGCGGTCATCGGGTGCAGCGACCAAACCAGCGCGCTCAACCGAACGACATCGACGCCGTGCGCGCGGAGTTGCTCGGCCGCGGCAGCGACGAGACCGTCTGGCGTGCTCACCAACGGTGCGTCATGCAAGAGCCAGTCGAAAAAGGGGCCGGAAGCCGGCGCGTCCCGGGGGGCGGCAGGCGGAGCGCCGTCGATCTCGATCGAGACATCGGGTGCGGACACGAAGGCGACGAGGCCGCGCACCGCCTCGCCCTCGACGAGCGGATCCTCGTAACTCCAGGCGCCGGCCGACAGGACGTCGTCGCCAGCGGCCACGTCCCACCAGGTCGCGACGCCCTTGAACGGGCAGAAGCTGCGTCGCCCTGGAACGGCGCGAAGTGCGGTGCGCACGTCGCCGCGTGGGAAGTAGACGCGAGGCGGCAGGCGCGTCTCCAGCATGACCCGGGCGGCATCGCTCCGGGCGAGGACGTGGTCGACGCGACGCGCGACCGCTGTGCCCTCCGCCGCAGCGGTCTGGATGGCGTAGACGGCCGGCGACCGTCGGCAGGGCACCGACTCACTCACCGGGCAACCTGCTGCCGCTGGCGCGTCCGCCCCGTCGCCGAGACCTCATACATGTCGGTCCACCGCCTGACCTCCGCCCCCCACCACGACCTCACCGATCTGCAACCCGCACCCGCCTACGGCCTCCGCGTGATCGTCCAGTCCGTATCCTATCCGTTTTCACCACGTTCGCGCTCACTTCCGACCCCATGGAGAAGAATCGCCTCGAGCGAGCGCAAGAATGGCGCCCTCATCCGTGCACCTACCAACGCATCTTCCACTCAGTTGACCGGGATGGTCAGCACCGCTTGGGGCGCGGCGTCGTCGCGCTGGATGATGGTCGTGAGCAGCAACAACATGGAAAAGGCGCGCTTGGACACGACGTCGTCGACGTCGATCCAATAGCGACGTCCTCTGTAGGTTGCCGAGACGAAGGCGTCGGAGGGCAAGCTCAGCACGCCCTCGCTCAGAATGCGGATCGGCGCACCCACCGGCACGACCGCCTCGGGCGCCTCGGGTGCGGCCACCCCGGTCGCGACCACGCTCAGGATCTCGATCAGGGGCCGGGTGAGGAGCGCCAGCTCGTCGGACCGTCGTGGCACGGCACCGAGGACGATCTCGTAGCGCTCCGCCGCCGGGTCGAGCCGGAGGCGCTCGATCACTTCGCGCACACGCGGGTCGTCGGCCGTCTCGGACGATCGCGCAAAAGAGAGAAAGACACGCTCGCGGGCCTCGAAGTCGACCTCCAGCCGTCCGTCGTCGCGGAGCGACTCCAGCAGTTGGACGATGGTGGCGAAGTCGCCGGTGCCGCCCGTGGACTCGTTCGGCACGCCATTGATCCGACGCAACGCCAAGCCGAGCGCGGTCTGGAGATCGGCGCCGCCGACGATCAGGCCGGCCAGCTCCACCGGTGGGATCGGCCGGAGGATCACGCGGGCGTAGTTCGCACCCCGCAGCGGCTTGAAGGTGTAGGTCGGCCGGTCCACGAAAGTGCCCTCGGCGCGGACGCCGAAATCGCCCGTGAAGTCGAGATCCCGGGCGATGGTGTTGCCGATGCTGCCCCCCAGGCGGCGCTCGTAGCCTGCCACGATCTGGTCGACGATGACGACGGAGGGGACGTCCGCGTCGTGAACCCTGAGGATGTTCAAGAGGAGCTGGCGCTTCTCGGCGTTGAGCAACGTTTCCGCATAGTTGACCTTGTCGGCCTGGATGAGGCGCGGCCCGACACCTTGGCAGGCGCCGGTCACCAAGAGCAGGGCCAGCACCAGGACACGCCTCATCGCCGCTCGATCTCCCACGCCGTCGTCACCTGGGCTATCGACGGCTCGGGCGCCGCGAACGTCCCCGGCGGGTGGGGCTACGGGTTCAGTTGGCGATCGGCGGTGGCGACATGGCGTTGACGCCGATCCCAAGGGCCCTTGGCGTCGGTCGATCGACGGCTTGGCGGGCGCTCGCGCCGCGGCGCATTCCGCTGGTGCAGCGCTCGAGGCGGTGCGGGTACCGCGTGGCCAGGATCGGACCGGGAGCGGTCTGAGCCGCCGCTCACCGCCATGCTCCAATCTTGCCGCTACCGGTCGAATTCGGAGCCGCGCTCATTTGGACATCTTGAGCATTACCGTCCCGATCAACGTAATGCCTGTGGATGCCAACCGCGCCAGGTCGAGGCGCTCCTTGAGGACGAAGACGCCCAAGAGCACAGCGAACACCATGCTCGTTTCCCGGACAGCAGAGACCAGTGCCATCGGCGCCTGCGTCATCGCCCAAATGACGATCCAATACGCCAAGAGCGAAATGATACCCCCGAGCGCTCCGACCTTCCAGGATTTCCGCACCGACAGAAAAACTTGATCCCTTCGTAGATATAGCGCCAACAACGTTATTGGAATTCCGTTGAAGAGGTGGACCCAGAAAGTGTAGCTGTGCGCACTTTCGGCAAGACGGGCACCCAAACCATCTACGACCGTGTATCCAGCTATGAACACACCCGTGCCCAAGGCATACAGCATTGCCTGGGGTTCCCTGAAGCCTGCCGCGCCACGCGTAAGAGTCAGGCTCATGATCCCCAGCGCGATGACGACAACCGACAGACCAGCCTGGCGGCTCAGTGTTTCACCGACGATCGCGACGGATATGACCGCAACGATGAGCGGCGCGGAACCCCGGGAGATAGGATAGACGTGGCTCAGATCACCATAACGATATGCGTTGATCAGAAACACGCAGTAGGCAGTGTTCAAAGCGGTTGAAGCCCAAATGTATGGCCAGCTTTCCGACGTTGGAACAGCGACGAATGGGACAACCAGCATGGCAACGGCAACTTGACTCATCATCATGATTGCTATCATGACGAGCCGATCGGCATTCACTTTGACCAACGCGTTCCATGCCGCATGCAATACGGCTGCGCCAATCACCATTGCAAACACTCCGGTCGTCATATCGATCTCCGCGTTCGGTATTTTTTCATCTCTGTACTCGATCTCGGCTCGTTGGCCCGGCCCGAACCGTGAATTGCTCCATGGCCAGCGGAAAGTGCTCGGGAAACAGCGTTCGGGCTTCGAGGTCTTTTGATACGACCGGCAGACGGAATCTATATTATGCGCTTGCCACTGGATAGATGACCGCTTCGGGTCAAACTGAGCCGTAGCCGCCCCCGAGGGGGCTTGGCCGGCTACAGGCCGAAGGTGGTCCCCTGAGCTGATCTCCGCGATCATCCTAGCGGGTCGCGTCGCGCAAGCGGTCAGCGGCCGAAGCTCGTCACGGTGCCGCCGACGACGGTGTGGACGAGGCGCCACGGACCCGAGCCGTCGATCACCACGGCATCGGCACGGCGACCGATCTCGATGGTTCCGCGGTCGCGCAGACCCATCGCCGCCGCCGGGTTCCGGGAAACGAGGCTCCAGGCCTCACTCAGGGACCGAACGCCTCGCTCGACGAGACGCTCGGCAGCATGCAGCGGGCTTGGATAGTAGTAGTCGGACGCCAGCGCGGTACACAGGCCGTCGCGCACGGCGTCCTCGGCCGACATGGTCCCTTTGTGGCTGCCACCGCGCAGGACGTTCGGACCACCCATGACGACGTGTTCGCCGTTCGCAACGGCCTCCGCCGCGACCTCGCGCGTGAGCGGAAACTCGCAGACGCGCATTCCGAGGCGGCGGTGGGTCGCCCGCTCGTCGCAGGTCCGTTCGTCATGGGACAACATGGCGGCGCCGTGCTGGCGGGCCAGTTCGGCCACCTCCAGGACCTTGGCCGGAACGTCCGGCGCCCGACGCCCGACGTTTTCGGCTTCGAGCAGGTACTGCTCCAGCGTGACGCCGGCGCGCTTCGCCCACTGGTCCAGCTTCTCGTGGCGGCCGGTGCTCAACAGTTCCATGGTCGAGGTCGTGTGGTCGTTGAAAGCGATCGCCGGTGTCGGGTGCCGGGCGAGCCAGCGCGCGATGTCGTCGATGGCCTCGTGAGCAAAAACCTCCCAACGCAATTGAATGCGATGATCGGCCATCAAGCGTGGACCCAACGCCTGCAGCCCGTCCATGAAGCGGCGCCCCGCGGCGAGACTTCGCGCACCGGGCTCCCAGGAAACCGTCAGGCCGTGGAAGGCGGTGGTGATACCGTTGGCGACCAACTGCCGGTCGACCGAGCCCATCGCGATCGGAAACGGGATGTCGACACCAGGACGCGGATGCAGTTCGACTTCGAAGGCGTCGCCGTGGACGTCGACGATGCCGGGCAGCACTCGGTATCCGTGGCAGTCGATGCGCATGCAGTCGGCTGCTGGCTTCTCGACGATTTCGCCATCAGCCATGTGCCCGTCGGCGACCTCCAGGTCGCCTCGGGGCGTGAGCACCTGGCCGCCCGTCAGAGAAACAGACGTCGTCACGTTCCTTCCCTCTGCACGTTGCACGCGTGAGATGTCTGCTCCAGGCTCGAGCTGCCGTGTGCCAAGCTTCGCGACTGCCGTGCACACCACGTTTGCGTAGGCCCGCTAGCCCGCTGGCGCTACGACCACCGAGCTGATTTCGAGCCCGTCCGCACCGTCACCGGCCCCGAAGGTGCGCGTGATCGTCCAGTCCGCGTTATCGATCTCGACGACCGTGCCGCCGATCTCGGCGCCCATGTCGAGGAACGCGCCGTCGGGCGCGAAGAACAGCGACGCCGGCTTCTGGGCGCCGACCGCACTGACCTCCACGGTGGCGATCTGCTCCCGGCTCGCGGCATCGAACACCACCACCCGGTCGCCGTCGCGATCACGCTGTCGCTGTCACCGAGCCAGGCGATGCCGTGCCGCGCCAGGTGCGGCTCGATCGGGATCGTCTCGACCAGCTCAGCCCCCTCGACGTCGAAGACGTTCAGCTCGCGCTCGATGGACCCGTCTTCCAGGTAGGATACGCCGACCACGAACCGCTCGTGCGGCGATGGCCCCGTCGCGCGCCGCGCCACCTCCTCGCCCGTTGCCAGGTCGATGAAACTGACCGTGCCCTCGACCTCGTTGGCGACGATGAGGGTGCTCGCCGCGGCAGGCGACAGGACCATTCGCACGACCGGCGCCGACCCGAGCCGCGCGCGAAACGGATGGCTTGACCTTCCAGCGGCTAGAAGCGCCAGCGTCTCGGCAGGGCTCGGATCGGAGGTCGAATGAACCGAAGCTGGGTGGCGCTGGCCGCAAGCACCGTGGTGGTGGCCGCCGCCGCTGCGTGGATGTCGTGGCCGGTGTCGACCGAGGTCGCTGACCCGAACGACCGCGAGCAGGTTGCCCGCGGTGAAATCGTCTATGCCGAGTCCTGCGCGTCGTGCCACGGCCTCGACCTCGAAGGACAACCGAACTGGCGAAGGCCCCTGCGTTCGGGCGGAATGCCGGCACCGCCCCACGACGTCACCGGGCACACGTGGCACCACCCTGACGCACTGCTCTTCGCCTACACGAAGCACGGCGGTGCCGCGGTGGTCGGTGGTGGCTTCCAAAGCAACATGCCGGGCTTCGCCGACATACTCGACGACGACGAGATCTGGGCCGTGCTCGCCTTCATCAAATCGCGCTGGCCGGAGCACATCAGGCAGCGGCAAGCCGAGATCGACGCCGCACACCGATAGCGCCCTTCGGCCCAAGCCCGCTACACTGCCCACGACCGACGGAGGGCGCGCGATGGCCGGCTGGCAGTTCTGGATCGACCGGGGCGGGACCTTCACCGACGTGGTGGCGCGCGACCCCGATGGCGGGATCTCCGTCACCAAGCTCTTGTCCGAGAACCCGGAGCACTACGACGACGCGGCGCTCGAAGGCATCCGCCGGGTGTTGGGCACCCCACGCGACGCGCCGCTGCCGGCGAACCGCATCGACGCCATCAAGATGGGTACGACCGTCGCCACCAATGCGCTCCTGGAACGGAAGGGCGAGCCGACGGTGCTCGCCATCACCCAGGGCTTCGGCGAGGCGCTGCGCATCGGCTACCAGCAACGCCCCGACATTTTTGCCCGCCGCATCGTCCTGCCGTCCTTGCTCTATGGCCGGGTGGTCGAGGTCGTCGAGCGGATCGGCGCCGACGGCGTCGTGACCACCCCGCTCGACGAGGCCGCGGCCGAAGCCGCGTTCGCCGCAGCCCTCGCCGCCGGCTTTCGCGCCATCGCCATCGTCACCATGCACGCCTGGCGCAACCCCGAGCACGAGCGCCGCCTCGGCGCGATCGCCGCCCGGCTCGGCTTCACCCAGATTTCACTCTCCCACCAGGTGTCGCCGCTCATCAAGCTCGTCGGCCGCGGCGACACCACCGTCGTCGACGCCTACCTCTCGCCGATTCTCAGGCGCTATGTCGACCGGGTGGCGGCCAAGACCGGCGACGGCCGGCTGATGTTCATGCAGTCCAACGGCGGTCTGGTGGACGCCCACCGCTTCCAGGGCAAGGACGCGATCCTCTCCGGCCCCGCCGGCGGCGTGGTCGGCGCCGTGGAGACGGCCAAGCTCGCCGGATTCGAAAAGATCGTCGGCTTCGACATGGGCGGCACCTCGACCGACGTCACCCACTACGCCGGCGAACTGGAGCGGCGCTTCGAGACCGAGGTTGCTGGTGTGCGGATGCGCGCGCCGATGATGGCGATCAACACCGTCGCCGCCGGCGGCGGCTCGATCGTGACCTTCGAGCGCGGCCGCTTCCGCGTCGGCCCGGAAAGCGCCGGCGCCAATCCCGGCCCCGCCTGCTATCGCCGCGGCGGCCCCCTCACCGTTACCGACTGCAACCTTGCTGTCGGCAAGCTGCAGGCGGACCTCTTCCCCGCCGTCTTCGGCCCGAACGCCGACCAGCCGCTCGATGCCACCGCGTCCCGCGCGCGGCTGGAGGAGATACGGTCCCAGGTCGAGCACGAAACCGGCATCGCCTACGCGATCGACGAGATCGCCCATGGCGCTTTGATGATCGCCGACGACAACATGGCCAACGCCATCAAGGAAATCTCGATCCAGCGCGGCTACGACGTCCACACCTACACGCTCGTCTGCTTCGGCGGCGCCGGCGGCCAGCACGCCTGCAACGTCGCCGACGCGCTCGGCATCACCCGGGTGATGATCCACCCGCTGGCCTCGGTGCTCTCGGCTTACGGCATCGGCCTCGCCGACCTCCGCTGTGTGAGGCAGCGCGCGGTCGAAGCGCCGTTGGACGCCGCCGTCGCCGATCTCGCGACCATCGAGCGGACGCTCGCCGACGAAGCCAAGGCCGAGCTGCGGGCCCAGGGCATCGCGGCTGCCGACATCACCACCACGACCCGCGTACACCTCCGCTACGAGGGCACGGTCACGCCCATCCCGGTCGCCATGGGCAGCGCCCAAGACCTCCGTCGCCGCTTCGAGCACGAGCACAAGAGCCGCTACGGCTTCGTCGTCGACGGCCGCGCCCTGGTTATCGAGCAGCTTGCCGTCGAGGGCATCGGTGCCATGGCCGGCATCGACGAGCCCGAGGAGGCGCTGATCCCGCGCCTCGCCGATGCGCCGATCGAGCCGTTGCGCACCGTCGAGCTGTTCGCGAGCCCCGCCCCGCGTGAGCCCGCCGAGCGCTGGACCGCGCCCGTCTACGACCGCGCGGCGATCACCCCTGGCGACTCGGTCGCCGGCCCGGCGCTGATCGTTGCCGACACCACCACCGTCGTCGTCGATCCCGAATGGCGCGCCATGGTGAACGGCCGCGACCACCTGGTGCTGGAGCGCCTGGAGCCCGTCGAGCGCCAATCCGCCGTCGGCACCACGTCAGACCCGATCATGCTGGAGATCTTCAACAACCTGTTCATGACCATCGCCGAGCAGATGGGTGTGACCCTGCAGAACACGGCCTACTCGGTGAACGTCAAGGAGCGCCTCGACTTCTCCTGCGCCGTGTTCGACCCCACCGGCGGCCTCGTCGCCAACGCGCCGCACATGCCCGTGCACCTGGGCTCCATGTCCGAGAGCGTCCGCGCCGTCTTGCGCAAGCGCGGCGGCAAGCTGAAGCCCGGCGACGCCGTCGCCCTGAACGACCCCTACAACGGCGGCACGCATCTGCCCGACGTCACGGTCATCATGCCGGTGTTCGACACGAAGGGTGAGCTGATCTTCCTCACGGGGTCCCGCGCCCACCATGCCGACATCGGCGGCATCACCCCCGGCTCGATGCCGGCGGACAGCACCCACATCCACCAGGAAGGTGTGCTGTTCGACGACTTCACGCTGATGGAAGCCGGCGAAGTCCGCATGGGCGCCCTGCTCGAGCTGCTGCGCTCCGGCCCCTACCCGGCACGCAACCCCGAACAAAACGTCGCCGACCTGCAAGCGCAGATCGCCTCTTGCCACCAAGGCGCCCGGCAACTCCTGAACATGGTCGAGCAGTTCGGCCTCGACGTGGTGCAAGCCTATATGGGCCACGTCCAGGCCAACGCCGCCGAACAGGTCCGCCTGGTGCTCGACCGGCTGCAGGACGGGCGCTTCGTCTACCCCAACGACATGGGCCAGGAGGTCCACGTCGAGGTCACCATCGACAAGGACGCCCGCCGCGCCCGGGTCGACTTCACCGGCTCGTCAACCCAGGCCGAGAACAACTTCAACTGCCCGGCCGCCGTCACCCGTGCCGCCGTCCTCTACGTGTTCCGCACCCTGGTCGATGCCGACATCCCGTTGAACGAAGGCTGCCTCGAGCCGATCGATCTGGTCCTGCCCGAAGGCTCCCTGCTCGACTGCCGCTATCCTGCCGCCGTCTGCGCCGGCAACGTCGAGACCTCGCAGTGGATCACCGACACGCTCTTCGGCGCGCTCGGTGTCATGGCCGCCGCCCAGGGCACCATGAACAACCTCACCTACGGCAACGCCAAGCTCCAGAACTACGAGACGACCTGCGGCGGCTCCGGCGCCGGCCCCGACTACGACGGCACCTCCGCCGTCCACACCCACATGACCAACTCCCGCCTCACCGACCCCGAGCTCCTGGAGCTGCGCTTTCCGCTCACCCTCGCTTTTCACGAGATCAACCACGGCTCGGGCGGCCGCGGCGCCCACAAGGGCGGCGACGGCACCATCCGCAAGCTCCTCTTCCACGAGCCGATGGAGGTCATCGTCCTCGCCAACCACCGCGAGGTCCCGCCCTTCGGCCTCCAGGGCGGCGAGCCGGGCGCCGTCGGCCGGCAATGGATCGAGCGGAAGGGCGGCACGATCGACACCATGACCGGCCGCGACAAGCGCTGGGTCGAGCCGGGCGATGCGCTGGTTCTGCAGACGCCGGCAGGTGGCGGGTACGGGGAGGCGTAGTCCCGACCGTCGCCTGCCGCCGCGCCGCAATGATGACACGCGACGCCATCCTCTCGTTCATTTTCTCGGGTTCGCGCCGCGGCAGCTTGACACTGCATTTCTGCACGTCTTACACTCATTACACAATCATTCATAAATATAGAGAGTTCATCATGAAGACTGGGAACTTGTTGCCTGCTGCGAGCGCCGTGTGGCTCTTGGCTTGCGGCACTGCCATGGCTCACACGACCGTGGTCGAGTCGATCACGGAGGACAACGGCCGCTACTCCTCGTTCGGTGAGACTGATCCCAATTCGCCGAACATCGTGGTTGGGGACACCGAAGGCACCGGCTTCCGCAGCTACTTCGCATTCGATCTCACCGATCTGCGTTCGCAAACCTTTACGTCCGGGTCACTGAATTTCTTTGCCGACAACGGCAGCTACCTGAACGTAGGCAGTGCCGTAGGGTTCGAGTTGTTCGATTACACGGGATCCATCCAGGACCTCGTCGACGGCAACGGCGGCGTCGCGGCCTATGTCGACTTGGGCACGGGCGGCTCTTACGGCGCGGTGGAGTTCCCGACGCCGGGGGCCCCGGGTAGAATGCCGGCGGTGTCCGTTCCTTTGGACATCTGGGCGATCGACGCCATCAACGCGCTGCTGGGCGGGACCGGCCCTTACCTCTTCGCCATGGGCGGCGTCTGCACCACCTGTTCGACCAACCAGCTCTTGTGGGCTGGGTCCAGCGATCTGACGGCGGCGCAGCTCCAGCTGACGCCCACCGACGTCACGCCGATTCCGCTCCCCGGCGGGTTCGTCCTGCTTGCGCCCGTCGCGGCAGCAATGTTCGGCGCCGCTCACCTCCGGCGCCGCCCCGGCAAGACGAACGGCTAGCGCGGTCGCCCCACCGATCCGGCGGAAGGCCCTCCGGTCGGGAACCGCCGCCTGATCTCCCGGCGAGCGCGCCCGACGGTCGCGCTCTCGGCAACGGCTCGCCCGCTCGAACGTCGGTCGTTCGAGGGCCGCTCCCGGCGCCCCAAGGCCGCTCGCTGGAGACCACGATCCACTGAGACGAACGGGGGTTGGTCCGGCCGGTGGTCACCGCGCTCCACGCGCTTCGCACCCCGCACGGAGCGGCGCCGGACGGGGGAATCCGGGGAGCGAAGAGCTAAGGAAGGACCGGTCCGCCCGGCAGCTCCGGCCTGTACGGCGCAGTCCCTCGCCAGAGATTGCAGTACTGCTTCGGACGGATTGTGTTGAAAAGCTCCTGAACGAGTACTTTGGCGCCCATATCTTGAGGGCGACCCCAGCGGCTGACGCAATATCTTGCGGCTCGATCGGTCGGTTTCGAGCTTTTCAACAGAATCGACCCTTTTTGGGCGCGGCGGCGTCGCGAGTGCGGCGTACGCCGAGGCCGGATGGCCAAGACTGCTTGAGGCGGACTTGGTTCACGAAAGCCCGTTCCGCCCCACGGGCCGGACGCGCCAACATGCCTGTGTATGGACTCCGGCCAACTCAGTTCTTCTTCGACTTGCGCTTCCAAATCTGTATATTGGTCAAGCGCAGCTGGCAGGTACTGAACGTTCTTGTAGCATCCTAGTCAGTGAAATTGCTAGAGAGTAAAGAGAAATAGCGAATGCACATAGATTTCGATGACATTTTGGATGATGACGGTTCCATCGTTATAGATCCTCGCGATATTTTCCTGACGCTGGACCGCGACAAGGCATTCGCATTCCCGCGCGATATTCAGACCGAAGTCATGAAAGACTGGTTCGGGCAGAGGGAGCAAGCTGATACCGTTATCAAGCTGAATGTCGGCAGCGGCAAAACGCTGGTCGGGCTACTGCTTCTGCAAAGCTCGCTGAATGAGGAAATCGCTCCGGCGGTTTACATCGCACCTGACAAGCAACTGGTCGATCAGGTGATTGCCGAAGCCGCAGCGCTCGGCATCGACGTTACGGACGATCCTCATGATACGGACTTCCAGTCCGGCGACTGCATTCTCATCACGACGATTCACCGGCTGTTTAACGGTAAGTCGGTATTCGGCGTCGGCGCGGAAGGCGTCAAAATCAAGTTGGGAGCGGTCGTAATCGATGACGCACACGCCTGTATTGCAACTGTAACGGAACAGTTCAGGATCGAGCTTCCCAATACGCACGCCACCTATCAGGATGTTCTCAAAATCGTTGCACCGGATCTGAAGCGGCAAAGCCATGCCCGGTTCTTGGATGTTCATTCGAGCGATCCGCGCGCCATGATGGAAGTGCCATATTGGTCGTGGATCAAGGCACAGGAAGAGATCATGCAAGTCCTGCATGGCCATAAGAACGATGACGAATTGAAGTTCTCGTACCCGCTGATTCGGGACCTTCTGCCGCTTTGCCGCTGTGTGATCAGCGGCCAAAAATTGGAGATTGAGCCGGATTGTCCGCCTACTGATCTTATTCGAGCCTTTTCGCGCGCCAAGCGCAGAATCTATATGACGGCAACGCTTGCAGACGACAGCGTCCTCGTCACGCATTTCGGCGCCGATCCTGACAAGCTCTCCGATCCGATTGTCCCTACGTCCTCGCAGTCCATGGGCGAGCGCATGATCCTCATGCCGCAGGAGCTGAACCCCGAC
>JBCBTD010000059.1:0-23541 GCA_039818825.1 Pseudomonadota bacterium
CGATGTGTCCGTCGGCGGCGACGTCCAGGTGGCGGATCGAGAGCCGATGGACACATCGGGATCGCCATGCAGTACGAGGGTGGACGAAGCGACGACGTACCCTTGGTGGCGCTGTTCGACGGCACCGAGCTTCGTCCGTTCATGGCGTCAGCGCGTGTCAGTCGCGAATTGCGGCACTACACCGGCAGCATGGCGTTCGACCGAGCCGGTCGCCAACTCGCGGTGTCAGGGCCACGCGGCGGTCTCGTCACCATCTGGAACCGCGAAGACGGCAGCCTGGCGGCGCGCTTCGGCGTGCCCGACGGCTCCGGCATAGCTCCTGACGCTGGCTCCGGCTTCATCGTCTCCTCCGGCACCGGACGCTTGTTCAGGTGGCATCAGCAGACCGGGCTCGTCGAGATGGAGAGCGCGTCGGGTGGGTGGGACAACCATCTGGCGGGCTGGCCACTGGCGTCGCCCCCACGTCCCGCCGACGTCGAAATGCCGCGTCGACTGCACCCGTTGGGTCGGGTCGTCGAGGAGAACGCATGTCGTCAGGGCTAGAGGTCGCCTTGCGGAGCCTGACGTGGCGCCGACGAACACTCAGCAGAACGAACCGCAAGCGCTGCCAGGAAGGATCTGACGGGTGTCGTCGTAACGCGCGACCAACGGATGGAGATCGCCTTGGCCGGCCAAGCCGTCCTGGCAGCGCTACGGCAATCGCCGCGAGGGGCAGGACTACTGCACCGCCAGACATGCGATCACCGCGTCCGCTCGATGTCCGAAACACGGCGGCAAGCCGACACCAGTTGGCCAGGCCCGCCCTGTCCGCTGCGACGTCAGAAGCGTTCGTCGCCGCTCGCTCGCGAACGGTCATGGGCTAGACAAGGTGTACCGGACGAGTCGCCCCGGCAGCCGACGTGACGTTCCGGCGTGGCTCTGGCGCTGTCGCGGCGACCCGCAACACCGCTGCGTTGCGCGGCGCTCTGAACTATGGGGGTCTTCGCCACGACAAGGCCGGCCCTTCGACGAGACACGGGGATCTACTGCAGCGCTTGGCTCCGAGTCGCCGGCTGGTCGTCGCTCGCGGCTATGAAATCGGCAACCAGACGCGCGATCTTGGTCGGCGCATCTTCCGGGCTGTAGTGCCCGGCGCCAGCCAGACGAACCACCCGGCCATCGGGGAACGCTTCGCAGAACAGCGGCACGAACTGTGCGGCCTGTAGCGTCCGGTCAGCTTCGCCCCAAATCGCTAATGCCGGCTTCATCGCAAGAGCAGCCTTGGTCGTTCCATCAGCATCCTCGAATGCGTGCGCGCCGGTCGCAAAGCCCTTGGCCCAGCCGATGGCGCCCGCGGCGTGGGCAGGCGTCGGGAACGGGGCCCGGTAGGCCTGCAGCCAGATGTCGTCGATGATCTCGTTGCGCTCGAACCCGTTCAGCTTGAGCGTCGAGAGGATGTTGTAGTCGAGCTGACCCAGCACTTGCTCGAGCACCCCCTCTTGTTCCGCCTTCAAGATCCACTGGAACCAGGGAGCGATGGCGACGTTGGCCATGATGCGTTCGATCAAGTCCGGCTGGCCGGCAGGCGTCGGGCCGTTGATCGAGACGATGCGCTTGATTCGGTCTGGGTGGCGGATCGCCAGGCCCATTCCGGTCGGGCCACCGAAGTCGTGCATGACCAGCGTAAGATCGCGCAGGTCGAGCGCGAGCACGAGTCGCTCCAGGTTGTCGATGTGGTCCTGAAGCCAGTAAGTGCGGTCCTGCGGCGCCGCGCTCTTGCCGAACCCCATATGGTCGATGGCAACGACGCGATGGCGCGCTGCCCAAACGGGGATCTGTTGGCGGTACAGATAGCTCCAGGTCGGCTCGCCGTGCAGCAATAGGAGCGTATCCGGTCCGGAACCCTCGTCGACGTAGTGCATGTCGAAGCCCGGCGCGTCGGTGTAGCGGGCACGGAACGGCCAAGTTCCACCGAACGTTTCGTCGGCGGTGACGGCAGGTATGGTCTGGTTCATGGGTCAGCCTCCTGATGGTGCGCGGTTGCGCACGCAGTGCTTCGCGAGCGACGCGGCGCGCGCTCGGCTTCGACGGACGGCTCAGCGGCAGGCCCCTAGCCCGCGGGTCCAAAGCTCTCGGTGTGGATGTGGCTCGCTGGCACGCCGATACGTTCCAACGCGGTTTGGACGTCGGCCATGAACCGGGTCGGGCCGCAGACGTAGCAATCGGGCTCGCGGCCCTCGATCAGGCCGGCCAACAACGCGCCATCGATGTGGCCTTTGCTATGGTAGTCCTTGCCCAACTCGTCCTCAGGGCGCGGCTGGCTGTAGGCGACATGGACGCGAATGCCGTCCCGTCGCGCGGCGAGCTGGCGTACCTCTTCGGCCATCGCGTGATGTTCGCCGTCTCGGGCTCCGTGGACGAACACGACGGAACGGTCGCTCGGTTCGCCCGCCAACATATGGAGCATGCTCACCATCGGCGTCAGGCCGACGCCGGCGCTCACGAGCACGACGGGACACGGGCGGCAGGACATCACGAAGTCGCCGGCTGGCCTACGGCTCTCGATGATCGAGCCGGGCTCGACATGGTCGTGCAAGTAGCGTGATGCGATCCCGCGTGGCTCGCGTTTGACGCTGATCCGGTAGCGGTCGTCGCTGGGTCCGCTCGACAGCGAGTAGGTTCGACGCACCGGGGCCTTCGACCCAGCTATCCGAAGTTCGATCGGCAGATGCTGACCGGCCTCGAACGCCGGCAGAGGGCCCGCGTCTCGTGCTTCGAACACGAATGACGTTACGTCCTCGGACTCTCGGATCCTCTCGACCAACCGCAGGGAACGCACCGACTCGGCCGCTGCGTCCCAGCGCAGGCCCACCACCGAAGGCAATTCGACGATCTCGTCGATGTCGAACACCACCAGACGGCGGGCACCTCGATATCGGGCGACGGCCTCCGATCGCCAGTCGACGCTGGCCCGCCCCGTAAGCTGGAGCAAACTGCCCGTCTCGAAGTCCACGAACAGAAGCCCCGCGCGCGGATCGAGAACGATGTTGCCGATCGTGTTGAAGTGGTTGTTGCCCGCGTAGTCCGGGAAAACGATCCGTGTGTCGTCGGCGACCGTGACGAAACCCGGATCGCCGCCACGGTGCGAGGCGTCCATACCGAAGGCGGGGTGCTCGCCGTCACCACGATGCCCCGTCGCAATGAAGAACGTGTCGGCCGCTGCGATCCAGTCGCGCTGCGATGACGTCAGGCGAGTGCCGCGTGACGGCGTACCAGCCGGCATGCTTTCGACGTACCGCCACTCGCGCTCACGGATGTACTGCGGACAGTTCCCGAACGTCTGCTCGACGTCGCAGATGATGGCGTCGGCCTCACTCCGTCTCACGCGACCGTTGACGCGGTTGCGCCGACGCGTCGCCAGCTCGATGCCAAGGATGCCGATATCGGTCCCGCTCGCGAACGACCGCTCGAGCGCATCGCCCGCGACCGGCTCAGCATCGATCACGAGCGACGTGGCGTCCGGCGAGGTCACGAAACCCTCTCGGCCGGCCAGCATCGTCGCCCACGGCAGCTCCCGCTCGTCACGGGCGGCAACGACCAGGAATGGCACGGCCGTGTGGAAGGCGCGATGCTCCTCGGGAAGGTACGGGCGCACCACCTGCTGCGCCCAGTCCTCGATGTCGCGAACGCCGAGGCGCGCTTGCACGTGCTGTTCGCCCGCGTGGAATGGTGACACTGGTCGGTCGACGTCCTTCGAAATGGAGTTCGCCCTGGGCGCTACGTTGGCGCTCGAGATGGTCATGGCGGGTCTCCCTCTCTAGCGGTCCAGCGCGACAGCGACGCGCCGTGACGACGCGCCGCCTGTCGGCGGTTTAAGCGGCCTTCGTCTTGGCCAGTTCGACCTTCGGGAAATCGATCTCGGTTTCAGCGATGTGATTGACGTAGTTGGTAAAAATGTTCGCGACGACGTTGGCTACGATCTCGGCGATGGCGCCGTCGTCGTGTCCCGCCGCGCGTACCGCCGCGACATCGTCGTCGCTCACGAGCCCGCGCTTCTCGACGACCGTGCTCGCAAACACCAACGCGGCATCGAGTGCGGGATCGTTCGAGTGACCATCGAGACGTCTTGCAATCTCGATGTCGTCGACCTTCAAGCTCTTCGAGAGTGCGGTGTGCGCCGACGCGCAGTATTCGCAAGCATTGGCGCCGGCGACAGCAAGGGCAAAGGCTTCGCGCGTCTTGGCGTCGAACCGACCCTTCGCCAGCGTCTCGTTGATGGCCAAGTAGGCCTGCAGCGCGCTCGGGGCGTTGGCGATCGTCCGGATGACGTTCGGCGTCATGCCGAGCTTCTTCTTCACCCCGTCGAGAAGCTCCTTGGCCTCTCCGGTGGCGGTAGCGGGATCGACTGGGGTCAGTCGGGGCATCGTAGGTCTCCTGCATCGATCGGTTGAAGGCCGCGCCATTGGCTCGATCAGCGGGTGGCGCGGATGTCCCGCAAGGCATCTCCGAGGATCCACAGTGCGGCTCCGAGCAGCACGACGTCCTTGAGCAAAAACTGTCCGGGCACGACCGACAGCGCCGGAAAACCGCCCAAGCTCGGTTCCCATCCGGGGGCCGTCACGAGGAACGTCAGTGTGACGGCGGTCGTGCCCATGACGAGGGCGGCGCCGAAAGCGCCAACCGCGGCCGACCACGGACGGACAGCGAGCAACGACGCCGCGGTGAGCTCGACGATACCGATGAGATTGGCCGCACCGCGTTGACCGACGATCGCGTAGAGCCAGGACGAGAGCGGGCTCGAAGCGACCAGGCCCTCGATGGCACCAGCCTCGTAGGCGGTGAACTTCATCGCCCCGATCCAGCCGAAGACCAGAACGAGGCCGTAGAGCGTGACGAGGTGGCCGAGCCGGGACACGTCGGCAGCGTGGCTGCGAGCAGGCCCGCCCTGGCCAATCGGGCTGAACGTCAAATCGGTCATCGTGTTTCCTCCCGTCTTCGAATGCAGGAAACTCACGCACCCGGTGCGATGAACTCCATGCGGATGCCACCGGGGATGAAGCACATCATGTGTTTCGTGGGCCCGCCCTGCAGCGGCTCCGGCGCAAACTCGATGTCGACACCATTCGTCGTGTCGAGGCGGTGGTAGAGACCGTCGAGGGCGTCGGCGTTCTCCACCTTCATTGCGAGATGGTGCAGGCCGATATTGTTCTTGCGGTCGAACGGGGTGGCCGTTGCAGGGTCGGTTGCTTGCCACACCGTGATCATCGTCGTGCCGTCGCTGAGAAAGACGGCCGGATAGTTCGGCAACTCGCCGAGTTCGTCGAAGCCCAGCGTGTCGACGAAGAAGGCTCGGGTCTCGGCCAGATCCGGAACAGTGAGCCCAACGTGATGGGCGCCTCTGGTAACGGCGGTCGTCGTCATCGTACGGCTGCTCCTGACTTGCGGGCCTCGCGTCCGGCTGCCGGGCGGTTCGGCCCAAAGGGTCGTCGTCTCGTTGGAGCTGAACGTCGACCGAAAGTGGTTGGGTCGAGCTGCAGCTCCAGACGCATGATCACGTGGATGCTGGCGTCGGTATTTCAGATTCGAGCGTTTCAGATTCATGCATGCGAAGATTGACGATCGCCGTCAGCCCGCGTGATCTGTCAGAGGCGCTCTGGAACCGTTTTCGTCGCGGGGGCGACGATGGCCAAACAGGAGATGGATCTTCACTCGACGCCGCGCGCGAGCGTGCCGCAGTGGGGACGACGCATCCGTCTCGAGAGATTTTCCGTCGAGTTGGTGCCGGCCGGAGAGCGCAGCTTCAACGTCAAGCTGCCAAAGACCCTGGCGACGATCAGCTTCAGTGCCGACGAAGGGGTCAGCTCGTTGGCCGGGGATCGTTTGCGGCGGTACGATCGACGACCTTACGAATACCTCGTCGTACCGGCCAACTTCCCGCTGCGGGGCGAGTCCCGCGCAGCGCCAGAAGTGCTCGCGTTCGCATTCCGCTTCGAAGACCTCAAGGCGGACGTAGCGGCGGCGATGCAGGTCACTCTGGACCGTCTCGAGCCTCGTGTGATCATCGGCAGCCCGAAGCCGTTCGCGACCGAGTTGGCCAAGCGCATCCGCCGTCACCTGCGAGCGGACACGATCTCGCGGGACTATCTCCACGCGCTCGGTACTGCCCTCATCGTGGAGATGCTGCGCCTGCCGCCCCGACAGCAAGAGACCGGCCGCGGCACCAAGCTCGACGACCGCGTGCTGCGGTCGATCGTCGAGTACGTCGACGCCAATCTCGAAGCCAATCTGTCGCTCGAAAGGCTGGCAAGCCTCGCAGGGGTACTCACGCCGCTGTTCGGTAGAGCTTTCAAACGCAAGGTCGGCGCGCCACCGCACCAATACGTGCTGGCTCGCCGCATCGAGGCCGCTCGCTCGTTGTTGTGTTCGACGGAGAGTTCGATTGCCGAGATCGCGCATGCCACGGGCTTCTCCTCGCAGAGCCACCTCACGGCCACGCTGCGACGCGAAGTTGGCGTCACACCTGCGCGACTCAGGAGCGAATGCCGCAAGTGACCGCCCGGTGCCCACGTCGGACGCGCTACGCAGTTCACCCGCGGGGCACTGCGACGCCATCCTCAGAAACAGCCATCGAGACCGCCGACGTCGGTCAGCGCTTCACACCCTGCAGATACCGGCCTTGGCTGTCGCTTTAGCTGATCTCAGTCAGCTCCGCGTGTCAGCCAGAGCTCGCCACGTTGAGACCTGGACCCAGGCCGGCGCGGTCCCGTTCTTCTGACGGCTGCTGGCGGTGAACCGGTCGTTCGTCGGAGATGCGCCGCCGCACCAGTCCAGACCCGCAGCAGCGTGTACTCCGTGCACCTGGAACTCACCTCCGATCTCGGGCAATGCGGAAGCGCCGGAAGCCGAGCTCGTGCTCGAGGTGACCCAAACCGGGAAGGCCATGCGCGACGCCTGGGCACGGGCCCGGATCACCTGCATCGCCGTTCAAGCGGCTTGGAGCGTCGCTGCCAGACGGCGAAATCGGGGCTCGGTCCGAAGCCGTGATGCAATGGGATCGGCCGCCAACCAACCTCCATGTCCCCAGCCGCCGTCGATCATGCTCTCCAGCACATCGAGCGCAGCGCTGATCTCGCCCGCTTCCACCCGGGCGATGACATCGTAGAAGTACGGCGCTTCCGTCGCGTCCCGCAGCGCAATGGGGAACGTACCGGACCGATTCGGCGTCCGATCCACCAGTGCCGCCAAACCCTCACGCGCGGAAATCAGTCGGGTTGCGCTCGGATCGTCGGCGAGCGCCTCGTCCACGCGTCTCAACGCCTGCCTCGCCGCTCTGGCCGCGCGCGGCGCGTCGCCGAGCGCCGAGGCCGCGCGTGCTGCGAAAAAGGCGGGTCGATAGTCACCGGGCATCAACACCGTCGCGCGTTCTGCCAACGCCGCCGTGGTCCGCGCATCGCCCAGGCCAAAGAACGCCTGTGCGCCGAGATAGTGCGTGTCGGCGTCGTTGCGGTCGAGCGCCACGGCAAGAGCGAAACTGCTGCGGCATCGAGAGTCGCTGTTCCACCCGGCAGCAACGAAGCCGTACGCGGCGTGCGAACCAGCCTGGTCTGGCCGCAAGTCGACCGCCGCCTCGGCCGCAGCAGCCGCCGCTCTCAAGCACCGTCGCCGGTCCCCAGCGTGCAACGCCGCGAGCGCCGTCAGAACGGCGAACCGAGCCTGAACGGCGGCGTCCCGTGGCGCTGCCTTCACAGCCTCGTCGATCAGCGACTGGATCTTCGCCGCAGCTCTCGAGCCCTCGAGTCTCGCAAGCTGCTCGGCTTCCAGCATCAAGACATGGGCGTCGAGGGAAGACGCTTCCGCCTCGTCGCCATGACCGTGGCGGTGCGTGGCCACCGCAGCCGTGGTCGCCACCTCCGTCATCACGGGCTCGGTCAGGCGGTAGCCGCCCTTCGGCACGGTCTCGATCATCCGCCGACCGCCGGACCGATCACCCAGAGCGCGGCGAAGCTCGGCGATGGCCTGGGTCAAGCTGTCGTCGCAGACGTGAACGCCCGGCCAAACGGCGTCCAGCAGCGCGTCGCGGGCCACGACCTTTCCGTGCGCCTCGGCCAGCGCGCAAAGAACACCCGACGCGCGTGGCGACAAGCGATGGCATACGGTCCCGTCGGTCGCCTCCCGGGCGGTGGGGTCGATGCGCCAACGCCCCACACGAAACGAGCGGGCGTCTGTCATCTTGGCGCTCGTTTTGGCCCTTTGTGCCACTTCCCCGACCGACCCGCATTGTCGGGCCGCGCCGTCAGCGGCGGTTCTCGTCTGTCGCCACATGTCCGTACCTCGTCCACACGGTCCTGCGAGCGTCGCCGACCGGTGCATTGGCCAGCCGGCTAGGTCGGACGTCGGCGGAAAGATGTGACCACCATCACGATGGCTGCCGTCGCTCGATGTCGAAGGTCCTCTCGAAACCCTGCGGAGCCGGCCGTGTAGACCGCTGACCGGCGGCACGTAACGAACGCGTGAACGAGCGTGGCTGATCCGCGAGACCGTGGATCCCGACACCGTTTCGATTTCAAGAAGCGTCGACCTGGCACAGCATCAAGGAATCCAACTTGCTCCCTCAGCGCTGATCTGAGCGCGAGGCTCCTACTCGGCCGACCCGACGAGCGCAGCCTATGCCGGCAGATTGCGACACGGCCGAGTCGCACCTGCCCCAAGGCAGGGACCAAGCCCTCCCCGAGGCCGACGTTCTCTCCCAGCGGCAGCATCGGTTCGCAGGGCCACGCGCACGGTCCCACCGAATCTTCGGAAATCCTTCAGAACACCTTCAGGCACCCCGATCGGGGCATCGGTACGGTGGGACATCGATCGGCACGCCGCCGCGTTGGCGCAGTCCGGTCGACCAGGAGCAGATCCGCTGCCGGGAGGCCCACCCTGCCAGAACCGTCGCTTTCGAAACCCGCGCCTCGGGCGACTGCCGTCCGTGGATGGGAACGGGATCGAGCTGTTCTGGTGCGGCCGCTGCCGCCGTTGCCCAGCGGGGTCCGCCCAGCGTCTCGACGTGGCCGGTTGATCGCCGGCATCGATCACCAGAAGGAGCATCTGAACATGCAGACCGACACGAACCGGCAGATGACAGCCGCGGAGAGGGCCGACGCGCCCGTTGTCGACAACGGCATCAACATCGAGGCACTGCTCGACGCGCGACAGGCGTTGACGGCGGCGCCCGAGGCGGCCCAGTTCACATGGCGTGCGACCTGCCAATGGCAGGATGGCGCCCACAGTCGCTCGACCGTGCACGGCTTCTACGGCCTCGGCGCCGAGCATCGGCACCGCGAGCGATTTACGATCGAAGCCGACCATCCAGAAGTGTTCGCGGCTGAGGACAAGGGGTCCACGCCAGCGGAGATCGTCCTCGCAGCGCTGGCGAGCTGCCTTACCGCCGGCGTCGCGGCCGTCGCGCAGCATCGCAGCATTCAACTTCGGTCGGTCGAGGCCGTCGTCGAAGGCGAGATGGACCTCGCCGGCATCCTCGGCATCGACAGCGAGGTTCGTAACGGCTTCAGCGCGATCCGCGTGTTCTTCACCATCGATGCCGACGCGTCGCCGGACGAGAAGCGCGCCCTCATCGCGCAGTCGCAGAAGCGGTCGGCCGTCTTCGACGTCATCACCAACCCGACCAACGTGCACGCAACGCTGGTCTAGGCCGGTTCCAGCAAGAAGGAGCGCGTGCCGTGCGACGCGTGACGACCGTCATCATCGGCGCTGGCCATTCCGGTCTCGCCTTCAGCCACTGTCTTTCGGACCGTTCGATCGACCATGTGGTGCTGGAGCGGGGTGAGGTCGCCAACGCCTGGCGGACGGAGCGGTGGGACGCGCTCCGTCTGCTGACACCGAACTGGCTCAGCCGACTGCCTGGCGATGAGTATCGGGGCCGGGATCCGCACGGCTTCATGACCAAAACCGAGATCATCGACCGCTTGGACCGGTACGCGCAGCGAAGCCTGGCCCCCGTCGAGATCCAGAAGGAGGTTCGATCCGTCGTTCACGACCAGCTCGGCTACCGCGTGCGAACGCAAGACGAGGAAATCCAGTGTCGATCGCTGGTCGTTGCGTCCGGAGCCTGCAATCTGGCGAACGTGCCGAGCATCGCAGCCGACCTGCCGCGGCAAATCGAAAGCGTCACGCCACTCCAATACAAGCGGCCGAGCGACCTTCCCGAGGGCGGCGTTTTGGTCGTTGGCGCCTCCGCCACCGGTTTGCAACTCGCTCGGGAGATTCAGGCCTCAGGCCGCCAGGTGACTCTGTCCGTAGGTGAGCACATCCGCGCGCCCCGACGGTATCGCGGTCGCGACATCAAGTGGTGGATGGACGCCATCGGCCTGCTCGACGTGCGCGCCGACGAGGTCGACGACCTGCAGCGCGCGCGCCGTTCGCCCTCGCTTCAGCTCACCGGTTCCGCCGACGGAGATCCTTTGGACCTCAACCGTTTCGCCGCGGATGGCGGCGAGATCGTCGGTCGGTTTTCGGGTCTGCGCGGGCGCCACGCGATGTTCTCTGGCTCGCTAGCCCATCACTGCGCGGCGTCCGATCTCAAGATGAACCGTCTGCTCGATGCCATCGACGCTTGGGTGTCGGCGCAGGGTTTCGGCGACTTCTGTCCGCCACCGGAGCGCTTTCCACCTACCCGCCTACCCGCATCACCACGGCTCTCCATCGACCTGGCGAGCGATGAGGTGCGGTCCGTACTGTGGGCCACCGGCTACCAGCCCGAGTACCCGTGGCTCCACCTTCCCGTGTTCGATCGCAAGGGGCGCCTGCGCCACGAGGCAGGAATCGTCGCCCCCGGGCTCTACGCCATGAGCCTCCCGTTCATGCGCCGCCGGAAGTCGACGCTGATCGACGGCGCCGGCCCCGACGCAGGCGAACTGGTCGAGCACTTGGTCACCAGCTTGGAGCGCCGCGCGGCGTGATGAGGTGTACGATGATGCAGACGCAAGCTCTCCAACGGAGCCACTACGACGTCATCGTCGTGGGCGCTCGCTGCGCCGGCGCAGCCACGGCGATGCTGCTCGCCCGTGCCGGAGCCAACGTGCTCGTGGTCGAGCGCGACACCCGAGGCTCGGACACGCTCTCCACGCACGCCCTGATGCGGACTGGCGTCGCCCTACTCCACAGGTGGGGCGTCCTGCCGGCCGTGGTCGCGGCAGGAACGCCGGCAGTCCGCCGCGCGACGTTCGTCTACGGCGACGAGACCTTGGCCGTGGCCGTCAAGCCGGACCGGGACGTCGATGCGCTGTTCGCGCCGCGCCGAATGCTCGTCGATCGGTTGTTGGCGGATGCCGCGACGACGGCAGGCGCCGAGTTCCTCTACGGCGCAAGCGTGGACGGGTTGTCACGGGATGCAGGCGGACGGGTCATCGGCGCGCAGTTGCAGTGCTTCGACGGTACACGGCTCGCGGTGCCAGCGGGTATCGTCGTCGGTGCCGACGGTCGTCAGTCGACGGTGGCGAGGGTGGTCGGCGCCGCCGAACTCAGGCGTTCCGAACACCTGTCGGCAGCGCTCTACGCCTACGTGCCAGAGGTCGCCTCTCCCGGCTATCGTTGGGCCTATCGGCCCGGTGCCAGCGCCGGGGCGATCGTCACGAACGGCGACGTCCATTGCGTCTTCGCGCTGCTGCCGCGGCCGCAGCTGCGCGAACTGCTGCGTAGCGACCCTCGCACGGCGCTCGTCGAGGGCGTTGCGCTGGCCGATCCGGAGTTGGCCGACCAGATCTGCAACGCGGAGGCGACCCGCCAGCCGCGCCGGTTCCTAGGCGCGCCGGGCCATCTGCGACAGGCGCACGGGCCCGGCTGGGCGCTCGTCGGTGACGCTGGATACTTCAAGGATCCCATCACCGCCCATGGCATCACCGACGCGCTCCGAGACGCCAGTCTCTTGGCCACCGCTCTGAACGAGGATGGCCCGGACGCGCTCGCCGAGTACCAGCGCCAGCGGGACGCCTTGTCGGTCGACCTCTTCGAAGCAACCGATGCCGTCGCTTCCTTCGCGTGGAACCTCGACGATCTCAAAGCCCACCACGCGCGCATCGCGGACGCGATGGCGAGGGAGCAAACACACATGTTTCCTGACCCGCCGCCGTCGCGGCGGGCGGCTTGAGGCGAGCTCCATGAAACACTCTTCAATCGCTCCGGGGTGGATCGGCGTCTTTCGCCGAATGCCAGAGGTCGGGCAACGCGCTGAACGATCGCGCACCACGTCGATGCAGGACGTCCAACGGTTCACGGCCATGACCGGCGATCGCAACCCGATCCACTATGACGAAGCCCTGGCTGCCGCCTCTCGCTTCGGCGGTTTGGTGGTCCAAGGCGGCGTGACGACCGGCCTGCTGAATGCCGTCGTCGCCGAGGACCTGCCAGGACCCGGCACCGTCTTTCTCGAGACCAACTGGCGCTTCGTGCAGGCGGTGCGGGTGGGCGAGCGGATCACGGCTGCCGTCACGGTCCTGGACGTACGGTCGGACAAGCCGATCTGCCGGCTTCAGACCGAGGTCTCGAATGCTGCTGGAGAGCGCTGCGTCACGGGCACCGCCTTGACCTACACCGTTTCTTTGGGTGCGAAGCGCGTGGAGACCTGACGCGCCGCACCCGAACATCGGGTCACGCGAGACGCACTGTTGCAACCAGTCGTCGCCGTGAGCAGACAGCGGCGACGCCCTCAAGCTAGCCGCGCAGATGCCGGCTGACCGGGCCAAAGGCGACGAAGTTGAGTCGTCGTCACGTGTTACCTGGATGCCGCCGACAGCGTCGACCGGCGGAACTCGTCATGATGGCCGGGTCGGTTCCGTCACGCTCCGAAGGCTGATGTAGCTGGCGCCGAGAGCCCGTCCTCGGGCACGCGACGCCGTCCGCGCAGGATGAACCGCGCCGCAAGCTTGGACCGAGGTTTCTGTTTTCTGCGTGGTTCGCACGACGACGTCCGTCCCAACCTCCAGGCGAAACGATCGTTCGTTCTCACGGCAGGAGTGCCTCGGTCGCAGTGAAGCCCTCCAGCTGAAACGTGAAGCTCAGAGACCTTCGGTCCGCGCGATCCACACCCAGGGTCAGCTCCAACCCCGAGCGCATGGCCTCGAGCCAAGCTTGATCGACCTCGGCTTCGGCATGGCAGCCTTGGCCGTCGCAGACCAAGAACGCGGCCTTCGCCACCTCGGTGCCATCGACCGAGACGGACAGACCGGTGGGAAGGTGCACGCCGACGGGAACGGTGAAGATGCCATCGACGTCGGGCTGCCCCGCGTTCTTCACGAACGAAGCGGTAGCAACGCGCTGATTGCCTTGCGTCAGTACGATACTCTGGGAGAACTCGCAGCGCAGCGTCGCCGGGTCCGCCTGGTTGGAGCACGAGATCAGCCAGAGCGGCGGCTGGGCGGCAGGCGATCCTTCCGGCTGCCCGTCCTGTTGAGCTGCGACAGGAGAAGCGGCAAGGGCGGTCATCAAGAAGGCCCAGGCCTTCCCCTGCTTGTTGCGTGTCATGACGTCCTTCGCTTGGCTCGAGTTGCCGCATGCGGCGCCGATGCGCGGCCTTTTCGGTGTTCGGTCATGCCCGTCCGAACGTACGGACGCGGCTTTCAGAATTTGATGCTGACGCTGGCAGCGAGCCCGTGCTCGACGGCGTTCTTGCTGAACGCCCCCTGGTAACCAACGTCCAAGCGCATTCTGGAGTCCTTGGATCGTACGACCAAGCCGCCGTTCACACGTCCCACGACCGTATCGAACCCCGAGTAGTTCTTGAAACTGCCGGCTGAGTCCGGCGCGCCGATGAACGCAGAGTCGATCTCCACCGTGTCCTGACCGAAGACCCGCACACCACCCCGAACGTACGGGCGGACCTGCGTGCCACTTTCGCTGACGAAGTTGCCTCCGACCTCGAGCGCAGGCG
The DNA here is from genome assembly GCA_039818825.1 of Pseudomonadota bacterium. Lineage (GTDB taxonomy): Bacteria > Pseudomonadota > Alphaproteobacteria > Geminicoccales > Geminicoccaceae > JBCBTD01. The sequence continues at coordinate 13,910 of JBCBTD010000059.1, forward strand.
TGGCGCTGAACACCCACTCGCCCGTGTCCTCGACCGCCAATCCGAAGTCGCCAACGCCGGTCTCGTCGGCCGCCGACGAGTGGAGGTAGTTGGCATCGACGTCGACGGATGGCGTCGCGTAGACGCGGCCGTCGTTGCTCTCGAACGTGTAGGCAGCGCCGAGCCGCAAGCCCGCTTGGGTAACGTCCTGTCGGGACTCGGCCTGGTCGATCACGACGCTCCGGCCATCCGGCAGCAGGCCCGAAACGCCGACGTAGCGTTGGCTATCGAACCGCGCGAGGCTGCCGGACAGCGCTGCGCCGACCTTCAGCGGACCGCTCTCGCGCGCGACCGACAGACCCAGCTGGCCGCGGTCTGCCTCGCTCGTGAACGAGTTCCCGCTGGTGACGTCGACGCTCTCGTAGCCGGCCGCCAGCCCAACGGTCCAGAAGTCGTCCACGGCCTTCTCCACGCCCACGGCGACGCGCCAGTTGTCGGTCTCGACCCGGCGGAAGCCGTCGAAAGCCTGCTGATCGAAATTCGTCCTTTCCGTCACCAGCCACCAGCACTCGCCCCTGGGAAACTCGACGCCTTCGGGCCGCCGCCGATCGCAATCGTTCAGCGTGTCCGCAAAGCGAAGGCCAGACTTCAGGGTTTCCAAGCGGTTGGCGGAGTAGCCCTCGGCCGTCAGGCGGTCGATCGTCCCGACCACCTCGTCGGGGTCGGTCATGTTGCCGATGAAGGCAAACAACGGTCCGAGAGACGCAGAACCGTCGCCCCTCAGGATCGTGTCGATGTACCTGCCGACCGCCCCTTGATTCTCGGTCATCTGGGGCAACGAGAACCGCGGATCGACCGCGAGGCGAATCGATCCGATTTCGATGGAGAAGTCGAGTATGGCCGTGTCACGGACCGTGGCGCCGTTGTCGATGGCACCACCTCCGGTTTCGATGATCGTCAACGGCGTGGCACGCTCCAACGTCAGCAGCGTCGGCTCTACGGTGCCGTCGATCGTCGCCGAGCCCGTCACCCTGATCAGATCGCCGCCGTCGCCAGCTGCGCCGCTCGTCCGGAAGCTGGCGTCCACGAGGAAGCGGCTGGTCGACGTCATCAGCAGCGAGCCGGTGAGGTCCGTCGTCTGCGGTACGAAGCTGGTGAGCGCGTAGTCCGACCGTTGGGCGGAGATGCCCAGCCCCGGATCGACGATCGCACCCCCAGGCACCAGCAAGCCGGCATTGGTCAGCAGCCCGTTGGGCCCGAGATTCAAGGTTTCGTGTGAAACCAGCACGCCAGCGCGGCCATTGGTGAAGCTGTTGATGCCGCCGCCCAGATCGACGTTGCCGACGACGTGCGCCTGGGAGCTGACGGCGTCGTTGCCAGTGCTGCCGAGCATGGCAGCGTCGTTAAGGGCAAAGACGAAGCCCCTGGCGCCGATGTCGACGCGGTTGCTCGTGCCGCCGTCGAGGCGGATGGCGGACCCACCGGTACCGGCACCGCCCTTGATGACACCGTCGAGGCTGAGGCCGATGGTGCCCGCACCATCGATGCCGTCCGACTGCGCGAAAACGGCGATCCCGACCGGGCCGTCCGCGAAGACGTTGCCGAGGCTCGCGAGTGAAATCGCACCGCCAGCACCTCGACCGCCTGCGGTGCCGCGGAACGCCTCGTCGACGACGCCACCGCCACCGCCGAGGCTCTGGGCGAGGATGCCGATCGAGCCCGCCCCGCCCACCTGGACGTCGCCGGTCTGCACGAATGCGATGTCGCCACCACTGCCTGCACCATCGGCGTTCGCCGTCGCACGAACCGCCGAAGCGTCGAGGTCGGTCTTCGCGTAGCCGCCACCGCCGCCGATCGACTGCAGCACGATGCCGTCCGAACGGCGGCCAGCGGTCGAGACGGCGCCCATGTTGACGAGGTCGATGTCACCGCCGTCCCCGGTCGACCCGTCGGTCGCGCCGACACCGATCGCAGCACTGGTGAAGCCGCTCAAATAGGCCTGCCCACCGCCCGCTCCGATGGTCTGGATCACGAGACCCGGCGAGTCGTCACCGAGGGTCGTCGTTTGGCCGACGAAGTCGAGATCCAGATCCCCGCCGTCGTTGCGGAAGCTCGGGTCCGCACCGAGCGTCAGATTGGCCGTCGCGCTCGCGGGCGTCGCCCCACCGGTAACGACGTCGACGACCATCCGCCCGCCGCCGCCGCCGATCGACTGAACCGAAACGCCTTGCGACAGGGGCGAGACCGCCGTGACGCTGCCCCACCGCGCGACCGTGACGTCACCACCGCCTGCGTCGTTGGTGTTCTTGGCGCCGAGTGTGAGGTCGAGGTCGACGGCCGATCCTGGATCGAGAACGAACCCTGCCCCACTCTGCCCGCCACCACCGCCGATGCTTTGCGTCTGCGATGCGACCGACTTTCGCCCGGAGGTCGCGAGGTTGCCGGCGTGGGCTGCCTGGATCGCACTGCCCTGGCTTGCGTCGGCATCGTCACTGCCGAGCGCGATCGTACCGCTCACCGCCGGTGGCGTCCCACTGGAGGACCCGCCTTCGACCGTCTCGGTGAAATCGAGGAAGGTGTCGACATTACCGCCGCCACCGTTGATCGACTGCCTCAGGATCGCCTGGGAATTCTCGCCGCTGATCGCAATGTCGCCGGTGCTGGTCACGGTCACCGTTCCGGCGGTGCCCAGCGCGCCCAATCGCGCCCCGAGCACCGTCGAGAAGGCGTAGTCGAGCATCATCGCTCCTGGCGCCGAGACCGACAGCGCGGCCGAACCGCCACCGCCACCCACCGACTGCGCGAAGATGCCGTAGGCGTCGTCGCCCGCGACGGAGATGGAGCCCGTGTGCTCGACCATGACGTTGCCGCCGTCGGCGCCGTCCCCGCCAGCGCCACCGGCGGCAATCTGCGACCAGGAGCTGCCGACCGCCCGGTCCGCGATGTCGGCAGTCGAGAGTGCTAGCGCCATGCCGCCGTTGCCGCCGCCGCCACCTACCGACTGCGCGAGAACACCGTAGGCCCTGTCGCCGCTGACGACGATGTCGCCGGCGTTCCGCACGGTCACGCCGCCGCTGGCGTTGCCGCTGCCGCCGGTGCCGCCGAAGCTCATGCTGAGCGACGGATCGGACTGGCTTCCTGACCCGAGGCTCAGGGTGCCGACGGCGGTGGTACCGCCATTGCCGCCGCCACCGCCGATCGACTGTGCAAGGATGCCGTGGGCCTCGGCCCCACTGGTGGCGATCAGGCCGAGATTGGTCACCTCCACGGTACCGCCGGTGCCACCGGTGCCGCCATCGCCGCCGAATGCGATCCGCGTGCTCTGAGACTGTTGGGACGTATCGCCCGAACTGGCGCGGGAAACGGAGATCACCTCCCCGCCACTGCCGCCGCCGCCGCCTACCGACTGCGCGAAGACACCGTAGCTCTGGCTGCCTTGGGTCTGGATCTGCGCGCCCGTGTCGTTGAGGACGGTGACGTCGCCGGCAACACCGCCGGTACCGCCCGAGCCGCCGAACAGCAGCGCACTGCTAGAACCGTTGTTCGACGACAGACCAAGAACGATGTTCTTGAGCATCTGCGCGTCACCGCCGCCACCGCCCACCGATTGTGCAAAGACGCCCGCCGACTTGTCGCCGACCGTGGCGATCGTGCTCTGGTTGGTAACCGCGACTTCGCCCGAGACCGCACCCGTCCCACCGGTGCCGCCAATCGAGAGGGTCGCCTGATTGCCGATGCTGCCCCGCAGGTTGACGATGTTGTTTTCGGCTAGGCCGCCCTGGCCACCGCCGCCACCGACCGACTGCGCGAAGATGCCATGCGCGTTGGCGCCGTTGGTGGCGATCGTGCCGTCGTTGACCACGTCCACCTGACCCGAGGTCATGCCGGTACCACCAGCGCCACCGATGTTGATCGACGCAGTCGTCCCGATGTCGGAGCCCTTCACCGTGTTCTTCAGGACCGTGAGCGCCGAGGTGCTGCTCTTGGCATAGCCCCCGGTGCCGCCGGCACCGCCGATCGACTGCGCCATGATACCGATGGCGCGGTCCGCCGCGGTACCGATGCTGGCCGTGCTCGCCACCGACACCTTGCCGCCGGTCCCGCCGGTCCCACCGGTCCCGCCGATCGAGAACGAGAACGACGTCCCCGATCCCGGCGATCCCTTGGCGCCGCCGCCTGTCCCGCCACCGCCACCAACCGACTGGGCGAAAATGCCGTGGGCGTCAGCCCCCGACGTGGCGAGCGACCCGTCGGTTTGGACGTCGACGTCGCCCGCAGCACCGCCTTCCCCGCCTTCCAGGCCGACGCTCAGGCTGAAGGTGCTGCCCTTGTCGTCCGACGTCTTGGGTGTACCGATCGAGACCGAGGTCGCGCTCGAGTTGCCACCGCCATTGCCGACCGACTGCGCGAAGAGACCGTGCGATCGGTCTCCTGCCGTCGCCACGGTGCCGTCGGAACTGGCGAAGACGTCGCCTGCCGCGCCTCCGGTGCCGCCGGTGCGGCCGATCTTGATCGTGATGTTGCCCCCGTCGGCGCCGGTCGATGCCGAGTTGAGCGCGGTGTTGCCGCCGCCGCCGCCAACCGACTGCGCAAAGATGCCGTGCGAGTCGGCACCCGTCGTGGCCACGGCTCCGGTGTTGCGGAGCGTAACGGCGCCCCCGGTGCCGCCGTCGCCGGTTCCGCCCCCGATAGCGAGGCCAAAGCCCTTGGACTGCTCGGCGTTGCCCGACTGGTAGATCATGCCGAAGTTCAAGGCGGCGTTGCCGCCACCGCCGCCAAGCGACTGGCCGAAGACGCCATGGCTGCTGGCGTCGAGTGTCTTGACGTCGCCGTAGTGGTCGATCTTGACGGTACCTGCATTGCCGGCATTGCCACCCGCGCCGCCGACGGCAATCAGCCCCGCAACCGAACTCTGGTCTGCGCTCGAGGACGTCGTATCGGTCGTCGAGGCTTCCAGCTCGTCCAGCACCGCGTTGTAGTTGGTGATGACCGACGGATCGACGCCGCTGTTGACGGGCGTGCTGCGGTCGCCGGCACTGCCGCTGTCGCTCTGCGAGCCGGTGGTCTTGCTGAAGCCGAGCACGGCGTTGACGCCCGCATCGCCGCCGCCGCCGCCAATGCTCGACGCCTCGATCCCGTGGGCGCCGATGCCGTCGGTGGAGATCGTGCCCGCCGCCTGCCCCGCGGCACCGCGCGTCACCGAGACGTTGCCGGCATCGCCGCCGCCGGAACCGAAGCCACCGACGCCGACACCGACGGGCGAGGAATTCTTGGTGGCGACCGCGGTGACGTTGATGCCGCCCGTGCCGCCACCGCCGCCGAGCGACTGGGCGAAAACCCCGCGCGCGTGGTAGCCGACGGCTCGAATGTCGCCGTCCGATGTGACGGAGACGTCGCCCGCATCCGCGCCATCACCTCCTTGTCCGCCGATCCCGGCGACGATGCTGAGGTCGGTAGCACCGTCCGACGTTTCCGATCCGCTCCAATTGAGCTGGCCAGAGACGTTGAGGCCACCGTTGCCGCCGCCGCCCGCGACCGACTGGGCGAAAATGCCGTGCTTCCAGTTTCCGGCCACGTCGACGGTTCCGGCCTGATCGACGGTGACGTCGCCCGAGACGTTGCCCGCGCCGCCGAAGCCGCCAATCCCGAACGTGATGCTGGGGATCTTGCCGTCTTTGCTGAGCGCGATCCCGCCCGAGACGTTCAGGCCGCCATTGCCACCGCCACCGCCCACGGACTGTGCCAGCAGACCTGCCGATCCCTCGGTTTCGTTCCCGTCCTCGTCGAACAGGCCGAGGTCGGTGAAAAGGTCCTTGAGCCCCACCGAGTCGAGCAAGCCCTCGGTCGTGTCGACCACCTCGTCGCCGACGACGTCGCGCAGCTTGGTCTCGAAGGTCTCGTCCGTCGGCACCACCACGTCGTCTGGATCGGTCGTGACGTTGATGTCCGCCCGCGCCGTCACGTCGACGTTGCCCGCCGTGCCGGCGTTGCCGCCCAAGCCGCCGACGCCCACGATCAGCGAGGTGTCCGAAACGATCCCGCCCGAGACGTTGAGGCCGCCGCTGCCGCCACCACCGCCCACGGACTGCGCCAAGATGCCCGACCGGCCAGTACCGTGCGCGTCGATGGTGCTCGCGGCACCCACGTCGACGCTCACGGACCCTGCATTGCCGCCGGTCCCGCCGAAGCCCCCGACACCGATCAACACGCCATAGGAGCTGCTGCTGTCGGCTTGGCCGGCTCCTGGCTTGCTGCTGATCGAAAGCCCGGCAGACACGTTCGTTCCGCCACTACCCCCGCCTCCGCCGATCGACTGCGCCACCAAGCCGTCGGCGCCGAGCGCGAGGTCAACTGCCAGCGAGCCGTCGGCCTGCTGCGTCCGCGGGATCGCGGTAAGGCCACCTTGGTAGCTCACGTCGACGTCTGCCGCGGCACCGCCACCGCCGCCGAAGCCGCCAACGCCCAACGAGGCCGAGAGGATCGTGTCGGAACCCGACGGTTTGGTCAGCGACAGGGACCCCGAAACGTTGGTGCCCCCTACCCCACCGCTGCCGCCGACCGATTGGGCCATCAGGCCGTGCGCTTCGTCACCGCGCGTGTCGACCGTGCCGATGACGTCGAGCGACACGGTGCCGGCGTCCCCTCCGGCGCCGCCGAACCCGCCGACGCCGAGCCCCACTGCAGCGCCGGACTTGCCGGTCAGGCTGACCGCACCCGATACGTTCAGGCCGCCGGCGCCGCCCGAGCCGCCGACGGACTGGGCCAAGACACCGATGCTCTCGGCACCCTCGGTGGCGATGCGGTCGTTGGTGGCTGTCGTCCGCACCGTGCTCGAGACGGTCTTGCCCGCGCCGCCGCCGCCGCCAAAGCCGCCAAGGCCAAGGCCAATCGCGCCACCGTTGTTCTGGGTCAGGTTGACCGCGGCCGTGACGTTGGTGCCACCGGTGCCACCACCGCCGCCGAGGCTCTGGGTGACGATGCCGCTACTGCGGTCGCCCTTGGTGAGCACGCCACCCGTCACCGTCGAGACCGTACTGTCCCCGGCATCCGCGCCGCCGCCGCCAAAGCCGCCGACGCCGATGCCGATGGCACCGCTCGTCTCGCGCGCGAGCGACAGCGCCGCCGAGACGGTCGTGCCGCCGTTGCCGCCACCGCCGCCGAGGCTTTGGGTCATGATCCCGATGGAGTCGGCGCCATCGGTCTCGACCAGGCCCGAGACGGTGTGCTCGACATTCCCTGCGGCGCCGCCACTCCCGCCAAAGCCACCGACGCCGATCCCGACCGCGCCCGCAAAGTCCGACGCCAGCGAGATCGCAGCGGAGACGTTGGTCCCACCGTTGCCGCCGCCGCCGCCGAGGCTCTGGGCCGTCACGCCGGCGGAACGGTCGCCAGTCGTCGAGGCGGTACCGATGAAGGTGCCTTCGACATCGCTTGCCGTACCACCGCCGCCACCAAACCCGCCGACGCCGATCGCCGCCGCTCCGGAGCCCGTGCCGGCGATGGCGATGGCCGCGCTCACGTTCAATCCGCCGTTGCCGCCACCACCGCCGAGTGATTGCACCATCACGCCGGGCGCATCCGAACCGACCGTGATGACATCTCCAGTCACGCTGCCGGTTGCGGACCCTGCGTTGCCGCCGTCGCCGCCGCTGCCGCCGATACCGACCCCAACGCCGCCCGTGCCGTCGCCGGCAAGGCTCACCGCCGCCGAGACGTTGAGGCCGCCATTGCCGCCACCGCCGCCGAGCGACTGCACGATGACACCCGGTGAGTTCGCGTCGCCGGTCGTCGCGTCGCCGATCAACACGGAGGTGACGGCGGCCCCATCGCCACCAGTTCCGGCGGCGCCGCCCAGCCCGACCGCCGCACCGCCCGAACCGGTCCCGGCGACGTTCACCGAGGCCGAGACGTTGAGGCCACCATTGCCGCCGCCACCACCAACGGACTGCACGAGCAGACCGGTGGATTCGGTCCCACGGGTCTCCAGATCGGCCGCAACGGTGCTGTCGACGGTTCCGCCGTTGCCGCCACCGCCGCCGCGACCGCCGATCCCAACGCCGACCGAACCAGCACCGGTTCCAGCACCGGCGCCCGTTGGCGTGACGTTGAACCCGCCATTGCCGCCACCGCCGCCGATGGACTGAGCGACGACGGCGGATGACTGCGCGCCGCGCGTCAGCACCGTCTGCGGCGCACTCGCGATCTCGGCCGCCGTGCGGGAATCCTGCACGGTCAGCGTCACCTTGCCGCCGTTGCCGCCGCCGGCGCCGGTGCCACCGAGGCCCACGCCTACTGCGCCGGCGCCGGTGCCAGCACCGGCGAAAGCGGGCGAGACGTTGAAGCCGCCGTTGCCGCCCCCGCCACCCACTGACTGCGCCAGAATGCCGACGGAGGCGTCCCCGCCGGTCTCGACGCGGTTGGTCGTCGTTGCCACGACCTCGCCGCCATTGCCACCCCCGGCGCCGGAGCCGCCGAGCCCGACCGAGACGGCGCCGCTGCCGGTGCCGGCGCCGGCGATCGTCGCCGTGACGTCGAACCCACCATTGCCGCCACCACCGCCTATCGACTGCGCGACGAAGCCCGAGGACGCGAAGCCGTCGGTGGTGATCGCACCATTCGCCGTGGCCGTTACCAACGTGCCGGCGTTCCCACCGCCGCCGCCGTCGCCGCCGAGGCCGACGCCGACCGAACCTGCGCCGGTCCCAGCGCCCGTGATCGAACCCGCAACGTTGAAGCCGCCGTTGCCACCGCCGCCGCCGATCGACTGAGCCACCACGCCCGAGGACCGGTCGGCGCTCGTTCGAACGTCTCCGTCCACGGTCAGGGTCACGTCCGCACCGTCCGATCCGGTGCCGCCCGCGCCGCCCAAGCCGACCGCCACCGCGCCACTGCCGACTCCCGAACCGGTGATGGTGCCGCTGACGTTGAAGCCGCCGTTGCCACCACCACCGCCGACGGACTGTGCGAGCACGCCCGCCGAGTCGATGCCGGCCGTCGTGACGGCGCCCCCTACCGTGGCGGTCACGGTCGAGGCGCCGCCGCCGCTGCCGCCGGAGCCACCGAGCCCGACGGCGACCGAGCCGCTGCCGGCACCGGCACCGGAAACGCTACCGCTGACGCTGAACCCGCCATTGCCGCCACCGCCACCGATCGACTGCACGACCACGGCGCCTGACCGATCACCTGCGGTCGTGACCGCGCCGTTGACCGTGGCGGTGACCTCGCCGCCCAGCCCACCGCTGCCACCGCTGCCGCCCAGACCCACCGTGACGGTGCCCGTGCCGGTGCCCGCCCCGGCCGCACCCGCGGCGATCCCGAATCCACCGTTGCCGCCACCGCCACCGACCGATTGGACCAGGATGCCGACCGCATCGTCTCCGCCGGTCGTTACCGTGGCATCGGTCCTCGCCGTCACCGTCCCACCGGCGCCACCACCGCCGGCCGAGCCGCCGAGGCCGACCTGCACCGCCCCGGCCCCGGCGCCGGCACCCGCGGCGCCGGCCGCGATGCTGTAGCCACCGTTGCCGCCGCCGCCGCCGATCGACTGCGCAACCACCCCTTGCGAGAAGTTCTGGCGCGTGCGTATCGCCATGCCGCCAGCGATCAGGTCGACTTCGCCGCCGGCACTGCCGGTGCCGGCAGCCCCACCGACC
>JBCBTD010000060.1:0-23484 GCA_039818825.1 Pseudomonadota bacterium
GTAGGGATAGTCCTCGATCGCGTCATTGTACGACCAGATCGTCGGCGGGATCGGGTTCTTCGCGACCTTGCCAGCACCCTGGAAGACGGCGTCGAGGATGGCTTCCTTGTCGATCGCCATGCTCAACGCTCGGCGCACGCGCGCGTCGTCGAACGGCGGCTTCTCCGTCTGGAAGCCGAGATAGCCGACGTTCAGACCCTCCTGCTCCATCAGCTCGACGTCGGGGTCGCTGCGCATCGCCTCGAGGTCGGCCGGGTTCGGGTAAGGCATGACGTGGCATTCGCCTGCCTTGAGCTTCTGGTAGCGGACCGAAGCATCCGGCGTGATCGCGAAGACCAGATTGTCGATCGGCGCCTTGCCCGCCCAGTAGTCGGGGTGGGACTGGTAGCGGATGAACGCGTCTTTCTGGTAAGCGACGAGTTGGAATGGCCCGGTGCCAACCGGCACGAGGTCGACCTGCTCCGGCGTGCCGGCCTCCAACATTTGCTCGGCGTACTCGGCCGACATGATCGAGGCAAAGTCCATCGCCAGGTTGGCAATCATCGGCGCTTCCGGGCGGTTGAGGGTGAAGCGTACCGTCTTGTCGTCGACTTTCTCGACCGACGCCAACAGGTCGGGCATGCTCATGCCCTCGAAGTACTCGTAACTGCCGCCCGAGACGCCGTGATAAGGGTGTTCCGGGTCGAGCTGGCGGTTGAAGCTGAAGACGACGTCGTCGGCGTTGAACGGCCGCGACGGGGTGAAGCCGTCGATGCTCTGCCAGGCGACGTCGTCTCGGAGTGTGAATTCGTAGACCAAGCCGTCATCGGAAACCTGCCAGCTCTCGGCCAATGCCGGAACGATGGTGGTCGTGCCACGCTCGAACTCGACCAGCCGGTTGTAGACGTTGCGCGACGACGCGTCGAACGTGGTGCCGGCCGTGTAGAGCTGTGGGTTGAAGCCCTCGGGGCTGCCCTCGGAGCAGAACACCAGCGTGTTCGCCCAAGCGGCCGGTGCAGCCAGCGCCAAGGCGGCCGCGGTGACCAGAAGTCGTTGCATTTCGATCCTCCCATCGCGCCGACGCGAATGTTCTCGCCAGGCCGGCTACGGAAGGCGCCAAGCTACGCCCGCCCACGGCTGTGTCCATCGTCCGGAGGTCTCGGCATCTCGGGTTAGACACGTGCCGCCACAGCCTGCCTCGGTTGCGCACTTGGCGACACTCGGCACTCGGTTCACAGTTCCGCCTGACGGTGGGCTTCTCGACGTGCGAGCCGTCCGGATTGCACACGGACGCACGCCGCGGGTTGCGCTCCTCGCCGACAGCAACGGGACAGGATCACCAATGGCTCTCACCGGTTCGTGTTTCTGCGGACGGATCGCGTACGAGGTTCGCGGGCCTCTGCGCGATGCGCGGTCGTGCCATTGCTCGCGCTGTCGCAAGGCCTTCAGTGCTCAGGCCTCCGCTTACGCGCTGGTCGAAACCGGAACGTTCTCGTGGATCGACGGCGAGGACTTGCTGACGTCGTTCGTGGGCGACGACGGCGTGGGGCTGCAGTTCTGCAGTGTGTGCGGGTCGACCCTGTGCGGCGTCGTCGATGGCAAGGTACACGGCATCACGCTCGGTTGCCTCAACGAGGATCCTGGGCTGCAACTGAGGTTGCATCTCTTCGTCGGCTCCAAAGCAGCGTGGGAAACGCTGCCGCACGACGCCGACTGCCATGACGCGTTCCCGCCCGGGTGGGTGCAGCTCAATGAGACGACCTGAGCGGCCGTGGTCGGTGGCGATTGGCCGATGCCGATCGCTCATTCATCCACCCGGCCCACAGTCGAGGCAGCGCTCGACCGGCACCGGACCCATGGCCAGATTGCGGTTGAGATCGCGAAGGGCCGTGCGCAGGCCCTCTTCGACGACGGGGTGGTAGAACGGGCTGTCGATGAGCTGTTGGACCGTCCGCTCGGCCTCGACCGACCAAGCCAACAGGTGGCCCAGGTGCTCGGCACTGGGGCCGACCATCTCGGCGCCCAACAGCTTGCCGGTCGTCCGGTCACCGTAGACGCGCAAGAGCCCTGCATTCCGGCCGATCACCCGCGCGCGGCCTTGGTCGTCGAACGACACGGCGCCCATGGCGAAATCGGCGCCGCTGCTCTCCAGCTCGGAAAAACTGTGGCCGGCCATGGCGAGTTGTGGTTCCGAAAACACGACGCTGAGCGGCGTACGCCGCGGCCGGACGCGGACGTCGGGGAAGCGGCCGGCATTGTCGCCGGCGATCCGGCCCTCGTCGGCCGCTTCGTGCAGCAGCGGCACCTCGGCGTTCACATCGCCAGCGATGAACACGTGGCTGTTGCCGACGCGCGCCGTCCGTCGATCGAACAGAGGGATGCCTTTGGCGTCCAACGGCAGCGAGGTCGCCTCCAGGTTCAGCCCAGCAACGTTCGGCCGTCGACCCGTCGCCGCCAACAGGTAGTCGAAGTGCTCGACCCGTTCGTTGCCGTCCGGGCCTCGAAACGTGACGACGACGGCATCGCCGTCGCGGGCGACGTCGGTCACGTTGGCGTCCGGGTCGAACGGGTACTCGGCCGCGAACACCGCCTTCGCCTTGGCGCGAACCTCCGGGTCGGTGATGGGGCCGACGCCACCGCCCCGGCCGAACAGACGGACGCGCACCCCAAGGCGGTGCAGCGCTTGCGCCAGCTCCAAACCGATGACGCCGCCGCCGAAGACGACGACGCTCCAGGGCAGGTCGTCCCAGTCGAAGACGTCGTCGTTGACGATCACCCGCTCGCCCAGCGTCTGCCAGGCGGGCGGCACGACGGGGCTGGAGCCGGTGGCGATGACGATCCGCTTCGCATTGACGACGTGGTCATCGCCGACGACGAGTCGGTGATCGCTCAGGAACCGGGCGTGGCCGAACAGCCGATGGGCTTCCGGCCAACCCTCGACCGCCTCGATGACGAAGCCGACGAACCGATCGCGCTCGGCCCGGACCCGCCGCATGACGGCCTTGCCATCGACGCGGATCGGGCCGCTTTCGATTCCGAAGAGGTCGGTATGGCGGGCTTCGTGTGCAGCATCCGCCGCGGCGATCAGGAGCTTGGACGGCATGCAGCCGACCCGCGCACAGGTGGTGCCGTAGCGATCGCCTTCGATGAGAACGACGCTGTCAGTGTGCTCGCGGGCCGACCGATAGGCGCTCATCCCGGCGGTGCCGGCACCGATGATCGCGACGTCGACGTCGATGTTGGTCATGATCGGTCCTTCTGAGTTTTTTGGTCCTCGTTCAGGCGTCGAGGACGAGTCGCGGGCCCTTGGCGCGGCTGACACAGGTACAGAACCGTCCCCGCGCCCGTTCTGCCGGGGACAGCGCCGTGTCCCGATGATCGGGTTCGCCCTCGACAACTCTGACCGCACAGGTGCCGCAGGTCCCCGTCCGGCAGCTGAACGGCTGATCGATCCCCGCATCCAGCATGGCTTCCAGAATCGTCTGGTCGGCCCCGATCTGCAAGGTCCGGCCGCTGTCGGTCAGCTCGACCTCCAAGGGCACATCGCCCGGGCGGCTGGTCGGAGCCGTGAAACGTTCGAACCGCACCCTCTCCGGATCGAGGTTCTGTTCGGCGGCTGCTGCCGTCACCGCTTCGATCAAGCGTTCCGGGCCGCAGACGTAGAACATGGCGTGGGCTGGGGCCGCGGCGAGTGCCGCCGGCACGTCGAGTCGGACGTCGTCGCTGGTGTGGAACGTGACGGCGTCGCCGGCCAGCGTGCGAAGCTCCTCGGCATAGGCCAGATCGTTCGCGGATCGCGCGCTGTAGTGGAGACGGAAGGCACGGCCGTTCGCGTGCAACGCGTGGGCCATCGCCTTCAGGGGTGTGATACCTATGCCGCCGGCCATGAGCACGGCAGGGCGGTCGTCCTCGTGGAGGGCATATCCTTCCACCGGCAGACCCGCATTGACGACCTGACCGAGCTGATAATCGCGATGCAGGGCCACGGACCCACCGCGTCCGGCGTCCTCGCGCAGGACCGCGATCTCGTAGGCATCGCCGCGCGCCGGGTCACTGGCGATGGAGTAGGTGCGGACATCGAGCATGCCATCGGCAAGCCGGACCGGGACCGGCAGATGCGCTCCGGCGCCGACGGTTGGCAAAGCACTGCCGTCCACTGACCGTAGCTCGTAGGCGCGGACGCGCGGAGTGAGCTGGCGTACGCCGCTCACCAGGAGTTGCAGCGGGCCATCGCCAAGCGCCTCACTTGGCGGGCCGCCCCGGTCGCGGAGCCGGCGGTTCTCGTCGGCCAGCTCGTCGACGCGGACGGTGATCGGCGCCAGCACTTCGGCGAGCTCCGCCTCGCTGAACCGGGGCGTGATGTGCTGCGGGCAGTTCCAGTCGTAGGCGTCGACGGTGATCAGTAGCGCGCGCTCGATCCGTGCGTCGTAGCTTGGCACCGCAAGTCGGGCCATCAGCGCCGGGTCTTCGTCGGCGTCGACGATGCGGGTGCGGCCCCAGAGCTTGAGCCGGCGGCGGTTCGGGTAGTCCATCAAGATCAGCGCGATACGATCGTTGGCGGTCAGATTGCCGACGCTCAGATACTGGGTGTTGCCGCGGAAATCGGCGAAGCCCAGGGTCGCGTCGTCGATGACCCGGAGGAAGCCCGCGGGCCCTCCCCGGAACTGCACGTAGGGCCAGCCGTCCTCGTTGACCGTCGCCTGATAGAAGCCGTCGCGCCGCTCGATGAACGATCGCTCGCGTGTGGTCAGCCGATCCTTGCGCTGGTTGGAGGTCTCGGCCCACCGGTTCGCCTCGCGTGAGCCATAGCGGGTCTGGGCGGCTTTCACCGCCGGTGTGAAGGTGATGTCGGCAAAGGCTTGGCTCATCGCCGCGCCCTCCATCGATGGATGGCCGGAACGGTCCGGCCCGTGGCCCAGACGATGGCGCTTGCCGTGATCAGAAAGAATAAGCGTAATGTGGAATCGATCGTTGCAAATCATGGAATGATCGATGGATCGAATCCACGGCATGAGTGTGTTCGTCGCTGTGGCGGAGCAAGGCGGCTTTGCCGCCGCCGCGCGCCAGCTGCGACTGTCGGCGCCATCCGTCACCCGTGCCGTCGCTGCGCTCGAGGATCGGCTCGGCGTGCGCTTGCTCGTCCGAACGACTCGCCGTGTGCGGCTCACCGAGCCAGGCGCGCGGTACCTTGCCGACTGCCGACGTCTTCTTGCCGAGATCGACGAGGCAGGCGCGGTCGCCGCCGGTAGCCACGGGGCCCCGCGCGGCGAACTGGTGATCACCGCACCGACCCAGTTCGGGCGACTGCACATCGTGCCCACGCTTCCGGCGTTCCTCGCGCGCTATCCCGAGGTGACGCTGCGCGGCTTGCTGCTCGATCGGGTGGTCGATCTGGTCGACGAGGGTGTCGACGTCGCGCTCAGGATCGCCGCGCTGCCGCCGTCGTCGCTGATCGCCCGCAAGGTCGGTGCGGTCCGACAGGTCGTCGTCGGCAGCCCCAGCTACCTCCGCGATCGACCTGAGCCGCAGCATCCCCGCGAGCTCGTCGACCACGTGTTGGTGGCGGCGTCGTCGCTGATGACGGGCGAGGCTTGGCCGTTCGAAGAGGGCGGCCGTATGGTTGGCCAGAAGGTGCGGAGCCGATTGTCGTTGAGCACCCCGGACGCTGCCCTCGACGCCGTGCGCGCCGGATTCGGCCTGACCCGGGTGCCCTCTTATCAGGTGGCGGACGACCTCGAGGCCGGCCGCCTGGTGGCGGTACTGGAGCGGTTCGCACCGCCGCCGGTCCCGGTCAGTCTCGTCCGCCACGGCGACCGACGCGCATCCGCCAAGGTCCGCGCGTTCGTCGACTTCATGATCGACCGACTGGAATCCAGCCCGGCGCTCCGCTGAGAGTGCCGTCGGAGGATCGCTCGATCCCAACGCTTTGGAGGTTCGTCAGCTCGCGGTTTCGCTCACGAGGTCGCGCAGGATCGCAACGAACGCCAACACGACGTCGCAGTCTTCCGGGGTTTCGCGAAATGCAAGAAAGAGCTCGATCGGCTCGCGCCGCAGTGGCTCCGTCGGCAGCACGATCAGCTCGCTCGCCTCGAGGTGCGACTCTGCGACGTGTCGCGGCAGCCAAGCGTAGGCGCCGCCGTCCAGGATTAGTGGCATCAAGGCGCTGCAATGGCTGAACCGCCAGTGCTTGGCGCGCGCGTCGGCTGAGCCGTGCCTTGGCATGTCGTCGATTGCCGCTTCCAGGTGTTGCGAGAGGTCGTGCTCGCCGATCGTCGGCCTTCGCGCCAGCGGATGCGTCGGCGCGGCGACGCAAACGCGATCGACCGCGATGAGCGCCTCCTTGTTCCACGACCCGTTGAGCTGGGTCGCGATGGCGATCCGCACGTAACCTTCGTCGAGCAGGTCCGCTGCAGCCGTGTTGTTGGTCTGATGGACGCGCACCGACAAGTTCGGAAAGAGCTGCGCCAGCTCCTTCAGCGCCCGGACGCTCATGGTCGACGGGAAAGTCGAATCCATCGCGATCGGCAACTCGCCTACGCCTTCGAGGCATTCGATGCAGCTGGTCCGGCAGATCTGTTCCGCGACCCGCGCCTTTTCGATCACGTCGTTCGCGTATGGCAACAACATCTTGCCGACGTGCGTGACGGCCAATCTCCGGGCCTTCATTTCGAACAGTCGCTGTCCGAACAACGTCTCCATTTTATGGACGGCATGATTGATTGCCGAAGGTGTCTTGTTGAGGTGCTGAGACGCTTTCTGAAAACTGCCAAACTCTGCTGTGGCAACGAACGCACGCCACTGTTCCAGGCTGATTCGCAGCATCGTTCTATCCGCTGTTTCCGCATCGTTGACGCGTAGGTCCGGGCCCTCGACGTCACCCGGTCACGGCATCGCGCTGGGTCCGGGTACGTAAACCCAGGCGCGTGGACGATGACCGTCCTCACCGAGCCGAGCAGGAAGGCCGATCGCGCCACATTCGTCGACGCGGACCCAAACTCCCTACACTGCCGACGCACGGCGTTCCGGGATGTTCCATCCAAGGTTGGGGCAGGGTGTCGCTGCCGCTCTCGAGGCGACGGCCAACGTCGTATCATTGCAATGAAATGAGTAGCCTGTTTCGACAGTACGATGGAGCAATGAAGGGCTCTGTCGCCAGACTGTCCAACTCGCGAGCCTAATCGCCGTGGTGTGTTTCCCGACCAATCATTCGGTGCAGTGACTCGCTGAACTTTTTTCGCGCGCGGCTCTTCGCCTCATCGAGTGCGATCGTCGGCGACGCAGGTCAATGCGGAGTATCGGCATGCCGTGGGTAAGTCATTGGTGGTGTGTCGGCGTCGCCAAGCGACGCACGCGGCGCGACCTTCCGTTCGGCTTCGGCATCCGAGCACCGCGCGGCTGCTGATCTGGACACACGTATCGCGGGGCTCACCGCCGCTGGTCGTCGACGATCGGTGGCGGCGGGCGGCCCGGCAGCAGGCCTTCCGGGCGGAGCACCAGGATGATCTGGAGCAGGACGCCGATCAGCAGCACACGGAGCGCGCCCGCCTGGGTGACGACGGCCTCGGGCAGGTGGTTGATGGCGAACTCGGTGCCCGACCACACGCCCCAGATCACCAGCGCGCCCAACAGGGCGCCGCGGTTGTTGCCGCTGCCGCCGGCGATCAGCATCACCCAGACGAGGAACGTGGCGAACACGGGATCGAACGCTTCCGGGCTGATGAAGCCGATGACGTTGGCGTAGGTGGCACCGGCTAGGCCCATTACCGCAGCACCGAAGGCGAACGCCTGGAGGCGGAAGGCCAGGCTGTTCTTGCCCATGGCACGGGCTGCTGTTTCGTTGTCGCGGATGGCCCGCAGCACCCGGCCCCAAGGTGCGCGGTAAGCGCGTTCGTTGGCGGCGTAGACGACACCGACGAGGCCGAGGACGACCAGCAGGATCAGAGGCCCGTCGAAGCCCGTGCCCTGCACCGGTCGGGGTATGCCGGTGATCCCGCGGACCCCCCCGGTGAGCCATTGCTCGTTCTTCAGGACCAAGCGGACGATCTCGGCGATGCCGATCGAGGCGATCGCTAGATAGTCCGAGCGGAGGTTCAAGGTGATCGCGCCGATCGCCGTCGCGAGCACAGCCGCTACCAGCATCGCACCGGCGAAGCCGACCACCAGCGGCAGGCCGAAGCCGCCCATGTGCGCGGGGTTGGGTGCTGCCGTCAGGATCGCGCTGGTGTAGGCCCCGACCGCGAAGAACGCCGCGATGCCGACGTTCAACATGCCAGTGTAGCCCCACTGGACGTTGAGCCCGAGCGTCAGCAGCGCGTAGATCCCGGCGAAGGTCAAAAAGAAGACCAGATACGCGAGCAAGCCCTCCATCAGTCAGGGCCCGTCACGTGCTGCGACCGGCGAACAGGCCGGTCGGGCGGAACAAGAGCATCGCCACCATGATCGCGAACGGCACCACCGGCTTGTAGTTGGCCGGCAGCACCACGGTCGAGAACTCCATCACGATGCCAATGACGTAACCACCGACGATGGCGCCATAGGGCTTGCCGATCCCGCCTAGGATCGCCGCGGCGAACACCGCGAGCAGGATGAACCAGCCCATATCGGGCTGTAGCCGGGTGTCCATGGCGAGGCCGATTCCGGCGAACGCCGCGAGGCCGCCGCCCAGGACCCAGGTCCACAGGACCACCCGTTCCGTGTCGATGCCGCAGAGCCTGGCGAGCGTGGGGTTGTCGGCCATGGCGCGCATCGCCTGGCCCGGCCTGGTATGGGCGAGGAACAGGTGCAGCAGCACGACCAGGAGGACCGTGCCGCCGACGATCCAGAGTTGGCGCTCGTGATAGCGGAGCCCGAGCCAGCGTTCGGCGATCTGCAGATCGGTGACGTAGAGCAAGGTCTCCGGACCCCAGATCAGCTGGATCGCCGACCGCAGGATCAGCGCCACGCCGAACGACGAGATCAGGAGGATCACCGGCGCGCGGGTGCGAAATCGCCGAAACAGCACCCGGTCGAAGGCGATCGCCACCAGGGCTGTCACGGCCATCGCCAGCGGTACCGCCACCCAGAAGGGCAGGGCCAGCTGGACGTAGACGAGGAACGCGACGTAGGCGCCGAGCGCCATCAGATCGCCGTGGGCGAAGTTGGCGAAGCCGAGAATGCCGAAGGTCAGCGAGACCCCGACCGCGCCTAGCGCGACGATGCTGCCGAGGACGCAGCCGTAGAGGAGCAGCTGGAGCAGTTCCATGGCTCAGCCGCCGAGGAACGCTTGGGCGACGTCGCGGTCGGCCAGCAATTCGCTGCCTTTGCCCGTGAACCGGTTGCGGCCGGTCGCCAGGACGTAGCCGCGATCCGCCGCTGCCAGCGCCTGCTTGGCGTTCTGTTCGACCATCAGGACGGCGACGCCGGAGGCGCGGACGTCGCGGACGATCTCGAAGATCTGGCCGACATAGCGGGGCGAGAGGCCGGCGGTCGGCTCGTCGAGCAACAGCAGCGACGGCTCCAGCATCAGTGCGCGGCCCATCGCCACCATCTGCCGCTGGCCGCCGGAGAGCGTGCCGGCGGGTAGGCGCCGCTTTTCCCGCAGCGGTGTGAACAACTCCAGCACGCGCTCGCGCTGCCGTGCGACCCGCTCGGGCCGCAGGAACGACCCCATCGCCAGGTTCTCGTCCACGGTCAGCGTCGGGAAGACGTTTTCCGTCTGGGGCACGAAACCGACCCCTCGCTTGACGATGTCGACCGTTCCGAGGCCGGCGATGTCTTCGCCGTGCAGAAGCAACCGCCCACCGCGGATGCGGACCAAACCGAAGACCGCCTTCATCGCCGTCGACTTACCGGCTCCGTTCGGCCCGACGATGACGACGATCTCGTCGACGGCCACTTGGAGGGAAACGCCATGCAAGATGTCGGCCTCGCCATAGCCGCCGACCAGCTCTTCGAGACGGAGCAACGTCAAGCGACCGACTCCTGCGGCTCGCCGGTGCCGCCGAAATAGGCGGCCACGACCTCCGGATGGCGGCGGATCTCGGCCATGGAGCCGACCACCAGAACCCGCCCTTCGGCCATCACCACGACCGTCTCGCAGAGCGCTGCGACCAGGTCCATGTCGTGCTCGATGAGGCAAACGGTGTAGCCGTGGTCGCGGTTGAGCCGGCGGATGACTTCGGCGACCTCGATCAGCAGCGTCTTGTTCACGCCGGCGCCGGGCTCGTCGAGCAGCAACAACCGCGCTTCGGTCATCATGGAGCGGCCGAGTTCCAGGAGCTTCTTCTGGCCGCCCGAGAGCTGGCCCGCGAGCTTGTGGCGATGGTCGGCAAGCCCCAGAAAGTCGAGCACGTCGTGGGCCCGTCGTACCAGCCCGCGCTCCTGCCTGACCACGCGGCGCCAGTCGAACCATGCGCGAACCAGGCTCTCGCCGCGCTGTTCCGGCGGGACCATGACGAGGTTTTCCAGAACCGTCATGCCGTGGAACTCGTGCGGCAGCTGGAACGTCCGGACGATGCCGCGGCGGAACAGGGCGTCTGGCCGGAGGCCGGTCACGTCGGCGTCGGCGAAGCGAACGGTACCGCCGTTCGGTCGTAAGGCACCGGCAACGACGTTGAAAACCGTGGTCTTGCCTGCCCCGTTCGGGCCGATCAGCCCGGTGATCGAGCCGTCGCGCACGGCGAAGCTGCAGTCGTCCACGGCACGCAGGCCCCCGAAGCGCTTGGTCACGCCCTCGACACGCAGGAGCGGTAGGCCGGCGGAGCGGCGCTCGGGAGAAGTGGCCATGGGGCGAAGAACACGAGAGGAAACCGAACCAGTCGGTGCTGTCCATGCCGCAGCGCCCGCGGCCGCGCAAGGCTCAGGCCCAAATCCCTTGGTCGGGTTCGCTGGTCGTTCGAGCGGCGGTTCGATCTCGAGCGGCGAGCCGGCGGACGGCCAACCGCACCAGCGCTTCGGTCGCGGCACCGATCGGTCCGTGGACGACGCTCTCGCGTCCGTCGGCCGGACACAACACCGCGACCCGTTGCCAATCGCCGACCCGCGTGGTTTCGATCAGAAGGCCGTCGTCGTTCGGGCTTGGGGACGGTCGCATCGCTCCGGCCGCAGCTTGAAGTCGCAAGTTTACGTTCCATACTCCGGCTCACACTAACCGGTGGTGAAGACGATGTTTCGGAGGTCCGCGTTGCGGTGCCGCTCTTCGTTGCGGATGGGTGTCGCCCTGGTCGTATGGGCCGTACTGTCCGCATCGGCTTTCGCGCAGCAGGACGCCGCCCAGGTACGGGTCGACGCCGTCCGTGCGGAGGCGTTCTCGCAAACGGTGCCCGTCTTGGGCCGGTTGGTCGCCTCGCGCAGTGGCGAGATCGCGGCCAACGTCGCCGGCTCGGTCGAGAGCCTCGGTATCGAAGTCGGCGACAGGGTTGTGGAAGGTGCGGTCCTGGCACTCATCGACGAGGAGCGATTGAGCGGGCGCGCTCTTTTGGCTCGGGCGCGGGTTGAAGCCGCCCGGGCGCAGATCGCGGCCGATCAGGCCGAGCTCGACCTCGTCAGCCAGGAGCGCCAGCGGCTGCAGCGGCTGCGGAACTCGGCGGCCTTTTCGTTGGCGAGCCTGGAGGACAAGGACATGGAAATCCGCGCCGCCGAGGCTCGAATCGCGCGGGCGGGAGCGCAACTCGACGAGGCGGCGGCGGATTTGCGGATCGCCGAGCGTGACTTGGCGGACGCGCGCGTGACGGCACCCTATCCAGGCGTCGTCACCCAGAAGTACGTCAACGCCGGCAACTACGTCCAAGTCGGCGAGCCGGTGGTGGCGCTGGTGGACGACGGCAGTTTGGAAATCGAAGCGGACGTTCCGTCGCGGCAGGCCCGGGTTCTACCGATCGGCACGCCGGTCGATGCGGCGTTGGAGGACGGGACGCCGCTCCAAGCGACATTGCGCGCGGTCGTGCCGGACGAGAACCCGTTGACCCGGACCCTGGCGCTCCGCTTCGGGCTGCAGCCCGACCCGGCAGGACGGCTCCTGGCCAACGGCGAAACCGTCACCGTGACGCTGCCGACAGCCGCGGTGGAGCAGGTCGTCACCGTCCACAAAGACGCCGTCATCAGGCGTGGCCCCGGCGCCGTGGTGTTCGTCGCGGTCGACGGCAAAGCGGAAGTGCGGCCGGTGCAGTTGGGCGATGCGGTGGGCGACCGGTTCGTCGTCCGGGACGGCCTCGCGGTGGACGACTTGGTCGTGGTGCGTGGCAACGAGCGGCTACGGCCCGACCAGCCGATCCAGTTCGAAGCGTCGTGACGGGCGTCTGGGAGGCGCGGGCGTGAACCTCATTCGTGGTGCGATCGAACGTCCCATCGCCGTGATCGCGGCGGTGTTGATGGCGGTACTGTTCGGCGCCGTGGCGCTGACCAGTATCCCGATCCAGCTCACGCCCGACGTCCAGCGGCCGATCATCACCATCGAAACCGACTGGGCGGGCGCTGCGCCGATCGAGGTCGAGCGCGAGATCCTCAACCAGCAAGAAGACGCGCTTTCCGGCCTGGAGGGCTTGGAGAAAATCACCGGTACGGCCTCCGACGGCCAAGCGGAGATCGAGCTCGAATTCGGCGTCGGGACCGACATGAACCGGGCGCTGTTGTTGGTCGCGAACCGGCTGGACCAGGTGAAGTCCTATCCGGAGGAAGCGGATCAGCCGACATTGTCGACGGCCGGCGCCGAAGACAGTCCGATCGCCTGGTTCACCATGTCCCGCGTGCCGGGGAACGAACGGTCGATCCACAGCTACGGCACGTTCGCCAACGACGTGTTCCGCGATCGAATCGAGCGCGTGCCGGGCGTCGGCCGTGTCGACGTCTTCGGCGGCAGCGAGCCGGAATTGCGCGTGACGATCCGTCCGGAACAGTTGGCGCGCTACGGCTTGACGGTCCCTGAGGTCGCCGACGCACTGCGGGTCGCCAGTGTCGCCATGACCGCGGGCGACGTCGACGAAGGCAAGCGCCGGTATGTCGTCAGGGTCGAAGGGGAGCTGCAGACGCCTGACCAGGTCGGTGCGGTGGTGTTGCGAACCGTCACCGACCCCGACACCGGTCGCCTGGCGCGGGTCACCGTCGGCGACATCGCCGACGTGGCCTACACCCACAAGGACCCGGTCGCGACCATCCGCGTCCTCGGCGAGCCGGCGCTGGCGGCACGGGTCATCCGCCAGACCGGGGCCAACGTGATCGAGACGATGGCCGGCATCCGCGAAGCGGTGGCCGAGCTGGAAGCCGGTCCGTTCCCGGCCGCAGGGCTGACGCTGACCCAGCGCTACGACGAGACGATCTACATCGACAGCGCCATCGATCTGGTTCTCTCCAACATCTACGTCGGTGGTACGTTGGCGGCCATCGTCCTGCTGCTGTTCCTGCGGAGCTTCGGCGCCACCTTGATCGTCTCCGTGGCGATCCCCGTTTCGGTGATAGCCAGCTTCGTCGCCATGGCGGCGATGGGTCGGTCGATCAACGTCATTTCGCTCGCCGGCCTCGCCTTCGCCGTGGGCATGGTGGTCGACGCGGCGATCGTCGTGCTGGAGAACATCTATCGGCTGCGGCAGAGCGGCTTGTCGCGGCGCGAAGCGGCCTATCGTGGCGCAGCCCAAGTCTGGGGTGCCGTGTTGGTCTCGGCGCTGACGACGGTCATGGTCTTCATCCCGATCCTGACCATGCAGCTCGAGGTTGGTCAGCTCTTCCGCGACATCGCCGTCGCCATCTCGGTCGCCGTGATGTTGTCGTTGCTGGTCGCAGTCACCCTCATCCCGGCGATGTCGGCAAGGTTGCTCGGCCGGGCCGACGGCTCGATGACGCGGATCCAGATCCCGGTGATCGACCACGTCGCCATGGCGTTTCGCGGCATCGTGTTGGGCTTTACGAGACGGATCGTCCGCAACCGGATGGTGGCGTTCGCCTTCGCGACCGCCGTTGCGGTCACCTGCGGCGGGCTTGCGTGGACGTTCATGCCCAAGCTCGACTACCTGCCGACGGGCAACCGCAACCTCGTCTTCGGGATCATCGTGCCGCCGCCCGGCTACAACCTCGACACGATGACGGCGATCGCCGAGACGGTCGAGGGTGCGACGCGCCCGATCTGGGTCTCGGAACGGCCCGACGACGCGCCACCGACCGAGCAGGCGCTGATCGACAGCTTCTTCTTCGTTGCGTTCCGAGGCACCACGTTCATCGGCGCGTCGGCAGAGGAGGGAGATCGCGCGGGTGAACTGATCGGGCCCATGTCCGGACCGATCTTCGCCGAGCCAGGTACCTTCGGCTTCGTTCGTCAGCCCTCGCTGTTCGGCCGTGGATTCGGCGGCGGCAACTCCATCGACGTCGACATCCAGGGCCCCGATCTGGACCAGATCCTCGGGGTGGCCCTGCAGGCAACCGGCCTGATCGGCCAGGCATTGCCGCGATCGGAGGGGCACCAGCTTAGGCCGATTCCCGGCCTGGAGCTGGGCTCACCCGAGGTACGGTTGATGCCGGAGCGCACCCGCCTGGCCGATGCCGGGGTGTCGACCCGGGCGTTCGGCATGAGCGTCGACGCCTTCAACGACGGGCTCCGGGTTGCCGAGATCACCGTCGATGGCGACCGGATCGATCTGACGCTGCAGGGGCCCGACGAGGGCGCCGACCGCACCCAGGGCATCGGTGCGCTGCCGATCGTCACTGATGGTGGGCTGATCCTGCCGGCCAGCCAACTCGCCGCCGTCGACATTACGGCCGGGCCGACCGAGGTGCGGCATCTCGAACGCCAGCGCACGGTGTCGGTGGTCGTCAGCCTCGCACCCGGAACGCCGCTCGAGACGGCGATGGAGGTGCTCCAAGAGCAGGTGATCGAACCGCTGCGCGCCCAGGGTTTGCCGGAGGGCGTCAACATCCGCCTGTCGGGCACCGCTGATCAACTGCAGCGCACCTTCCAGGCGCTGGAGATCAATCTGCTGCTGGCGTTGGTGATCGTCTATCTGGTGATGGCCGTGCTGTTCGAGAGTTTCCTCTATCCGTTGATCATCCTGATCTCGGTGCCGCTGGCCGCCGCTGGAGGCATTGCGGGCTTGGCGACGCTCAACGGCTACCTGGGGTCGATGACGCCAGCCATGTTCCAGCCGCTCGACATGCTGACGATGCTGGGATTCGTGATCCTCATCGGCATCGTCGTGAACAACGCGATTCTGCTGGTCGATCAGACGCTGTTCCACGTGCGTGAGGATGGCATGACACCGGTCGACGCCATCATGGAAGCCACCGACAACCGCCTGCGGCCGATTTTCATGTCGACGATCACCAGCGTCGCCGGAATGTTGCCGTTGGTGCTGTTCCCCGGTGCCGGCTCCGAACTCTATCGCGGCCTCGGTTCGGTCGTCGTCGGCGGCTTGTCATTGAGCGCGCTGTTGACCCTTTTGCTGATCCCGCCGCTCCTCTCGTGCTTCCTGTTCGAGCGTCGTTCGGCGCCGCCTTCGTCCGCGGGTTCAGACGCGCCAGTGGACGGGCCGGTGCCGTTGGGCGGGCCGCGTCCGGAGCCGGTGGCTGCCGAGTAGCCGAGCGCCCGCGCCTGCCGCCACGCTCGTCGCCCGCTACCGCGCCGCGCGGCGAGATCCAACGCTGGTCGTCCTGGAGGGCGTCCACGCCATCAAACATGCACTCCGCTTCGGCGCCGACGTCGTCGATCTGGCCACGACCGACACCCAGACACTGGCGGCCTTGGCGGACCAACTGGCGCCCGATGTCGCCAACGCGATCGGCAGTCTCGCGCTTGCCTGGCCGCATCGGGTGTTCTCGGAGCTTGCACCTAGCCCGCCATCCACCGGCGTGATCGGCCTTGCGCTTCGACCCGCCGTCGATGCCCGGCAGCTCTTGGCTTGGTCGGATCGGCCCTTGGTCGTTCTCGAATGGCCACGGCACCTCGGCAATGTCGGGGCCGTCGTCAGGGTCGCCGCGGCCGCCAATGCAGCCGGCGTGCTCGTCGTCGGCGACGTCGACCCGTTCCATCCGACCGCCGTGCGCGGCGCCGCCGGTCTGCAGTTCGCGCTACCTTGCGCGCGCGTCGATCGGTTGGGCACGACGGACCGGCCGATCATTGCCCTGCAAGGTGGCGGCGCGGAGCTACCTGGCGAAGGCCTCCCGTCAGGTGCGATCGTCGCGTTCGGGACCGAGCGCGACGGGCTGGGCGCCGAGCTGTCGCGGCGCGCCGATGCCAGCCACGCGATCCCGATGCGCTCTGGCGTATCGAGCCTGAACCTGGCGACGGCAGTGGCCGTCACCCTCTACATCGGCTTCGGACGCGGCTGATCGGTCGCAGGCTGCGGCGGCTCGCTTTCGGCGCGCAGGTCCAAGTCGAACAGCGTGTCGACGCCGAGGCCGAAGCGGCGGCACGGGGGGCGCATGGCGCGGTCCAACGTCGGAATCGGGGATAGGCTCAGCGCCGGACGTCCTGAGCCGATCAGCAACGGCGCCACGGCGAACTGCAACCGATCGACGACGTCTGCCGCGACGAATGCCGAGACGGTCTGTCCCCCGCCTTCGATCAGCAGTCGCGTGAGGCCGCGAGCAGCCAACGCGTCGACGATCGTCCGCGGGTCGAGCGTGCGGCCGCTCTTGGGCACCGTGACGGTGGCGACGTGTGACGGCACGCTCGAGCAGGTCGTCTCGGCCGTGACGACGACGGTCGGCGCCGCCCGGTCGGTCAAGAGCGACGCGCCGGTGGGGAGCCGGCCGCTCGGGTCGATGACCACTCGGGTGGGGTTCTCGCCGGCAACGTGGCGGACCGTGAGCCGCGGCTGGTCGGCGGTCGCCGTGCCGACGCCGATGACCACGGCGTCCACCAGCGCCCGCAGCCGATGGAGATGGACGATGCTCTCTTGGCAGCCGATGTAGTGCGAATGCCCGTCTTCGGTGGCGATCCGCCCGTCGAGGCTCTGACCCAGATGGGCCAATACGTAGCGCTTCGCGCACGGCACCGCCGCAAGATCGCCGAACAAGGCCACGAGGTCGTGACGACTGTCCAGCGTCGGCAGCGTATGGCCACGGTCGGCGGCTCGTCGCGCCTGCAACAGTCGCATCCACCAAGCGTTGTCTGTATCAGGATCCGTCAACGCATTCGGCTTCCACGATTGCCCAGGTCGATGGTGGCCGGCGAATACGGGATGGTTCCACCGACCTTATCGTCTACATTTGGACGTATGGCTGACCAAGCCGATCCTCAAAGAGGCCATTGATGTTGCTGGAAGACACGTCGATCGTCACGGTCGACCGGTGCGTGTTCGAACTACGCCAAGGCCGGCCGATCATCGTTGCTGGCGACACCGGTTCGCTGCTTCTTGCTACGCTGGAGCCGCAAGCCGAAGCCAGCCGGCATTGGATGGAGGCGCTGGCGCCGCGCTCCGTCGAGCTGCTGTTGAACGGCTTTCGTGCCCGTCGGTTGGAACTGGCCGACGACGCCGTCTCCGTGCCGGTGGCAGAGACCATGCGCACCGGATTTCTGGAGCGTTTGGGCTACGGTCAGCCGAGTCTTGCGGAGGTCAGCGATGCGCGGAGGCGCGCCGCCGACGTCGCGCGTGACGAACTCGCCGACGCTGGCTTCTACCTTGCCAGGCTCGCGGAGACGATCCCGGCGCTGCTGGCGGTACGTTCCTCACCACCGACCACCCCCATCTTCGCGGCGCTCCGTGATCGGGCCACCGTGCTCGCCACCACGGCGCGCTCGGTGGCGACGTTTCGCCTGGCCAACGCCAGTGCGGTGCGTCGTCTGGCCGAGGCGCCGGTGCCGCTGCCTTCGGCGCCGGCTGCGCGGTTCGTTGCGTTTCGCTCGCGCGACTCCTTGGGCGATCACGTTGCCGTGGTGATTGGCGATCCGTCCGAGGTGGAGGCGCCGTTGGCGCGCCTACACTCGTCCTGCCTCACCGGAGACATCTTCCGAAGCCTGCGCTGTGATTGTGGCGAACAGCTCGAGACCGCCATCGCCGCGATGGCCGAGGCCGGCGGCGGTGTCATCTGCTATCTGGCGCAGGAAGGGCGCGGCATCGGCATCGCCAACAAGCTCCGTACCTACGCGCTACAGAACGCCGGGCTCGACACGTTGGAGGCGAACGAGGCGCTCGGCTTTGCCCCCGATGAGCGCGAGTTCGCGATCGCCGCCTTGATGTTGCGCGATCTCGGCGTGCGCCGCGTCCGTCTCATGACCAACAATCCTGAGAAAATCGAGCGGTTGCGCGAGTTCGGCGTCGACGTCGCCGAGCGCGTGGGTCTTCGTGCCACGCTGAACCCCCACAACGAACGCTACATCTCCGCCCGCGTGGCCAAGAACGGCTATCTCCACGCCGTCAACGGCTGACCGTCGGCGGCAGCGGCAGGGCCAACACGTCGTCCAGTACCCGGACGAGTCTGGTGACCAGGTCCGCGACCAGCCGCTCGCCGAGTTCGGGTGAGGCCAGCAGCGTGTCGCCGACTGCACCGTTGCGGTTCAGATCTTCTGCCATCCAGGCGATCCGTGCCGGCCCGGCGCAGGTGCCGAGGTCCGGGTTTCGCTCGACGATCGCAGCCTCGTTGGAGGGGAACGCTGCCAGCGCGTCGCGGTCCACCAAGTGCGGCGCGAATGCCTGAACCAACGCCGTTTCGACCGCGCCTCCGTGGATGCCGAAGCGCGCTTCGTCGTCCGGTACGGCATCGAGCGGGAGGTCGAAGCGGTGCGTCGTCACGGCGACCACCAGCATTCCGAGTTCGTGCCGCAGTTCACGGCTGACGACGTCCAAGAGCGCGGTGTTGCCGCCGTGGCTGTTGAGAAAAACGAGGCGACGGATGCCGGCCCGTGCCACCGAGCGGCCAAGGTCGCTCCAGCTTGCGAGCAGGTGGCTGGCGCCAACCGTCAGCGTGCCCGGAAAGCTGGTATGCTCGGTACTGAGCCCGACCGGCATGAGCGGAAGGACGAGTGCCCGCCCGCGGTCTAGGCGGTTGGCACGAAGCCGCTCGAGCAGGCCTGCGAGAATCAGGCTGTCGGTGCTGATCGGCAGATGGGGGCCATGCTGCTCGATTGCCCCGAGTGGCAACACCGCAACGGTTGCGTCACGATCGAGTGAACGGAAGTCAGTGGTCTTGAGGTCTGCCCAAGCCATGATGGTCATGTGGTTTCCTCCCTCCATCCTGTAAGCCCGTAGGCGGCTTGGACCAGCCCATTGGAGTGACACACGTGCAACCCGCATCGCTGCGCGACGTGCGCCTGGACGTGTTCCGCGGTCTTGCCATGTTCATCATCTTCGTCGCGCACATCCCGACGAGCAACGTTTGGCACGGCTATCTGCCGCGCGAGCTCGGACCCACCGACGCTGCGGAGTGGTTCGTGTTCTGCTCCGGGTTCGCTTCCGCGCTGGCCTTCGGCAAGGTGTTCGAGCAGCAGGGTTGGCTCCTGGGAACCAGCCGGATCCTGCATCGCGTGTGGCAGCTCTATTGGTCCCACCTCAGCGTGTTCTTCATCGTTGCGGCGATCTGCGTCATCGGCACGTGGTGGCTCGGCACGGTGAACTATCTGATCCGCTTGAACCTCATGCCATTCTTCGACAATCCCGAGCGTGGGCTGGTCCATCTGATGACGCTGACCTACGTCCCCAACCTGTTCGACATCCTGCCTATGTACATGACCGTGCTGTTGATGTTGCCGATCGTGGTGGCGTTGTCCCGGATCCACGTCGGCGTGGCGATGACGGCCTCCGTCTTGCTGT
This sequence comes from Pseudomonadota bacterium, assembly GCA_039818825.1. Classification (GTDB taxonomy): domain Bacteria; phylum Pseudomonadota; class Alphaproteobacteria; order Geminicoccales; family Geminicoccaceae; genus JBCBTD01. Next base: position 19,689 of record JBCBTD010000060.1, read on the forward strand.
ACCTCGCAGCGCGTCAGTTCGACCTGCATTTCTCGGCGGAGTGGTGGTCGGACCGGCCTTGGTACTTCAACCCGTTGGCGTGGCAGCTCTTGTTCTTCACCGGCTTCGCGTTCGGCCGCGGGTGGTTGCACCGGCCGCCGGCGACGGCGCCTTGGTTGTTGCTGGCGGGCGCCATCGTGTTGGTCTTGTTCGTGCTCGACTTTCGCCCGATCTGGGAAAACGTCGCCGCAGTCGGTGCGATCTCGCACGCACATCTCTGGATGATCGAGAAGACCGATTTCGGTCCGGCCCGCTACCTGCACTTGCTCGCCACCGCCTATCTGGCGTTGGTGCTGCTCGACCGCTATCCGGGCTTGCTGCGCTCGCCGGTAACTGGACCTCTGGTCCTGGTCGGTCAGCAGACGTTGCCGGTGTTTCTCTCGACGATGGTTTTGTCGTGGACGGCGGGCATGGCGCTCGACGTCGTCGGCAACTCGTTTCTGAAGGACACGGCCGTCGTTCTTACCGGCTTTCTCGCGATGTTGGCGGTCGCGAAAATCGCGGCATTCTACAAGTCACAACCCTGGCGTCGTCCCCGTCACCCGCTGGCGGCCCAGGGTGAACCGCGCGGCGAGGCGAGGCCAGGACTCATCCCTGCGGGCGGCGACTGAAGTCAGTCGCCGCCGCTCGGTGCAGGTGCCAGCTCGCGGACTGGCCGCGCCGCCAAGTCGCGTGGGCCGTGCTCTTCGATCCACGGCACAGCGTCGGCAACGACACGCGGGACGACGCGCTCCTCCGGCAAGGTCGCCACGCCGTGGCGGACGAGCCAGTGGCCGAAGCGCCGACGGCTCGTGAAGCAGGTGAACGCGATGGCGCCGAGCAAACCTGCGATCACCGGCAAGGCCAAAAGCACGACCGTCGGTGCGAGCGTTAGAAAGCCGACGAGCATCGCCGTGCCGAACAGCGTGTGCGGCCAGAACCGCCGGAAGGCTTCAGCCCAGGCTACGCCCGAGCCGGAGCGGCGCTGCGCCCGCCAGGCCAGACCGTGACCACCGATCATCCGGCCGATGAACAAGGTCTCGCTGAGCGCCATGATGGGCGCGAGCAACATGCCGTGCACCAGTTCCACCGTCGCCGAACCTACGAGGCGGAACCCGCCGCCGTAGCTGGCACGCCGCCGGCGGTCGATCAGCGCGTCGAGCGTACCGGCGAGCTTCGGGGCGTGGACCATGGTGAGCATGACGATCAGCAGGCCCAGACCCAGTTCCGGACCCGCCACTGCCAACGGGGTGGCCACGATGGTGCCACCGTCGATGCCGACCGCACCCTGCACGAAGCTAAAGATCATGAGCGCGAACCAGGCCGGCGGCGAAAGGTACATGAGGATCGCCAGCGCCAGCTGAACGCGGCCCATCAGGTGCCAGCCAGGCGCACCGACCAGCTTCAGGTACTGAAGGTTGCCTTGGCACCAGCGGAGATCGCGGCGGAGGAACTCGGGAAGCGCCGGCGGGTTGATCTCGTAGCTGCCGAACTCATCGGCCAACACGCAGACGTCGTAGCCGCCGCGGCGCATCTGCACCGCTTCGAGTTGGTCGTGGCTCAGGACTTGTCCGCCCAGCGGTGGGCGGCCGGGGAGATGAGGCAGTCGGCAATGGGCGCGGAACGCGTCGAGCCGGATGACCGCATTGTGCCCCCAGTACGGCCCCGCTGGGCCCTGCCACCACGCGCTGCCGAGCGTGTAGGCGCGCATCCCGTGGCGCATCCCGTACTGGAACAGGCGGGGGAACGGCACGTCGCTGGGGAGACCGGTGATCAGCGTCTGCAGGATGCCGACCCGAGGGTTGACCTCGATCAGTCGGACCAGCCGGCGGATGGCTGCCGCCGACATCAGGCTGTCGGCGTCGAGGACGATCATGTGATCGAACTTGTCGCCATGGCGGTCGATGAAGTCCCAGAGATTGCCGGTCTTGTAGCCGACGTTGTCGGGACGTCGGCGGTAGACGAACGGAATCCGCCCTGCGTTCAGGGCGGTGAACCGCGCGACGGCCTCAGCCTCGGCGACGATGAGGTCCGATTGCTGGGTGTCACTGAGCAGGAACAACTCGAAACCGTCGACACCACCAGTACGGTGGAGGTCGTCGATGATCGCCTGCAGGTGGCGGAGGAACAGGTCCGGGTCTTCGTCGTAGACCGGCATGACCAAGGCGGTGCGGCTCCGGAGCGGCCGCTCGGGATCGTCCAAGCCGCGAAGATCGACCACCGCACGCCATGCCTCGCCGCGGCCGAGCGACAGCAGGAGGCCGATGACCGAGTTCCAGAAGCCGATCACCGTCCACGGCAGCGTGATGGCGAACGACGTGAGGATCAGGACGTCGACCACCGACAAACCGTTGCCCATCAGCAAAACGGTCAAAGCCCCGAATGCTGCAAGCATGGTCGTCACCACCAGCAGCGCGAAGACGCAGCGTCGTGCACGCAACACGAAGCTGGTCGCGCCTAGACCCGGTAGACCCACTCCAACCGACGACAAGTCGCGGCCCCCCCGTCCCATCGGCCGGACACGCCCAGTGCGGCCGGCGCCGGGCGTCTAGCTGGTGCCCGTTCCCGCCTTGTCGACGTTCGCGCATGCAAAATCATCCAGGCAGCCGCGGGTCCGCATGGCCGCCTGTATCAGATCGGGGGCCGCTCAGCTCGCAGCGATGGCCGTCTCTTCGTCCATCGGAACGGCCTGAGGGCATTGGTCCGCCAAACCCAGAAGTTGGGCAAGTTCAGCGGGCTGCAACACGAAATCGGCCAAAGTGTAGCCGTCCAGGACCAGGAAAAACGCGTCCAACGCGCGTAGCAGCGCCTTGTGGAAGCGGCAGGCCGGCGTCAGCGGGCAGGTGCTGTTCGCCGGATCGAAGCATTCGACGAGGTTGAGGTTGCCTTCGGTTACGCGCAGAACCTTGCCAATCACGATCTCGTTGGGATCGGCGGCAAGGCGGATGCCGCCACCGCGGCCGCGCAGGGTTTCGATCACTCCGATTTGCCCGAGGAGCTGCACCACTTTCATGAGATGGTGCTCGGAGATCCGGTAGGCGTTCGCGATGTCGCGCACGCGGCACACCTGCCCACGCCGCACTGCGCAATACATCAACGTTCGAACGGCGTAGTCGCTGAACTGGGTGACCTGCATTTGACCAGACTTTCTTGCAGACGCTGGCGAAGTTCGGTTTGGCGCCTGCACGGACATTTTCACCAGCCGAAACTGGAACTGAAGCCGAGTGAGAACAGCATTCGCAACGCACAGCAAGACGGCACTCGGTCGCGTGCAATGATGGCGCTGCAGCGTGACAGAACGGTCGGCTTCGGCCATACAGAGCGATTTAGCCCAGCAAAACCGGGAGAAGTGGGTGGCAGAGGTGATGGAACGAGCAGCCAACGAACGGCTGCTGAAGGCAATGATCGCCGGCGAAGGCTCGTACCCGAAGACGCTCAAGGCCGCACCGTACGAGGCGCAGCTACGTGATTTGCAGATCGAGCTGTTGAAGATGCAGGCCTGGGTGAAGAAGACCGGCGCGCGAGTCTGCGTGCTGTTCGAGGGGCGCGATGCCGCAGGCAAGGGTGGGGCGATCAGTCGCTTTCGCGAGAACATCAACCCGCGTGGCGCGCGGCTCGTCGCCTTGGAGAAGCCGTCGGACGTCGAGCGCGGCCAGTGGTACTTCCAGCGCTACGTGGCGCATCTGCCGTCGCCCGGCGAGATCGTGCTGTTCGACCGCTCCTGGTACAACCGCGCGGTGGTCGAGCGGGTCATGGATTTCTGCACGCCGGCCGAGTA
>JBCBTD010000061.1:0-23484 GCA_039818825.1 Pseudomonadota bacterium
GCGGGCGCGAGAGGAGGCGCCGACCGGCGATCTGAGCGACGGGATCGACGCGAGCTTGACCGTTCCGGGGGCACCGAGTGCGTTTCCCAACGGCGTCCATTACTGCGAGGTCGAGGTCGATCCTGGTACCGGCGTGGTCACCGTCGACCGCTACGTGTCGGTCAACGACTTCGGCACCATCGTCAACCCGATGCTGACCCGCGGCCAGATCCAGGGCGGTGTCGTCCAAGGGATCGGCCAGGCGTTGTTCGAGCGGGCGGTTTACGACGAGTCGGGCCAACTGCTCTCGGGCTCGTTCATGGACTACACACTGCCGCGGGCCGACATGGTGCCGCCGATCGAGGTCGAGTTCGTAGAGATCCCGGCGACGACCAATCCGCTGGGTGCAAAAGGCTGCGGCGAAGCAGGTGCGACCGGCGCGCCACCGACCGTCATCAACGCGCTGATCGACGCCCTAGCTCCATACGGCGTCACGCACCTCGACATGCCAGCGACACCGCAGGCCGTTTGGCAAGCCATCCATGACGCGGCGGGCCGGCAGGCGGCGGAGTAGCGGCGCCGCTTCGTTGATGCAGGGCAGTGGTCGCCGGCGGCGTTTCGAATCGCACCTCGGACGGTCGTCGCCGCACTTGGCCAACGTGGTTCTCGAGCGCATTGGGTCGAGGAGCACTGGCTCACGAACTCGGGCTTCGGGCCCACCCTGCGCGGCGAAAATCGCTTGTGCTCGCAACGGTTCACGGCCATCCAACCGGCGTCGTCGGCCGACCGGAGAACCCGCCATGCAGCGCCTGCCGTTTCTCGCCGTTCTCTTGGTCGCCTCCGTCGCGGTGGCCGGCTGCGGGCGGACCGACCCGGGTGAGCCGACACTCACGCTCCGGCCTGACGTGCCCCCATTGCCGCCCGCCGATACAGCCGCGGCCGAGGCTTTGATCGGTCCTGACGAAACGTTGCAGGTGCTCGAGTTCGCGCAGGACGGCTCGACCACGGTGACCGGCACCGTCGACGGCTATCGCTCGACGGCCTACGCGGTGCCGGTGGCGTCGGCCCAGACCCTCACCGTCACCTTCCAGCCGGCCAGTCAGAACCTCTACATGAACGTGCAGAACGCTGCTGATCCAAGCGGGGCGGCGGTGCATCGCGGCGAGGTCGATGGTCCGACGTCGTCGCTGATCGCGCCTGAGGCTGGCACCTACGTGATCCGGCCGTTCCAGCCACGAGCCTCGGCGCGCCGCGGTGAGACCGTAACCTACACCATCACGATCGCCCGCCAGTGACCAAGCCGCAGGGCGGCCATCGTCGTCAGGACCCCTTTCCGCCACGTCCTAGGCTCTGAGAACCTTTGGTTCGTCGGCGATGCACGCATCGTCTGGGCGTTCCGCTCGAGCGTCGTCGGTGATACGTCGAGCGATGCTCAGACCTCGAATTGCTCCTTCAGGATTCGTTCCTCGAGGTTGTGCTCCGGGTCGAACAGCACGCGCAGCGCCACGTCTTCGTCCTGCCAGATGTCGACCGCGGCGACGTCGCGGACTTCGGTGTAGTCGGCGACGGCGCTCACCGGACGCTTGCCCGGGTCGTCGATCCGGACGGTGACTCGGGCCTTGTGCGAGATGAGCGCGCCACGCCACCGTCGCGGCCGGAACGGGCTGATCGGTGTGATCGCCAACAGCGGCGCGCCGATCGGCAGGATCGGGCCGTGGGCCGACAGGTTGTACGCCGTCGATCCCGCCGGCGTTGCCACGATCAGGCCATCGCAGACCAGGTCGTCGAGGCGTTGGATGCCGTCGACGTCGAGGCTGAGATTGGCCGCTTGGCGCGTCTCTCGCAGCAGCGAGACTTCGTTGATCGCCAAGCCGTCCTCGGTACTGCCGTCCATCAACGTCGCGCGCATCCGCAACGGCCGGAGGCTGGTCGGCTGAGAGCGTTCGATCCGCTCCATGAGCTCGGTCGCGGCGTAGCCGTTCATCAAGAAGCCGATGGTGCCGAGATTCATGCCGTAGATCGGTGTCGGCCGATCGATACAGCCGTGCAACGTCTCGAGCATGAACCCATCGCCGCCGAGTGGCACGAGCACGTCTGCCTCGGCGGGATCCGTCTGGCCGTAGCGGCCGATCAGCATGCGCATCGCCGCGCGGGCGCGCGGCGTCTCGGAGGCCGAAAAATGGAGCTTCACGCCTTCGTCCCCCGCGGCCAGCCCACTCGGCCATTTGCAACTCTATGCGTTGCTTCTACATGCGATGGAACGGCGCGTCAGCCAAGGCGCGTTCGGCCAACGGCCGAGGGAGGCCTTCGTTGCTCGTCGACCCGTTCCAGCGTGCCGTCACCTATGTCCGCCTGTCGGTCACGGACCGCTGCGACTTCCGCTGCGGCTATTGCATGGCCGAGCACATGACGTTCTTGCCGAAGCGGGATCTGTTGACCTTGGAGGAGCTGGATCGCCTCGCCTCGGCGTTCGTTGCTCTCGGGGTTCGCAAGATCCGACTGACCGGCGGCGAGCCGCTGGTGCGGCGCAACGTGCTCTGGCTGATCGAACGGTTGTGCCGACACGTCGACGCCGGCCGGCTCGACGAGCTGACGCTCACGACCAACGGCAGCCAGCTCGCCAAGCTTGCGGATCGTCTGGTCGACACGGGCGTGCGGCGCATCAACGTCTCGCTCGATACGCTGAATGCAGACCGGTTCCGCGCGATCACCCGCTGGGGCGACTTTCACCAGGTCATGAGCGGCATCCAGGCCGCCAAGAACGCTGGCTTGCAGGTGAAGATCAACGCGGTCGCGCTGAAAGGCGTGAACGAGGACGAGCTGGATCGGATGCTGGGTTGGTGCGGCGAAGAAGGCTTCGATCTGACGCTGATCGAGACCATGCCGATGGGCGAAATCGACGAAGACCGCACCGATCAGTACCTGCCGCTGTCGCGCGTCAGGGCGCAATTGGAGCGCCGCTGGACGCTGATCGACACCGACTACCGGACCGGTGGACCGGCGCGCTACGTGCACGTCCAGGAGACCGGCCGCAGGCTCGGCTTCATCACGCCGCTCACCCACAACTTTTGTGAGAGCTGCAACCGCGTGCGCGTGACCTGCACCGGCACCATGGTGATGTGTCTCGGCCAGGACGACTCCGCGGACCTGCGCAGCGCTCTGCGCGCATCCGCCGACGACGCGGCGCTGATCGACGCGATCCGAGAGGGCATCACCCGCAAGCCGCGTGGACACGACTTCGTCATCGACCGAAGGCGGCGGCGACCGGCCGTTGCCAGGCACATGAGCGTGACCGGCGGCTGATCCAGGTTCAGATCGACGTCGTTCCGGTATCGAAGAGTGCGCCGACCGCGGCGATCTCCGCGACCAGGCTGTCGAGTGCTGCGAGATTGGGAGTAGCCTGCTCCTGCTGAGCAGCGAGCTTGGCGACGGCAACCGCGCCAATGTTGGCGCTAGCGCCCTTCAGCGCGTGGGCGGTTGAGCGCCAGGCATCCGGGTCGTCCACGGCACGCTTGAGGCGGTCGACGTAGAGCGCGGCAGTTTCGAGAAAGAGATCGACCAGCTCCCGCTCAAGGCCCGGATCGCCACCGGAGAACCCGCTCAGACGACCGCGGTCGAACGTCGACGTGCGGTCTGGAGTGGCATGCTCGTCCATGTCGGTCGAATCTTAGCTATAGTTGAAGCGCCCCGCGCTTGATCGCGCACGGGTTTAGAGAACCTGGCCGCTCTTGGCAACCGCGACGCGCAATCTGAAGGCGCAGAAGGTGCTGCCAGACGGTGTCCTCAGAGGCCAATCAAGGTGTGGCCACACCGCATTCCTTCGATTACCACCGCCTTCATGATCGCATCTCAGGGAAAACTGGGGCTATGCCTCAACCGTTGATCCCGGCCGATGCGGCGCTCCAGCTCCTCACGCCGGAGGAAATGGGTAGGGTCGATCGCGCGACGATCGCTGCCGGCACGCCCGGATCGGTCTTGATGGAGCGGGCGGGTCGTGCATTGGCCGAGCGGGTTCGGGACCGCTGGGACGGTGGGCGCATCGTGGTATTGGCCGGTCCAGGCAACAACGGCGGTGACGGCTTCGTCGCAGCGCGCTGGTTGGCTGGCTGGGGCTTCGCAGTGGAGCTCGCGCTGCTGGGCGAGCGAACGGCGCTGCGCGGCGACGCCGCGTTGGCGGCCGCGGCGTGGTCAGGACCGGTCGGTAGCCTCACACGGCCCGTGCTCGACGGTGTGGGTATCGTCGTCGACGCCTTGTTCGGCGCTGGGTTCCGAGGCGCACTGACCGATGATGCCGCGGCCTGGGCGATGGCGACGGCAGACGCTGCGGTGCCGGTCGTCGCAGCCGACCTTCCATCAGGCGTCGACGGTGCAACCGGCACCGTCTCGGGCGCGTCCTTCCTCGCTCGTGAGAGCGTCACCTTCGGTCGCGCCAAGCCTGGCCATTTCCTCTTGCCGGGAGCGGCTCGTGCTGGTGCCGTCAGCGTCGTCGACATCGGTCTCGACCCGGCCGCGATAGCAGCCGCTGCCGACGCCGAACCAGGTCCGATGTGGCGCAACCGTCCGACATCGTGGCGAGACCGACTGCCGCGCCGCCGTGCCGATGCCCACAAATACGCGTTCGGCCACGTGGTCGTGGTCGCCGGCGACGTCAGTCATGGCGGAGCCGGGCGGCTTGCCGCTCGGTCGGCCCTGGCTGCAGGAGCTGGACTCGTCACACTCGCCTGCCCGTCGCCCGCGGTCTCCGTCAACGCGGCGCGGCTCGACGCGGTCATGGTGCGCGGCGTCGACGACGGCGACCTCGAGCCGTTGCTCGAGGATCGGCGGCGCAACGTCTGGGTGCTTGGCCCCGGTGCGGGCGTCGGTCCGCGGCTCCGCGAGCAAGTCGCGACAGTGCTGGGCGCCGGACGAACCGCCGTCCTCGACGCCGATGCGCTCACCAGCTTTGCTGACGGTCTCGACGAGCTCGGCCACCTGATCGATGCGGCGTGCGTGTTGACCCCGCACGCCGGCGAAGCGGCACGGTTGGCGACGCCGACCGGCGACAAGGTCGCCGACGCGCGCTTCTTGGCCGCTCGGACCGGGGCCGTGGTCGTGCTCAAGGGCTTCGACAGCGTCATCGCCGCGCCGGACGGTGCCGTCCGCATCGCGGACAATGGTTGCGCGGCGTTGGCCACCGCCGGCAGTGGCGACGTGCTGGCCGGGCTGATCGCCGGGTTGCTCGCCGGTGGCATGGCCGCGTTCGACGCCGCGGCAGCAGCGGTTTGGTTGCACAATGCGGCTGGCGCCGCTGCGCAGCGCGCCTTGACGGCCGACGATTTGCCGGGACTGGTGCGCTTTGTCCTGCCGATCGCCACGGAACGGGGCCCGTGACGCTTTGCTGGCAGGCGTCGATTCCCAGGACAGCCGTCCCTGACGACCCCTCGACCGCGCCATGATCTCCTACGGTTGCCATCGAACGACGCCGGCGAGGCCCTTTTGAACATGTGGGCCATCTCCGCGGCTCGACGGTACGCAGGCGTCTGCCGGATGGCTCGCGCGTGACCCGCGGACCGGCCCGCGCGCTCGGCGACGTGCTGGCGACCGCTGGTCTCGGTTGCCTCGTCCTGCGTTCGGCGGGCGAGAGCGGCGGCACGGCGCTCTTGGAGGCCAACGAGCTTGCCCGGCGGTGGCTGGCGATCCCGGCGGACACGAATGGCGCTGGGCTCGAGCGGCTGGTCGGCCCGGCGTTGCCGCTGTCGTTGATCGCCCAGGTCGTGCTGGCGGTCGACGGCACGCGGCCGCTGGCCGCCGATCTCGCTGCCGTGGCCGGGTTGCGTCCGGCCGTGGACGTGATCGGCGCGCCGGTCGCCAGTGGTCACTATTGGCTCCTGTTCCGGCCCGCGACGGCAGCCACGACCCTGGCCGAGGGCGCGCCAGCTGCTGCCCCGCCCGAGAGTGTTGGCGCCCTCCTGGATGACCCGATTTACGCCCTCGCCATGGACGCGGATTGCGGGTTGCGGGTGGCATGGACGCTCGGCCCCTTCCATGCGCTGGCGCGGCAGCCGCCGGTCCCGGGTGAAAGCTGGGCGTTGGCCATCCACGAAGACGATCGGGCCCTCTGGCGTGATCGCAACCTCCACGTGCTTGGCGGCTCGTCGGCGACGTGCCGCTATCGGTTGCGCGCCGCCGGGGGCGAAGAGGTCGTCGTCGATGACGCGGCGATCCCTCAACGCGATCCGGATGGCGAGGTCAGAGGCATCGTTGCGCGGTTGCGCCGCGCCGGCGCAACGCCGTCGCGGCTGGAAACACCGCCGCCCGCGATGGTGCTACGCCAACTCGCCGGCCGTATCGGTGCTGATCTCGTGTTGGGCATCGATGCCGGCGGGGCCATCGAGCGAGTTCTGCATCCGGACCTGCTGGGCGAGCCAGACGACGCGCCGAGTGGCGGTCAGGCGTTGCTCGACCTCGTGGACCGTTTGGCCGAGGCCGCGCCCGCGATGGCTGCCGTCCTCGATCGGCTCGACAGCGATGCATTGGCCGTGTCGTTGGCGATCAGAGACCTCAGGGTGGAGTTGGTGCCGGCTGATGACGGTCGGGCATTGGCGCTGGTACGCCGCCCCTCGACGCCGCGCGACGGCGGGCTCGCCGAGGCGCCGGCGGGGATGGCCAGTCTCGATCCCGGCGAGAAGGCGTCCTGGTGGCAAGTGCTGGAGACGGTGGTCGACGGCTTGGTGACGTTCGACTCGCGCGGTCATGTCGACGGGTTCTCCGCAGCCGCCGAGAAGCTGTTCGGCGCTGCCGCCGCGGAAGCCAAAGGGCAAGCGTTGGAGAGCTTCGTCGGGACTCCGCCCGGCGAGGACAGCGATCTGATGCGGGTGCTGGAGGAGGCCGCCAACAGCGGTCAGCGGTTGACGGAGCTGTTCGCGCGGCGCGGGGCCGACGACATCGTGCCGATCGAGGTGACCGTCTGCCGCCGCGACGAGCGCGACGGGTTCCTGCTGACGGCCCGTGACGTGTCGGCACGCCGCGAAGCCGAAGAAACGATCCGCCGGCTCGCCTCGCGCGATCCGCTGACGGGGCTGCCGAACCGCTTGCTGTTCGACGACCGGCTCGCCCAGACGGTCGAACGGGCGCGTCGCAATCCGCAAGAGTTCGTCGTGATGCTACTCGATCTGGACCGGTTCAAGCTCGTCAACGAGAGCTTGGGGATGGCCAAGGGCGACTTGCTGCTGCGCGAGGTTGCGCGCCGGCTGGTGCTGGTTCTGCGCCGCTCCGACACGGTGGCGCGGCTGGGTGGCGACGAGTTCCTACTACTGCTTCCCGGCTGTCGCGGTGCCGAGAACGCGGCGAAGGTGGCGCAGAAGATCCTGGACGTGATGCGCCATCCCTACGCCATCAACGGCCAGGAACTCAGCGCCACGGCTAGTCTGGGGATCGCCCTGTTTCCCCACGACGGCGCCGACGGCGAGACCCTGGTGCGTAACGCGGACACCGCGCTCTACCGGACGAAGGAGCAGGGGCGGAACTCCTACCAGTTCTACACCAACGACATGAACGCCCGCGCGTTCGAGCGGTTGGTGTTGGAGACCCAGTTGCGGCGCGCGTTGGAGCGGGGCGAACTGGTGTTGCACTACCAACCCGTGGTGAGCGCGGAGACCGGTGAGATCACCGCGGTCGAAGCACTGGTTCGCTGGTTTCACCCCGAGCTTGGCCGTGTCCCGCCCGGCGAGTTCATTCCACTTGCCGAGGAGACCGGGCTGATCCTGCCGATCGGCCAGTGGGTGTTGACCGAAGCCTGCCGGCAGATCCGCGAGTGGCAGCGACAGGGCTTCGCCGAGCTGCGCCTAGCGGTCAATCTGTCGGGCCGCCAGTTCAAGCAGCGGAATCTGGTCGACACCATCCGCCGCGTTCTCCAGGCGACCGGCATGCCCGCGCATTTGCTGGAGCTGGAACTGACCGAGAGCGCGCTGATGGAAGACGTCGGCGAGAGCGTTGGTCGGCTGCAGGCGATCCACGATCTGGGGGTGCAGTTCGCCGTCGACGATTTCGGCACTGGCTACTCGTCTTTGGCCTATCTGAAGCGGTTTCCGATCCGCTGCCTGAAGATCGACAGGTCCTTCATCAAGGACGTCACGACCGACGCCAACGACGCAGCGATCGCCCAGGCCATCGTTGCCCTAGCCGAAATGCTGAACATCTCGGTCGTCGCCGAGGGCGTCGAGACCCGTGAGCAGCTGGCGATGGTCAGGCGGTTCCGTTGCGACGAGTTGCAGGGGTTCTTGTTCAGTGGCCCGTTGCCCGGTGACGAGTTGTTGGCGCTGCTCCGCTCGGGACGCAGGCTGGAGGTCGACGACCTGCCGGAGGTCTAGCGCTTGCGCGCTGCGAGCCCTGGCTCAGCCGCCGACGGACGTCGCCGGCGCTTCGGCATCGGCGGGCGGCCGGCGAACGGCCACGCAGCGGCCGATCGAACCGGGGCCGCAGACCGTGGCGCCGTCGCTCCAGATCGCACCCTCGAGATCGGCCTGCAGGAAGTCGGTGCCGTCGATTCGCGCGCCGGTGAAGTCGGCACCCGTCAGATTGGCGCGGAAGAATCGCGCCCGGAAGAGATTGGCACCACGGAACGACACGTCGGTCGCATCCGCGCTGGTGAAATCGGCTTCGACGAGGTCGGCGTCGACGAAGCTGGCGCCGGCCAAGCGTGCGGAGATGAACTTCGCACCGCGCCCGGTCACCTCGTCGAGCACAGCGTCGGTCAAGTCGGCGCGGGTGAACGCTGCGTCGCGGATCTCAGCGCCCGTCAGATCCAGGTTCTGGAGCAGTTCGCCGACCAGCTGGCAGCGGCGCAGATCGACGCCCGGCTGCAGTACGTCGGTGCAGGCGGCGTGGGCTTCGGCGCCAGCCATTACTGCGAGCACACCCGCCACCATGCCGCGCCGCCAGCCGAGCATCGCCGTTCCTTCGAAAGCCTGGTCGTGAACCTAGAAGCCCGCGTCGCAGAATTCCACCGGGGAGGCTGGCATCAACGGGCCGAAGACGTCCTGGAAAGCACCACGAAGCGCCGTGTCGACCGCGGCCATGTCCGCAGGGTGGCCGAGTGCTGCCAGCGACGTCACGCCGAAACCGCGGAGTCCGCAAGGGACGATCCCGTCGAAGCGGCCGAGGTCCGGGTCGACGTTGAGTGCGACCCCATGGAACGTCACCCAGCGACGGACCCGGACCCCCAGCGCCGCGATCTTGGCCTCCCCGTGATCGGTGCGAACCCAAATGCCGACCCGGCCGGCGCGCCGCTCACCACGGACCCCGAGGCGCGCCAAGGTGTCGATAAGCCACCGCTCCAGATCGTGGACGAAGGCCCGGACGTCCGGCTTGCGGCGTTTCAGGTCGAGCATAACGTAGCCGATGCGTTGTCCCGGACCGTGGTAGGTGAAACGCCCGCCGCGGCCGACCCGGTGCACCGGAACCGTCCCTGCAGCCAGCAGTTCGTCCGGGGTGGCGCTGGTGCCCGCGGTGTAGACGTGGGGGTGCTCCAGGAGCCACAGCCGCTCGGTCTCGCGACCTCCACGGATCGCTTGGGCGAGGTGGTCCATCCGCCGCAGCGCGAAGAGGTAATCCACAGGCGTCGGCGAGGTTTCGAGCTTGACCGGCGGCGCGGTCGGACTTGCGTCGGTCGGGGCCATTTGTTATTCGCCCCCGTCTCCGACGGGCCCTGCCCGGACGACGTGCGGTCGTGGCGGAATTGGTAGACGCGCAGCGTTGAGGTCGCTGTCCCGGAAACGGGGTGGAAGTTCGAGTCTTCTCGACCGCACCATTCGTCCCTCGGCCTCGTCGTTGGATCCTGTCCATTCGATCTCCTAGCAGCTACGACGCGGCGCGCCCACGCTCCGATGCTTCGGTCGCGGTTACCGTTCCGTGTGGGTGAACTCGTTCCGGGGAGCTGGTCATGACGGAAGAGGACGCGGCCATCGCCGACGACCTGACCGAGGTCGTGCGGAACGCGCTCGCCGCCGATGACCCGGCGGCCGTCCGGACGCTCGTCGCCGAGCAGCATCCGGCCGACATTGCAGAGTTGTTCCGGTTTCTGGACGACGGTGATCGTCGGGGATTGTTGGCCGCACTCGGTGACGGTCTCGACCCCGAAGTGCTCAGCTACGTCGACGAAGAGCTGCGGCCGGACCTCACGGCGTTCCTGGGTGCGGAGCGGACCGCGGCGTTGCTCGCCGAGCTGGAGACCGACGACGCCATCGCGTTCTTGGAAGAGCTCGACGACGCGTTGCAACTCGGCGTTCTGGCGGCGCTGCCGTCAGCCGAGCGAAAGGACGTCCAGCAGAGCCTAGCCTACGACGAGTACACCGCCGGCCGGTTGATGCAGCGAGCGTTCGTCGCGCTCCCGGACTATTGGGCGGTGGGCCAGGCCATCGATTTTCTGCGCACGCAGCCCGAGCTGCCGGACGACTTCTACGACATCTACCTCGTCAACCCGCGCTTCGAGCCGGTTGGCTCGATCCCGTTGTCGATGATCCTCCGGAGCGTTCGCTCGACGCCGCTGCGCGAGCTGAAGATCAGAGAGCTCCGGTTGATCGAGGCCGCCGCCGATCAGGAAGACGTGGCACGCACGTTCCGCAAGTACGGCCTCGTCTCAGCACCGGTGATCGGCACCAGTAGGCGGATCATCGGCGTCATCACCGTCGACGACATCGTCGACGTCATCGACGAGGAGGCCGAAGAGGATCTGATGAAGCTGAGCGGCGTCTCGGAGATCGACGTGCTGCGGCCGTTCGCCCAGACGGTGCGAAAGCGCCAGCCTTGGCTGATCGCCAACATGGGCACGGCGATTCTGGCCGCCGCCGTGATCGCCCAGTTCGAGGCATCGATCGAGGCGATCGTGGCACTCGCTGTGCTGATGCCGATCGTTGCGTCCATGGGCGGCAACTCTGGTTCTCAGACCTTGACGGTCGTCGTCCGCGGCCTCGCGACCGGCGAAGTCACGAGCGCCAACGCTTGGCGGGTGTTCCGGAAGGAGTTGGCCGTCGGCCTCGCCAACGGCGCTACGTTCTTCGTCGTCGGCGGCCTCGTCGCGTTGGCCGGCTTCGGCTTTCCGGCGTTGGCACTGGTCTTCGGATTGGCGCTCTTGGTGACGCTGTTCTTCGCTGCCGCTGTCGGCGTATTGATCCCGCTGACGCTGCAACGTCTGAACGTCGACCCGGCCGTGGCATCGGCGGTGTTCGTCACCACCATCACGGACGTCTTCGGCTTCGCTACGTTCCTGGGCGCTGCAACGTTGGTGCTGCTCTGAGCCAACTTTGCTACGGTTCGCCGATCAAACGGGGGACCGCGGATGGCGCAGTTCAGGAGTCCGACCATCGACTTCGGCCTCGGCGAGACGGCGGACGCGATCCGTGAGTCGGTGGGGCGGTTCGCCGACGAGGCCATCGCTCCCCGTGCCGAGGCCATCGATCACACCAACCAGTTCCCTCGTGACCTGTGGCCGGAGCTGGGGGCGCTCGGGCTGCTCGGCATCACGGTCGAGGAGGCCGACGGCGGCAGCGGTCTCGGCTATCTGGAACACACGATCGCCATCGAGGAGATCAGCCGCGCCTCGGCGTCGGTCGGCCTCAGCTACGGCGCGCACTCGAACCTGTGTGTCAATCAGATCCGCCGCTACGGTACGGTCGAGCAAAAAGCCAGGCATCTTCCGAAACTGATCTCGGGCGAGCATGTCGGCGCCCTGGCCATGAGCGAGACGGGCTCTGGCTCCGACGTCGTCTCGATGCGCACCCGCGCCGACCGGCGAGGCGACCGGTTCGTGCTCAACGGCAACAAGATGTGGATCACCAACGGCCCCGAAGCCGAGACCTTGGTGGTCTACGCCAAGACCAACGCGGATGCGGGGCCCAAGGGCATCACGGCGTTCCTGATCGAACAGGGCATGGCAGGTTTCACGACGGCGCAGAAGCTCGACAAGCTGGGGATGCGCGGCTCCGACACCTGCGAGCTGATCTTCGAGGACTGCGAGGTGTCGGCAGACAACGTGCTAGGCGAGGTCGGCGGCGGGGTGAACGTGTTGATGTCGGGCCTCGACTACGAGCGTCTGGTCCTCGCCGGCGGGCCATTGGGCATCATGCAGGCGGCGATGGACGCGGTCCTGCCCTACGTGCACGAGCGCAAGCAATTCGGTGCGCCGATCGGCACGTTCCAGTTGATGCAGGGCAAGCTCGCCGACATGTACGCGACGATGAATGCCTGCAAAGCCTATGTCTACGCCGTGGCCAAGGCCGCCGACTGCGGCCGCATCACACGGCAAGACGCGGCCGGTTGCCTCATGTACGCCGCTGAAAAAGCCACCTGGATGGCGCTCGAGGCGATCCAAGCGCTCGGCGGCAACGGCTACGTCAACGACTACCCGACCGGCCGCCTGCTCCGCGACGCCAAGCTCTACGAAATCGGCGCCGGCACGAGCGAGATCCGCCGCATGCTGATCGGCCGCGAGCTGTTCGAGTTGACGGCGTGATGGGCCGTTTCGAGGACACGCTGGGTCATGTCCGCCCAGCGCCACGGCGCTCGAGCAACCGATCATCGGTCTGCCCGTGGGAGGAGTGCTGCAATCATGACCTACGCCCGCCACGTCGTCGTCGCGATCACCGACGCTGACCGACGGGAAGAGCCGGGCGCCTGACCGGCGTGGCGAGGTCTCGACGCTCTCTCGACCCCGAGATCCGTGCGCTGCTGCTGGTGGAAGAGCGTCGGGCGCAGCGGATCGCGGCGTGGCTGCGGCTGGCTGCTGGCGGGATCATCGTCGCCCTCGTCGGGTTCACGGAACTCGCGCCGCTGCCGCAACTCGTGCCCGTGTTCGTCCCGGGATTCGCCGCCTACTTCGCGATCGGTGTCCTGTCGCTGGTGGTCGCCTCGACGCGGCTGTTCTCCGTCTGGTGGGCGCCGGTTTTCGTCGTGTTGGACGTGCTCTGGTACTACAGCGTATTGGTCGCCAGCCTGCTGGCGCTGGAGCGCCCGCCGAACGAGTTCGTGACCATCCCGGTGTTCGGCATGTTGCCGGTGCTCATCGCGTTGTCGGGCATGCGCTACACGCCTTGGGCCCTGCTGGTGGGCCTCGCCACCTTCGCGATCCTCGACACCACCTTCGTCGCCGTGGTGATGAGCGGTGCCTGGCCCGGCGTGCCGCCAAGTGACGATCCGCTGTTCGGTTGGACGCCCAACATTGCGAGGGTCCTTGCGGTGGCGACGACGGCCTCGATCGTCGGCGTCACCTCCTGGCGCGCGCGCCGAACTCTGGTCTCAGCACTCCAGAGCCGTCGCGAACGCGATCTCGTGCGGAACCTGTTCGGTCGTACGGTGCCTGACCGCGTCGCCGCCGAGCTGGTGCGGGGCGGTGGAGCGTTGGAACCGCGAAGCACACGGGCAACGGTGCTGATGGCCGACGTCGAGGGCTTCACGCGCCGCGCCGAAAACCTCCCGCCGGCGATCGTCGTCACGATGATGAACGCGTTCTTTTCCGCAGCCGAAGATGTCGTCCGCGATCATGGCGGCATCGTCGTGACGCTCCAGGGCGACGCCTTGTTGGCGACGTTCAACCTGCCACTGGAGCAGCCGGATCACGCCGATCGGGCCGTCGATGCCGGTCTGGGTCTCTTGGCCCTCGCCGCGCGAGAGCGGTTCGCCGGCCACCAGTTGGGCCTTCGTGTCGGCGTCGCCACGGGAGAGGTGGTGGCCGGCATCGTCGGTGGCGCTGATCGGGTCAGCTACACCGTCTATGGCGACGTGGTGAACGTCGCCGCCCGCCTGCAGGCCGCCAACAAGGTCGAAGGAACCAGCTTGCTGGTGGCCGGACCGACCGTCGCCGATCTGCACCAGACCCGCTTCGATCTCAGGGCGTTGGGCGAGCGCGTGCTCAGCGGCCGCAACGAGCCGGTGACGATCTATGCCGCGACGGGGTCGCGCTGAAGCGCCGCGGCTGCCGCGGCAGCCATGTCCTGCAGTCCGACCAGGACCCCGGCGATCTCCATCTCGGTGCGCAGCATTCCGAGATCGCTCTCCGGTCGGCCGGCCATGTGGCGGCTGATGCCGGCAACGACCTCCTCGCCCAGTGCACGGATTTCGCCGGTCCGCGAGGAAACCGCTGCTGCCGCCTCCGGCGTTTTGGCAGCGACGGCGACGTCGGCCAACGAGCGGTTCACCGCGGCGTACAGTGTCTCCAATCGCGCGCGCGTCGTGGCGGTCATCCGCTCAGCGCTCGGCGCCAGTTTTCGGAGCAGGGGCACGAGGCGGCCGTCGATGGTGTTGCTGGCCAGCTCCAGAGCCGCACTGGCTTCGACGAGCCGCTGGCGTGCCGCTTGGTCAACGGGCGAAAGGCCCTCGGCACGCAGCCCGGCCAGATAAGCGAGGATCGACCGATGAAGCGAGTCGACCTCGGCCTCTTCGGCGCCGGTGTCCGGAGCGGGCCCGGATCGGTCCAGTGCCGGCATCATCCCTGCCACACGCTCCGCCACGTGGCCAAGTTCCCGGCGAACCGCATCGAGCGCCACGGCCGGTGTATCGACGAAACTCTCGTCCAGGAACTTCGGCTCGACGGACATTGTCGCCGGCGTCGGCCGGAGTGCGGCCAGCCGCGTCGCGGCGCGCACGAAGAGCGGCGCGAACGGTAGGAAGAGGACGGTTGCGATGACGTTGAAGAGCGTGTTGGCCATTGCGATCTGCCTTGGCGTGTCGGCGGCGAGGCGAGCAATGCCCTCCAATTCGGGGGCGCTCGGCGAGGTTGCTCGGGCCAACTCGGCGAGCACGCCGATCAACGGCAGCCACAAGAGCACGCCGGCCAGGTTGAACAGGACGTGCACGTAGGCGACGCGCAGCGCCTCGTCGCCGCCGCGCAGGCCGGCGAGTAGCGCCGTGGCACAGGTGCCGACGTTCGCGCCGAGCGCAAGGGCGATGCCCATCTCCAGTGTCACGAGGCCGCTGCTGGCGAGCAGGATGGTGATGGCGATGATCGCCGAAGAAGACTGCATGATGGCGGTTGCAACAGCACCGACCAGGATGGCCAGCGGTGGCCAGCCGACGCCGGCCATCAGCGCGACGAAGGGTTCGTAGGTGCGAAGCGGCCGCATGGCATCGCTCATCAGGCCGAGCCCGTAGAAGACGAAGCCCAAGCCGAGGAGGACGCCACCGAGATGGCGTAGCGCCGCCCGTCGGGCGGCGGTCGTGATGGCGAAGCCCAGCGCGATCAGTGGCAGGCCGAGCGCGGCGGGCTCGAACGCCACGATCTGCCCAGTGATCGTGGTGCCGACGTTCGCGCCCATGATCACGCCGACGGCCTGAACTGCGGTCAGCAAGCCGGCGCTGGCGAACCCCACGGCCAGGACGGTGGTCACGGACGACGACTGGACCACGGCCGTGATTCCGGCACCGACCACCGCGCCCAGCATCCGATTGGTGGTCAGTCGTGCGAGGACCTGCTTCATCCGCTGACCGGCGCCGGCCTGAAGGTCGTCCGCGAGGCGCTCCAGGCCGATCAGGAAAAGTGCCAGCCCGCCCACCAGGCCGGCGGCCATCGCAAACCAGGGTAGGCTCACCGGACCGACGGCAACGGCGGCTGCCGCAGCTCGGTGTCCATCGCCATCAACCGGCCGCCGCGTCGGGCGCGGCGACAGCGATGTCGAAGGCCGCAGCGAGCAGCGCCTTCGTGTAGGGGTGTTGCGGGCGCTCGAAGATGGCCTCGCGATCGCCAGTCTCGACGACGACGCCGTCCTTCATGACGACGACGCGATTGCAGAGCGCGCGGACGACCCGCAGATCGTGGCTGATGAAGAGATAGGCGAGGCCGTGCTCGCGCTGCAGGTCGCGCAGGAGGTCGACGATCTGCGCCTGGACCGACATGTCGAGCGCCGATGTGGGTTCGTCGAGAACGACGAAGCGCGGCTTCAACACCATCGCTCGGGCGATCGCGATCCGTTGTCGCTGGCCGCCGGAAAACTCGTGCGGATAGCGATCGATGGCAGCCGGATCGAGACCCACCTCCTCCAGGGCGGCGATCACCCGTTCGCGACGGCGCCCGCGATCGGTTTCGTCGCCGTGCAGGGCGAGGCCTTCGCCGACGATGTCGCCGACCGACATTCGCGGGCTGAGGCTGCCATAAGGGTCTTGAAAGACGATCTGCATTTCCCGCCGCAGCGGTCGCATCTGGGCGAAGCTCCAGCCCTGGACGTCCCGTCCCATGAAAACCACGGGGCCGACGCTCTGCAACAGGCGAAGGATCGCCAAGCCGAGCGTGGTCTTGCCCGAGCCGCTTTCGCCGACGATCCCCAAGGTCTCGCCGGTCCGGACCTCGATCGAGACGCCATCGACGGCTTTGACGTGGCCGACGGTGCGGCGCAGGAGCCCGCGTTGAATCGGGAAGTGAACCTTGAGATCGGTCGTTTGGAGCACGACCTCGGCGTCGGTCCTCGGTAACGGTACCTCGCCGCTCGGCTCGGAGGCGAGCAGGTGGCGCGTGTAGGCGTGTTGCGGGTCGGCGAAGAGTTTGTCGGTCGACGCCTGCTCGACGATCAGCCCGTCGTTCATCACCGCGACGCGGCGCGCCACTTTACGGACGATGGTGAGATCATGGGTGATCAGCAGGACGGCCATGCCGAGGCGGCCCTGCAACGCCTGCAACAGCTCCAGAATCTGCGCCTGGATGGTGACGTCCAATGCCGTCGTCGGCTCGTCGGCGATCAACAACGCTGGTTCGTTGGCCAACGCCATGGCGATCATCACCCGCTGCCTCTGCCCACCAGAGAGCTGGTGCGGGTAGGCGTCGAGGCGGTTCTCGGCGTCCGGGAGTTGGACCAGCCGGAGGAGGTCGACGACGCGGTCGCGGGCCTCGCGGATCGTCATGCCGCGATGGAGGAGCAGACTCTCGCCGATCTGCTTCTCGATGGTGTGCAGTGGGTTCAGCGAGGTCATCGGTTCCTGGAACACGATGCCGATGCGATTGCCGCGGATCTGCCGCAGCGTCCGTTCGGACGCGCGGACGACGTCCTCGCCCTCGAACAGGATCGAGCCCTGCGGATGGCTGGCCGTCGGGTAGGGCAAGAGCTGCATGATCGAGAGCGCCGTCACCGATTTGCCCGAACCGCTTTCGCCGACCAACGCCACGGTCTCGCCGGGAGCGATGTCGAACGACACGCCTTTCACCGCATCGACGGTGCCGCCCTCGGTTCGGAAGCGGACGGCGAGGTCCCGGACCTCCACGAGGTTCATTGGAACGTCTTCCTCGGATCGAAGGCGTCGCGCACCGCCTCGCCGACGAACACCAGAAGGCTCAGCAGGATCGCGAGGGTGAAGAATCCCGTGAAGCCGAGCCACGGCGCTTGCAGGTTGTTCTTACCCTGGTTCAGCAACTCGCCGATCGAGGGCGAGCCTGGCGGCAGCCCGAAGCCGAGGAAGTCGAGGCTGGTCAAGGTCGTGATGGAGCCGCTCAGGATGAACGGTAGGAAGGTGATCGTCGAAATCATCGCGTTCGGCAGCACATGCTTGAACATCACGACGACGTCCGACTGCCCGAGGGCGCGGGCGGCACGGACGTAGTCGAAGTTCCGTCCGCGCAGGAATTCGGCGCGGACGACGCCGACCAACGCCGGCCAGCTGAACACCACCATGACCAGGAGCAGCGACAGCACTCCCGGGGTGAACATGCTGGCGAGAATGATGAGGATGAACAGCGTCGGCAGGCTGGTCCAGACCTCGACGAAACGCTGGAACACGAGGTCGGTCCAGCCGCCGTAGAACCCCTGCACGGCGCCGGCGACGATGCCGATCACCGAGGCGACCAAGGTCAGGCCCAAGCCGAAGAGCACCGAAATCCGGATCCCGTGGATGATCCGCGCGAGCACGTCGCGGCCCTGGTCGTCGGTGCCCAGGTAGTTGGCGCAGAGCCGCGCCGAGCCGAGTTCGCAAGGTTCCGGCGTCTGCCAGAACCATCCGGTGGGTGGCGACGGTGCAGGTCGTGGGAGGTCGTAATTGATCGTCCGGTAGCTGAACGGGACGGGAGCCCAGAGAATCCACCCGCCGGCATCCTGGATCAGCTCGACGACGAACGGGTCACGATACTCCGCTTCCGTCGCGAAGTCGCCGCCGAAGGTGGTCTCGGGGTAGGTCTGTGCGAACGGCACGTAGTAGTGTCCGTCGAAACGAACCAGCAGCGGCCGGTCCGTCGCCAGCACGTCAGCGAACAGGCTGGCGACGAAGATCGCCAGGAACAACACCAGCGAGATGGCGCCGCGACGGTTCCGGCGGAAGGTGGCAAGGCGCCTTTGCGAGAGTGGGCTCAGCGCAGGTAGAAGACGTCGCCCAGACGCCGGCAAAGCGATCGTGCTCAACCGCCGCGGCCCTCGAAATCGATCCGCGGGTCGATGATCGTATAGGTCAGATCGCCGATCAGGCCGAGCAGCAGGCCCAGCAGCGTGAAGAAGTAAAGCGTCCCGAACATCACCGGGTAGTCGCGGTTGATCGCGGCCTCCCAGCCGAGCAGGCCGAGCCCATCCAACGAGAAGATCACCTCGATCAGTAGCGCGCCGGTGAACAGCACGCCGACGAACGCCGCCGGAAAGCCGGCGATGACGATCAGCATGGCATTGCGGAAGACGTGCCCGTAGAGCACCCGTCGCTCCGACAGCCCCTTGGCACGAGCCGTGAGTACGTAAGCCTTGTTGATCTCGTCGATGAACGAGTTCTTGGTCAGCATCGTCAAGGTAGCGAAGCCGCCGATCACCATCGCCGTGACCGGCAAAGTGATGTGCCAGAGATAGTCGAGGACTTTGCCGCCAAGGCTGAGCTGCTCGAAATCGTCGGACACCAAGCCACGTAAAGGGAACCAGTTCAGATACTGGCCACCAGCGAACACCACGATCAACAAAATGGCGAAGAGAAAGCTCGGCACGGCATAGCCGACGAAGATCACGCCGCTGGACCAGACGTCGAAACGCGAGCCATCACGCACTGCCTTGGCGATGCCCAGCGGAATCGACACGAGGTAGGTGATGAGAGTGGTCCAAATCCCGAGCGAAATCGACACGGGCATCTTGTCGATGACGAGATCGGCGACGCTGCGCCCGAGAAAGTAGCTGTCGCCGAATTCGAACCGCAGATAGTTCCACATCATCATCAAGAAGCGTTCGTGGGCTGGCTTGTCGAAGCCGAACAGCTCCTCCAGCTCGGCGATGAATGCCGGGTCCAACCCTTGCGCGCCGCGGTAGTCGCCAAGTGGCCCCCGGTCGGAGCCAGTCGGCGCACCGCCGGGCGGTGCACCGAGATCGCCGGTGCCGCCCGAGAACCGATCGGTAGCACCCGTTGCCGTGCCGCGCAGTTCGGCGATCATCTGCTCGATCGGACCGCCTGGGACGAACTGGACGATCACGAACGTGATCAACATGATTCCGAACAGCGTCGGGATCATAAGCAGCAAGCGGCGGACGATGTAGGCGGTCATCGGCGGCGGCTACCTGCCGTCGCCGGTCTCGGGCGGTGCGGTTGTCGCATCGTACCACCAGGTCGGCGGAAAGCCGGTGCCGTAGACCGGCGCGACCTCAGGGTGCTTCAGGTAGTTCCAATAGGCCAACCGGTTGCGTGCCGAATAGAACGTGTGGACGACGTAGTGGCCACGCAAAAGAACTCGGTCCAGTGCCCGGGTGATCGCTTTCAGGCGCTCCAGGTCAGCGTTGCTGCGGCCGCGAACGTCGACCAGTTCGGCGAGCAGCTCATCGACGACCGGGTCTTTGACGCCGGCCCAATTCCCCGATCCACGCTCGTCGGCCGCCGCCGACGAGTAGTAGGTGTTGAGTTCTTCGTTGGGCGGCGGGAAGAAGTTCGCGCCGATGGCCACCATGTCGTAGTCGAAATCATCTGTCAGCCGCTGGTACTGTGCAGTGTCGACGACCCGGACCGACGCGTCGATGCCGGCGCGGCGCAGATTGGTGACGTAGGGTTCGATGTAGCGGAGTGCTGCCTGGGTCGAGGTGACGATCTGCAGGCGCATGACCGACCCGTCGGCTTCACTGCGCAGCTGACCCTCCTCGACCACCCAGCCGGCCTCGGCGAACAGTTGCCACGCCCGCCGCAGCTCGCCGCGGATCCGACCACTACCGTCGGTGACGTTGACCTCGAACGGCTCGGTGAACACGTCCTCGGGAATGCGATCGCGGAACGGCTCCAGGATCGCCAGCTCCTCCGCGGTCGGCAGCGAGACGTCGCGCGTGCCGTAGTCCGAGTTGGGGAAGTAGCTGCGCGCCCGCTCGTACAATCCGTAGAGGATGTTGGTCTGGGTCCATTCGAAGTCGAACAACAAGCCCAACGCTTCACGCACCCGCACGTCGTCGAACGGAGGCCGTCGGGTGTTGATCACCAGCCCGGCAAAGCCGCGTGGGTTGTTGAGCGGAATGGTCTCGTCGCGAACGATCCTCCCGTCCCGAACCTGCGGGAGGTCGTAGCCGGTCGCCCAGCGCCGCGCCTCGTTCTCCGACCAGAAACTGATGTCCCCGCTCTTGAAGGCCTCGAAGGCCACGTCGAGGTCCCGAAAGTAGACATAGGTGATGCGTTCGAAGTTGTTCTGGCCCCGGTTCACCGGTAAGTCCGCGGCCCAGTAGTCGTCGACGCGACGGTAGGTGATCGAGCGGCCAATGTCGACGCGCTCGATGCGGTAGGGACCCTCGTAGACTTCGGGTTCCGTCGAGATGGCGCCGGGATCGAGATCGTTGGCTTCGTAGAAGTGACGCGGTTGTGGGCCGAGACTGGCCGCCAAGCCCAGGGTCTTCCAATTGTCGGTGGTCGCGAAGTCGATGCGGAGCCGCCCGTCCGGCAGGGCAGTGGCCGCCTCCAGGTTCCGCCAGAATTCGCGCAACAGCGGTCGCGCATGTTCCTTGATGACCTCCAACGAGAAGACGAAGTCATCGGCGGTGATGGGCTCGCCATCATGCCAGCGCGCCCGAGAATCGAGCTCGAAGATCGCGAAGGAGACGTCGTCGGGGACCGAAACGGATTTCGCGATCGACGGATAATAGGCCGCCAGCTCGTCGCCGGAACCGGTCATCAGCGAGTCGTAGAGGAGGCCTAGCCCCTGTGGCCACGCGGGGCCTAGGGGGATGGGGTTGATGCGCTCGAAGGTGCCGTAGGCGGCGAGCCGCACGTGTCCGCCTTCCGGTGCGTCGAGGTTCACGTAGTCGAAGTGGGTGAAGCCTTCCGGATACACCGGCTCGCCGAACTCGGCGAACTGGGTGAGGCGGGTAAGGCCCTCGTCGTCCGCGGCGTTCTGCGCGGTGATGGTGGTCCACGGCAGAGAGGCGACGAGCAGGCCAAGAACGGTGCGCGCGGCAAAGCGCCGGAACGGCGTCATCGATGTTGTCCTCGTGGCGTCTCGCCTGACGCCGCCTGATTGGCAGTAGACGTCGAGCAACTTGGAAAGTGGATCAACCGGCCAACTCGTTCAACACCTGCGCATGGAGCGCCGCGTCGCCCGCGGCGACGATCCGTCCGTCGCTGTCCAAATCCAGAGGCTGCCCCGTCCAATCCGTGACGATGCCGCCGGCCCCGGCGACGACCGGTGCGACGGCGCAATAGTCGAAGGTCTTCAGTCCGGTTTCGACGACGACATCGAGGGCGCCAGCAGCCACCAAGCCATAGGCATAGCCATCGCCGCCCCAGCTCAGGCTGGCTGCCGCCCGCTGCACCCGCCCGAACGCGGCGCGGTCGGCAGCGGTCTCGAACTGCTCCGGGGCCGTTGCAGAGATGACCGCCGCCGCCAAGCCACGGCCTCGCCTGGTCGTGATCGGTTCGCCGTTCAGGGTGGTGCCGCCATCCTGTCCGACCCAACGCTCGCCGATGAACGGCTGATCGATGATACCCAGCACCGGACGGCCCGCGATCACCAGGGCCACCAGGGTGGTGAAGGTCGGTTTTCCCGCGACGAAGGCGCGCGTGCCATCGATCGGGTCGAGCACCCAAAGCCGATCGCCGGCCGCCGCGACCGGGTCGAACTCTTCGCCGAGCACGCCGTCGTCCGGGCGTTCTTCACTGATCAGTCCCCGCATTGCGGTTTCTGCCGCCCGGTCGGCAACGGTCACCGGGCTGTCGTCGTCCTTGAGATCCAGACCGGCAAGCCGCCGGAAGTGGGGGCGGATCGCGGCGCCGGCGGCATCGGCCAAACGCTGCGCAAAGGCGACGTCTGCCGCGGACGGCAGGCTCGGATGCGGCGCTTCGGCGCTCACCGGCCCTGGCTCGGCTCCTCGGCCGGGGCAGCTTCTGCCGGCGGCGCATCGGCTTCGCCAGCCGCCGGATCGGGGAGCGGCAGCGGGTCGTCGGCGAGGGAGCGTAGATAGGCGATCACGTCCGCGCGGTCCTCGGCATCGGCGAGGCCGTTGTACGACATCGCCGTCCCTGGAGCCCACCCCCGCGGGTCGGCCAGGAAACCGTTCAACGCTTCGTAGTCCCACGCCCCACCATGGCCGCTGAGCGCGTCGGAGAAGCCGAAGCCTTCATAGGCGCCGATGTCGCGGCCAACGACGCCCCAGAGATTGGGGCCCACCCGGCTGGGCCCGCCGGCGTCGACCGTATGGCACGCCCCGCAGGCGCGGAAGGCGCGAGCGCCATCGTCAGCGGAGGCGGCGGCAAGCAGCACCGGCAGGGGCTCCTCGGCCGGCGCGTCCTCGACCGCAGCGACATCGGTCTCGCCGCTCGCGGCCACCGGATAGGCGTTCTCGATCAACTCTTCCGGATCGTAGAGCAGGCTACCGATCACGCCCGAGCCAACCATCACGATGCCGGCGGTGAGAACCGCGCCGATCACCTTGTTCGCTTCGAGCGATCCTGCCATCTTTCCTCTCTCGGTCTTCGCCGCGACCGGCCCTAGCCGCGCGTTTTTCGAGGTCGTGCTTGGGAGCCGGGCCTCGGCGAGTCAACTGAGCACAACGTCGTCTGACGACTGGATCCCTCGTAGCCCTTGGCCGGTGCCACCGCGCATGCCTCCAACGCCCGCCGTTCTCGTCGTCGTTCCGGCCCGCCTTGCGGCAACTCGTCTCCCGAGGAAGCCGCTCTTGGACATCGCGGGCGAGCCGATGGTCCTGCACGTGCTGCGCCGAGCGGAGGAAGCCGGCATCGGTCCTGCGGTGGTCGCTGCCGCCGATCCCGAGATCGCGTTCGCCGTTGAGGCGGCCGGTGGGCAAGCGGTCCTGACGGACCCCGAGCTACCTTCCGGTACCGATCGGGTTTTGGCAGCGGTCGACGAGCTGGATCCTGGGCGGACCGTGGACTTCGTCGTCAATCTGCAAGGTGACATGCCCGAAATCGACCCGAGCTACGTCGCACTCGCCTTGGCACCAGTGATCGAGGACGGCTGCGACATCGGCACGCTGGTGGTTGCGACGGAAGACCCCCGCGAGCGTGACGACCCGAGTTGCGTAAAGGCCGTGGTCAGCTTCGAGGACAAGGCCGAGACCCGCGGCCTGGCGCTCTACTTCACGCGCAGCCCGGCACCCAGCGGCGCCGGGCCGT
>JBCBTD010000062.1:0-23188 GCA_039818825.1 Pseudomonadota bacterium
CAGCTCGACGTCTTGCCTTTCGTCTACTCGTTCATCCGCCGCTCCAGGGCGTCGCGCGACGCCTACCGACAGCATGTGAGCCTGACCCAAGCGGCGCTGGGTGACACCATCTGGGACGGCCAGCCGCTGCCAGATGCCCCGGCGTGACGCCCGATCGGCACTCCGACCTGCGACGTTGCGCGATGGTCAGGAAACGGCGCCCTCGAGGCTCGTCGAGCCGGCGATGACGGCGGGCAGCAGCGCCGTTGCCGGTGGCAGGAGTTGTTCGACGTAGAACCGTGCGCGGTGGGCTTTGCCGGCGGCGCTGGGGTGGCCGGTGGCCGCTGCGGCGCGGGCGCCCCGGACCAGGACGAAGCCGCCGAGGGTTTGTGCCATCATCCGCAGATAGGGCGAGGCGCCGGCGAGGATGGCGTCCTCGTCGCGACCATGATCGCCCTGGAGCCAGCGAGTCGCTGCCTCGCAGTTGGCGAGGGCTGCGCGCAAGGGAGCGACCAGTGGGCCGCCGTCGTCCTGCTCCAGGGCGCGCAGCTCCTGGCGCAGCTCCTCGAACAATTGCCAGGGCAGCTCGCCATTGGCGAGGTGCAGCTTGCGGCCGGCAAGGTCGATGGCCTGGATGCCGTTGGTGCCTTCGTAGATGGGCGGCACGCGGCCGTCGCGGTAGTGCTGGGCGGCACCGGTCTCCTCGATGTAGCCCATGCCGCCGTGGACCTGGATGGCCAGCGAGGTCAGCTCGACGCCGAGGTCGGTGAACCACGCTTTGACGATCGGGGTGAGCAGGTCGGCGCGGCCGGCCATGCGCTGGCGCACCTCGCCGTCAGGGTCGTGGGCGGCGTGGTCGATGGCAGCACCCGCGGTCAGCACGAGGCCGCGCATCGCCTCGATCTGACTCTGCATGGTGATGAGCATGCGGCGCACGTCGGGGTGGTCGAGGATGGGTGCCGGTGCCCCGTTTCTGTGGCCCTGGATGCGGCCTTCGGCAAAGGCCTGGGCCTGCTGGAAGGCGCGCTCGGCGATGCCGAGACCCTGGATGCCGACGCTGAGGCGAGCGTTGTTCATCATGGTGAACATGCAACGCATGCCGTCGTGGGGCGCGCCGACCAGCTCGGCCCACGCGCCGTGCGCCTCGCCGAAGCTCATCACGCAGGTGGGGCTCGCGTGCTGGCCGAGCTTGTGCTCGAGCGACAGGCAGCGGACGTCGTTGTGATCGCCGAGGCTGCCGTCGGCACCGACCAGGCGCTTGGGCACGACGAACAGCGAGAGGCCCTTGGTGCCAGCAGGCGCGTCGGGGAGGCGGGCGAGCACCAGGTGGAGGATGTTCTCCGCGAGCGCGTGGTCGCCGAAGGTGATGTAGATCTTGGTGCCCGTCAGCCGGTAACCGCCGCCGTCGGGCTCGGCCTTGGTGCGGATGGCGCCGACGTCGGTGCCGGCTTGGGCCTCGGTCAGGCACATGGTGCCGGTCCAAGCACCGGCGGCGAGCGGGGCGAGGTAGCGGGCGCGCTGATCAGCGGTGCCGTGGTGGTTCAACAGCTCCATGGCGCCTTGGCTGAGTAGGAAGCAGTTGCCGAAGGCGATGTTGGCCGATTGCCAAAGCTCCTGGACCGCGAAGGCGAGCGACCATGGCAAGCCCTGGCCGCCGGCGTCTTCGGGCAGTGCCAGCGCCGCCCAGCCGCCATCGGCGAAGGCACGGCGGCCGGCGTCGAAGCCGTCGGGCATGATGACCCGGCCGTCGGCCATGTGGGCGCCGGTGCGGTCGCCGAACGCGTTCAAGGGGGCCAGGACCTCGTCGGCGAGCCGGCCGGCTTCCGTGAGGATCGGTTCGGCCAGCTCGGCGGTGCCCTCGTCGTAGCCGGGCAGGCCGGCCACGTCGTCGAAGCCGGCGACATGGCGGAGCTGGAAGAGGAGGTCGTCGACAGGGGCGCGGTAGGTCATCGGCGGGTCCGAATGGGCGACGGGACGCTCGTTTCCATCTACGCGCTGGCGGCCCGCGCCGAAAGGCCGGCGGTCGCCAATGGCCGCCTCGGGTCGATTGACAGGGGGAGGCACCCGACTAGCGTGACGCCGCTTCAGTCGAGGGAGAGGATCATGGCAGCGGACGAGCTCGCGGCCGCCATCGAGGCGGCGTGGGACGCGCGCGACGAGGTGACCAGCGCGACCACCGGCGAGGTGCGCGATGCGGTCGACACCGCACTCGACGGGCTCGACAGCGGCACCTACCGCGTCGCCGAGCCTAAGGCAGACGGCTGGCAGGTGAACCAGTGGCTGAAGAAGGCGGTGCTGTTGTCGTTCAGGCTCAACGACATGGTGCCGATCCCCGGCGGTCCAGGCGGTAGTCACTGGTGGGACAAGGTAGCGAGCAAGTTCGACGGCTGGGGCGACAACCGGTTCCGCGAGGCCGGCTTTCGTGCGGTGCCGGGGGCGATCGTGCGGCGTTCGGCCTACATCGCCCCGGGTGTCGTGCTGATGCCGTCGTTCGTCAATCTGGGTGCGCGGGTCGACAGCGGCGCGATGATCGACACCTGGGCGACGGTCGGTTCCTGTGCCCAAGTCGGCAAGAACTGCCACGTCTCCGGCGGCGTCGGTCTTGGCGGGGTGTTGGAGCCGCTGCAGGCGGGGCCGGTCATCATCGAGGACGATTGCTTTCTCGGTGCGCGCTCGGAGGTCGTCGAAGGTGTGGTCGTCGAGCAGGGCGCGGTTTTGGCCATGGGCGTGTTCATCGGTGCGGCGACCAAGATCGTCGACCGGCAGACGGGCGAGGTGTTCCGGGGGCGGGTGCCGGCCTACTCGGTGGTGGTGCCGGGGACCTTGCCGGGTCCGCCGTTGCCGGACGGCAGCCCCGGTCCCGGCCTCGGCTGCGCGGTGATCGTCAAGCGAGTGGACGCGCAGACCCGCGCCAAAACCTCGATCAACGACCTCTTGCGCGATTGATGGACCTGACCGATCCGCTGGCGCTTGCCCGCGCGCTGGTGCGGGTGCCGAGCGTCACGCCCGACGACGGCACGGCGTTGCAGCTCGTGGCCGGATGGTTGGGGCCGCTCGGCGCCGAGCTCTTTTGGATCAGCGAGCCAGGCACGCCCGAGGTGCCGAACCTCGCCGCCCGGATCGGCAGCGGCGGGCCGCGGCTGGCCTTCGCCGGCCACACCGACGTCGTGCCGGTCGGCGACGCGGCGTCCTGGCACCAACCTCCCTTTGCCGGCGAGATCGTCGGCGACCGGCTGGTCGGGCGCGGTGCATGCGACATGAAGGGTGGCGTCGCCGCGGCGGTCAGTGCCGTGGCCCGACATCTGGCGCGGTTTCCAGAGGGCCGTGGGGAGCTCTGGTTCCTCTTGACCGGCGACGAGGAAGGACCTGCCGATCGCGGGACCAGGGCGATCGTCCGCTGGTGCCAGCGGGAAGGCCTGTCGTTCGACGGTTGTATCGTCGGCGAGCCGGGGTCGGTCGAGGTGGTCGGCGACACGCTCAAGGTCGGCCGGCGGGGCTCGTTCAGCGCCCGGATCACCGTGCATGGGGTCCAGGGGCACGCCGCCTATCCGGACCGCACCGACAACCCGGTCCACCGCCTGGCGCGGATCGTCGCCGAGCTGACCGCCGAGCCGTTGGACGCGGGCACGGACCTGTTCCAGCCGTCGAGCCTGCAGGTGACGACCATCGACGTCGGCAATCCGGCGACCAACGTCGTGCCGGCGGCGGCGACTGCGGTGTTGAACGTGCGCTTCAACCCGCTCCACGACCACGCCTCGCTCGAGGCGCACGTCGCGGGGGTGGTGGCACGCCATGCGGGTGCCCAAGGCGCCGACGTCCGAATGATCGATGCGAGCGATTGCTTCTTCGCCGGCGACACGGCGTTTGCCCGGATCGTCGCCTCGGTAGTCGGCGACGCCATCGGCCGAGCGCCCGATGCCAGCACCCGGGGCGGCACGTCCGATGCGCGATTCCTCAAGGACGTGGCACCGGTGGTGGAGCTCGGCTCGCTCGGCCATTCGATGCACGAGGTCGATGAGTGGATCGGCGTCGACGAGCTGGCGGAGCTGACGGCTCTCTACGGCGCGGTCATCGAACGGGTGCTGGTGCATCGATGATCCCGTCCGTCGACAGCATGGCTCGCTACGCGGCCGGCGCTTGGGCGCTCTTGCGCAACGACGAGAGCGGGATGGATGCGTTCCGCCTCGACCTGCGCGGGCTGTTGCAGAGCTTCGCTGCAGCCGTGGTCGTGCTGCCGATCTACGTCGCGGTGGTGCTGGTCCAGACACGGGCGGCTGCGGCCGACGACGTGACGCTCGACATTTGGGGACGGGTGTTGGCGTTCGCCTTGCAGTGGGCGGCCTTTCCGCTGGTCGCCGCGGTGCTCGCCAAGGTGATGAATCGGAGCGCGTCGTTCATCCCCTACGTCGTCGCCGCCAACTGGTCCGCGGTCGTGCAGATCGTGATCGTTCTCGCCGTCGTCTTGTTGAGCACGTTGCTGCCCGGCACGCTCGGCGGTGTGGCGTTGCTGACGCTCACGGCCTTTCTGTTGTTCTACGACTATCGCGTCGTACGGATCGCCTTCGTGGCGCCGGGCTTCGACGGCGTCGCCGTGGTGACCATCCAGTTCCTCGTCAGCCTACTCATCCAACGGGTGGCCGGCTGAACCCGCTGCCGTCGTAGTCCACCCGATCGAGATAGAGGCCTGCGGCCGGGGCCGTCGGGCCTGCGGCCGCCCGCCGCTCCGCGTGCAGCGCTTCGGCGACGCCGTCGATCGACCAGTCGCCTTTACCGACCAGGGCCAGAGTGCCGACGATGTTGCGCACCTGGTGGTGGAGGAAGGATCGAGCCGATGCGCTCACGTCGATCTCTTCGCCCCGCCGTCGGACGACCAGTCGATCGAGGGTGCGCACCGGCGATTTCGCCTGGCACTCGGTGGCGCGAAAGCTGCTGAAGTCGTGCTGACCGACCAGCGCCTGGCCGGCTTCGTGCATCCGTTCCGCGTCGAGGGCCGCGGCCACGTGCCAGGCGCGGCCTTGGGCCAGGGCCAAGGGGGGGCGGCGGTTGCAGATGCGGTAACGGTAGTGCCGCGCCGTCGCCGAAAAGCGGGCGTGCAGGGCGTCGTCGACCTCGGTGGCTTCGAGGACGGCGATCGGGTAGGGCCGCAAATGCTGGTTCAGGGCATTGCGCACCGTCGTCACCGGGTAGGCCCGCGGCAGGTCGACGTGGGCCACTTGGCCTCGGGCGTGCACGCCGGCATCGGTGCGTCCGGCGGCCATCACGCTCTGTGCCTCGCCGCACAGGGCCTCGACGGCGGCTTCGATCAACGCTTGCACCGCGACGCCGTTGTTCTGGCGCTGCCAGCCGCAGAACGGACCGCCATCGTACTCCAGCGTCATGAAGTAGCGGGGCACGTCAGTCGAGCCTCGAACCGCTGTCGATCGGTCGGCCACGGAGATAGGCATCGCTGGCCATCGGCCGCTTGCCGCTTGGTTGGACCTCGGTGAGCCTCAGTGCTCCCTCGCCGCAGGCGACGGTCAACGCCGCGTCGAGGACGGTACCAGGTGGCCCGGAACCGGCCACGACGTCAGCGGCGAGCACCCGCAAGCGCTGCGCACCAACCTGGCACCAAGCGTTGGGGTGAAACGCGCGGACCCGGCGTTCGAGGAGTGCCGCAGGGGCCTGCCAGTCGATGCGGAACTCCTGTTTGTCGAGCTTGTTGGCGTAGGTGGCGCCGGTGGGCGGTTGGGGCGCTGCAATCGCGCGTCCGGCTTCGAGGTCGTCGAGCAGCGGCAGCAGCAGTCGGGCCGCGAGGTCGGCGAGTGCCGTGCGGAGCGCTGGTGCCGTGTCTCGCGCGCCGATCGGCAATCGCCGTTCGACGAAGACGGGTCCCGTGTCGAGTCCGGCTTCCATCTGGAAGATCATCACCCCGGTCTCGGCATCGCCGGCCTCGACGGCACGCTCGACCGGCGCCGCGCCGCGCCAGCGCGGCAAGAGCGAGCCGTGCAGGTTCAAGCAGCCATGGCGCGGCGCATCGAGGATGGCCTGCGGCAGGAGCAGGCCGTAGGCACCGACCACTGCGACGTCGAGTTCCAGCGCCGTGAAGGCAGCTTGGACCTCGGCGGTCTTCAGCGTCGCCGGTGTGCGCACCGGCAGGCCGAGGGCCGAGGCCGCCTCGTGGACGTCGGTGCGCTGCTCGCGCTTGCCGCGCCCGGCGGGCCGCGGCGGCTGGGTGTAGACGGCGAGCAGGTCGTGTCGGCTGTCTGCCAGGCCCTCGAGGCTCGGCACCGCGAAGGCCGCCG
Organism: Pseudomonadota bacterium; assembly: GCA_039818825.1. GTDB lineage: Bacteria > Pseudomonadota > Alphaproteobacteria > Geminicoccales > Geminicoccaceae > JBCBTD01. The sequence continues at coordinate 6,261 of JBCBTD010000062.1, forward strand.
TGCCCATGACTGCGATCCGCACGGTCCTGCCCTCAGTCTTCGCCGCGTTGCGGCTTGGCGCGCTGCAGCTTGGCGAGCTTCCGCAGCAACATCTTGCGGCGCAACATCGAGAGGTGGTCGACGAACAACACGCCGTCGAGATGGTCGATCTCGTGCTGGAGACAGCGGGCGAGCAGACCGTTGGCCGTGATCGTCTGGCTTTGGCCGTCGCGGTCGAGGTAGCGGACGGTGACCGCCGACGGCCGCTCGACGTCGGCGAAGATCTCGGGGAGGCTGAGGCACCCTTCCTCCCCGACCGACCGCTCGGTCGAGCGTTCTTCGACCTCTGGATTGATCAGGCAGAGCGGCGACCGTGGCTCGTCCTTGCCGGCGACGTCGAGGACGACGAGACGTCGGCTGACACCGATCTGCGGTGCCGCCAGCCCGATTCCCGGCGCGTCGTACATGGTCTCCAACATGTCGTCCAAGAGGGTGTGGACACCCGCATCGACCGCATCGACCACGGCGGCCGGCGTTTTCAGGAGCGGGTGCGGGGCGACGAGGATGGGGCGGGTGGGCATCGGCAAGGCTCGAGCGATGGCAGCGGTCGGCGGCAATGATCGTGACGACAATTCAACCGAGCGGGCGCCGTGCCCGCAAGGCCGCGTCGATCGTGCCGTCGTCCAAATAGGTGAGCTGGCCGCCGAGCGGAACCCCGTGTCCCAGCCGAGTGATGGTGAGGCCGAACGGCGCCAGGCGGTCGGCAACGTAGTGGGCCGTCGTCTGACCCTCGACGGTGGCGCCGAGCGCGACCACGACCTCGGTGATCGGCGGCTGGGCGCGTTCGATCCGACGCAGCAGCTCGGGGATGTGTAGCTCGTCGGGGCCGACGCCGTCGATCGCCGACAACGTGCCGCCGAGCACGTGATAGCGACCGCGATAGGCACCACTCCGCTCCATCGCCCAGAGATCGTCGACTTCCTCGACGACGCACAGCGTGCCGGTCTCGCGCGCCGGGTCGCGGCACAAGGCGCATGGGGTCTCGACGTCGAGATTGCCGCACTGCTCGCAAGCGACGACGTCGGCCGAGAGGTGCCCCAAGGCGTCGAGCAAGGACGGCAGCAGACTGTCGCGGCGTTTCAGCAGATGCAAGGTCGCGCGCCGCGCCGAGCGGGGACCGAGGCCGGGCAGCCGCGCCAGCAGCTTGACCACGCGGTCGACGGTGTCGCTCGTCACCTCAGAACGGCAGCTTCATCAGAACGGCAGTTTCATTCCGGGCGGCAGGGGCAGGCCACCGGTGAGCTTGCCCATCTCCTCTTGGAGCATGGTGTCGGCCTTGGCCTTCGCATCGGTGGCGGCAGCGACGATCAGATCTTCGAGCACTTCGACGTCGTTCGGGTCGACCAGGGAGGGGTCGATCTTGACGCGGCGGAGGTCGCCTTTGCCGGAGACCGTTACCTTCACCATGCCGGCGCCGGCTGCACCCTCGACCTCGGTGCCGGCGAGCCGCTCCTGCATCTCGCCCATCTTGGCCTGCACCTTCTGGGCTTCCTTCAGCATGTTGCCGAGGTTCTTCATCGCGTCAGCGATCCTTCCTGTCGGGGGCTGTGGTTGTCGGCATCGGCCGTCGTGCGGGTCGCCACGTCGACGACGGTGGCGCCGGGCACGCGGTCGAGAATCCGCCTTATGTGGGGCAGGTCACCGACCTCGGCCAAGCGACGTTGGCGTCTGGCCCGGTCGCGCTCCGCGAGCGTCGGTGTCGTCGCGTCGGGATCGGCATGCTCCACCCGCCAGCGACGCCCCGTAAGCGCCGTGAGCGCGTGGGCGAGCCGGTTGCTCGCCTCCGGTGGCGCGACGCCGGTCCAGCTCAAACGGAGCCGCCCGGGCTCGACGGTCTCCGGCCGCGCCTGATTGTAGACCATTGCCGAAAGCACCGGTTCGCCGCCGTCGCTCAGGACGCGGGTGATGCCGTCCAGATCGCGCGGCATCGACGGCAGTGTCGTCGGTGCGGTGGGTTCGGCCGGCGCGGGGGCTGGCTCGCGCGGCGGTGCCGTGGTCGCCTTTCGTGCGTCGACCGCCGGCATCGGGGCCGGTGCGCTGCCTGGCGCCGGCGCGTTGCCCGGCAGCGCCTCGCCTCGACCTGTCTGTCCGGCACCGTCGAGGCGCCGCAGCAACTCGGCGGGCGGCGGTAGGTCGCCCATGCAGGCAAGCCGGACCAACACCATCTCCGCCGCGGCCACGGCGTCGGGCGCCCGGCCGACGTCGTCGAGCCCCCGGAGCAGCACCTGCCAGGCGCGCGCCAGCGGCGCCAGCCCGACGCGCTTGGCCAACGCGTCGAGGGACGGATCGGCGGTGTTCGGATCGAGTTTGTCGCGGGTCAGCCGATGGGCGAGGCTGAGCAGTTCCTCCAGCACGGCCTTGGGATCGCCGCCCTGCTGGATCAAGGCGCCGAAGGCCGCGAGCGCTTCGCCGGCGCGGCCGTCGACCACCAGCTCCAAGAGCGCCGCCACGCGGCTCCGGTCGACGAGGCCCAGCATGTCCTGCACGGCGTCGAGCCGGACGACGCCGTCGCCGAGGGTGATCGCCTGGTCGAGGATCGACAGCGCGTCGCGGACCGAGCCACCACCGACCCGGGCGATCAACTCCAGCGCCGTCGGTTCGGCCTCGGCACCCTCTTGCTTGGTGATCGCCGCGAGATGGGCCGCGACCACCTCGGCGTCGATCCGGCGAAGGTCGAACCGCTGGCAGCGCGACAACACGGTCACGGGAAGCTTGCGGACCTCGGTCGTCGCAAACACGAACTTGGCGTGGGGTGGCGGCTCTTCGAGGGTCTTCAACAAGCCGTTGAAAGCCTTCTCCGAGAGCATGTGCACTTCGTCGATGATGTAGACTTTGTAGCGCCCGCTGGCCGGGGCGTAGCGGACGTTGTCGACGATCTCCCGCACGTCGTCGATGCCGGTGCGGGTGGCGGCGTCCATCTCGATCACGTCGATGTGACGATCCTCGGCGATGGAGCGACAGGGTTCGCAGACGTTGCACGGATCCGCAGTGACGTCGCCTCGACCGTCCGGTCCGACGCAGTTCAGGCACTTGGCGATCAGCCGTGCGGTGGTCGTCTTGCCGGTTCCGCGAATCCCGGTGAGCAGATAGGCCTGGGCGATCCGGCCGGAGGCGAAGGCATGGCCGAGCGTGCGAACGAGCGCGTCTTGACCGACCAGATCCTGCAACCGGCTCGGTCGATAGGCGCGGGCGAGAACCCGGTAAGGTTGGCCGTCTGGCGTCACGCTTCGGCTCGTCGTCCGCGGCGGGAATGCGGTGGGTGGAGAACTGGCGCGACCCGGACCGAAACTCGTTACGGCTGCTTCCTTCCGGACCTGACCGGGTTGGCGAGAGGCCCGTCCGCGCCAGCCCTCCACGCTTGACTATCGGGCTTGGAGGGCGCCTTCGCAAGGTAGGAGGTACGCCGTTCGATGTCGCCGATCACCAATGCCCCGCCGCATCGCTATGCGATCCCGGAGTTCGACCGTGCAGCCTTGCGGCGCAAGGACCCGGCCTGGCTCAGTTCCGCGCGCGCCGATCCGCGAAGCCGGGTCGTGCTCCTCCATGACCTGAAGGCCGTCGTCGCGTCGGACGATCAGCCGCGGCTGTGGCTGGGCGAGGCCGGCGACCTCGGACTGCCCTTGGCCGATCACGCGCCGCTGCTGGGCGTCCTCGACGACCGGGCGGTGTTCGCGCTGAGCCTGGAGACGGGGCACGCGCTTGGCGAGCAGGCGCGGGACCTGAGGCAGGTCGGCCCGGCCCTGCCTCGCCTGGAGGCGGGGCTGGCCGCTTATGCCCGCGGGCTCGCCTACTGGCACGACACCCACGGTTTCTGCAGCCGTTGCGGCGCACCGGCAGCGGTCGTCGAGGCCGGCCACGCGCGGCGCTGCACGCGTTGCGAGCGGGTCGTGTTTCCGCGCACCGACCCGGCGGTCATCATCCTCGTGACCCACGGCGAGCACTGCCTGCTCGGCCGGTCGCCGCACTTCTTGCCGGGGATGTATTCGACGCTCGCCGGCTTCGTCGAAACCGGCGAGAGCCTGGAGGACACGATCCGTCGCGAGGTGCAGGAGGAGGCCGGCGTCCGCGTGGTGTCGAGCACCTATCTGTCGTCACAGCCATGGCCGTTTCCGGCGTCGTTGATGCTCGGCTTCCACGGTGAAGCTGCGAGCCTCGAGCTCGACATCGACCGCGACGAGCTCGAGGATGCCCGCTGGTTCCACCGCGACGAGCTGCGCGACCCGGACCACCGTCCGGTCAAGCTACCGCGGGCCGACAGCATTGCCCGCTACTTGGTCGAGAGCTGGCTCCAAGGCACCTGAAACTCGGGGTCGAGCTGGGCCTGGAGTCGGGCGGCCGCCAGCCGGGCGAAGCGGAGCTGCATGGCTTTGCGCCGGGCCGGTGCGAGCGGCACCACTGCGGGCTCGCGGACGAGTGCCGCGTCGTAGCGATCGGCAACCAGAATGCCGACGTCGTCCGGCAAGCGCTCGAGGGGGAAGTCGGCGTCGACGGCGAAGCAGAACCGGTCGGCGAACGCCAGATACTCGCGCCACTTGCGATCGGCGGCGAGGTCGGCGAGGCCCGATTTGATTTCGACGATCGTCAGCCGGCCCTTGGGATCGAGGGCCACGAGATCGGCGCGCCGACCGGTGGCGAGGGTCACCTCGGCCAGCACGGCTTCGCCCCGCTGCATCAGGTGACGGGCGACCCCGCGGCGGATCAGCGGCGCGCGTTCGGCGGTTTCCGTCACGTGCGTTCTCGGTGTTTCGAAACCATCCCCAGACCGTACACAGCCGCTCCGCCGATCCGTCTACCAAAACCGTCGCCCGTGGCCCTCTGAGCGGCTACCGCGCGCCCGCGCGACGCGGTAGGCAACGCGTATGGATGAAACCCTCCCAGCCGTCGTGCCGGACGGCGCGACCGACCCCGCAGCGGCGTTCCGCGTGCTGCCGCACTCCCTGGAGGCGGAGCAGGCCCTGCTCGGCGCCATACTGGTCAACAACGAAGCCTTTCACCGGGTCGCGGACTACCTCCAGGCCGAGCACTTCTACGAGCCGGTGCACGCGCGCCTGTTCGAGGCGATCGCCCGGCGGATCGCCGACGGATATCTGGCCGATCCGGTGACCTTGAAGCGGCTGTTCGACGACGACGAAGGTCTGCGCGAGGTCGACGGCAGCGTCTATCTCGCCAAGCTGGCCCGGGCGGCCGAGAGCATCGTCAACGCCGAGCACTACGGCCGGTTGCTCCACGATCTGGCGATCCGCCGCGGCTTGATCGCGGTCGGCGAAGAGGTCGTGACCCAGGCCTACGACCCGAGCACCGAGGCCGACGGCCAGGAGCAGATCGAGGGCGCCGAGAGCCGGCTGTTCGCGCTTGCGGAAACCGGCGTGGTGCAGCGCGAGTACCGACTGTTCCCGGAGGTGCTGACCAGCACCATCCAGATGGTCGAGAGCGCCTACCACAAGCAGGGCAAGGTCACCGGCGTGCCGACCGGGCTCACCGGCCTCGACGAGAAGCTCGGCGGTTTGCAGCCGTCCGACCTCGTGATCCTCGCCGCTCGGCCGTCGATGGGTAAGACCGCGCTGGCGCTGACCATCGCCGCCAATGCCGCGGCGCAACCGGTCTACGGCGCCGACGCCGAGCGCTTGCAGCACGACCACCACACCGTCGGGTTCTTCTCGCTGGAGATGTCCGGCGAACAACTGGCGATGCGGCTTCTGTCCGCCGAATCGCGGATCGGGTCGGACGATCTGCGCAAGGGGCAGATCGCCGGCGATGCCGACTGGCAGCGGCTGGTCGGTGCCAGCCAGGCCTTGACCCAGCGGCCGCTCTACATCGACGACACGCCGGCATTGTCGGTGTCGGCGCTCCGCACCCGGTCGCGGCGGTTGATGCGGCGCTTCGGCATCTCGCTGATCGTCGTCGACTATCTGCAGCTGCTCCGCGGCACCAGTCGTCAGAGTCAGGGCAATCGCGTGCTGGAGATCGGCGAGATCACCATGACCTTGAAGGCCATTGCCAAGGAATTGAAAGTGCCGGTGTTGGCGCTTTCTCAGTTGTCGCGGCAAGTCGAAAGCCGCGAAGACAAGCGGCCTCTGCTCTCGGATTTGCGCGACAGCGGAACGATCGAGCAGGACGCTGACGTAGTGATGTTTCTTTACCGCGAAGAATACTATATGAGTCGCGCTGTGCCACAGCAGCGCGAAAGCGAAAAGCCTGAAGATTTTACCAAACGCTACCAGGACTGGTATCGGCGTTTGGGCGACTTGCACAACAAGGCCGAAGTGATCGTCGCCAAGCAGCGCAACGGGCCGATCGGGCCGGTAACCCTGCAGTTCGATGCCAATTATGGCCGGTTCTACAATTACGATCCGGACCCGCGGAACGCGTTGGAGCCTCTTTGACCGCGCGGCCCAGGCTCACCGTCGACCTTTCGGCCCTTCGGGCGAACTATCGCATTCTCCAGGCACGCGCGGCCCCAGCCGAGGTGGCAGCCGTGGTCAAGGCCGACGCCTACGGCCTGGGCCTCGGGCCGGTCGCCCGGACGCTGCGGGCAGCCGGCGCCCGGACCTGGTTCGTCGCCGACCTCGAAGAGGCGGCGGCGCTCCGCGGAGTCGTGCCCGACGCGGCCCACTACGTGCTCGGCGGCTACGCTGTCGGCGCCGAGGCGGGCTTCGCGCGACCCGACGATCGCCCGATCTTGAACAGTGCCGACCAAGTGCGCCGCTTCGCCGCCCGCGACGATGCGTCGGCGCGCGGCTGTGCGATCCAGATCGACACTGGGATGACCCGCCTCGGCGTGGCGATCGACGAATTGGACGCGCTTCGGCCGCTCCTGGAGCGGCTGAAGGTCGAACTGGTGCTGTCGCACTTGGCGTCGGCTGACGAGGTCGACGAGACCACGTCAAGGCGGCAGCTCGCGGCGTTCGGCGAGGCCCGGCGCTGGTTTCCGGGCATCGCCGCCAGCCTCGCCAACTCGGCCGGCACGCTCCGCGGCGGCGACTACCGCTATGACCTCTGCCGTCCCGGCATCTCGCTCTACGGCAGCAACCCGCTCGCCGGCACCGCCAACCCGATGCGGCCGGTGGTCGAGTTGGATGCCGAGCTGTTGCAGATCCACGACGTCAAGGGTGAAGCCAGGGTCGGCTACGCCGGCACCTACGCCGTCGCTGCTGGTGGGCGGGTCGGTACCGCCGCCATCGGCTACGCGGACGGTCTATTGAGATGCATCGGCAACCGGGCTACAGCCCTGGTCGCCGGAACGGAGGTGCCGCTCGCCGGCCGCGTGTCCATGGACCTGATCGGTCTGGATCTCACGCGGGTGCCTACCACCGCGGTGCGACCTGGCGATCGGGTCAAGCTGGTGTGGGGGGCGGACGGCATCGACCGACTGGCGGCCCACGCCGAGACGATCGCTTACGAAGTGCTCGTTCGATTGGGTTCGCGGGTCGAACGGCGCTACGTCGGAGGCACGGGTTGAGCGCAGCAACGGCGATGGTCGATCCTCTCAGGTGGCTCGGCCGCAGTATCCTCGCCGTCGCAAGCGCGCTCGGCGGTTTGGTTCTCTTCACCTTCCGCGCCATCTCTCGCGGGCTGCTGCCGCCTTACTTTCCGGGGCAGTACGTCCGGCAGTTCATCGACATCGGCTACTATTCGCTGCCGGTCGTCGGCCTCACGGCAATCTTCACCGGCGCCGTGTTGGCGTTGCAGAGCTACACCGGTTTCTCCCGCTTCGATGCCGAGGGCGCGATCGCCACGATCGTGGTCGTTTCGATCACCCGTGAACTCGGGCCGGTGCTGGCCGGCTTGATGGTCGCCGGCCGCGTAGGTGCGGCGATGGCCGCCGAAATCGGCACGATGCGGGTCACCGAGCAGATCGATGCGCTGTCGACCCTGTCGACCGACCCCTATCGGTATCTGATCATGCCGCGGCTGGTCGGCGGGGTAGTGATGCTGCCGCTGTTGGTCCTGGTCGCAGACGCCATCGGCGTGTTCGGCGGCTATCTGGTGGCGACGTTGAAGCTGGGGTTCGGCTCGGCCGAATACCTCAACAGCACGTTCCGCTTCCTGGAGATCCAGGATGTCGTGTCCGGTCTGGTGAAGGCTGCGGTATTCGGCTTCATCGTCGCGTTGATGGGCTGCTACCAGGGCTTCAATGCCGGCCGCGGTGCCCAAGGTGTCGGTGCCGCGACCACCCGCGCCGTCGTCACGGCATCGATTCTGATTTTGACCTCGAACTACATCATCACCGAACTGTTCTTCCAGCGCTGAGCGGAGTGAGCGTGGCCGAAGCGAAAATCCGCATCCGCGGCTTGAAAAAGCGGTTCGGTGCGAAGGTCGTTCTCGATGGCGTCGATCTCGACGTCGAGGCTGGTAAATCGCTGGTCGTCATCGGCGGCTCGGGCACTGGCAAGTCGGTCCTCATCAAGTGCATCTTGGGGCTCATCGAGCCTGACTCCGGATCGATTCAGATAGACGGTGTCGAGCTGATCGGCGGCAACGGCCGCAAGGCCGCAGAAGCCCGCCGGCAATGTGGCATGCTGTTCCAAGGGGGCGCGCTGTTCGACAGCCAGCGCATCTGGGAGAACGTCGCGTTTCGGCTGCTTCACGCCGAACGGATGAAACGTGGCGAAGCGCGCGACCTCGCGATTGCGACGCTCAAGCGGGTCGGCCTCAACGCGGACGTCGCCGACTTGATGCCGGCCGAGCTGTCGGGCGGGATGCAAAAGCGGGTCGGGCTGGCTCGTGCCATTGCGTCGAAGCCGTCGATCCTGTTCTTCGACGAGCCGACCACCGGCCTCGACCCGATCATGGCCGACGTCATCAACCAGCTGATCCGCGATGCGACCGCCAGCAGCGGCGTCAGCGCGCTCAGCATCACGCACGACATGGCGAGCGTCCGCCACATCGGTGACACCGTGGCGATGCTCTACGCCGGCCGCATCCACTGGCGAGGCCCCGTCGGCGTGATCGACAATTCCGGCGACGACCACGTCGACCAGTTCGTCAAAGGCCACGCCGAGGGCCCGATGACCGTCGAGACCGCGGCCTAGTGGCCCGAGCCCGGGCCCACTACGCCTGCACGGCATGCGGCACCACGGCGTCCAGGTGGGCCGGGCGCTGCGAAGCCTGCGGTGCTTGGAACAGCCTGGTCGAGGAGCAGGTGGTTCGCGTCGCCGGCCGGCCGAAGCCGTCGAGCCGCGGGCCGTCGCTGACCTTCGTCGATCTCGATACCGAGAGCGAACCGCCGCCGCGCCACGTCGTCGGTATCGACGAGTTCGACCGGGTGCTCGGCGGCGGCTTGGTGCCGGGTTCGGCCGTGCTGGTCGGCGGTGATCCGGGAATAGGCAAGTCCACCTTGATGCTGCAGGCGGCAGCGGCCGTCGGCGGGCAGGGCGCTGACGTGGCCTATGTTTCGGGCGAAGAGTCGATCGAGCAGATCCGGCTTCGGGCGCGCCGGCTGGGGCTTGCCGAGGCCCCGGTGCGTCTCGCGGCCGCGAGTGCCCTTGGCGAGATCTTGGGCGGATTGGAAGCGCCGCCGGTCCCGCGCCTCGTGGTGATCGATTCGATCCAGACGGTGTTCCACGAGCACCTGGAGAGCGCACCGGGCACCGTGGGCCAGCTCCGCGCCGTCGCCGACGAGCTGGTCCGCTGGGCGAAGCGCCGCGACAGTGCCTTGATGCTCGTCGGCCACGTCACCAAGGACGGGCAGCTGGCGGGGCCACGGGTGTTGGAGCACATGGTCGACGCGGTGCTCTACTTCGAGGGCGAACGCGGTCACCAGTTCCGGATCCTCCGCGCCGTCAAGAACCGCTTCGGCGCCGCCAACGAGATCGGCGTGTTCGAGATGCAGGAGCGGGGCCTGGTTCCGGTCGCCAACCCGTCGAGCCTGTTTCTCCGTGCCCACGACGAGCGGCTGCCGGGCTCGGTGGTCTTCGCCGGCCTGGAGGGCACTAGGCCGGTGCTCTTGGAGATCCAAGCACTGGTCAGCCCCTCGGCCTACGGTACGCCGCGGCGCGCGGTCGTCGGCTGGGACGGCAACCGCCTGGCGATGCTGCTCGCCGTTCTGGAGGCCCGCTGCGGCGTGTCGCTCGGCGGCCGTGACGTCTTCTTGAACGTCACCGGCGGCTTGCGCATCGCCGAGCCGGCTGCGGACCTGGCCGTCGCCACCGCCCTCTTGTCATCCGTTGCCGGGCGGGCCATTCCCCGGTCGACCGTCGTCTTCGGCGAGGTCGGCCTCGGCGGTGAGCTGAGGCCGGTCGCTCAGACCGACCTGCGGTTGCGTGAGGCCGCCAAGCTGGGGTTCGAGCGGAGTTGGCGGCCGCGACGGGGTGACGACGACGATGGTGCCGGCGCCTTTTCCCGGCTGCAGGACCTTGCCGCTCGGTTCGGGGCCGCGGGCGAGGCGGGTGACGAGGGACGCCGATGAACGAGTTTTTGGCCAGCATCGACGCTTTCAGGCTCGCTGGTCTGACGGCGCTGGATCTCTTCGCCCTCTTCGTCGTCGGTATCTCGACCTTGCTCGCGATGTTCCGAGGGATGAGCCGCGAAGCGCTGACTCTGGCGTCCTGGCTGGGTGCTGCGGTCGTCGCCTATCTGGCGTGGCCGCAGGTCGCGCCCTACCTCGAACCCTACCTTGCGGACGCAACCATCAGGATGGTTGCCGCCGCGGTCATTGCGTTCGTCGTGCCGCTGATCACGTTCCTCATCATCGCCGGTATCCTGTCGAGCTTGATCGAGAACAGCTTCCTCAGCCGGGTCGACCGCCTTCTCGGTCTCTTTTTCGGTGCGGCGCGGGGCGCGGTGCTGGTGGTGGTCGTCTACGTGGTATTGTTGTTCGTGTTTCCCGGTGCCGACAAGCCGAGCTGGATCGCCGATTCCGCGTTCCGGCCGTGGATGGACCGGGCGGTTGCCGAGGTGCGCGCGCTCGGTCCAGAGATGCCGCTTCCTGCCGAAGAGGCCGCCGAAGCGCCGCCGGCCGAAGACAGCACGGCGCCGGCGACCGACGGTGATCCGGCCGGCGCGCCCGCTGCGGACGGCGACGCGGTGTCAACCACGACGGACGGAGGTTGAGCACGACCGATGGCGAGGGCAGGGCAAGTGGCGCAGTTCTCCGGTGCCGGTGACGACCGGTTGGGCGAAGAGTGTGGCATCTTCGGCATCTACGGCGCCCGTGACGCGGCGGCCTTGGCGGCCTTGGGGCTCCATGCGCTGCAGCATCGCGGCCAGGAGGCGGCCGGCCTCGTCACTTGCGAGGACAACCTGTTCCACAGCCATCGCGCGCGCGGTCTGGTCGGGGACAGCTTCGCCGATCCCGCGGTGATGGAGGCGCTGCCGGGCCGAACGGCGATCGGCCACGTGCGCTACGCGACGACCGGCGCGACGATGACCCGCAACATCCAACCGCTGTTCGCGGAGTTCGCGTTCGGCGGCCTGGCCTTGGCGCACAACGGCAATCTCACCAACGCCATGACCTTGCGCGACGAGCTGGTCCGCAACGGCTCGTTGTTCCAGTCGACCACCGACACCGAGGTTCTGGTCCATCTGCTGGCCCGGAGCCGTGGCGCCAGCGTGGTGGACCGCTTCGTCGAGAGCCTGGGGCGGCTCGAAGGGGCGTGGTCGCTGGTCGCCTTGACCGCAAAGAAGCTGATCGGCGTGCGGGACCCGCTGGGTGTGCGGCCGCTGGTGCTGGGCGATCTCGATGGCGCCATCGTGCTCGCGTCCGAGACCTGCGCGCTCGACATCCTCGGCGCGACCTTCATCCGCGACGTCGAGCCCGGCGAGATGGTCGTGATCGACTGCGACGGGCTTCGCAGCCTGCGGCCGTTCGAGCCCCAGCGCCGACGCTTTTGTATCTTCGAATACGTGTACTTCGCCCGACCCGACAGCCAGGTCGAAGGGCGTGGCGTCTATCACGCCCGCAAGGCGATCGGTGCCGAACTCGCCCGCGAGGCCGGCGTGCCGGCGGACATCGTCGTGCCGGTCCCCGACAGCGGCGTGCCCGCATCGATCGGCTATGCCGAGGCCGCCGGCCTCCCGTTCGACCTCGGCATCGTCCGCAACCACTATGTCGGCCGGACCTTCATCGAGCCGACCGACACGATCCGCCATCTGGGAGTCAAGCTGAAGCACAACGCCAACCGCGGGGTGCTGGCCGGCAAGCGCGTGGTGCTGGTCGACGACAGTATCGTTCGCGGCACCACGTCGACCAAGATCGTGCAGATGGTCCGGGCCGCCGGCGCCGCCGAAGTGCACATGCGGGTCGCGAGTCCGCCGATCCGCCACTCGTGCTTCTATGGCGTCGACACGCCCGAGCGCTCCAAGCTGTTGGCCGCGCGGCACTCGGTCGAAGAGATCGCGCGGATCATCGGCGTCGACAGCCTCGCCTTCCTCACCATGGACGGGCTCTACCGGGCGGTCGGCGAGCCGGGCCGCGACCCGGCCGAGCCGGCCTATTGCGACGCCTGCTTCACCGGCTGCTACCCGACGCGGCTGACCGACCGGGAACCGCCGGCCGCCGGCAACGGCCGCCTGCGTCTCGTGGAGCACCAGTGAGCGACGGCTGCCGAACGACGCGCCTCGGCAACGGCATCCGCATCGTTACGCAGCGGATGGCGCGATTGCAGACCGCATCGGTCGGGATTTGGGCCGACGTCGGCGCCCGGTACGAAGCGGCGCCTGAGAATGGCGTTGCGCATTTCTTGGAGCACATGGCTTTCAAGGGCACCGTGCGGCGCAGTGCCCGGGCGATCGCCGAAGAGATCGAAGCCGTCGGCGGCCAGTTGAACGCGTACACCTCACGCGAGCACACCGCGTACTATGCCCGTGTGCTCGCTGCCGACGTGCCGCTGGCGGTGGACCTTCTTGCCGACATCGTCCGCCATTCGGTGTTCGACGAGGCCGAGATCGATCGCGAGCGGACGGTGATTCTGCAGGAGATCGGCCAGGTCCAGGACACGCCCGACGACCTCGTGTTCGATCTCTTCCAGGAGCGCGCGTTTCCCGATCAGCCGCTCGGTCGGTCGATCCTAGGCCCGGCCGACGTCGTTGCCCGGCTCGGCAGAGGTGAGCTGCGGCGCTATCTCGACCAGCACTACGCGGCCGACCGGCTCGTGGTCGCTGCCGCGGGCGCCGTCGATCACGACGCGTTGGTGGCGCTGGTCGACGCCGCACTGGGCGACCTGCCGCCGCGCGACCGGGAGGCGTTGCCGGGCGCCACCTACGTCGGCGGCCGCCACCTGCAGGACGACGACCTGGAGCAGGTCCACGTGGTCCTGGGCTGGCAGGGCGTGCCGTTCACCGATCCCGACTTCTACGCCGCCCAGGTGCTGACGACGGCGCTCGGCGGCGGGATGTCGTCGCGGCTGTTCCAGGAGATCCGGGAGAAGCGTGGGCTCGCCTACAGCGTCTTCGCGTTCAGCTCCAGCTACATCGACTGTGGTCTCGTCGGCACGTATGCGGCCACGTCGGCGACCGACGCGCCCGCGGTCGCAGCGCTGCTCGACGCCGAGACCCGCGCCCTGGTCGGGGCGCCAACCGAGACCGAGATCGCGCGGGCGCGCTCGCAGCTCAAGGCGAGCTTGCTGATGTCGCTCGAGAGCTGTTCGGCCGTCTGCGAAGACCTGGCGCGGCAGCACCTGATCTTCGGCGACTATCTGTCCCCGGGTGAGGTCGTTGCCCGGATCGACCGGGTCTCGCCGGATGTCGTCGCGGCGCTGGGGCGCCGCATCCTCGACGCCGGGGCCGCCACCTTGACGGCGATCGGACCCGCGGTTGGCAACATGGAGAGCGTCGCGGCCGACGTCGCCGCGGGGTGAGCTCGACCTCCGCATCGACGCCGGCGGCGCCGGCCGTCGCCGCTCGCGGCATCCTCTTGATGGTCGCCGCCATGGGCTGCCTCGCGTCGATGGACGCCGCCTCGAAGTCACTGGTCGACGACTACAGCGTCTGGCAGCTCTTGTTCGTTCGCCACGCCGTGCTCCTGGTGTTCTGCCTCGCCTGGTTCGGTCCGCTGCGCGCAGCAGGTGCGCTGCGCAGCCGGCGACCGGTGCTGCAGATCGTGCGGGTCACGGCGCTGGTCGTGGAGATGGCGTTGTTCATGTTGGCGATCCGCCATCTGCCGTTGGCCGACACCCACGCCATCCTCGCCGCCTCGCCGCTGGTCGTGACCGCGCTGGCCTGGCCGGTCTTGGGCGAGGCGGTCGGACCGCGCCGCTGGGCGGCGGTGATGGTCGGGTTCGTCGGTGTGCTGATCATCATTCGACCCGGCTCGACGGTGTTCCAAGCCGCGGCGCTGCTGCCGCTGCTCGGCGCGGGTCTGTGGGCCGTCTATCAGGTGCTGACCCGGCTGACCGCCCGAGACGACTCTGGCCTCACGGCCTTCATGTATCTCGTGGTTGCCGGCGTGGCCGGTCCGGGCGTCGTGATGCCGTGGCTGTGGGTGACGCCCGGGAGCTGGGCGGACGTGTCGCTGTTCGCCGCGGTCGCCGCCTTCGGTGCGCTCGGCCACGTGTGTTTGCTACTGTCCCTACGTACGGCGCCGGCATCGACGTTGCAGCCCTTCAGCTATACGTTGTTGATCTGGGCAACGCTTTGGGGCTTCGTGTTCTTCGGCGACGTGCCGGACCTTTGGACTTGGCTCGGGGGCGTGACGGTCGTCGCTAGCGGCCTATACACGTGGCAGCGAGAGCGACGGACGACGCGGGGCTGAGGGCCCCGGTCGGCGAGGTCGTACAGACGAGGATCGGGAAGGGGCCGCGTCCGATGGCAGACACGTTCTTCCAGTCGTTGTTCACGTCGATCGCCGATGGCGGACGCGATCTGATCTCGCGCAACCTTCGCCGAACGGAGCGTGACCCGGCCGACCACGTCATCGGGCTTTGCCGCGCGCTGGTTTCGTCCCACGGCGAAGCGTCGGGGGCCGCTTTGGCGATGGCCACGTTGGACGCCTATCGCGGGCTCTCCGCCGAGGAGCGTGCCCGTGTGTTCCATCGCCTGGTGGCCGAGTTCTGCGCCGACGAAGCAGCCGTCGTCACCGCCTACCATGCCTATCGCGCCGATCCCTCGCCGGCGACCCTGGTGGCCCTGGTCGAGGCCGCGGAGCCGCCGCGCCGGGAACTGCTCGGCCGGCTGAACATCGCGCCGGGCGGTACCGCCGATTTGGTGCGGATGCGGGGCGAGGTTTTGAAGCTGTTGCCGGCCGAGGACGACCTGACGGCGCTCGACAGCGACCTGCAGCACCTGTTCGTTTCCTGGTTCAACCGCGGCTTCTTGAGCCTCGAACGGATCGATTGGCACACGGCGGCCGCGGTTCTGGAAAAGCTGATCGCCTACGAGGCCGTCCACGAAATCGACGGCTGGGAGGATCTGCGGCGCCGGCTCGCCGCCGATCGGCGTTGCTTTGCTTTTTTCCACCCGGCGCTCCCCGACGAGCCGTTGATCTTCGTTCAGGTGGCGCTGGTTCGGAGCATTCCTGATCGGGTGCAGCCACTGCTCGACCGGAGCGCACCGGTGTTCGACGTCAAGCAGGCCGACACCGCCGTCTTCTTCTCGATCTCGAATTGCCAGCCTGGACTGCGCAGCATTTCGTTCGGCAACTTCCTCATCAAGCAGGTTGCCGCCGACCTCCAGGCCGAGCTGCCCAACCTCAAGACCTTCGTGACCCTGTCGCCGATCCCCGGGTTCTCCCGCTGGCTCCACGGCGTCGCCCAGACGAATGGCGACGGCGAACTGCACGATCTGCTCGCCGACCTCGACGGCCTGGCCGACGCCGATTGGCAGGAAGCGGAACGCACCAAGGCCCTGGAGGAGCCGCTCACTCAGCTGGCTGCCTGGTACTTGGTACGCGAGAAGAAGGGGACGATGCCGCTCGACCCGGTGGCGCGGTTCCATCTCGGCAACGGCGCCAGGCTCGAGCGGATCAATTGGCGCGGCGACGTTTCGGCCAAGGGGTTGCGCCACGGCCACGGCCTGATGGTCAACTACCTCTACCGCCTCGATCAGGTCGAGCGGAACCACGAAGCCTTCGTCAACGACAAGAAGGTCGTCGCCTCGCGCGCCGTGGATCAGCTCGTCAAGGCGAGCCCGTGGCCCGGCAAGGAGACGGGCAAAGCCGCCGCCAACGCGACGCCGCTGCCCGCGGTCTGATGGGTGACAGGCTTGCCCGTCCGGCGGTGCGCCGGGTGGTCGACGCGCTTGCCGCCAACGGTATCGAGGATCGTGTCGTCGAGCTCGAGGCCACCGCGCGTACCGCTGCGGACGCGGCCGCTGCGATCGGTGTCGAGGTGGGTGCGATCGTCAAGACACTGGCGTTCGTGATCGGCGACGAGGTGGTACTCGCCTGCGTGGCGGGTGATCGCCGCTGCGATCCGGCAGCGCTGCCGACCGTCTTCGCGCGCGACGGCATCGCCCGACGCGCGGATGCCGACCAAGTCAAGGCGGCAACAGGGTTCAGCATCGGTGGCGTGGCACCGGTCGGTCATCCCCGACCGGTCGCCATCACGCTCGACACGAGCCTTGGCCGATACCCCGAGATCTACGCCGCCGCAGGCCACCCGCACTGCGTGTTCCGCACCACGTTGGCGGAGCTTGCGGACCTCACGGGCGGCACCGTCAGCCCCGCCATCGCCCTCGATTGACGCTGTTTCGCCCCTTCGATAGAACGCCCCATCCCTGCGGAGGGGTGGCCGAGCGGCTGAAGGCGACGGTTTGCTAAACCGTTATACGGGGACAACTCGTATCGTGGGTTCGAATCCCATCCCCTCCGCCATTTAGATCAAATAACATACTGAATTCAAAAGATTTTTCTCTCTGAGTTTTCGATCGTCCCCACACATGTTCCCACGATCCGGCGAAGTCTGCAGTGGACGGATCCGGAGTGTCGAGGCCAGGCGCGGACGAATCATCGGCTG
>JBCBTD010000063.1:0-23083 GCA_039818825.1 Pseudomonadota bacterium
CTGGTCGCGCAGCTACCGCCCGGCAGCGCCGGCAACGTCGTCAACCTGCTCGACCAGAAGGTGGGTTTCCCGTTGCCCGACTATCTGTCCTACAGCCTGACCAAGTTCGGCCTCGCCAATGCGACGGCGATGCTGGCACGGGAGCTGGCACCGCAGGTCCGGGTGAACGCGATCGCCCCCGGCCTCACCTTACCCAGCGGGACGCAGACCGAGGCCGAGTTTCGCGACGCGCACGCCCGCACGCCGCTCGCGCGTGGCAACCAGCTCGAGGACTTGGTGGCGGCGCTCCGCTACCTGCTCGACGCGCCGGCGGTCTCGGGCCAGACACTGTTCGTCGACGGCGGCCAACACCTCCGTCCCGCCGCCGATCCGACCCTGGAAGGCTGAGCGGTGTTCGACGACGATCGTAGCTACCACAAGATCAGCCTGAGCGGCCTGACCGTCGACATGAAGATCGGCGTAGCCAGCTTCGAGCGTCATCCGGACTTCCGCCAGCCGCTGCTTGTCGACGTCGATCTCTATCGCTTGGCTGGCACACTGGTCGTCGATGGCCTCGCCGACACCTTGGACTACGACCGCGTGTTCACGCACCTGAGCGAGGTTTGGCCGGCTAGGCCGCACACCGATCTACTGGAAACGTTGGCCGAGGACTTGGTCGCCTTTTGCCTAGAAGACTCGCGGATCGACGTGGTGCGGGTCAGGCTGGCGAAACCCGCGGTGTACGGTGGGCGTGCGGTGCCGAGCGTCGAGATCCTCCGCCACCGGCGCGACCACCAGGGCCCGGCTCGGTGACCGGCCGCCTGTCGCCGACGACTTCGCTGCACCGCTCGACCCGCTCCGCCGCCGCGCGCATGGCCGATCCATTGCCGGCGCCGCAGGACCTCCGCTAGGGTCCACGCTTTGGACGCGGCCGATCGGACGGTCTCGACAGACGACGGGAGCACCGCCGGCATGGCCCGCTCGCCGACTTTGGCGGACGTGAAGACCCCTGCAGCCGACCGCTGGTGGCAGGTCGCATTGGCCTGCGTGGTCGCCGTGCCGGTCGTGCTCGTGTTTTGGCGGCAGGCGCCGACGGTACTGGCCGGCGTCGCGGGTCTGGCAGTCCTCATGGTCGCCTTGTCGCTGCCGTCGCGCCGGTTGATGGTCGCCAGCATCCGCTCGATGGTCTCGTCGCCGCTGGGTATCGTCGTGATCGTCGCCCTGGCCTACATGGCGCTCTCGGCGAATTGGTCGCTGGCGCCGGATCGGGCGATGGGCCACTGGTGGGACGTGCTACTGATCAGCCTGCTGGTGCTGGGCATGGTCGCCGTCGTCCGCCAACACCGCCCCGACCCGTCACCGCTGTGGCTTCCGGTGGCGATGGCCCTGGCGGCGGTTCTGGTGTTGATCAACGTCGCCTCGGGCAGTGCACTCAACGGGGCTCTCGGTTTTGGCACGGAGATTTTCCGATTGAACCGTGCCGCCGTGGCGCTCGTGCTGTTCGCACCGCTCGCGGTGGCGCTGCTGGCCCGGGCCAAGGGGCGCAATCTCGGTTTCGGCCTGCTCGCGCTGCTCGGCGTCGCCGTCTTCGCCGCGGACAGCCAATCGGCGAAGCTCGCTTTGGTCTGCATGTTGCTGGCCGCTCCGGCTGCGCTGTACGCGCCGCGCACGAGCCACCGCGTCATCGGCCTACTGGCCATCCTGGCGCTGCTCGTCACGCCGTTGGTCGTCGGCTTCGCCAACGAGCTCGTGCCTTCCGCCGTGCACGCCCATGTCGGCTACAGCACGTTGACGGTCCGCGGCGAGATGTGGCGCGAGTTCGCGGCGTTCGTCTGGCAGCGGCCGTGGTTCGGCTATGGCTTGGAATCGACCGCGGTGATCGTCGACACGCCCTTGGCTGCCGGGCTTTCGACCCATGGCCGGCAGGTGATTGGGCTGTTGCATCCGCACAACGCCCCGCTGCAGGTCTGGGTCGAACTCGGTGCCATCGGCGCGCTGCTCTGGGCCGCTGGGGTGTTCCTGGCGTTTCGCGCCATGGAGACACTGGGTGCGCGGGATCTACCGATCGCCACGCTGACCGCGACGGGCGTGTTCGTCGTCGCCTGCGTCAGCCATGGCGCTTGGCAGGACTGGTGGTGGTCCTTGGTCGGCCTCGTCGTCTTCGCCTTCGCGATGATCTTCGCCTCGCGTCCGTCGGGGCAGCGTTGACGCCGCTACACTCTGGAGCGTTGGCCGGCCGCACCGTGCTCTTTCTGGTGACCGAGGACTGGTACTTCTGTTCCCATCGCCTACCGATCGCGCGCGCTGCACGCGACGCCGGTGCCAGAGTGGTCGTCGCCGCGCGGATGGCGCGCCACCGCGAGGTGATCGAACGGGAAGGCTTCGTCGCCCACCCTCTGCCGTTCGAGCGGTCGAGCCTCGACCCGCGCCACGATTTCCAAAGCGTTCGGGCGATCGTCGGCGCCTATCGTCGGTTTCGGCCCGATCTCGTCCACCACGTCGCGCTCAAGCCGGTGCTCTACGGGACGCTCGCCGCCTGGTTGACCCGCGTTCCCGCAGTGGTCAACGCGATGGCCGGTCTCGGCCACGTGTTCGCGTCCAAGGGCGGCCGGCTCGGTGCGCTTCGCGCCGTGGTCAGTCGCGCTCTCCGCCTCGCCAACCGGGGCGCCAGGACCCGGCTGATCGTGCAGAACGATGACGACCGCCGCGTCTTCGTCGAGCGGATCGGTGTCACGCCTGAGCGGATCGCCTTGATCCGCGGCTCCGGTGTCGATCTACGGCACTTCGTGCCGACGCCCGAGCCCGACGCCGACCCGCCGATCGCGGTTTGCGTATCGCGGATGCTCTGGAGCAAAGGCATCGGCGAACTCGTCGAAGCGGCGCGGCTGCTCCGCGCGCGCGGTACCGCCCTGCAGGTGCGTCTGGTCGGCGGCACCGATCTCAACCCGACGAGCGTCCCGGAAGCGACCCTCGACGCATGGGCACGCGCGGGCATCGTCGAGGTCGTCGGCCACAGCGACGACATCCCGGGCGTCTACCGCAACGCCCACATCGCCGTGTTGCCGTCGACCTATGGCGAGGGCGTGCCGAAATCGCTGCTCGAGGCCGCAGCCTGCGGGCGGCCGATCATCGCCACGGACGCGCCCGGATGCCGGGACGTGTGCCGCGAGGGCGAGACGGGTATCCTCGTGCCACCGAACGACCCGGCGCGCCTTGCCGATGCCCTCGAAGAGCTTGCCGGCGATGCACGGCGCCGCCACCGATTCGGCGCCGCCGCGCGTGCCCTCGTCGAGCGCTCGTTCGGCGACCAGGCCGTGGCCGCGGCGACGTTGGCGCTGTACGCCGAGCTGTTGGCCGATGCTCAGGCGACGCCGTAGCGGTCCTGCCACGCCTGGAACACGAGGAGGTTCCAGAGGATCGCCTCGCGGTTGGCCCGGCCCGATTGGTGATCGTCCCAAAGGCGCCTGACGCGTGGCCCGTCGAGCACGCCGCCGGCCAGCAGGCGCGACGGCGCCAGCAACTCCTCTGCCCACGCCCGAAGCGGTCCGCGCAGCCACGCCGCCATCGGCACCGAGAAGCCCATCTTGGGGCGTTCGATCAGGCTGCGCGGCACGTAGCGGTCGAGCACCCGGCGCAAAAGCCACTTGGTGGTGGTGCCACGGAGCTTGAGCGACGGGTCGAGCCGCCAGACGAAGGCGACCAGTCGGTGGTCGAGCAGCGGTTCGCGGGCCTCGAGGGAGACCGCCATCGACGTCCGGTCGAGCTTCGTCAGGATGTCGTCCGGCAGGTAGGTCCGCATGTCGTGGTACTGCATCCGGGCCACCGGGTCGTTCAGCACACCGTCGATGCTGCCGTCCAACGTCAGGCGCACGCCGTCGCCGGTGCCGACCAACCTGTCGGCACATGGCCAAACGGCGGCCAAATCGCGATGTAGCAGGTCGATCGAGCCTGCCGTCATGACCCGCCCGGCGCGGTGCAGCTTGGCTCCGGCGGCGCGCAGCCGCCAACGCGGCGGCAATCCGCGCGCAGCGGCGTCGAGCCAGCGTTCGGGCAGGGTGCCGAGCGTGGCGCCCAGCCCCTGACGCACCGGCATCGGCAGGTGCTGGACCCGCCGCCAGAGGTCGGCTGCGAGTGCGTAGCGCGGATAGCCGGCGAAAAGCTCGTCGCCGCCATCACCACTGAGCGACACGGTCACGTGCTGGCGGGCCATGCGCGCAACGAGGAACGTCGGGATCTGCGAAGGATCGGCGAACGGTTCGTCGAACCAGTCGGCGACACACGGCACGACGTCCAGGGCGTCCCGGGCGGTCACCTCGACGTCGTGGTGATCGGTGCCGAGATGGTCGGCAACGGCGCGGGCGTGCGGTGATTCGTCGAACGACGGGTCGTCGAAGCCGATGCAGAAGGTGCGGACCGGAGTGGACGACTGGGCCTGCATCAGCGCGACCACGGCGCTGCTGTCGACCCCACCCGACAAGAACGCGCCGAGCGGTACGTCGGCGACCATGCGGTCGCGCACGGCCTCGCGGAGCACCTCCTCCAGTGCCGACGTGGCTTCGTCGTCGGTACCCAGAAATGGATCGCGAGCACCGGCCTCGACCACATCGCCAAGATCCCACCAGGTGTCGCGCGTCACGGTGCCGTCGCTGGCGAGAACGACGAGGCCGCCAGGCGCCACTTTGGCGACGTCCACCAGGACCGACCGTTCGCCCGTGACGTAGCCGTAGCGAAGGAGGCCGGCGACGGCCGGCCGGTCGAGTTGCGGCTGCCAATCGGGTAGGGCCAGCATGGCCTTGAGCTCGGAGGCGAACTGGAAGCCGTCCGGGGTCCGCGCCCAGAACAGGGGCTTCACGCCAAGCCGGTCGCGAACCAGGGTCAGCCGGCGCTCATGGCGATCCCAGAGCCCGAAGGCGAACATGCCGACGATCCGCTGCAACGCCGTCCGAAGGCCGAAGGCCGCGATGGCCTCGATCAAGACTTCGCTGTCGGAGGCGCCGCGGAAGTGGTGCCCCCGGGCCTCCAGTTCGGCGCGGATCGAGCGGAAGTTGTAGATCTCGCCATTGTAGGTGATCAGGTATCGGCCGTCGGCCGAAGCCATGGGCTGGTTGCCGGTCGGAGAGAGGTCGATGACCGCCAACCGGCGATGGCCGAGGGCGACGCCCGCACGCTCGTCGACCCAGGCATCTTCGCCGTCCGGTCCGCGATGGACGATACGGTCGGTCATGCACCGCAGGCGGGCGTGGAGCGCTTCGGCCGAGCGCGCTGGGTCGAGGTCCAGAAAACCGGCGATTCCACACATGACGGTGCTTCTGGCGCGCCCGTGCGCACTTGTCGAGACGGGGCGGGTGACGTTGCACCCCATCGGCCCGCATGGTAGCGCTCCGAGGCTAGGCGAGCGCAATCGAACCACGGGACTCCGACACGCCATGGCCGGCAGCGTCAACAAGGTGATCCTGGTCGGCAATCTCGGGCGCGATCCCGAGGTTCGCATGAGCCAGAACAACCAGAAGATCGTTCAGCTCTCGATCGCCACCAGCGAACGCTGGCGGGATCGCAGCAGCGGTGAAACCCAGGAACGCACCGAGTGGCACCGGGTGGTGATCTTCAACGAGAACCTCGCCGACGTCGCCGAGCGTTATCTGCGCAAGGGTCGCTCGGTGTACCTCGAAGGCCAGTTGCAGACGCGGAAGTGGACCGACCAGTCCGGCCAGGAGCGCTACACGACGGAGGTGGTGCTCGGCCGGTTCCGCGGCGAGCTGGTGCTGCTCGGTGGCCGTGACGAGGGTGGGGGCATGATGGACGCCCCCGGCGAGCGCCGCCAGATGGGTGGCCCGCGCGACGAGCCGCGCGGCGGTGGCGGCGGTGGTCGGCCGACGGCACCCGATTTCGACGACGACATCCCGTTCTGATCTAGGGCGCGGGCGGCGCGGCGTTGCGCTTGCTCAGTAGCCGCGGCTGCGATCCACGACGTTTGCCACCGGCCGCCCGGCGCGAAACGCTCTGACGTTGGCGGCGGCGATCCGGCTGGCCGTGACCGGGTCGGTCTGGGCCGCCACGTGGGGGAAGAGCTGCACGCGCGGATGCGCCCAGAACGGGTGATCGGTCGGCAATGGCTCGACCTCGAAGACGTCGAGCACCGCTTCGGCCAACTGGCCTTCGTCGAGCGCCGCCAACAGCTCGGCGTCGACGACGTGGGCGCCGCGAGCGACGTTCACCACCATGGCACCCCGCGGCAGCCGCTGGAACAGTGGCCGCCCGAGCATCCTTTCCGTGGTCGGCGTGAGCGGCAGCAGGTTCACGAGGATCTCGACCTCGCCGAGCATCGTGGCGAGACCGTCATCGCCATGGAAAGTGGCGACGCCGGCGATGGTCTTCGGCGAACGGCTCCAGCCGCGGAGGTCGAACCCCAGCGGTGTCAGCAGCTCGATGCTGGCGCCGGCGAGTTCGCCCAGACCCAGGAAGCCGACCGTGCGCTGGTGGGCGAGCTTCTGCGGATCCTTGCTCCACACCCGATCCCGCTGGCCGCGCGCGAACCGGGCATGGTCCCGGTGGAGCGCCAGCACGTGCGCAGTGACGGCCTCCGCCATGGCCCGAGACATCGCCGGGTCGACCAGCCGCGCGAGCGGCACGTCGCGCCGCAAGGTCGGCAGCCCGACCAACTTCTCGACGCCGGCCCAAAGCGATTGCACGAAGCGGAGGTTCGTGAAGGGTGCTAGCGCTACTGGTTGGGGGTTGGCGACGATCGCAACGTCGACGTCGCCCGCGGCGACCCCCGTTGGGGCGAAGCGGGCGCCGGCGACGATGGTTTCCTCCGGCAGAGCGTCTTGGAGCAGTCCGCACCAGCGTTCTTCCGCGGCAGCATCCAGGCTGGTCAGCAAGACGATGCCGGCCACCGATCAAGCCTCGCCTGGAAAGCGGATGATCTTGTCGTCGAAGCTCTGGAGGCTTTGCCAGTAGCTCTCCACGTCGTCCCGGAAGAGGCCACGGGTCACGCCAGCCGCCAGCTTGGGCACGGCGGTAGTCATCGCGTTGATCGACGATCCCGACGGGCCGAAGCTCATGGTTGCGCCGAAGTTGAAGACGTGGAGCCGGCCGAGGATGGGGGCCGTGCCCGGCAGCTTCTCCTGGAAGGTGAAGTCGGCGCCGAGATAGGGATAGCGCGCGAGGCGTTCGTCCTCCAGTCCCGGCTCAGGCTGGTAGCGGTCGCCCCAGGTGGCGATGGCGTCGGCGTAGGGCGCCAGTTCCGGGCGTTTGCCGAAGTCGACGTCGATGCCCGTGCCGGCGATCACGTAGTCGAACTCGAAACGCTCGGCCGGGCTCTCGACCGCGACGGTGCCCCGTTTCGTCACCGCGCACGACGTCCAGGCGGCGTCGGTGGCGATCCGGAAGTTGTGATGGCGAACACAACGGTCATATGTGTCTTGGGGAAAGCCCTCGCGCAGGCTCATGACGTGATGCATGAAGCGCCACCGCCAAGTGTCGTCGAGATCGCTCAGGTGGCGGAGAAAGCCCGCGAAGGTGAGCCAGCGATAGGGTTGGATCCGCTGCAGCTCCGGGCGCCGGCAGCAAAGGACGACCTCGGCAGCACCGGCCTCCAAGGCCGAGGCGGCGTTGTCGGCGGCGGAGGCGCCGGCGCCGAGCACCCCGACGCGCTTGCCGTCGAGTTCGGCGAAGTCGATCGTGTCGGCGGCGTGCGCACGCAGGTGGCGCGGCAGCGCTGCAACGGTGGGCGGCATCCACCAGTGGCCGAGGCCGTCCAATCCAGTCGCCAACACCACCCGACGGCACCGAAACGTGACCGGGGCGCCGGCCTCGTCGCTGCCGGTTGCCACGACGGCGCCATCTTCGAGTGTCAGATGTTCGATGGCGACGCGATTTCGCACCGGCAGGGCCAGCGTGTCCCTGAACCAGTCCAGATAGTCGGCCCAGTGGTGGCGCGGGATCAGCTGTAGGCGTTGCCAGTCGTCGGTGCCGAACCGCGCTTCGTGCCATGCCCGGTAGGTCAGGCTCGGGACGCCGAGATCGGGGCCGTTGAAGTCCTTGGGGCTGCGCAGCCGGGGCATGCGGGCGAAGGTGCGCCACGGACCCTCACCGCCTCGCGGTGCCCGATCGACCACCACCAGGTTCTCGACCTTGTCGCGTAGCAGCTGGAAGGCGACCGCTAGCCCCGACTGGCCGGCGCCGATGACGAGGACGTCCACCAGGTCGACGTGTGACGATGGTGCCGGCCGCCATGCGGCGGCCGGGTGATCGACGTAGCCCAAGTCGTCGCGCGCCCGCGCACCGAGCGCTGCGACACCCGCTTCACCGTCTGCGGGGCGCTCTGGCGGGGTTTTCGGGAGTGGTCCGACCATGGCCGCCACTCACCCGAAGCACCCGACGCCCGCAAGCGCGCGTTCCGCCGCAGGCTTCGGGTAGTGCGCCTCAGACCGCCCGGTGTTTGACGTAGCTGCCGGGGCCTTCCTCCAGCACCTTCAGCTTGCCATCACCCGGCACTCGCGCCTCGACCTGGTCGTCACCGGACAAGCCGGCATTCCATGCCTTCCAGTGGGTCCACCAGGAGCCTTCGTGGTGCACGGAGCCCTCCAGGAAGTCCTCCGACGCTGCCGGCAATTCGTCGTTGAGCCAGTAGCCGTACTTGCCGCCCACTGGCGGGTTGACCACGCCGGCGATGTGCCCGGAGCCCGCCAGCACGAAGGTCTTCTCGCCGCTGAAGTACGGCGTGCCCATGTAGGTCGACTCCCAAGGTGCGATGTGGTCTTCGCGGGTCGACAACCAGTAGGCAGGGGTGTCGATGCTGGTGATGTCGATCGGCACACCGTTCAGTACGAGGCCGCCCCGTTCGATCAGCCGGTTCTCCTGGTAGCACTTGCGCAGGTAGTAGCTGTGCATTGCCGCCGGCATCCGCGTGCTGTCGGAATTCCAATAGAGCAGGTCGAACGGGAACGGGTCTTTGCCCATCAGGTAGTTGTTGACGACGAATGACCAGATCAGGTCATTGGCGCGCAGCATGTTGAACGTCGTCGCCATCTCGCGGCCGTCGAGAAAACCGCGTTGAGCCATGGTCTCCTCGACCAGAGCCAGCTGTTCCTCGTCGATGAAGACGGCGAGATCGCCGGCCTCGCTGAAGTCGATCATGGTGGTGAAGAGCGTGAGTGCCTTCACCCGGTCGTCGCCCTTGGACTTCAGGTAGGCAAGCGTCGCCGTCGTCAACGTGCCGCCGAGGCAATAGCCGAGGGCCGTGACCTCGTGCTCGCCCGTGGCCTGTTCGATCGCGTCGAGCGCCGCCAGCGTTCCCTCCACCAAGTAGTCTTCGAAGCTTTTTTGTGCGTAGTCCTCGTCGGGGTTGATCCACGACAGCACGAACACCGTGAAGCCTTGGTCAACCGCCCACTTGATGAAGCTGTTCTTCGGCTGCAGATCGAGGATGTAGAATTTGTTGATCCACGGCGGCACGATCATCAACGGTCGCTTGTAGACGGTCGGCGTGGTCGGCTCGTATTGCAGCAACTGCATGAGATCAGTTTGGAAGACGACCTTGCAGGGCGTCATCGCAATGTTGCGACCAAGCTCGAACGCGTCGAGGTCGGTCATCTTGATGTTGAGCTTGCCTTTGCCACGCTCGAGGTCCTCGAGCATGTTGTTGAGGCCGCGGAGCAGGTTCTCGCCCCGTGTGTCCAACGTGGTCTTCAGCACTTCCGGATTGGTCAGCGCGAAGTTGGATGGCGCCATCGCATCGATGAATTGGCGCGTATAGAATTCCAGTTTGTGCTTGGTCTTGGCATCGAGGCCTTCGCCCAGCTCGACGGCCTCCATCAGATAGCGCGACGCAAGCAGGTAGGATTGCTTGATGTAGTCGAAGACCAGATTGTCGTTCCAGGCCGGGTCGCGGAACCGCCGGTCGCCGCGGTCAGGCGCCACCACCGGTTCGATCTCCTGGCCGATCATCCGCTGACCCGTGGCCTGCCACAGCCGCATGTAGTCCTGCCAGAGCTCGAACTGGCTCTGCATCACCTGCACCGGGTTGCTCATCGCCCGTGTCGCGTACTCGGTGTACAGTTGGCTCAAGTTCAGGGGGTCGGAGGCCGCTTGCACCAAGCTCGATGGTTTTTGGCGCTCGACGAAATCCTGAACCAACTTCTGGCTCTTCTGCGCGATTTCGCCCATGATCGCCGTGAGTTCTTCCGGCTGGGCGGCGGCTTGCTCCTGCGACATCGATCGGGTCCCTTTGATCTCGTGGGCGCGTGGAGTACGCGCGGACAGCCGGGCCCGACCAATCTCGCAAGGTACGGACGTCATGCTGCATCTGCGTTGTAGCGAAGCGACACGATGAAATTAAGGGCTGTTTTTCAGAACGTTGCATTCGAGGCTCCAGTGACGTGCCGACGTGCGAGGCTTCTTGCCGGTTTTGCGGGCGTCGTCGTCCTGTCCGGATGCATCGCTGGCGAGCCCCCGCCGGGCGGCGTCGCACCCGAGTTGGGTGCCGTACCGCCGCGCCCGGTCGACCTCTACACCGCCGCCGAAAAGCGTGCCGTCTTCGAGACGCTGGTCGCCGACCAGGCCGAGGCCGGCCGCGACCGGGCCGTGGTCGAGCACCGCATGGGCATGCGCGAAGCACCGCCGGAAGCGCCGCCGCCGCAGGCTTGGCCGACGGCTGGGCCGCCCGTGACCCCGCAGCCGGCTCCCCTGCCGCTGCCGCCGGTCGACCCGCCGGGCCTGGCAGGCCTGATCGTCGCCGGTGCCGGTGGCTTGGTCGTGCTGGCCGATCTTGCGAGCTTCGACCGCCAGGGCCTGCTGCTTCGCACTGCGCCGCTGGCGACCGACCGACCCGCCATGATCCCCGACGGGCCGCAATCGGTCACGGCCGTCGTGTTCGGCCCTGGCTCCGCTGTCCTGACGCCCCTGGAACGCAGCCGCCTCGAGCTGGCGCTCGACCTGGCAGGTCAGGACGGCGGCTGGGTGATCGATGCCATGGGACCGACGGCAGCCATTCGAGAGCAGCGGCAAATCACACTGCTGGCGGCACTCGCGGACTTCGGAATCGATCCGGCCACGGTCACCCTGCGGCCGAGCGGGCGGGACGTCGATCTGGCGGAAGTGCTCGTTCAGCGCTAAGCCATCGCCACGTCGCGCGTCGCCCGCCGTTCGACATCGCCTGACAATCGAGAGGCCCCTTTGCGTCAGCTCCCCTTCCACCGCATGCGGCGTTTGCCACCCTACGTCTTCGCGGAAGTCAACGACATGCGGGCGGCGGCGCGGGCGGCCGGTCGCGACGTCATCGACCTCGGCATGGGCAATCCGGACGGGGCGACGCCCGCGCACATCGTCGAAAAGCTGACCGAGACGGTGCAGAATCCGAAGACCCACCGCTATTCCACGTCGCGCGGCATCCCGGGCTTGCGCCGGGCGCTCGCGGCCTATTACGAGCGCCGGTTCGGGGTGCCGCTCGACCCGGAGACCGAGACCTGCGTGACGCTGGGCTCCAAGGAGGGTCTGGCCAACCTCGCCCAGGCGATCACGGCACCCGGCGACACGATCCTGGTGCCCAACCCGAGCTACCCGATCCACGCCTTCGGCTTCATCATCGCCGGCGCC
Organism: Pseudomonadota bacterium; assembly: GCA_039818825.1. Taxonomy (GTDB): domain Bacteria; phylum Pseudomonadota; class Alphaproteobacteria; order Geminicoccales; family Geminicoccaceae; genus JBCBTD01. Next base: position 11,575 of record JBCBTD010000063.1, read on the forward strand.
GCGATCCGCCACGTGCCGATCGGCCCGGGTGTCGACCTCCTCACCGAGATCGCCCACGCCACCCGCCATTCGGTGCCGCAGCCGACAGCGATCGTCCTGAATTTCCCGTCGAACCCGACTGCACAGGTCGCCGACCTGGACTTCTATCGGGAGATCGTCGCGTTCGCGCGCCGCCACGAGATCTGGCTGTTGTCCGACATCGCCTACGCCGAGATCTACTTCGACACGCCACCACCGTCGATTCTGCAGGTGCCGGGCGCCAAGGACGTGGCGATCGAGTTCTCCAGCCTCTCCAAGACCTATTCGATGCCCGGCTGGCGCATCGGCTTCGCGGCCGGCAACCCGGACCTCGTCAAAGCCCTCACCAGGATCAAGTCCTACCTCGACTACGGCGCGTTCACGCCCATCCAGGTCGCGGCGACCGCGGCGCTGAACGGCCCGCAAGACTGCGTCGGCGAGATCCGCGAACGCTATCGGCGGCGGCGCGACGTCCTCGTCGAGGGTCTGAACGCGGTCGGCTGGCCGATCCCGTCGCCGGCGGCGACGATGTTCGCGTGGGCGCCGCTGCCGCCGGCGTTCCGTGACATCGGTTCGCTGGCATTCGCCAAGCTGCTTCTGGCCGAAGCCAACGTCGCGGTCGCACCCGGTATCGGCTTCGGCGAGCACGGCGACGGGTTCGTCCGGCTGGCGCTGGTCGAAAACGAGCACCGTTTGCGCCAAGCCGTGCGCAACGTGAAGACCTTCCTGCAGCGACACGACAATCGTGTGCCGGCGCAGGTGACTCCATGAGCGACGCGCCGCAAGGACCGCTACGGATCGGCCTGGCGGGGCTCGGCACGGTCGGCTGCGGGGCGCTCGCGATCCTCCAGGGGCAAGCGGAACTGCTGGCGGAGCGCGCCGGGCGCCGCCTCGAGGTCGTCGCGGTCAGCGCCCGCGACCGGGCCAAGGCGCGGCCGGTGCCGGTCGATGGCTATCGCTGGGTGGAGGATCCGCTGGCGCTGGCGGAGGCCGCGGACGTCGACGTCGTGGTCGAGGCGATCGGTGGCGAGGAAGGTGCCGCCCATCGGCTCTGCCAAGCGGCGCTCGACTCCGGCAAAGCCGTGGTGACGGCCAACAAGGCATTGCTCGCCCACCACGGGGCGGCGCTCGCCCGGCTGGCCGAAACGCGACGCGTCGACCTGGCGTTCGAGCCGGCGGTGGCCGGCGGCATTCCGGTGGTCAAGGCGCTGCGCGAGGGGTTCGTCGGCAACCGCGTTCGGCGGATCCAGGGCATCCTCAACGGCACGTCGAACTACATTCTCTCGGTCATGCGCGAGACCGGCCGGCCGTTCGCCGAGGTGCTCGCGGATGCCCAGGCCCTGGGCTATGCCGAAGCCGACCCTTCGTTCGACGTCGACGGCATCGACGCCGCGCACAAGCTGGCGCTGCTCGCTGCCATCGCCTTTGGCATCGAGCCAGCCTTCGACCAGATCCACGTCGAGGGCATTCGCCACGTGACCGCCACCGACACCGCGTTCGCCGAGGAACTCGGCTACCGGATCAAGCTCCTCGGCGTCGCCGAGATGACTGCGGGTGGCCTGCAGCAGCGGATGCACCCGTGCATGGTGCCGGCAGCAGCGCCGATCGCCCAGGTCGAAGGCGTCTTCAACGCCATCGTCATCGAGGGCGATGCCGTCGGCTCGGCGATGTTGGTCGGCCGTGGTGCGGGCGATGGGCCGACCGGGTCGGCCGTGGTCGCGGATCTTTGCGATCTGGCGCGGGGCCGGATCCCGGCACCCTTCGGTGTGCCGGCGAGCAGCCTCACGGTCGCGAGCAGTGCGCCGATGTCGGACCATGTCGGCGCCTACTACATCCGGATGATCGTCGACGACCGCCCGGGCGTGCTCGCGGACGTGGCGTCGTGCCTCCGCGACGAGGGTGTGTCGGTCGAAACCATGATCCAGCGGCACCGCGCAACCGACCAGCCGGTGCCGATCGTGCTCACCACCCACGAGACCGACGAAGCGGCGCTGCGGCGGGCGTTGGCCGGGATCGGCGCATTGGAGGCCGTCCGCGAGCCGCCGCGCTCGCTCCGCATCGAACAGAGCTGAACCGAACCGTATCGACATCCAATCCGAGCCCTAACTGGAGGCGTCAATGGCGAGCTATCAAGGTGAAGACCGGAACCTGGCACTGGAGACCGTGCGGGTCACCGAAGCTGCGGCCATCGCCAGCGCCCGGCTGATGGGCCGAGGCGACGAGAAGGCCGCGGATCAGGCTGCCGTCGACGCGATGCGCAACGCGCTGAACGCTCTGGACATCGACGGTACCGTGGTGATCGGCGAAGGCGAGCGCGACGAGGCGCCGATGCTGTACATCGGCGAGCGCGTCGGCAACGGCCGCGGCCCGGCCATGGACATCGCGCTCGATCCGTTGGAGGGCACGACCATCACTGCGACCGGTGGGTCGAATGCCATGGCGGTGATCGCGATGGCCAACAAGGGCCAGTTCCTGAACGCGCCCGACGTCTATATGGAGAAGATCGCGGTTGGCGGTGGTCTGCCCGACGGCGTGGTCCACATCCTCGACGAGCCGTCGGTGAACCTGACCCGGTTGGCCGAGGCGAAGGACGTTCCGGTCGAGGAACTGGTGGTCTGTATCCTCGACCGGCCCCGCCACGAGGAGATGATCGCCAAAGTCCGGGCGTGTGGCGCGCGCATCCGGCTGATCCGCGACGGCGACGTGGCGGGTGTCATCGCCACGTCCCGCGAGGACGCCGGCGTCGACATCTACATGGGGTCCGGCGGTGCGCCCGAGGGCGTGCTGGCGGCCGCAGCGCTCCGCTGCATCGGCGGGCAGATCCAGGGCAAGCTGCTGTTCCGCAACGACGACGAGCGCGAGCGTGCCCGCCGCGTCGGCATCGAGGACTTCGACCGCGTTTACGACACGTTGGAGCTGGCGAACGGCGACGTGATGTTCGCCGCTTCTGGCGTGACAGACGGGACCATGCTGCGCGGCGTACGTCGGATCGGCGACAGCCTGCACACCCACTCGATCGTCATGCGGTCGAAGACCGGCACGATCCGGGTGATCGAGGCGGAGCATCACGTGGTGCGCAAGGGCGACGCGCTTCCGCATCTGGAACTGCACCCGCTGCGTTGACGAACGGCGGCGAGATCGTCCACGCGATCTCGCCGGCCGGTGTGCCCTGCCGTTCGGGCCAGATTGGGACCGCGCAACAGTGGCTCGCGCCGGAGTCAGCGGTTCCAGAGGGCGTAGAAGGTGACGATGGCGACGATGCCGGCATACGCCAGCGGCACCGCCCACAGTGAAACACGATCCATCCGCAGTGCACGGTCCATCTGCGTGCCGAGATCGAGCCGGTCGATGATGATCGACTGCACGATCGCCACGAACGGCAGCAGCGAACACAAGGCGAAGTAGAGTCCTAGCGCCGTCACATAAGGGACACGCGGGAAATTCTGATTGAGATACAGCACGAAAGTGACGATAGTCAATAATGATATCGCAATCACTTTCAATCTGTCATGCAGCTTAGTGCTTGTCATCAAATATGTCGTCCAAGAAATTAGGAGAAGGCCGAATAATGGAATGAAATACCGAAGTATATAGTGACGACTCTGGCGATCGATGTTGATTTCGAACACCAGCGTGCGTTGAAAGCCGTTCGCGCTAGTCTGAATGTTCTGAAGTCCGCTCGTCGTCGAAGCGAACCTGTAGGCGGCTGGCACGATGTCGGCTTCGGGCGAAGTCGAGAAAGACAGCGGCGCCAGCCGGAAGACGTCGTTGTTGGGGTCGAACGCGGCGACGACTAGCCGCAGCGTCTGCCGGTCGAACGGAAACGCACGCAGCTCGGCACGGTACGCCGCCGTGACCTCGCTGAACTGTTTCAGGCAGACGAAGCCGTCGGGATAGACCGTCAGCGCGAGCCGCTGTGTGCCGTCATACGTGGTGTTGTAGAATATCGTCGCCGGGTGCCATATGTTGCGCAGCGCCTGCTTGGCGTCGTCGCCCTCCAGCGCGATGTAATCCGTGGTGATGGTGGCTGGATCGTAGCGAAGTCGCGGATCGTTCCACTGTAACGTCAAGGTCGTCAGCGCGACGAAATCCTGCTCGCGCAAGCGAATGTCGATCACATCGTGTAGATGAAGCCCGGTCAGCACGGTTATGGGAAATTGCCGCGCCGGCGCTTGCTTGAACGTCGGGGTGCTGAGCCATGTGGGATAGCCGCGAGCGAGCGCTACTTCAGCTGGCCGCGCCGCCGCCGTGTCAGCGACGACGAGTGCCGCTTGCAGCACGAGAACCAGCACGAGCCCCATCGCACCGGGGCGAGATAGGTGCCACGAGGCGCCGGCCGACCGCTCAGCCATCGCTCGGGGGCGATGCGGCGCTGGCGATGCCGATCCGTCCGACGACGTCGGTTGCGCGTTCACGGATGGCGGCCGGCATGCCGCGGACACCGAGGCGCGGATCGTCGCTGGCGGACTCGGCCAACGCATGAAGAAGGAACTCCCGCGTTGCTCGGGCCACGGCTTCGTCCGCGTACTCGGTCCGGAAGAGGGCGTAGGTGATCACCGGAATCGGGTAGTGATTGAACCGCGCTGGATCGGTCCGCAGGATGTCTTCGTCGTCCGTTGCAGCGAGACTGGAAGCCAGCGTCTCGGCGAACGAGGCGACGGCGGCCTCGCCGTCTTGGACGATCTCGACGATGCCGACGTCGGGGGCGTCGGGAGCAATCCTCGTTTCCGGCAGATAGCCGATGGTCCCGGGACTGAAGCGCAGGGTTTGGGTCATCCCCAAGGTGCCGATCGAGCCACCGCCGGTCGGCCAAACCACGACGTCTCCAACACCCACGCCGTCCCGCCAGGCCGCGCTGCTGGCCGACAGAAAGCGGGTGAAGACGTAAGACGTTCCGCTCCGATCAGAGCGGTGGATGGGTCGGATAGGCCAACCTGGCAGCCGGACGTCCGGGTTCAGCGCCGAAATGCGTGGGTCGTTCCAAGCGGTGAGCCGCCCGGCGTAGATGTCGACGACCATGTCACGTGTCAGCCGCAGTGTCGCCAGCCCCCGCACGTTGAAGGCCAGCACCACGCGCGTGAGCATCAGCGGCACGCGAGCGACGTCGCTCTCCGGCGCTACGGTCGTTTCGGCCGCCGCTGGGATTTCGGTCGTTGCGAAGTCGACGTCGCCGAGCAGCAACGATCGTGGTCCGGTGGTGCTGCCGACCGGATCGTAGATCACGTCGACTTCGGGACGCTCGGTTTCGAACGTGTCGATCCAGGCGTCGAGGATCGGCGTCGCCGCGGTGGCACCGGCCCCCTCCACCGTGACCGACGGTTCGGAGCAGGCAGCCAATGACACGACGAACAGCGCGCCGATGATGGCACGCCGCTTGGCATCGCCCATCGAGCCGGCAGCGAAGGTCGTCCACCAACGGCCGTCCTGCCGCGCCCGCGCATCAAGATCAGCACATGTGCCTGTGCTCACGTCCGGCCGGCGCGCCAACATCACGAACCCGCAGCGCGGTCGCTAGCAGCCGGTCGCTGCGGCCCTCAGCGGATGATCTCGACCGTCTCCAGAGTGCCGTCTTGCACGACCCAGTGCTCGTAGGAGCCGCCGACATCGCCATTGGCGTCGAACGCATGGGCACCGGCGGCGCCTTCGTAGTCGATCGCCGTGCCCGCCGCGATCAGCTCCTTGGCCCTGGCGAACTCACCGGGGCCAACTTTCTCGCCCGGCGCCGCGCTGACGCTGCGGATCGCATCGCGGATCGCCGTCCGGTCCGCGCTTCCGGCCTGCTCGGCCGCCAGCATCATGATCATCGCCGCGTCGTAGGCACTGTCGATGTAGGGGACCGGCGGCAGCTCGCCATAGAGCGCTTCGTACTCCTCGACGAACGCGGCGCTGCGCGCCGACTCTTCGCTCCGTGGCGACGTGCCGAACGCTCCTTGGAGAAAGTCGCCGAAGTCGGTGGCGATCTGGGTCGCCTTCATCCCGTCGGTGAAGACGAACCGCTCGAAGAAGCCTTCCTCGATGGATTGCCGAAGGATCAGGAGGCCGCCGTCGTCAGGGTACGCGATCAGGACCAGCGCGTCCGGATCGCCGGCCGCCAGATCTTGCAGCTCGCCGCGGTAGGAGGGCTGGTTGGGCTCGTACGCGGTGCTGCCGGTCAGCGTGCCGCCGAGCGCCTCGAAGCTGGCCTGGAAGCTCTCGGCCAAGCCGCCGCCGTAGTCGTTGTTGACGTAGAGGACGGCGACCTTGGTCATGCCGGCATCGTTCACCAGTCCGGCAAGCACGACGCCTTGCTGCGCGTCCGAGGGGACGGTGCGAAACAGGAAGTCGTTGTCATCGAGCGTCGTGATCGTCGGCGCCGTCGATGCGTTCGAGATCTGCGGTACACCCTGAACGGCGCTCACCGCCGTTGCTACCGGCACGGTGTTGCCCGAGGCCAAGGCGCCGAGCAGGCCCGAGACGCCCTCGACGGTGACCAGACGCATCGCCGCGTCCACCGCGGGCTGCGAGCGGGTCTGCGTGTCGCCGACGACCAGCTCGACCTCGCCGCCAAGCACGCCGCCGGCCTCGTTGGCCTCGGCGACGGCCAAGCGCATGCCGTCGAGGCTGGTCTGGCCGAACGTGGCAAGACCGCCAGTGAGCGGGATGAGCGCGCCGAGCTTGAGGCCCTCGGCGGCGGCGCTGGTGGCCATCAGGACGCCCGCAAGCGCCATCGTCGACAGGGTCAGTTGGTGCCTGGACATCCCGCGTCTCCCAGGTTGCTGGCGTCGTTTCGCGCCGACCTCGGCGCTGCATAAACCGCTGGCGATGGCCGGGCAACCGCGGGCGGCTCCGAGCCGTGACGCCGCGCCTACTTGCCGTCCGTCGAACGGGCCCGTAACCATGAACGCACCCAAACGCCCCGGAGGACCGGTTTAGATGGCCGTCATCAATCGCGTCGCCGAGTTCCACGACGACATGACGGCTTGGCGGCATCATCTCCACCGGCATCCGGAACTCGGCTTCGAAGAATTCCAGACCAGTGCGTTCGTCGCCGACAAGCTCCGAAGCTTCGGTGTCGACGAGGTACACGACGGCGTCGCGTCGACCGGCGTCGTCGCCATCATCCGTGGTCGGCCGGGCCCGCGGCGTGTCGGCTTGCGCTGCGATCTCGATGCTTTGCCGTTGACCGAGCGGACCGGGGTCGGTCACGCCTCGACCATCCCCGGGCGGATGCATGCCTGCGGCCATGATGGGCATACCACCATGCTGTTGGGGGCCGCGCGCTATCTGGCGGAAACGAGGAACTTCGACGGCACCGTCGTGCTGATCTTCCAACCCGCCGAAGAGGGCTTCGGCGGCGGCCGGGTGATGGTCGAGGAGGGCCTGTTCGAGCGGTTTCCCGTCGATGCCGTGTTCGGGCTGCACAACTGGCCCGGGTCTGCCGTGGGTACCTTCGCCATCTGCAAAGGCCCGATCATGGCCGCGACCGACACCTTCACCATCGAGGTGAATGGTCGAGGCGGCCACGCGGCGCTGCCTCACACTGCTGCCGATCCGATCCTGGCGGCCGCGTTGATCGTCCAAGGTCTGCAGGGGATCGTGTCGCGCAACGTGGCACCCAAGGATTCGGCGGTGGTCTCCGTGACGCGGATCACCGGCGGCGACGCCTACAACGTCATCCCCGAGGCGGTGGAACTCTGGGGGACCGTCCGCAGCTACACCCCGGATCTCCGCCGCCTCTGCCACGAACGCGTCGAGGCCACCGCGCGCGGCATCGCTGCGGGCATGGGTGTCGAAGCCGAAGTCGCCTACCGGCGCGGCTATCCACCGACCGTCAACAGCGACCGCGAGACGGACTTCGCCGCCGACATCGCGGCGGCCGTGGTCGGCGACGCGCGGGTCAATCGCCATGCGACGCCGAGCATGGGCGGCGAAGACTTCGCCTACCTGCTGGAGCGGAAGCCAGGGGCGTACATCCTGATGGGCAACGGCCCGGGCGACCGCGGACGCGTGCTGCACAGCCCCCACTACGATTTCAACGACGAAGCGCTTCCGGTCGGCGTCAGCTACTGGGTACGGTTGGCCGAGCAGTATCTGTCGCGAGAGGCGGCCTGACCGTAGCCGTCGGACGGGAGAACCGCCGCTAGAGCGGTGGCCGAGAAGGAGGAACGAGCGCGCGCATGGAGCGGGAGCGCTATCCGGGTGAACGGCGGGGCCTCCGCTTGTTCTTGGAGGGGCTGGAGGACGTCGTCGCCGAGGAACTCGGGCAGGACAGTCTGCTCTACCGGCGGATTCGCGCCGCGCTCGGGCGCGGCGATCTGGTCGCGCTGCGCGATGCCCGGCAAATGTTCAACCATCAGGCCGCCGAGCTGAAGCGAAAGCTCTCACTGTCGCGGGCCGTTCCGAGCGTCGAAGCCGTGACGGGTTGGCACCCGGAACCGGCAGCACCGACGCCACGTGGCGCCACGATCATCCGCCTACCACAGCGCCGGCCGGAACTCGATCGCGGCCCGGCCTGAGCTGGGCGGACGAGCGTTCAGCCGTCGCCGGCGGCCGACGGAATGGCGTCGGCGTCGCTGCGCATGGCGTTGGCTTTCTCGATCGCGGCATCGAGGTCGCCCTGAGAGCAGAGGTCGAGCAGGACCGGGTCGCGCGGCCGGATCTCCTGGCTCTTCCAATGGGTCCGATCACGCACCGCCTGCACCGTCGCCTTGGTCGTCCCCAAGAGCTTGCAGACCTGCTGATCCGTCAGCTCCGGATGGTTGCGCAACAGCCAAGCGATCCCGTCGGGACGGTCCTGCCGCTTGGACAGGGGCGTGTAGCGCGGCTCACGCTTCTTCGGCAGTTTGATTTCGGCCTTGGGCTTGAGCATCGCCAGCCGGCTGTTCGGGTCGGTCTGGCAGCGGGCGATCTCGTCACGTGCGAGCACTCCGGCGCTGACCGGATCGAGCCCGCGAATGCCCTGCGCCACCTCGTCGTCGGCAATGCCTTTCACCTCGAGCACGTGCAGGCCGCAGAACTCGGCGATCTGGGTAAACGTCAAACTGGTGTTTTCGACCAGCCAAACGGCGGTCGCTTTCGGCATCAAAGGCCGATCCATCAAGGTCTCCGTAACCCCATTTCCTGGAAGCGCCGTATGTAGCGTCAGGGCGTCCGCGCGTAAACGCTTCGCGCGACCCGCGATCGATCACGTCACCGCGGCGCGGACTTTGGCCGAAACCCATTCGCTGACGATCACTGTCGCCAGAATGCAGAGCAGGATCAACGTCACCTGGGGCCAGGCGAGGACGTTGAGCGAGGCCTGCAGTTGCAGGCCGATGCCGCCGGCGCCGACCAGGCCGAGGATGGTCGACTCGCGGATGTTGATGTCCCAGCGGAAGACGCTGATCCCAGCGAACGCCGGTAGCACCTGTGGGACGATCGCGTAGTCGACCACCTGCGCCGCCGACGCGCCGGTCGCGCGCACCGCCTCGACCTGGCTCTCGTCGACCTCCTCGATCGCCTCGTAGAGCAGCTTGGCGATGAAGCCGATCGAGCGGAGGCCGATCGCGATGATGCCGGCGAGCACACCTGGGCCGATGATCGCGACCAGCAGCAACGCCCAGATCAAGGAGTTGATCGACCGCGAAGCGACGATGACGAACAGTGCTACCGGCCGCACGAGGAGCACGCTCGGCGTCGTGTTGCGTGCGGCCATGAAGGCCGTCGGCACTGCAAGCACGATGCCCAAGAGCGTGCCGAGGGTGGCGATGTTCAAGGTGTCCCAGAGCGGCCACCAAAGGCGCTCCATGTAGGACCACCTGGGTGGGAACATCCGGTCGCCGATGTCGGCCGCCTGGCGCGGCGCGTCCCAGACGAACGCCCAGATCGTCTGCTGGGTCATCAGCTGCCAGCACCAGGCGAACAGGGCAACGAGCACGAGCCAGCCGGCCCAGCGCAGCCATTCCTGTCGGCTGGTTCGTCGCTGCCAGATGCGGGTGTCGCCGTCGAGCCGGATCGGCATCACTGCAACCGCTGGCGGATGTGGCTGGAGCCGTACTCGGCGGCCATGACGATGAGGATGATGAGCAGGAGGATCGCGCCGGCGCTGTCGTACTCGTAGCGGTCGATCGCCGTGTTGAGCGTCGCGCCGATGCCGCCGGCGCCGACGATGCCGATCACCGCGGACTCGCGGAAGTTGATGTCCAAGCGATAGAGGGAGAGGCCGATCAGTCGCGGCATGACCTGCGGTGTGACGGCGTAGTCGACCACCTGCCACCAGGAAGCGCCGGTCGCGCGGATCGCCTCGACCTGACGGCCGTCGATGTCCTCGATGTCCTCCGCCAGCAGCTTGGCGAGGAAGCCGATGGTGGCGAAGCTCAAGGTGAGGAAGCCGGCGAACGGGCCGAAGCCGAACATCGCGACGAAAAAGATGGCGATGATGACCTCCTGGAACGTGCGCGACAGCGTGATGATACCGCGGCACAGCAGATAGACGGGTAGGGGCGACAGGTTGCGGGCGGCGCCGATGCCGATCGGGATCGAGATCAGGCAGCCGACAGCGGTCGAGGTGACCGTCATCGTCAGGCTCTCGGCGATGCCCGGCCAGATGTCGCGCGCCCGGCTGGTGAAGTCGGGCGTGAGAAAACCCTCGACGAAGCGCCAGCCGCGCTCGAGGCCGGCCGCGATCCGCGCCGGGTTGATCTCGACACTGGCGAGAGCCAGCGCGAGGTAGACCAAGGCGCCGCCGTAGACGAGCAGGCGGAGGCGGTCGTTCTTGATGAGCAACGGCGGCCGCCGCCAACGCCGGCCGGCCAGAGCACTCACGACAGGCCCGCCATGCGCTCCTCTGCGCGCTCCGCGGCGTCGGCGGCATCCTCGGCGGCGCGGGCCTGCATCGCCGTCCAGTCCTCCTCACCGTAGATCGCCGTCAGCACGTTGTCATCGAGGCCCGCCGGCGGGCCGTCGAACACGACCTGGCCAGCGCGAAGGCCGATGATGCGGTCGACGAACATCTGCGCCAGCATCACGTCGTGGATGTTGATGATTGCCGGCAGGCCGCGCTCGCCGCACATGTCGCGGATCAGGCGCATGATCTGCCGCGAGGTCTTGGGGTCGAGTGACGCGGTCGGCTCGTCGACCAACAGCACGTCGGGGTCTTGCTGCAGCGCGCGGGCGATCCCGACCCGCTGCCGCTGGCCGCCGGAGAGCTCGTCGGCGCGCTTGTCGGCTTGGTCGCCGAGCCCGACGCGATCGAGGAGCGCGAACGCCTGGTCGACGTCGGCCTGGGGGAAGCGCCGGGCCAAGCTGCGCCAGAATCCGACATAGCCGAGGCGGCCCGAGAGCACGTTCTCCATGACGGTGAGCCGCTCGACGAGCGCATATTCCTGGAAGATCATGCCGACGCGGCGACGGACCCGGCGGAGTTCGCGTCGGCCGAGGCGGGTGATGTCGACGTCGGCGAGGAGCACGCGGCCGGCCGTCGGCTCCACCAGGCGGTTGATGCAGCGGATCACCGTGGACTTGCCAGCCCCGG
>JBCBTD010000064.1:0-22565 GCA_039818825.1 Pseudomonadota bacterium
CCAGCGGCGCCGGGCCGTTGCAGCACCACGTTGGCGTGTACGGCTTTCGCCGCGATGCCTTGGAGCGGTTCTGCGATCTGGAGCCCAGTCCGCTTGAGCGCCGCGAGCGCCTCGAGCAACTGCGCGCATTGGAAGCTGGGATGCGGATCGGCGTCCGCGCGGTTCCCGCCGCGCCCCCAGGCATCGACACCGACGACGATCTGGAGGAGGTGCGGCGCCGATTCGGGGACCGGCCGACGCCGCCGGAGGGATCGCGATGAGCCCGCTGCGAACGGTCCGCAGCGTCGCCTTCCAGGGGCACCCGGGCGCTTACAGCCATCTCGCGTGTCGACGCACGTTCCCCGATGCCGAGGCGGTTGCGTGCGCTTCGTTCGAGGATGCGTTTGCGGCGGTGCGTGAGCACAGAACCGACCTGGCGATGATCCCGATCGAGAATTCGGTCGCCGGGCGGGTCGCCGACATCCATCAGCTGATGCCCGGCGGCAAGCTCCACATCGTCGGCGAGACCTTCCTCCGGGTGAACCACCAGCTCCTCGCCCCGCCCGGCACGCGACTGGCCGATCTCACCCACGTCCACAGCCACGAGCAGGCGCTGGGCCAGTGCCGGTCCTACCTTCGGCGGCGAGGGTTGGAGCCGATGGTCCAGGCCGACACCGCGGGTGCCGCCCAGATGGTGGCGCGAACCAGGGTGCCGGGGCACGCCGCCATCGCGTCCAGTCTCGCCGCTGAGATCCACGGGCTGGACATCCTCGATGCCGGGATCGAGGACGCCGACCACAACACGACGCGCTTCGTCATCCTCGCGACCGAGTCGTGGACGCCGGAGCCGGGCGACGGCGCCGTGATCACCACCTTCGTGTTCCGGGTCCGGAACGTGCCTGCGTCGCTCTACAAGGCGCTCGGCGGCTTTGCCACCAACGGCATCAACATGACGAAGCTCGAAAGCTACGTGGAGCCCGACTTCAATCAGGCCTTCTTTTACGCCGACGTGATCGGCCATCCGGCCGACCGGCCATTGGCCAACGCGCTGGAGGAGCTGGCGTTTTTTTCAGACGAACTGCGGTTGCTCGGCACCTACGCCGCCCATGCGTTCCGCGGGCTTTGAGCGGCCTCGGGGCGGCTGGGCGGTTCAGGCCGCGTGGAGCGCCGCGGCGACGTCCGCGAACGCCGGCAGCGCCCGATCGATGGTGGCTGCCTCGGCGGTGAGGCAGATGCGGAACCAGCCCGGCGCTTCCATCACACTGCCCGGCATGACGAAGACGTCCCGGTCGGCAAGCGCATTCCAGAAGCGATCCTCGTCGCCGGTCGGCGCCTGCGCGAAGACGTAGAACGTGCCTTCCGGCTCCAACGCGACGTAGCCTGCTTGGTGCAGACCGTCGACCACGCGCCGACGCTTGGCGTGCAGCGCGTCGAGATCGATGCTGAGGTCCTCGAGGTCGGGCAGCGCGTGCTGCATCAGCGCGTTCGGAAAGGCCCAACCGAGGCCGACTTGGGCACCGAAGACCGAGGCGCGCAGTGCATCTCGGTCGGCGTCGGGCATCAGCGGGCCGATGGCGAGGTAGCCGAGGCGCTGTCCTGGTGCCAGCAGCACCTTGCCATAGCTGTAGGCGATCAGGGTCCACGGGTAGACCGCGGCGGGGCTGGTGAACGCCCGTTCGTCGAAGCGCAGCCGCCGATAGGGCTCGTCGGACAAGATGAACAGGCGGTGGCCGAGTCGCCGCGAGGCGCGCTCCAGGAGGTTCGCCAAGTCTTGGAGATGGCCGCGGTCGTAGATGCGGCCCGTCGGGTTGTGCGGGGTGTTGACGATCACCAGCCGCGTCCGCGGGCCGATCGCCGCTTCGATGGCATCCAAATCGAGGTCGAAGGTCTCTTCCTGCAGGGGAACCTTCACCGGCACGGCGCTGCCGGCCCGCAGCATCGACTCGTAGCAGAACCAGGGTGGCAGCGAGAACACCGCCTCGTCACCCGGGTCCAAGAGCATATGGAAGGCGACCGCGATGGCGCCGAAAGCGCCGCTGGTCAGCGCCAGATCGGCGGGCTCGAAAGGCAGGTCCAGTTCGCGGCTCAGGCGCTTCGCGAGGAAAGCCTGCGGCTCCGGTTCCGTCGCCTTGTAGGCGAACCAGTCATGTCGCTGCGGGACCGCGTGGCGGCCGAGGGCGGCGACGAGACCAGGCAGCGGCATCTCGTGCGGGTTGCCGAAGGTAAAGTCGCAGATGCCGGGTTGACCACGCCGTTCGCTGTAGCGGCTGGCGAAGTGAAACCGCCGAATGCGTTCCATGCCGGCCGCAGCGGCACGCGCTCGCTCGGCAACGAAGGCCATCGGCTGCATCCCCCATGCACCAGTTGGTCGTCGGGCCTGTACGCTGCCAGCCGCGCTACCGCAACCGATAGCGCGATTTGCCGAGCGGGCCGATCAACGTTTGTCCGTAGCTCCGAGCGCTCGGGCGACCCGGCTTTCGCTCGGTCGGCCGAGCGCGGCGCAGAGGTCGCTCCCGGCCCGCGCCAGGGCTTCCAGGTCGATGCCCGTCCGAACGCCCATGCCATCGAGCATGAAGACGAGGTCCTCGCTGGCGAGGTTGCCGGCGGCACCCGGCGCGTAAGGGCAACCGCCGAGGCCTGCGACCGAGGCATCGACGACGGTGACGCCGCCATCGAGGGCGGTGAGCGCATTCACCAATGCCTGCCCGTAGGTGTCGTGGCCATGCCAGGCGAGCTTGCCGATCGGCACGGCATGGCCGACCTCGGCGAGCAGCGCCCTCGTGTCTCGTGGTGTGGCTCGGCCGATGGTGTCGCCGAGTGACAGCTCGTCGGCACCGGCCGCCATCAGCCGTGCGCCCAAGCGCGCGGCGACGGTCGGGGCGATCGGGCCTTCGTAGGGACAAGCGACGACGCAGGACAGATAGGCGCGCACGAAGCGGCCGGCCGCTTTGACCGCACCGATGACCTTTTCCAAGCGCTGGATCGACACATCGATGCTGGCGTTGACGTTCCGCTTCGAGAACGTCTCGGAGCACGCCGCGAAAACCGCGATCTCGGCCGTACCGCTCGCCAAGGCGGTGTCGAGGCCAGCAGTATTCGGCACCAGCACGCCGAGGCGGGCACGGGTGGGCGGCAGGCTGCGAACGACGGCCTCCGTATCGGCCATCTGCGGCACCCAGCGCGGAGAGACGAAGCTTCCGACCTCGATGCGGGGGCACCCAGCGTCGTCGAGCCCGCGGATCAAACGAAGTTTGGCCGCCAGCGGCACCACCGCCGCTTCGTTCTGCAGGCCGTCGCGCGGCCCGACCTCGACCACGGTGACCTCGGCGGGCGAGTTCACGAGTGATCTGCCGGGGCTTCGCCAACGACGACCAGCGGGTCGCCTTCGGCAACCTGAGCGCCTGCCGACACGTCGACCATCATTACGGTTCCATCGGCTTCCGCGGTCACGCGATGCTCCATCTTCATCGCCTCGAGCTTGAGCAGTGTTTGGCCACGGCTGACGACCTCGCCGACGTGCACCGCGACCTCGACGACCCGTCCGGGCATCGGCGCGCGGCTCACGCCGTCAGCGGCCGTTTCGTCGGCACCAGATGCGGCCGCGGCGACTCGGCGGAGTGCTACGTCTGCTGCTGCCATCGCGACCAAGCGGCCGTCGCCATCGCGGACGACCAGCCCTTCGACCCGACGGCCGGCGACGTCGATGGCGTAGAACGGCGGCCGGGCCGAGATGATCAGGAGCGTCGTCGGCGCGCCGTCGCGGATGACGGACCAAGCACTGGTGCCGCCGACGTCGGCATCGATCGTCCGGACCACCGTAGCGTCGATGGCCGCGTCGCCTGCTCCGAGCCGCACGACTTGGGCGGCCGGCGCGCCGACACGGAAGCCGTCCACCTCTGCCCACGGCGCGTGCGGGTCGCCGGCGACTGCCGCATGAGTTGCCGCACGCTCGCGGCGCTCGGCCAATCGGTCCGCCACCGCCAGCAGGACGGCATCGTCCAGGAGGCCGGCCGATGGGTGGTGCCCGACACGTTCGAGATAGCCCGTGTCGACGTGGTTGGCGGCGACGGCTGGATCAGCAAGCACAGCGCGGAGATAGCTGCGGTTGGTCGTCGGGCCGACCACCCGGGTCGCGGCTAGGCCCTGGTCGAGGCGGGCGATCGCTCGTGCCCGGTTCTCACCGTGGGCGACCAGCTTCGCCAGCATCGGATCGTAGTCGAGCCCGACGACGTCACCCGCGGCGACGCCGGTGTCGACGCGCAAGGCGGCGCTGGCCTCGGGCCATTGGACGACGTGCAGCCGCCCGGTGGAAGGGATGAAACCCCGGGCCGGGTCCTCGGCATAGAGCCGGGCCTCGACGGCGTGGCCGTTCAGCTGGAGGTCGTGCTGGCCGAACGGTAGCGGTTCACCGGTGGCGATGCGGAGCTGCCATTCTACGAGGTCGAGGCCCGTGACCATCTCCGTGACGGGGTGTTCGACTTGGAGACGTGTGTTCATCTCGATGAACCACGGCGCGCCGTCAGCCCACAGGAACTCGACGGTGCCGGCGCCGACATAGTCGACGGCCTCCGCCGCCCGAACGGCAGCTGCGCCGAGCAGCTCGCGCGCTGCCGCGTCCAAGGTCGGCGAGGGCGCTTCTTCGATGACCTTCTGATGGCGCCGTTGCAGCGTGCACTCGCGCTCGAACAGGAACAGGGTTCGGCCGTGGCTGTCGGCGAGGATCTGGGCTTCGATGTGCCGCGGGCGTTCGAGGAAGCGCTCCAAGAGCAACCGGCCGTCGCCGAACGCGCGCTCGGCCTCGCCACGCGCGCCGGCCAGCGCCTCCGCCAGTGAGTCGGCGTCCGTGGCCACGCGCATACCCTTGCCGCCGCCGCCGGCCGCGGCCTTCACCAGCAGCGGAAAGCCGATCTCTTCGGCTGCCGCAGCCAGCGCCGCGGCGTCTTGATCTTGGCCCTGATATCCCGGCACGCACGGCACGGCGGCGGCCGTCATGATCCGCTTCGCCTCATCCTTGGCGCCCATGGCCCGGATCGCCGCCGGCGACGGCCCGACGAACGTGATGTCCGCCGCCGCGCACGCTTCGGCGAACGCGGCGTTCTCGGCGAGAAAGCCGTAGCCCGGGTGGATGGCGTCGGCGCCCGCGCCAATCGCGGCGGCGACCACCCGCTCGATGTCCAAGTAGCTAGCGGTGGCCGGTGCTGGACCCAGCCGCACCGCCCGGTCGGCGATGCGGACATGGAGCGCGCCCGCGTCCGCATCCGAATGGACAGCGACCGTCTCGATGCCCAGCCGACGGCAAGTGCGCGCGATCCGACATGCGATCTCGCCGCGATTGGCGATCAGGAGTCGCCGAAACACCGCCGTCACGTCCAGTCGGGCGGGCGCTTCTCGAGAAACGCCGAAAGGCCTTCCCGCGCTTCTGCACCTGCCCGCACGCGGGCGATCAGGTGGGTGGCTTCGTCCAGCCGGGCGTCGTCTGCAGGATCGTTGGCAAGCGTTTCGACCAGGCGCTTCGCCTCGGTCAAAGCACCTGGCGCACCTTTGCGCAGATCGTCGACGACGGTGGCGACGGCCCCATCCAGCGCAGCGGCGGGCACGACGTCGTGAACCAGGCCGAGCGACTGAGCGCGGGCGGCGCTGATTCGCTCGCCCGTGAGAAAAAGGCGCCGGGCGGCTCGTGCGCCGACGGCACGGACGACGAACAGGCCGATCACGGCCGGCACGATGCCCAGCCGGACTTCGGTCGTGCCGAACACTGCCTCGTCCGCGGCGATGGCAACGTCACAGGCGCAAACGAGGCCGACGGCGCCGCCAAGTGCGGCGCCATTGACCCGCGCGACCGTCGGCTTGGCCAGCTGGTCCAGGGTCGAAAGGAGCTTGGCCAGGGCCTCCGCCTCGGCCACGTTCTCGACCTCGCCGTAGGTGCCGGCGCGACGCATCCAGCCGATGTCGGCGCCCGCTGAGAAGCTGGCTCCGGTCGCCGCCAGCACGACGATCCGCACGGCGTCATCCGCCTCGGCCGCCTCCAACGCGTGGGTCAGTTCTGCGATCAGCCGCTCGTCGAACGCATTGTGGACGGCCGGCCGGTCGAGGGTCAGCGTCCGCACGCCACGGTCGTCGTCGGCGATGGTCACGAGGCTGGTGCCCATGGTGTCTCCTACATCCGGAACACGCCGAATCGCGTCGGCTCGATGGGCCGCTCCAAGGCCGCGGCCAGCCCCAGGGCCACGACCCGGCGGGTGTCGGCCGGATCGATGACGCCGTCGTCCCAGAGCCGCGCCGTGGCGTAGTAGGGGTGGCCCTGGATCTCGTACTGCTCGCGGATCGGCGCCTTGAAGGCCGTCTCGTCGGCTGCACTCCACGGCTCGCCGCGGGCTTCGGCGTTGTCGCGGCGCACCTGTGCAAGGACGCTCGCTGCCTGCTCGCCGCCCATCACGGAGATCCTGGCGTTGGGCCAGGTCCAGAGGAACCGGGGGCCGAAAGCGCGGCCGCACATGCCGTAGTTGCCGGCGCCGAAGCTGCCGCCGACGATGACGGTCAGCTTGGGCACGGCGGCGCACGAGACGGCGGTGACCAGCTTGGCGCCGTCCTTGGCGATCCCGCCATGTTCGTAGGCGCGCCCGACCATGAAGCCGGTGATGTTCTGCAGGAACAAGAGCGGGATCCGGCGCTGGCAGCAAAGCTCGACGAAGTGCGCGCCCTTCAGGGCGCTCTCGCCGAACAGCACGCCATTGTTGGCAAGGATGCCGACCGGGTAGCCCCAGAGGTGGGCGAACGCGCAGACCAAGGTCGTGCCGTAGCGGTGCTTGAACTCGTCGAAGTCGGAGGCGTCGACGAGGCGGGCGATCAGCTCGCGGACGTCGTAGGTTTCGCGGGGGTCGGCCGGAACCACGCCGGCGAGTTCGGCAGGATCGTAGCGCGGCGGCAACGGCTCACGCCGGGCGAGGGCGGTGGGTATTCTCGGGCCGAGGCCGCCGACGATCCCGCGGGCGATCTCCAAGGCGTGGAGGTCGTTTTCTGCCAGATGATCGGCGACGCCGGAGAGCCGAGTGTGAACGTCGCCACCGCCGAGGGCCTCGGCGGTGACGTCTTCGCCGGTGGCCGCTTTGACCAGTGGCGGACCGCCTAGGAAGATCGTCCCTTGGTCGCGGACGATCACCGCCTCGTCGGCCATCGCCGGGACGTAGGCACCGCCCGCCGTGCACGAGCCCATGACGACGGCGACCTGAGCGATGCCGGCGGCCGACATCGTCGCCTGGTTGAAGAAGATCCGGCCGAAGTGGTCGCGATCGGGGAACACCTCGTCCTGGTTGGGCAAGTTGGCGCCGCCGCTGTCGACCAGATAGACGCACGGCAGGCCATTCTGCTGGGCGATCTCCTGGGCGCGCAGGTGCTTCTTCACGGTCAGGGGATAGTAGGTGCCGCCTTTCACCGTCGCGTCGTTGGCGACCACCACGCACGGACGGCCGTGGATCGGGCCGATGCCGGTGATCAGCCCGGCCGCCGGGATCGGCTCGTCGTAGACGTCCTGGGCGGCGAGCGGCGAGAACTCGACCAAGGGTGCGCCGGGGTCGATCAGCCGGTCGATCCGCTCGCGTGGCAGGAGCTTGCCGCGGGCGACGTGACGTTCCCGCGCCGGCGCCGGGCCGCCTAGCGCGGTCGCAGCCAAGCGCTCGCGGAGGTCGACGACAAGCGCGCCCATCGCCTTGGCGTTGGCCTGGAACCCTTCGTCAGCCGTCCGTACACGGCTCTCCCAGACCGGCATCGCCAACCTCGCCAACTCGTTGGCTTGGAGCTAGCAGGAACCGACGAGGATGGGAACGTCGGTCGAGGGTCGTTCATCGTGACGGCGACGAAGAACACGGCGAGCCTGCGCGACCGGCTGATCGACGAACGGCTGGAGTTCACGGTGCTCGGCGACTCGGTCAACGTCGCCGCCCGCTTGCAGGAGGTCGCCAAGGAACGGGATCTGTCGCTCGTGGTCAGCGATGCCTTGCTGCGCCGAGCCGGTGGTGCGGCCGATCCGGCCTTCGCGGGTCTTCCCGTCGATCGAGTCCGCGGCCGCCGAGGCGAACTGGCCTTGTTCGCGCTGGCCTCGCGGCCCGCGTGAGCGGGCAGGCGGTCAGCTGCCGGCGAGACGGGCGAGGGCGCGAAGGCCGCGCGACGGCCGTGGGCCGGCGGTAACGTCGGCCTGGGTCATGGCGAGCCCATCGACCTCGGCCTGGTCGATACCGAACTCGCGCAACTCACCGGTGCTGTAGGTGCGGAGCTCGACGCGCGTGCGGGCGCGGACCCGCTCCCAGTCGACGGCGTGGTCGAAGGCGCGGCAGAAGGCGGAGCCGCCGGCTTGGCGGAGCGCTTGGGCAGTCAACGAGGTCGGCGTCATGGTCTTCGTCCAAACAGGTCCATGCAACACATGGGGGCGGGCCGCCCTCGGCGAAAGATGTTGCAATGCAACATAGCCTTGCAGAACTGCAGGTGCACGAACGTTCGCGCCCGCCGGACGCCCGGTACGTCGTCACAAGGTGGCAGAACCAGATGTGCACGGTCGCTCAAGCGCGACGCCCGACGGCGAAGGCATAGCCGTAGGCGTCCCCGTAGCGGCGCCGGACGTCGATTTCGCGGGCGGTATTCTCGACGACGGCGAGGGCGTCCGGGTCGGCGGCGTAGCGGGCGCGGAGGGTCGGCAGCTTGGCCTCCAGCGGCGTGTAGTAGTCGGTCCACCAGGCGGTGTCCGGGAGGACGAAGTGGCCCATCGGTTCCAACCCGGCGCCCTCGACCAAGGCGAGCAGCGTCGGGACGTCGGCCATGGCCGGGTACTCGGCCGCAAAGAACGAGGCGGCCTCGGCTGGGGGCTCGTCGATCAACCACACGAGCTCCGTGACGGCCAGGTAGCCGCCCGGGCGCAGCAAGGGCGTCCAGCTACGCAAAGCGTGACCGATGCCGATGCTGTAGGCGGAGCCCTCGGCCCACAGCAGATCGAAGCTCTCGGGCGGGAATGGCAGTGCGCCCATGTCGGCCTCGAGCGCGGTCACCCGGTCGGCGACGCCGGCGGCGGCAGCGCGCGCCCGGAGCTGGTCCAGAAAGCCGTCGACGAGGTCGACGGCGGTGATCGGACCGGCGAGCGCTTCGGCCAGGACCAAGGTCTGCATGCCCGGGCCGCAGCCGAGGTCGAGCACCGATGGCGTGGCCGGCAGGCCCGTGCACAGCGCCAGCGCCCTGCGGGTGCTTGCCGCGTCGCCCGGTCCCTGGCGCGGCAGGCCGTCTTGGACGTCGAGAAAGGTTTTCCACAGGGCGTCTGAGTCGGTCATGGTCTCGCAACATCCTGCAAGCGAACGAAAAAAGCCGGATCAGGGTTCGTTCGGCAATTCCGGGATGTCGTCGCCACGCTGCTGGCGGTGGACGACGAGCATGCGGTAGGCGTTGAACAGGTCGTGCTGGGCGGTGGCCCGATAGCGGTTGATGGCGCCGAAGCTAGCCTGGACCTTCGACTGCACCGTGAGGATGCGCCCCGACGTCTGGCCGTCGATGGCGGTGCCGGCGTCGAACGTCTGGCTCTCCAGATGGTCGGCCTTTTCCAGCCGATGGAAGGCCGCGGCCATGCGGTGCAGCAGCGCCAGCTCGAAGTCGTCCGCGGGCTCGAAGGTCTGCATCAACAGCGCCGCGCGCGCTTGCCGGTCGGCGATGTCGGCCTCGTCCCGCGGGCTTTCCGCCCGCAGGCCATGGGTCAACGCGTTCCGGGCCGCCGTCGCCTTGCCGAGCGCCGTCCGCGGCCCCGTCGACGCTCGCGCGCTGACGCGGTTGCGCTCGCGGATGGCAACTTCCTTGGTGGTCGGTCGGCGAGCGGGCACGGGCCGGTCTCCTGCTGGACGCGACCGGATCGTGACATGAATAAGAATTTGTACCTAGAACGCCATTGGTCCGACCTGCACGGCAGCGGATGGCCGTACGCCTTGCCGCCACCGCGCCAAAGGACTGGCGCGAACGAGTGCTTCGCCACGGGTCGAGACATCCGGCAGAAACGGGGGCGTAGGGCGGGAGGTTGGAGTCATGACCAGAGCCTGGGTCTCGACGAAGGAGCGGTTGAGCCTGCCGGCCGAGCGTCGCAAGCGCTACGGGCTCGGCGACCGCGGCGCTATCCGCCAGCTACACCATCGGCGGGGGCGTGATCGTCTTGCACCCTACGCCTCGAAGCGACCGGTGGCGTCACGATCCCGCTCGTATCGTCTCGTGAGCGGAAACGGTGGCAACCAGGACTCGCGGCGGACGATCCAGCTTTCGTAGGTCGGCATCAGTTGGTCGGGGGCATCGAGGGATCCTAGGTTCACCTCGATTTCGTCTGCAGTGCGCGCGAACACGGACGAGCCGCAGCGGGGGCAGAAAAACCGCCCTTCGTAGTCGCGTGTTTCGCCATCGATCGTCACCGCATCCTGAGGGAATATCGCGGAAGCGTGGAACAGGGCGCCATGATGCTTGCGGCAGCCGAGACAGTGACAAAGGCCGACGCGGTATGGGAGCCCCGACGCCACGATGCGGACGTTGCCGCACAGGCAACCGCCGGTGAATCGGTGCATGCCGTGTCTCCACCAACGTCAGTCGATCGGCATGATTAGCGGGACCAGGACCGTCATTGCAATTGCCCGCTACGGGCGATGAGGCGTCGTTCTTCCGTGACGGAAGACAATGATCATCGCTTCTTGGCAAACAGAGCCGATCGAATGACACCTCTGCGACATCGGCGCGTTGGGGCTTGGAGCGCGTGCCACCAACGGTCACTATCGCCTGAGACTGAGACATATGGGTTTTGGTTGATGCCGTGACGCGGCGAATGTCCGAAAAGCGAGATAGTCGCCCTCACGTCCAGGCGCGGGCGGCACGCGGTTGTTATTGCTGCAACCCAGTACGTGGAGCCGATGATATGATCGAACTCGAACCACGCGACCCAGATTTTGAGAAAAAGGTCAGATCAAGCTTCGCTCGCCAGAACACGATGAAAACTCTTGGAATAGAGATTGCGCGCCTATCTCCAGGCATCATCGAATTGTCGATGCCCTTTAATGAGAGCTATACTCAGCAGCACGGGTTCCTTCATGCGGGTATAGTCACGACGGCGCTCGACAGTGCGTGCGGCTATGCGGCGTTTTCACTTATGGATGCCGACGCTGCAGTGCTCACCGTGGAATTCAAGACAAATCTCATTGCGCCGGCTGAAGGCGATTGCTTTGTGTTCCGAGCGAGCGTGCTGAAGCCAGGTCGCACGCTGACCATCTGCGAAGCGAAAGCCTTCGCGTTCAAGAACGAGACCGAGAAACTCGTGGCGTCGATGACCGGCACGTTGATGTCCATCCGGGATCGGCAGGGCGTCGTTCAGTGATCTCGATGCTGGCGCGGACGCACACCGCAGAAGGACTGCTTCTGTCATCGGGCGGTTTGAGCCAAGGGTTCGTCGAGCATGGGCGGGGCGCGGGCTTCTGTTCGTGATCCGCGGCGGCGCCACGTCCACGTGATGCGATCGGCGGTGGCAGAGGCGGCTCTTCTCGAAGACAGCGTCCCTCGGCTCGACCTCGGCCATTTTCCCCACCGGGGCCTTCCCTCAGTGATCCAGACCAAGCGGCAGTTCCAACGTCACGCGGTCGTGCACCACCCTCGGCGCCAGTCGGCGGCCGGGGCCCGGCTCCAGGCGGACGAGGCCGTAGCCGGCCATGGTCTTCAGGGTCCGGGAAAGGTTCGACTTCGCGCGACCAGTCAGAGCGGCCAGCTCTTCGATCGATCCTGGTGCTTTCTCGGCGATGATCTGGAGGAGTTGGCGGTTGCCGGCAGACATCACCCGCGCAAAGGACTCCGTGGAGGTGAACCATATCTTCGGATCGTCGGGGCTTGGGCGTTCCTCGCCGCGGGCGATGCGCAGGGTGCGCGCCTTCATCTCTTCGTAATCGGCAATGCCGACCTTCAATGTCGTCATCGGCGCACACCCCGTTCCCTCAACACCGCGTCGACCTCGACCCAAAAGTCGGCGAGGAGCGTTCCGGCATCGCGATAGTCGTACGTTCTCACGGTCCGCAAACGGTGGCGGTGGTCCAACGGGCCGCCACGCCGTAGCCTCTCTACCGGATGGGCATTGTCGAAGCCGACCAAGCGCTCGCCGAAGGGCCATGGAGCGTCAAGCTGTAGTCCAGCCCGTGCGGCTTCTCCCTGTCGACCGGCACCGCCGTCACCACGAACTTCACCCAGTGCCCACCCTCGCCGTCGATCACGAGCACCAAACCGTCGAGGTTCAACAGCGTGTCGAAGCTTGGGTCACGTTTGCGCTGCGCCACTGTGTTATGAGATCAACATAACATTCGCAAGCGCGAGGCATCCGTCAGTGATTGTGCCGCGGCTTGCCCTTGGTTTCGACGACGTTGAGGTACGCCACCGCCGGTTCCAGGCAGGCGCCGGTGGCGAGCTCGCCGACGAGTTGGCGTTGGATTTCCTGCCAGGGGGTTTGGTGGGGTTTCAGGTAGGGCTCGAAGGTGGCGCGGCGTTTGGCCAGCTCGTCGTCGTCGATGAGGACGTCGAGGCGGCGTGTCTGCAGGTCGAGGCGGACGCGGTCGCCGGTCTGCAGCAGCGCGAGATTGCCGCCGGACGCCGCCTCGGGTGAGGCATTGAGGATCGAGGGGCTGTCGGAGGTGCCGCTTTGGCGGCCGTCGCCGATGCAGGGCAGCGCGGTGATGCCCTTTTCGATCAGGTAAGCGGGCGGGCGCATGTTCACGACCTCGGCGGCACCCGGATAGCCCTTGGGGCCGACATTGCGGATGAACAGCAAGGTCCGTTCGTCGATCTCGAGCGCGGGGTCGTCGATGCGGTCGTGGTAGTCTTCGGGTCCTTCGAAGACCACGGCCTTGCCCTCGAACGTGCCGCCCTTCAGGTAGCGGTCGCGGAACGCGGGCGCCACGACCGAGGTTTTCATCACCGCACTGTCGAACAGGTTGCCGCCGATGACCAAGAAACCGGCCTCGGGCATCATCGGGTCGGCGTAGGGGCGGATCACCTCGCGGTTGACGTATTCGAGTGGCTTCGCGTGCTCCTCGGCCATCGTCTTGCCGGTGACGGTGAGCGTGTCGCCGTGGAAGCGGCCAGCACCCATCAGCTCGCGGATGACCGCGGGCAGCGAGCCGGCCTGGTGGAAATCCTCGCCCAGATAGGCACCGGCGGGCTGGAGATTGACCAACAGCGGAACGTCGTAGCCGATGGTCTCCCAGTCCTTGACGTCGAGGTCGACGCCGAGATGGCGGGCGATGGCGATGACGTGGGGCGGACAGTTGGTCGAGCCGCCGATGGCGGCGCAAGTGGTGATGGCGTTCTCGAACGCCTTCCTGGTCATGACCTTCCGCGGCGTCAGCTCCTCGTGGACCATCTCGACGATGCGCTTGCCGGTGGCATAGGCCATCTGGCCGCGCTCGCGGTAGGGGGCCGGGATCATGGCGCAGCCGGGCAAAGTCATGCCGAGCGCTTCGGCCATGCAGTTCATCGAGCTGGCGGTGCCCATGGTGTTGCAATGGCCGACGCTCGGCGCCGAGGTGGTCACGTACTCCATGAACTCGTCATAGGTGATCTCGCCGGTCGCGTACCACTGGCGCGCCTGC
Source organism: Pseudomonadota bacterium (assembly GCA_039818825.1). GTDB lineage: Bacteria > Pseudomonadota > Alphaproteobacteria > Geminicoccales > Geminicoccaceae > JBCBTD01. The sequence continues at coordinate 13,605 of JBCBTD010000064.1, forward strand.
CAGATGACCATGCCGGAACCGGTGAGCTGGCCCCGGAAATGACCGTTCAGCATCGGTCCGCCGGAGAGGACGATGGCCGGGATGTTGACGGTGGCGGCGCCCATCAGGCAGGCGGGCGTGGTCTTGTCGCAGCCGGTGGTGAGGACCACGCCGTCGAGCGGGTAGCCGTAGAGAACTTCGACCAGGGAGAGATAAGCGAGGTTGCGGTCGAGCGCCGCGGTCGGGCGCTTGCCGGTCTCCTGGATGGGGTGGATCGGGAACTCGAGCGGCACGCCGCCCATGGCCCGGATGCCATCACGGACCCGGCTGGCGAGCTCCAGATGGTGGCGGTTGCAGGGGGCGAGGTCCGAGCCGGTTTGGGCGATGCCGATGATCGGGCGGCCGGATTGCAGCTCTTCCCGGGTCAGGCCGAAATTGAGGTAGCGCTCCAGGTAGAGCGCCGTCATGTCGGCGTAGTCGGGGTTGTCGAACCAGTCCTGGCTCCTGAGCCGTTTCGCCGAACCGTTGGTCGCCATCATCGCATCTCCCTGTTGGTAGGAGAGCTAGCAGGCGGCCGGCAGCCATGGAAGCAGCCGCTCGGCCAACCGTTGGGCGGGCGGGGTGTGCGGGGGCGCAGCGCGTCCGCGGACGATGGTCTGAGCGCGTCAGTCCTGCTTGTCGGCTGGCGGCAACAGCGGCGCCAGAAACGGGTTCATGCGCAAGAGCGGCAGCCACATCTTCAGCGCTTGCTGCTGTGCGTTGAGGACGGAGTTGTTGGCCGTCAGTGCGGGCAACAGCTCGCCCTCGATCAGCTTGCTCGCGGTCTTCAGGTCCGGGCGCCCGGTGACGCGGATGGCGACCCGCTCGGCCTGCCCGTCGTCCGTCTTGTCGTGGACCAGCTCGACGTCGAGCGACGGCAGTGTGGCGATCGCTCGCCTGGTCTCGTTCATGGCGACGGGTCCTCGCTGGCTCATGCTGCGCCACAGCATACGCCTTCGCCGGCGATCACCCAAGCCGTTCTGCTCGGGTGCTGCGCGCTTTTGCGCGCGGATCGCGGTCGTGCGACAAGGGTCGTCTCGCGCGCTGAGGACGGGTCCGCATGAAACTCCACCATTCACCCTTTTCGCCTTTCGCCCGCCAGGTGCGGGTGGCGTTGCACGAGCTCGGTCTCGACGATGCCGTGAGCCTGGTCGAGACGCCGGTCTCGCCGGTCGAGCGCAACGCCGACTACGCCGCCGTCAATCCGCTGCGGCGGCTGCCGGCCTTGGAGCTGGAGAACGGGCACGTGCTGCCGGACAGCGTCGTGATCATGTTGTACCTGGACGACCGGGTGCGCGGCCGGCTGCTGCCCGAAGGGAGCGATCGGTTCGCCACGCTCGCTGCCCACTCGGTCGCCCAGGGCGCCATGGAGCAGGCGGTGGGCTTGCGCTACGAGACGGCGTTGCGGCCAGAGGCGCTGCGTTGGCCGGTGTGGATCGACGACCGGTGGGACAAGATCGACGCCGCGCTCGGGTGGTTCGAGCCGCGGCTGACGACACCGGCTGCGACGCTCGACATGGCGCAGATCGGGCTCGGCTGCCTGCTCGGCTATCTCGATTTCCGGTTCGGCGACCACTCCTGGCGTTCGAGCAACCCCTCGTTGGCGTCTTGGTATGCAAGCCTCGCCGCCCGGCCGTCGCTGGCGGCGACGGCACCTGTGGCCTGAGCGATGGCGGCGATCCCGACGACGGCGTTGCCGAGTGGCGAGACCGTGCCGGTCCTCGGTCAGGGCACCTGGCAGATGGGTGAGCGCCTCGGCGCCAAGTCGGACGAGGTGCGTGCCCTGCGCGTCGGCCTCGATCTCGGGATGAGCTTGATCGACACCGCCGAGATGTACGCCGACGGCGGGGCCGAGCAGGTCGTGCGCGAAGCGGTCCGTGGCCGCCGCGACGAGGTCTTCCTGGTCAGCAAGGTCTACCCGCAGAACGCTTCGTTCGAAGGCGCACAGCGGGCGTGCGAGCGCAGCCTCGGTCGGCTCGGCACCGATCGGATCGACCTCTATCTGCTGCACTGGCGCGGCCATCACCCGTTGGCCGAGACGGTCCGGGCGTTCGTCGAGCTGCAGGCCGCGGGCAAGATCCGGCATTGGGGCGTCAGCAACCTCGACACCGACGAACTGGAGGAGCTGTGGCTGGTGGCCGACGGTTCGTCCTGCGCCACCGACCAGGTCCTGTTCAACGTCGGCCGGCGTGGCCCCGAGCACGACCTGTTGCCGTGGTGCGGCGCCCGCGGCGTCCCGGTGATGGCGTACAGTCCCTTGGAGCAGGGCCGGCTGGACGCGGGCACGGTCCTCGACGAGATCGGCGCGGCGCACGGCGTCGACCGCTATGCCGTGGCGCTCGCCTGGGTGCTCAACCGGCCCGGCATCGTCGCCATTCCGAAGGCGACGCGGCCGGCGCACGTGGAGGCGAACGCACGCGCCGTGGCGATCACGCTGACCGCCGACGAGCTGGCAGCGATCGACACGGCGTTCCCGCCGCCGGCGACCAAGCGCCCACTCGCCGTGCTCTGAGCCGGCGCCGACCGACGGTTGCGGCCGACGACGTTTCGCGTTGCATCATTGACGTCCGGGTCTTTCGACCGGATAAGGTCATGACAGTCATCGCGTTGCGGTTTGGGCGGTTATTGTCAAATCTACTTAAAATTACTCTGTTCTCGTTCGCCCTCTTGTTGGGCGGAGCGGCGTCGGCTGCTGAACGAGCGGCGCCACAAAAGCCTTTGGTCCTGACGAATTCAGCGTCGTGGCTGCCCTATGCTTTCATCGACGAGCAGGGCCAGCCGCGGGGGATGCTGATCGACCTTTGGAGGCTGGCGGCGGAGCGCGCCGGGATCGAGGTCGCGTTCGCGCTGGTCGATTGGCAGGACTCGTTGACGATGCTCGGCGACGGTCGTGCCGACGCCCATGCCGGCTTGAACGTGTCGGCAAGCCACGACGAGGCGTTCTGGTTCTCGGATGGGTTTCTCAGCGTGAAGACGTTGCTGTTTGCGCGGCGCGGTACCCACACCCGCGCCCTTGCCGAGCTTGGCCGCCAGCCGGTCGGTGTGGTCGCCGACAGCTTCGACGAAGAGTATCTGACGACCAACCTGCCGGCGATCGACATCGTCGGCTTCGCCAACAGCACGGCGATGCTGGACGCGGCGATCGCGGGCGATCTCGATCATTTCATCGCCGACTATCCGACCGGTTTTTATCGGCTGCTGGTCGAAGGGGCCATCGACGAGTTCGAGGCGGTCGAGGTCGTGTTCGTGCAAGCGCTGCACGCGGCGGTGCGGAACGGCGACAGGGCCACCTTGGCGGTCGTCGACGCGGCCCTCGGCACGATCGATGCGGCCGACGTGGAGGCGATCCGCGAGCGCTGGGTGGTGCCGCCGGAACCGCGGCCACCCTGGCTGATCCCGACGGTGATCGCCGCCTGTATCGCCGTGCTGACCGCCGCCGTCCTGCTGCACTACCTGACGCTCCGTCGCGCCGTTCGCACCACCGGTGCGGCGTTGCGCGCGTCGATCGACCAGTTGGAGGCGCTCAACACGGCGCTCGAGCGTGAGGCGAACCTGGATCCGTTGACCGGCATCGCCAACCGCCGCCGCTTCGTCGACATCGCGCTCGGCGAGATCGATCGCAGCCGACGCTACGGCCGTCCCGTCACGCTGGCGTTGTTCGACGTCGACGGCTTCAAGGGGATCAACGACCGGCTGGGCCACATGGGTGGTGACGCGGCGCTCCGCGCCATCGCCGATGCGCTCCGGTTCGTCGTCCGCCGTACCGATTTGCCGGCCCGCTTGGGCGGCGACGAGTTCGTCGTGCTCATGCCGGAGGTCGACGTCGACGAGGCGGAGTGGCTGGCGCGCCGCGCCGTTGCCGCGGTCCACGGGCTGAACTTCGCCCACGATGGGCGATCGGCCTCCCTTGGCCTGAGCTGGGGCGTCGCCGGCTTGGCCGGCGGCCAGTCGCTGGAAGCTTGGCTCGGGGCCGCGGATGCCGAGCTGTATCGTCGCAAGGCGGCCCGGCGCACCACCGCCAGGGGATCGCCCGAGGCTGGAGCACCAACCGGTTCGGGCGTTGGCCTACCGGCCGGTTCGGCCTCGCCCGTGCTCCGCTGAACCAGTCTCTGCACGTTCCGCGCCACCCGGATGCGTCTCCCGGCCGCCACGCCGGATGACGTCACGTGCGCGCCGGCCGGGCGTCCGCGTGGTGCTCGAACCGGTCGTTCACGCGGGCAGTTGCAGGACGCTGCGCATCGGTGCGCCGAGCTTGTCGGCGCCGCCGAGGCCCATCAGCTCCATGAGGAACACGCAGCCCATGGTTTCGACGCCGGCATCGTTCAACAGACGGATGGCGGCGGCGGCGGTGCCGCCCGTGGCCAGGAGGTCGTCGATGATGACGATCTTTTGGCCCGCCTGGACGAGGTCGGCGGAAACCTCGACGACGTCGTTGCCGTATTCGAGCGTGTAGGCATGGCTGTGGACGTGGCCCGGCAGCTTGCCGCGCTTTCGGACCATGACCATGCCGAGCCCCAGCTCGACCGCGATCGGGGCGGCGAAGATGAAGCCGCGGCTCTCGATCGCGACCAGGGTATCGGGAACGAACGGCTCGACTTCCCGCGCCATGGCGCGGATCGCCGTCCGCCAGGCACCGGCGTGGGCCAACAGCGTCGAGATGTCGTAGAACTGGATGCCTGCTTTGGGGAAATCCGGCACGACGCGGATGTGCCGACGGAGGTCGTTTGGATGGTCGTGGCTCATGGGCGCCGGTTCGCTCTCGGTTTGATCGTTGGTGTCCTGCTCGTCGTAGCAGCGCCAAGGCTCGAAGCGGAGACCTCCGAAACGGTGCCGGTGGTGGTCGCCACCGCGACCGGCGAGCATCTGTTCCGCGCGGAAGTCGCGGCGACGCCTGCCGAGCGCAACCGTGGGCTGATGTTCCGCGAGCACATGGATCAGGACGCCGGCATGGTGTTTCTGTTCGACCCGCCGCAGCGGGCCGCGTTCTGGATGAAGAACACGCTGATCCCCCTCGACATGCTGTTCCTCGACCGCGCCGGGCAGATCGTCTTCATTGCGGCGAACACCGAGCCGCTCTCGGAAACGAGCCACGGCCCCGCCGTGCCGGTGAGTGCGGTGCTGGAGATCAACGGCGGGCTCAGTGAGCGGCTGGGAATCGACGTGGGCGACACCGTACGAAGCCCGGCGCTGCGCCGTTGACGTGCGCCGGGCGCACCCGGCTCCGAACTCCAGCAGTTTGCGTCAGCCCGTCCTACCTTCCGGCCAGCGTCCTTCGAAGACGAGTTCGTCGAGCGACAAGCGCTCGTTCCAGCCCTTCGCCTCCAGTTCCGGGCGGACGTAGAGCTGCTCGACGTAGCCCAGGCAGAGGTAAGCGACGATCTCGATCCGGTCGGGAATTCCCAGTAGTCGTTTGAGATCGGCATCGCGAAAAACACTCACCCAGCCCATCCCGATGCCCTCGCAGCGAGCCGCCAGCCACAAGTTCTGCACGGCGCAAACGGTGCTGTAGAGATCCATGTTGGCGTTGTGCGTGCGCCCCAGCACGACATCGCCGCTTCGGTCGCGGTCGCAGGTGACACAGATGTTGAGGGGTGATTTGCGAATTCCCTCCAGCTTGAGTGATCGGTATTTGGACTTCCGCGCCTCGGGGAACATGGCGACCGCTTCTTCGTTGGCACTGGAGAAGGCTTGCCAGATCTCGTGGCGTTGAGCCCGTTCGCGAATCAGGATGAAGTTCCAGGGTTGCATGAACCCAACCGACGGTGCGCGGTGCGCTGCCTCCAGCAGACGGCGGACGACGGGGTCGGCGATCGGCGTCGGCAGGAACTGGTCGCGGACGTCGCGACGCGCGTAGATCGCTTTGTAGACGGCGGCGCGTTCCGCCTCGGAGAAGGCAGCAGCAGGGGCGAGTAGGTCGTCGTTCTGCATCGTTGGTCCCTGCGACATGCCGTGACGTCGGCCGGCAATGAGGAGGCGCGCCCATCGTCGAGCCGGCAGCACCCGAAGGAGCCATCATGCACGCGGCCAACCGGCGACGGCAACGCCGGGTGGGGTCGTGCCTTCTGGGGAGCGGTCGACCATCAAGGCCCGGCCGAGGGCCGTCGGCGCGGGGGGCGGCGAGGGTGAGGCCGGCGCCGCTCAACCGGCGGCGTCGGGCTCGGGCTCGGCAAGCTGTCGCCTCAGCAACTTGCCGTTGCGGTTGCGCGGCAGACGGTCGACTTGGCGAACCCGGCGCGGGGCGAATTCCGGTCCGAGATGCTGCATGACCCAGGCCCGCAGCTCCCCCGCGGTCGGTGCCGCGAGTACCGGATCGTCGTACGGTTCGACGACGGCGACGATGCAGGCGCCACCCGCGTCGTCGACGCCTGGAACGACGGCGGCGGCAGCGACCGCCGGATGTTCTTCGAGCACGGCCTCGATGGGCCGCGGCATGACCAACTGTCCCGTCGCGATGCTGAAGAGATCGTCCGGGCGACCGACGACCTCGACGCGGCCGTCGTCGCTGTGGCGAACGACGTCGTTCGGCGTGAACCAAGCGCCGGCGAGCGCATGCCGGTCGATCCCTGCCTCGGTGACGTAGCCCTCCATGGTGCCGTCGTGGAGCACCCAGCAGGTGCCGGCAGCACCCGGCGCCGCCACCTGGCCGTCGTCGTCGCGGATTTGGCGGACGATCGGCAAAGCGATGGGTACGGGCCCGCTGGCCGGCCCCGTGCGCTCGGCAGCCAGTGTCCCGCATTCGGTCGTGCCGTAGTTCAAGAGGTAGGTGACGCTCAGCCGGGCGACGAGCTCGTCGCGCAGCGTCGGCGCCAGATGAGCCCCGCCGCTTTGCAAGGTGGTCAGTGACCGGATCGGCGAGAGGCGGCCGCTGGCAAGCGCGTCGTGCAAGCTCGAGGCGACTGCACTCGACAAGAGCAACCGTGTGGCGCTGTGGTCGTCTGCCAGCGCCCACAGCCGAAAGAGGTGCCCGGGCTGAGGGGCGACGCCGAGCAGGTGCGCAGCGCCGACGACGGCCGGACAGAGGAACGCCGCGCGCCATTCGTTCACCGTCGCCGGCACTTGGCTGGTCAGGATCCGGTCGTCCGCCTGCCAGCCGTAGGCGCGGCTGCTGCTGAGAGCGCTCGTGACGATGGCACGAGCACCGGTCAAGACCGCCTTCGACCGGCCGGTGGTGCCGGACGTCAGACTGATCACCGCGGCCGCGCCGTCGTCCTTTGGCCAAGCCCGGGGTTCCGATGGCGTCGGTGCGTTTTCGCTGGTGTCGACCAGCGTCGCGGCGAACGGGACCAGGTTGACACGCGCGTCGTCGGCGAGCGCGCGGCCAGGCGCTTTGGAGCGGTCGGCGAAGACCGCCTCGAGCTGCAATCTCCGGCTCAGGTCCGCCACCGCGTCCGCCGGGGTGGTCGGCGGGATCGCCGTCAGGGTCAGACCGTAGCAGAGCCCGGCCCAGATGAGGGCGAACAGCTCCACACTAGGTTCGGTGACGATGCCGATCCGGCCGCCAGGCGCCACGCCCAAGTCACCGAGCGCGGCGGCGAACCGGGCGACGAGGCGATCGGCTTCGGCGTAGGTGAGCGCTGTCCCATCGTGGAGGATCAAGGCTTGTCGGTCGCCGTGGCGGGCCACCGCCCGGCGCCAAAGCACCCGCGGCGTCGTCTCTGACGGGGCCGGCAATGGCTCGCCGGTGGCGAGGTAGTGATGCAGGCGGGCGGCAGCGGCGGTCGCCCGCACCGGCTGGACGAGGCCATCCCTTGCCAGGGCGAGTGCGGACATGGCGACATCGGCGTAAGGCCGCTCGCAGTGCCGGGCGATCGCCCCGAGCGTCAGCCCGCGACGACCGAAATGAACGATCTCGACGGCGGTCGGATCGAGCGCCCGGCCGTCTCCGGTGACACCGTTGTCGAGGGCCTTCGGCCCGAGCCGACGAACCAGCAGGCGAAGGTGCGGATCGAGCTGGGCCGGCACAGGTTCCGGCCGAGCTGTTGTGGTGTCGAGCCAGACTGCGTCGCCGACATGGCGATCGTGGCCGGCAGCATCGAGCCAGGCGCCCGGCAGCGCCGTGTCGCCGCGGACGATGACGTCGAACGGTTTGGCCAAGGGTGTTGGGGCCACGCTCGCTGCGGCGAACGCGACCGCGTGGTTGGTCGCCCGCTCGCCGGTCCGGAGGAAACCATGGGCCGCTGCCGGCGAAGGCGCCTGGCGGCCGCGATCGAGGAGCGACGTGACCTTCGCCGCAGGACAGCCCGCGGCGATCAACTCGCCGACGAGGCCGCCGCCGCCGAGCACCAGCACGGTCCGCGGTCGCAGCGCCGCCGTTTGGTCGACCAATCCCGCGAGGACGTTCGGCGGCGGCGGCGGCCGGACGTCGTCGGGCGGCTCGGTCCACAGCCGCACCGCGTCGAGGGGCCAGCCGATCGCGAGCCGTTCGAGCGCCGTGCCCCGAGGTAGGGGCGTCACGCCGGCGGACCGTGCGCGGTCGTGGTAGGCGATGCCCTCGACCACCGGCACCGTCACGCCATCCGGTTCGACGTGCCAGACTGCCCGGTCTTCGGTCAGGGCGGGTTGCGGCTGGCGAGGGGCGTCGGACATGGGCGATCGCATGGTGAACGGGTCGCCGCGTCCGCGAGGCCGCAGGCAACGATCCCGCTGTCATGCCCGGCGGTGGTGATGAGCCGCAACCGTCAGGCCATCGGTCGAGCCGACGAACCGCCGGCGACGCGCCCTGGAATGCACCGTCGCGCCAACACGGCGCCGGTTCTCTGGCGCCGAATGATTGCTCATGTGCCATGATACGCGAAGGTCGGATCGGGTACGGCTGCGGCGCGGTGAAGGTCGCATGAGCATTTTGGGTTTGGACTTTGGGATGGTGTCGGGCTGGGGGCGTCTGGGTTCGGGGCTTTCGGTTCCGGTGTTGGAGGGGATCGCGCGGTTCGACCATGTGTCGGG
>JBCBTD010000065.1:0-21435 GCA_039818825.1 Pseudomonadota bacterium
CTCAATGCCGTAGAGATGGTCGGGATAGCTGTAGCTCGGCAGCATGATCGGGCGCTCGAACGCCATCTGCAGCTTGGCGACGACCCGCAGGGAGGCGGCGTTGGTCGGGTCGACGACAGCCACGATCCGCGGCAGCCGCAACGCGCCGAGCCCGTGTTCGACGATCGCCGCCGCCGCCTCAGTCGCGTAACCCTGGCCCCAACAACGCTGCGCGAGACGATAGCTGAGCTCGGCGACGTCGGCGCCACAGCGCGCCGGGTCCATCCGCAACCCGGCATAGCCGATCACGCCGCCGCCCGGTCGTTCGACGACCGCGCGGATCCCGAGGTCCGGATGGACGCCAGCCTCGTCGATCCGGTGTCGCAGCCAAACCGGGACGTCGCTCGGCCGGCGGACGCCGGCGATGCTGAACCGCATCACCTCCGGATCGCACAGCACGTTGGTCATCGCGTTGGCGTCGCCGGGAACGAAACGGCGCAGCGTCAAGCGCCGCGTCGCGAGCTCGATCATGACAACATCCCTCGGCCGCCATCCAGACGGCTCTTCCGCGTTGTACGGGTCGCCATCTGTGGTTCCAGCGACGCGCTGCGACAAGGCACGTTGGCTTCTAACCGCTCAGGGCGCCGCCTGTGATCGATCGATGGTGGCATGACATGGACCGGCGTACCGTCGGTGATGACAGGAGCGACCGCGCGAAGGATCCGACATGGAGGAAGCCGTAAGCAGGACCGGCCCGCCCGGCGGTTCCGCGGTCAGCCGTGCACGCGCCGCCTGGAGTGGTGCCAAGGCGCTCGCGCGATCGGTGCGGCTCTACCATGGCGACCCGGTGCGACGCCGCGCCATGGCGTCGCTGTACGCTGGCTTCGTCGGGCCTGGCGATCTGGTGTTCGACGTCGGCGCCCATGTCGGCGACCGCACGGCCGCCTTCCGACGCCTCGGCTGTCGCGTCGTGGCCGTCGAGCCTCAGCCCTCGTTGGCGCGATTCCTCCGGGCCACCCAAGGATGGCGCCCGCGGGTCAGCGTCATCCCTGCTGCGGTCGGCCGCGAAGCCGGCGAGACCCAGCTGCACCTCAACCCCACCAACCCCACGGTCGCCACTGCGTCGCGGGCGTTCGTCGATGCGGCGGCCGGCGCCGAGGGCTGGCATGACCAGCGCTGGGAGGGCTCCGTGACCGTTCCTGTAACGACGTTGGACGTGTTGATCGCCCGTTTCGGCACACCGGCCTTCGTCAAGATCGACGTCGAGGGCTTCGAGGCGGAGGCACTCCACGGCCTTGGCCAACGGCTTGAGGCGCTGTCCTTCGAGTTCACGACCATCCAGCGCGACGTCGCCCACCACGCGCTGGATCGGCTCGGTGAACTGGGCGTCGATCGGTTCGACGCGTCGCTCGGTGAAAGCCAACAGCTGGTGTTCGGCGAGCCCATCGACGGATCGACCTTGCGCCGCTGGCTCGACGCCCTGCCGACTGCGGCCAACTCGGGCGACATCTACGCCCTCGCCGACCGCTGACGCGACCGGACCCTGGACGGGGTCGACGCGCATGTCACCTGACAGCGGCCGATGGTCTCACGCGCCAATGGTGCCAAACCGTTTGCCGGTTAACGCTTCGTGGAGGTCGATGGGCGACATCGGCAGCAGGAAACACCGCCCCCATGAGGCTGACAATGCAGAAGCTTTTCACGCTCCGGCTCCGCCTGGCCGCCGTCGTGGTCATGGTCGTCGCCGCGTTCGGCGCCATGAGCTGGAGCAATCTCGACGGCATCCGCACCCAGCTGCTGGAGAGCAAGCATCAACAGCTCGAAACCGTGGTGCAGCTCGCCCGCAGCCTGGTCGACGCCGAGATCGCCAAGGCGGAAGCCGGTGAGATCGGCACCGCGCAAGCCAAGGCGACAGCGGCACAGCTGATCAGCGAGCTTCGCTATGGCGGCAAAAACTACCTCTGGGTCAACGACGTGGACGGCAATCTCGTCGCCCACCCGCATCGCGCGGACCAGATCGGCAGCTCGATGCTCGATCTCCAGGACCGGGCCGGCACGTTCATCTATCGCGCGTTCGTCCGTGCGGCCCAGTCGGGCGACGGCTTCGTCGACTATGTCGGCCGCCGCCCGGGCGGCGACTCGATGGATGCGCCCAAACTAGCCTACCTGGAGCTGGTCGAGCCCTGGGGCTGGATCATCGGCAGCGGCTTCTACGTCGACGACGTCGACGCCGCATTCCGGGCTGCGGCGGTGCGCGAACTGTCGATCGCCGCGGCGGTCATTCTCGCGATCGGCTTGATGTCGATGACCACGGCTTGGGCGGTCTCGCGAGGACTCGACCGGCTGGGCGCGGCCATGGCGGCACTTGCCGGCGGCCGCACCAACGTCGAAGTGCCGATGATCGCGCGCCAGGACGAGCTGGGTGCCATGGCGCGCACCGTGGAAGTGTTCAAGGCCAACGCCATCGAGACCGAACGCCTGCGCCAGGAACGTGCGGCCACGGCCGAGCGCATGGCGACGGCACTGGAGGGCGCGGTCGGCCACACCGTCGAGCAGATCGGCAACATGGAGGGACAGCTGCAGAGTACCGTTGTGACGCTCGCCGAGGCCGCACGGACCAACCGCGACGAAGCAGCTGCCGTGACGCAGGGGGCGGCCGATGCGAGCTGCAGCGTCCAAACCGTTGCCGCTGCCGGCGAAGAGCTGACCGGCGCCATCAACGAGATCGGCCGCCAGGCAGCGACGACGGCGACCAACGCCGCCGCCGCCGTGCAGGGCGCGCAGACGGCTGACCGCCAGATGCGCAGCTTGGAAGACTCTGCACAGCGCATCGGCGAGGTCGTGACGTTGATCGAAGCGATCGCGTCGCAGACCAATCTCTTGGCGCTCAACGCCACCATCGAAGCAGCCCGCGCCGGCGAAGCCGGGCGTGGCTTTGCCGTGGTGGCCACCGAAGTGAAGACACTCGCCGCCGAAACCGGCAAGGCGACGGCGCGGATCGAGGAACAGATCAGCGCTATGCAGGAGTTGACCGGCGGTACGGCGCGGGCGATCGCCGACGTCGCTCAGGTCGTCGGCGAAATCGACGGTGCGGCCGGCGCGATCGCCGCCGCCGTCGAGGAACAAGGCGCCGCCGCGGCGGCGATCCAGCACTCGCTCAGCCAGGCTGCGGATGGCGCCGAGCGGGTTCGCCGCGGTATCGGCGCGGTCGACGAGGCAAGCGGACGCTCGGCGGCGATGTTGCCCGACCTGGAAACTCTGGCGAGCAGGTTGAGTGACGAAACGCGCACACTGAGCGACGGCCTGGACGGTTATCTGAAGTCGGTTCGCGCCGGCTGAAGCCGCCTCTCGACGCCGCCTGCGACCGCTGCGATGGTGGAGCCTCGGAGGCGTGTCCTGAGGGAAAACCATGGCCAAGCCGGCACCCTCGCGCGGGCCGCGGCGGACCATGCGGTCGACGCTGCCCGCCAAGTCGGATCAGGTCCAATCGCTGACCCGCGCGCTGGGACTGCTCACCGCACTGGCCGAGAGCCACGACGGGATGTCGTTGAGCGACCTCGCCGAGCTCCGAGCGCTGCCGGTGTCGACCACGCACCGGCTGTTGACGACGCTCGAGGGTGAGGGCTTCGTCCGCCACGAACCGGTCCAGGGCTTGTGGCAAATCGGGATGCACGCCTTCCGGGTTGGCACGGCCTTCACCCGCACGCGCGACGTCGTCGCGCTCGCGCGGCCGTACATGCGCCGCGTCATGGAAGCCACCGGCGAAACCGTCAGCCTCTACGTCGAAGACGGCGGCGAGGCCACCTGTATGGCACAGGTCGAGTCGCGACAGTTGATGCGCGCGATCGCGCGCCCGGGAAACCGCGTCAAGCTCCACTGCTCGGGGGCCGGCAAGGCGATGCTCGCCGCCATGGGCGATGCCGAGGTCAGCCAGATCCTGCAGGCCCATGGCCTGCCTCGGTTGACCGAGAAGACCCTCGACACGCCACGCAAACTGCGCGCCGACCTGGAGGCCGTTCGAAGCCAGGGCTACGCGATGGACGACGAGGAGCACGCCGTGGGGCTGCGCTGTGTGGGTGCTGCTGTCCTGGACGAGCATCGCCGGGCGATTGCAGCGGTCTCGCTGTCGGGTCCGATGGCCAGGATCGGCGACGCCGAGGTCACGCGCTTCGGCGCGATGATCCGCAAGGCCGCAGCCGAGATCACCAACCACTATGGTGGTCCGAGTGCGGGCGACAAGACCTAAAACATTGCTTTTCAAAGCTTAAATCTGCTTTTTCCGACTAGCGGAAACGCTTCCACAAGCAGTTGAGCGGCGCCGTTCACGGAGCATATGTTACTTCCGAACGACAAGTCGGGGGGCTTCCATGGCGAAGATGACGGCAGCGATGGCCGCGGTGCAGGTGCTGGAGCGCGAGGGGATCACGGTCGGTTTCGGCGTGCCGGGCGCGGCGATCAACCCCTTCTACGCGGCCCTGCGCGAGCGCGACACGATCCGCCACGTGCTGGCCCGCCACGTCGAAGGAGCGTCGCACATGGCCGACGGCTACAGTCGCGCCAAAGCCGGCAATGTCGGGCTGTGCATCGGCACCTCGGGACCCGCAGGAACCGACATGATCACCGGGTTGTACACGGCCCAGGCCGACAGCGTTCCGCTCCTCTGCGTCACCGGTCAAGCGCCCCGGGCGCGGCTCTACAAGGAGGACTTCCAGGCGGTCGACATCGAGAGCATCGCCGGACCGGTAACGAAGTGGGCGGTGACGGTCCGCGAGCCGGGCTTGGTCCCGCGGGCCTTCCAGCAGGCGTTCCACCTGATGCGTTCGGGCCGGCCGGGCCCCGTCTTGATCGATTTGCCGGTCGACGTGCAAACCGCCGAGATCGAGTTCGATTCAGACACCTACGAGCCTCTGCCCGTCTACAAGCCGGCCGCGTCCAGGCGGCAGATCGAGAAGGCGATGGCGATGCTGGCCGAGGCTGAGCGACCGCTGATCGTCGCCGGCGGCGGCATCGTGAACGCCGACGCCGCGGCGCTCCTGGTCCGCTTCGCCGAGGCGACGGGCGTGCCGGTGATCCCGACGTTGATGGGCTGGGGCACGATCCCGGACGACCATCCGCTGATGGCGGGTATGGTCGGCCTGCAGACGAGCCATCGCTACGGCAATGCGACCTTCCAGAAGGCGGATTTCGTGCTCGGTATCGGCAACCGCTGGGCCAATCGCCATACGGGATCGATCGAGCAGTACACCGCGGGCCGCCGGTTCGTACATGTCGACATCGAGCCCACGCAAATCGGCCGGGTGTTCAATCCCGACTACGGCATCGTCTCTGACGCACGCGCGGCGCTGGAGCTGTTCCTCGACGTCGCTGAGGACTGGGCAGCGGCTGGTCGATTGCCCGACCGTACTGCATGGGCGGCGGAGTGCCTCCATCGCAAGCAGCACATGCTGCGCCGCACCCACTACGACGAGGTGCCGCTGAAGCCGCAACGGGTCTATCAGGAGATGAACGAGGCGTTCGGCAGGAACACCTGCTTCGTCACCACCATCGGGTTGTCGCAGATCGCAGGCGCCCAGTTTCTCGGGGTCTACGAGCCGCGGAACTGGATCAACTGCGGCCAAGCCGGCCCGTTGGGTTGGACGCTGCCGGCAGCACTCGGCGTCCGCGCGGCCGATCCCGATCGCGAGATCGTCGGCCTCGCCGGCGACTACGATTTTCAGTTCCTCATCGAGGAGCTGGCGGTCGGCGCGCAGCACAAACTGCCGTTCCTGCAGGTGGTCCTCAACAACTCCTATCTCGGCCTGATCCGACAGTCGCAGCGTGGCTACAAGATGGATTTCGAAGTCAGCCTCGCGTTCGACAACATCAACAACGACGAAGTCGGCTCCTACGGTGTCGACCACGTCGCCGTTGCAGAAGGTTTGGGCTGCAAGGCGATCAGGGTGCGCAGCCCCAACGAGTTCAAGGACGCCTTTGCCAAGGCAAAGGCCTTGATGGAGGAACACCAGGTGCCGGTGGTGATCGAGTTCATCACCGAGCGGGTCACCAACATCGCCATGGGCACCGAGATCAGCGACGTCAGCGAGTTCGAGGAGATCTTGTGCCTCGATCCTGATCTCAACGCCGCGAACGCATGGACACCGGCCGCCAACGTTGCAGCCGCGGAGTAGACCCAGGACCAATGGCGGATCGCGTTCGACAGCCCTGGGGTCGTGGGCTAGGCCGAGCGTGCCGGAGCGCACACGCGCCGTCGACATCGGTGATACTTGGGGGAGGACGACATGGACGTAGGCTTCATCGGGCTCGGGATCATGGGCAAACCCATGGCCGGCCATCTCATCGCCGGAGGGCACCAGGTCCACGCGTTCAGCCGTTCAGGCGTGCCGGGCGACCTCGCCGGTGCCATCGCCTGCGACAGCCCGAAGGCCGTGGCCCAGGCGGCCGACGTCGTCGTCACCATGGTGCCGGACACCCCCGACGTGCAGAAGGTGTTGTTCGGCGAGAACGGCGTCGCCGAGGGCCTTTCGGCGGGCAAGGTCGTGGTCGACATGAGCTCGATCAGCCCGATCGAGACCAAGAGCTTCGCCGGCTGCATCGAGGGTTTGGGCTGTCACTACCTCGACGCACCCGTCTCAGGTGGTGAGGTCGGGGCCAAAGCGGCGAGCCTGACGATCATGGTCGGCGGCCCCGAGGCGGCATTCGAGCGGGTGAAACCGCTCTTCGATCTGATGGGCAAGAACGTCACCCTGATCGGCCCCAACGGGGCCGGACAGACGTGCAAAGTCGCCAACCAGATCATCGTCGCCCTGACCATCGAGGCGGTCGCCGAAGGCCTTCTGTTCGCCTCCAAGGCCGGCGCCGACCCGGTCAAGGTCCGCGAAGCGCTCATGGGTGGGCTCGCCACCTCGCGCATCCTGGAGGTCCACGGGCTGCGCATGATCGAGCGAACCTTCGATCCCGGCTTCCGCATCGAGCTGCACCAAAAGGACCTGAATCTGGCGCTCCAGGGCGCCAAGGCACTGGGCATCAGCCTCCCCAACACGGCCACGGCGCAAGAACTGTTCAACGCCTGCCGCGCCCACGGCGGCGCTGCCTGGGACCATTCGGCGATGGTCCGCGCTCTGGAGATCGCGGCGAATCACGAGGTTGCGGGGGACTGACCGACGCCGCCCCGTCAGCCGCCGACACCCTGTAGCTCGTAGGCCGTCAGCGTGTTCCGCATCAAACTGGCCACGGTCATCGGACCGACGCCGCCTGGGACCGGGGTGATTGCGCCGGCGACGCGGCTGACGGGGCCGAAGAAGACGTCGCCGACGAGGCGGCTCTCGCCGTCGTCGACGATGCGGTTCATGCCGACGTCGATGATGGTCGCACCCGAGCGGATGTAGTCGGCACCGATCATTCGCGGCCGGCCGATCGCGGCGACCATGATGTCGGCGCTCTTCGTGAACCGCTTCAGGTTCCTGGTCTTGGAATGCGCGACCGTGACCGTGCAGTCGGCTGCCAGGAGCAGGGCGGCCATTGGCTTGCCGACGATGTTCGAGCGGCCGATCACAACGGCGTTCGCGCCACGCAGCCCATCCCGGCCATGGACGCTCTCCAACAGGTGCATGCAGCCCAACGGCGTGCACGGGATGAGGCCAGGTTCCGCCAGCGGCTGGGGGGAGGACGCCAAGCGGCCGAGGTTGAGCGGGTGGAAGCCGTCGACGTCCTTGGTCGGGTCGATGGCGCGCTGAATCCGCCCGGCGTCGACCTTCGACGGCAGCGGGAGCTGAACCAGTACTCCGTGGACCGACCTGTCGGCGTTGATGTCGGCGACCACGGCGAGGAGGTCATCGGTCGTCACGCTGTGCGGCAACTCGATCACCTGACCGTCGATCCCGACCTCGCGGGCGACCCGGGCCTTGGTGCGGACATAGGCCCGTGACGCTGGATGGTCGCCGACGATGACCACCCGGAGACCAGGCGTCGGACGACCACTGGCGACGATCTGCTCCACCCGGCTCCGAACCTCGCCGCGCACCCGTTCGGCTTCCGCCTTGCCGTCGATGATCATCGCCATGGTCTGCCGCCGGTCTTGTTCGTCACCCCGAGCCTCACCTACACGCTCCGTCGCGCCGGGTCGAACCCAGCCGCCGCAGAGATCATCCCTCGGCCGCGGCGACGCGGGCGCGAACGTCGGCGGCGGCCTCGGCAAGGGCCGGCGCACCTTGGCGTTCGGCGTCGGCGAGATAGCCCGCCGCCAGGTCCGGCCGTTCTCGTGCCAGGGCATTGCGCGCGGCGCGCAGGTAGTAGTCGCCAGCCCGCTCCGCGTCACCCAGGGCTTCCGCCGCGGCGCCACCCAGCGCCAGCGCTTCGCCGACCCCGGTCGGCGAGTCTTCCGCACGTCGCGAGGCGATCAACGGCTCGATCCGATTCAGCGCCGCGCGCGGGTTGCCTCGCGCCAGATCGCGTCGCACGGTCAGGTCTTCGCGGTCCGTCATGGCGAGTGGACTGGCCGTCGCATCCAGTGCGCGAATGGCAGCATCGAGCCCACCCGCATCGCCGGCTATGGCAGCCGCGCGACCAACAACGTACCAAGCACGCTCGACGACGGCGCGATCGCCCGACGTCGTCAGCGGCCCGGCGAGACGTTCGGCGCCGACGGGGTCGTCCAACGCCAACAGCGCGGCCGCCTCGACGAGCGTCGACAACTGCGGTGGTTGCTGGCCGCGGCGCAGCAGCTCGGCATCCAGGGCCTTGGCCGCACGCAGCGCACCGGCAGCATCGCCCGCGCGCAGCCGCGCGAGGGCGCCCTCGCTCCCCGCTGCAGCCAATGCGGCGCCGTCGTCGAGCGCATCCGCAGCAACGCGCGCCCGCTCGTAGCCGGCGACCGCCTGGCGGTAGCGCCCGCTCTCGAAGTCGAACCGGGCTAGTCGAAGCGCATTCTGGACGTCGCGCTCGGCCGGTCCTGGTTCCGGACCGCCACCGCACGCAGTCACCACCAGCAGTGCGGCGAGCGCGAGCCGCCTCACGGGCGTACGTCCTCCGGGCCCGGGACCGGCGTGGCGGCACCTGAGCCGCCGATCAACCAAGAGCGTCGCAGCGCGTCCAACAGCTCTTCCAGCTGCGCGAGCGTCTGGCTGACGCGGACCAGGACGTCGGGGAGCGCACGGGCCGCGTCACCGGCCCCCTCGGCCGCATCGGCCAACGTCGGCGCGATGGCGGTCAACGACCGGAGCGCCGCGTCGGTCGAGCCGAGCGCACGGTCGAGGCTCTGGACCAACCCGGCGACGTCGGCCTCGGCGCGCACGTCGGCCGTGATCGCCTGGACGTCGCCGACCAGCACGCTCACGTCGGCGAGCAGTGGGTCCAGATCGGCGATCCGCTGGCGGAGGTCGGCGCCTGTCTCCTGCAGTTCGAGGAGAAAACTGTCGTCGACCAACAGCCGGCCGATGCTCCCTTTGCCGGCACGGATGTCGCCGGCAATGCCGCCGAAATCGGTGATGGCACGCTGCATCGTACCGTCCGGGTCGGCAACGTCTTCGACCACCACGACGGCCGCAGCGACCAGCCGGGTCAGCTCGTCGACCAGCGGCAGGACCCGCGCTTTCGCCTCTTCGACCAACTGTTCCAGGCTATCGGTCGCGGCCTGTTGGATCGAGGCGTCGAGGACCGCAAACTCCCAGTCGAGTTCGGCGCCGCGGCCGCGCGTGATCTCCAGATAGGCGGCACCGGCGATGCCGAACTGGCGACGAACGAACACCTGACTGTCGGCACGGATGAATGCCGTCACCTCGTCGTTGATCCTCGTCTCGGCGTAGAATGGCTGGTCAGGGCGGATGACCACCTCCGTCACCTCCCCGATCTGTGTGCCGAACAGCTGCACCTGGCTTCCTGCCGCCAAACCGGCCAGGGCCGTTTCCGGCACGATCACCCGCAGGCTGACGGTGCGTTGCAGCCATGGCCGGAGCACGTCGGTCTGGAACACGGCGACGACCAGGATTGCCAGGGCGACCAGCACGAACAGCCCGCTGCGGCCGCGGACGAGACCGATCGGCGGCGCGGTCGCGCTCATGTCTGCCCCCAAGCGACGAGGCGCCGGCCGCGCACCCGCAGCCGAGCGGTTGCCGGCAAGGTGCCATCGTAGAAGAGCTCGTCCCGGCCGAGGCACCAGAGCGCGGCCCCACCGCCCTCGCGGACGATCTGCAGGGCGTCGACGAGAGCCGCCAGCAGCTCACCCCGCCATGCGTCATGACGCGTCTCGATGACCACCAGCGCCGGGTCGCCGAGGAAGGCCCGGGCCAACAGCGCGCGGAGTCGGTCGGCGGCCGACAAGGCGGTTGCAGGGCCGAGCGGCAATCCCGGCAGGCCGAAACGCGCACTCCAAGCGGCGCCCCGCTCGGCTAGCCGATCGGCGTCGGACATCGTGTGATAACGCGCCTGCAGCAACACGTTGGTCGCGACCGACGCATGGGCGAGCCACCCTCCTTGCCGCGGCACGAGGCCGACCCGGCCGCGCAGCGCCGCGGCGAACGTCGACGGCACGGCTCGCCAAGGATGGCCGAGGAACCGCACCTCGCCATGGCTGGGCTGGACGAGCCCGAGGGCGACGTCCACCAGCGCCTGTTCCTGATCGTCGGTTTCGGCATCGAGCAGGATCAGGTCGCCAGGCTGGAGACGGAGGTCGCAGACGACGGCGCCGGCCGCGGCAGGCAGCTCCGCTCGCTCCAGATCGAGCACGTCGGCGTCGCGGCCGTCCCACGCCGTCACAGCAGTAGACTCACGCTGGCGGTGATCAGCAGCAAAGACACCAGGCCTCGGAAGAACGCACCCGGAACCACGTAGCGGCGTTCGCCTACGGGCGAGAGCGCCGAAACCGCCAGCACCGCCGCCAGGACGAACCCCATCAGCATCGTCTTCAGCGGGAGGATCACGGCACCGTACTTGCCTAGCCCCTGCAGCGCCTCCAGCAGGACGTCCACGGGTCCGAGCTGACTGACGTCGAGGAGAACGGCTGCGACGTAGCCGGCAAACGACGCCCCGATGACGAACAGCACCGCCTGGGCGAAGCAGGCCAGGCCCGTTGCGAGCACCCGCGGCAGGACCAACAGGCGGAACGTGTCGACCCCTTGCGCCTCCAGCGCCCGGACGGTGCCATCGCCGCGCATTGCGTCCAGCTCCGTTGCCTCGACGAGCCCAACGCGGCCGAGCATGACCAGCCCGACGACGAGCGGCGCCAGCTCGCGGTTGACGACCTGCAGGAGAACTTCGCGGACGTCGTAGAGGTCGCCGAGCCCGCCCAGCCAGACGTTGACCTGGGCAACCACGGCGACGCCGACGATCGACGCCGAGATCAAGACCGGCACCACCGATCCGACGGTCGCGAACTCCAACGCCCGCCAGAACTCGTCTCGTGTCGGCCCGCGCCAAGTATCCGGCCAGAGGCCGAGCCACACACTCTGAGCGACGACCGCAGCGCTCATCGCCGGCCAGCTTGCCTCGATCCGCTGGAGCAGGCCGCGGGTCCGCGTCGGTGTCGCCGCGAGGCTCGCCATCAGAGCCTGCCGGCCAACACGTAGGCGTTCGCCAGACCGACGTCGTTCAGGTAGAAGCTGCCGCGGGGGCGCAACAGGTAGTCCGTGCCCAGGAGATCGTAGACGCTCTCCGTGACCTGGATGGTCGTTGCTTGGGCGCGCGCCGCCGCGATGCCGGCGATCCGTACCGCGTCGCCCCACAGGTTGAACGCGCTGCCGCCATCGCCGACGAACGCGCCCGCGGCGGAGCCGATATCCAGGCCGAAGCGATAGAGCGGTGCCCGGCCGGTGGCAACGCAAGCCTCGCGGCAGATCGGTTGGAGGTCCAAGGCGAGGTCAGCAACGGCGCGGATCGCGGGGCCGGCCTCGCGCGTCATACCGTCCGCAACGACGAGTTGATCGCCGAGCAGCTTGACACAAGGCACGCCCAGGCGCTCTGCGGCATCGTCCGCAGCTTCGATCAGTTTGCCGATGAACGCCGCATCGGCGGCGCGGCCGCTGGCCAGTGCCATGTCGTCGCCGAATTGGAGGGTCATCACGGCAACCCGCGGAAACATGGTCGCGGCGAACGCTTCGCCTTCACCGGCCAGGCGGTCCAGAGACCGCAACAAGCGCCGATCGCGGCGGTGCGACAGCGACGTCCGCTTCAAGGTGTTAGGCGGTGGCCGCTCCCCGGCGGTGACTTCGGGCAACAGGCAGACGTCGGACGCGGCCTCGATCGGAAGGCCGCCGGATTGCGTGTTCAGCGCCACCAGGCGAGGCACGAGCATAGCTGCTGCGGCCTGCAGCAAGCCAAGCGCCGCCGGGTCGTCGGCGCGCTGCCCATCCTCGACGCTTACGGTTCCCTGGACACCGGCGCGCCCGGCGATCGGCACGAACGTGATCGCGTCCGTACCGCTCGGCTTGAGGTAGTAGCGGACGATCATCGCCTCGTCGTCGCGCGCCGTCAGCACGTCGAACGCCTCGCCACCCACGAGACGCGGCCACACGTCACCCAAATGGGCGGCGGGCACCGCAGCAGCGTCGCTGAACCCGTGGCGCTCGCGATCGTAGTTCGCCAAGCACATCAACCTGTCGCCGGGCACGTCGAGGCGCCACACGCCGACCCGGCGGGCGTCGAGCGCTTCCGCGAGCAGCTCGGTCAGACGACGGACACTGGCGGTGTCGTTCGGATCGGCAACGTCGCCGACGGCGCCCAGCGCCCGCAAGGTCTTGCCACGATCACGGACGTCGCGCTCCATCGCCACCGCTCGCATCACCCGACGGTCGGACACCACGCCCTGCCAAGTCAGCGCGAAGGCCGCGATCGTCGCGAGGATGACGACCCCGGCCGAGAGCAGCAACGACGTCCGCGCGTTGACCCGCACGAAACCGATGAAGGTCTCCTCGGGCACGACGATCAACAGCCACCAGTCGCGACCGACCAGCGGTGACAGGGAGGTGGACGAGACGACGTAGCGTTCACCGTCGATGATGGTGGCGTCGCGCGCCTGCCGTTCGATGCGGAAGTGCTGGAAGGCACGGTCGAGGATGCGGTCGTCGAGATCACCTACCAGCGGCAGCGGTGCACCTTCGCGCGCGGCGGCGTCCAAGCCTTCCGGAAGGGCGATGACCCGGCCGTCCGTGCTGATGACCGCGATCCTGGCGCGATGGCCCAGTTCGATCTCGCCGAGAAACTGGTTGACCGTGGCCAGCTGCAGGTCGGCGCCGGCGACCGTTGCCGGCGTGTCCGGGTCGCGCACGCCAACCATCGTCGAAGCCGTGACACCTGCCGCTCCGGTCGTGAAAAACGGATAGACCTCGCTCCAGCGAACCGCCGGTCCCTGGCCGCCTCGGGCGGCGAGCGCATCTGCGAACCAGCCGCGGGTCCGCGGATCGTAGTCGTCTTCGGGGTCGAGCCGGTCGTCGATGACGTCGCCGGCCGCGTTGCGCAAGACGACTCGAACCACACGGTCACCTGGGTCGTTGGCGATGAACTTGGACAGCAGGCCGTCTTCCCGGCGCTGCACCATCAAGAAGTCGCCGTCGTCGTTGCCGATGAACAGAGCCGAAACGGTCGGCAGGCGTTCGACGACGCTGCGAAGCGCGCGCTCGACATCGGCATCCGAACGCATGTCGGCATGGCCCGTGATGCCCTCGTCCGCGACGTCGCCGATGAAAGAAACCACCGCTGCCGGCGGCGACAAGAACGAGTCGACGTCACGCTGGACCGCGGTCTCCAGGGCGCCGATGAGGCCTTCGGCAAGCTGCAGGGCATCGTCGCGGTTGCTTCGCTCGACGTACCTGGTGATCAACAGCAGCGCCAGTGACAGCGCCACCGCGGTCAGGATCGGCAGGGACAAACGCAGCAGGCGCTGGCGCCGGAGGGAATGGATCTCGCCGGGCGGTCGCGTCGTGTCGATCCACTCGTCCGCCCGAGGCAAAACGTCCGCGCTCCTGTGTTCGATCGTTCGGACTGCTGTGGTAACGAGACGGCGAGCCGCTTGCCAAGAGACTTGGCCACCAACCTGGGGGACGACGATGGCCGAGAAGCACGAATCGGCAACGCGGCTGCTGGCCGACCTGCAGGGTTTGGTCGAAGAGCTGGTGGCCGCCGGCGAACGAACGCTGGCAGCCTGGAGGGTCAGCGACCTGCGGCCGGAGTTCGCCACCAGCGCCACCAATCTTGCGCACTTTCTTGCTCTCCGAGGCAAAGATCGGCGCGACCTCCAACAGCGCTTACGGCGGCACGGGCTGTCGACGCTCGGTCGCAGCGAAGCCCACATGCTCGCGACGTTGGAGGCCGTGATTGCTACGTTGGAAGGCAATGACCCGCCGGAAACGACGCTCCAGGCGCTCGAAGCCGGTCGGGCGCGTTTGCGTGCCAACACGGCCGAGCTGTTCGGCCCGCCGCCCGACGACCGGACGACCCACGTCATGGCGACCTTGGAGCCGAGCAGCGCGTCGGACCCGCAACGCTTGGAAGAGTTGATCCGGCTCGGCGCCGACACGGTCCGCATCAACTGTGCCCATGATACGCCCGACGACTGGCGGGCGATGGCCACGGCCGCGCGCACCGCCGCCAAGCAGGCCGGCCGACCATGCCGCGTCTTCATGGACCTGGCCGGACCGAAGATCCGTACCACCCACGTAAGGCAGCCCCCGCATCGGAACCGCCTCCACGCCGACGACATCTTGCGTGTACCGTTCGACGCGCGCGCCGAGTTCGACGGCTTCGTCGCCGGCTGCACGGCGCCGGACGTGCTTCGTCAGGTCGGGGTCGGCGCCGCGTTCGCACTGGATGACGGTACCGCTACCGGGCGCGTCGAAGTGGTCGACGAGACCGGTCTCACGGTCCGGGTCGCACGCACCAAGCCGGGCGGGCTGAAACTCAAGAACGACAAGGGCATGAACTTCCCTGGTTCACCGCTGCAGCTCGCGGCACTGACGGAAGCCGATCACGAAGCACTCACCGTGATCCGCGAGCTGGCCGACATGGTCGGTTACTCGTTCGTCCAACGGGCGAGCGACGTCGATCTGCTGTTGGAGGCGTTCGCCCGGGGCGAAGGAGTGCACGAGCGGCCGGCGCTCGTCGCCAAGATCGAGACGGAGCTCGCGTTCCGCAACCTGCCGGAGATCGTCGTGGCTGCGGCTGGCCGCGGACCGTTCGGCGTGATGATCGCGCGGGGCGATCTTGGCGTGGAGATGGGTTTTGCTCGGCTATCCGAAGTCCAAGAGGAGATCTTGTGGCTCTGCGAAGCGGCACATGTCCCGGTGATCTGGGCGACCGAGGTGCTGGCGAGCGTCGTCAAGCACGGCCAACCGAGCCGCGGCGAATTCACCGATGCGGCGATGGCCGCTCGCGCCGAAGCAGTGATGCTGAACAAGGGGCGGTTCATCGCCGAGGGTATCCAGGTCATCACCGACGTGATCCGCCGGGCGGAACGCCACGTCGACAAAAAGACCCCACAACTCGCCGCGTTGCGTAGCTGGCAAGGGGAGGGCTGACGCCGTCCGGCGTCACATCGGCGGCGCTCCACCCATCAGCTCGGCATCGATCGCTGCAGTCCGCTGCCACGCGGGCCGCGCCATACAGCGCTCGACGTAGCTCACGAGTTCCGGCGGCTTGGGGAAACCCTCGATCATGAACGCCCAACTCAGCGACCCACCGAGCAGCACGTCAGCCGCACTGAAGCGCTCGCCGAGCACGAACGGTCCCGGGCTCGAAGCGCTCGTCAGAACCTCCAACAACGTCTCACGCTCGCCGTACGAGGTGCTCTCCCGCTTTTGTCCGGCGCGCGGCGTTTCGTGGTCGAGGACCGCCGGCTCGATGCCAGTCACGCTCAGGGTCGCGAAACGAAGATAGCGGGTGCGTTCGGGTGCCGTCGTGGCCGGGGCAAGACCGGCTTTCGGGAACGCGTCGGCAAGCCACAGGCAGATGGCCAGGGCTTCGGTCATGGGTTCGCCATCGATGACCAGTACCGGCACCTTGCCGAACGGGTTGACCGCACGGAACGCGGCATCGCGCTGCTCGCCCTTGTAGATGTTGACGATGCGCCGCTCGTTCGGCGCTCCCAGCTCCTCCAGGAGCCACAGCACCAGATAGGAGCGGCTGAAGGGTGAGTGGTAGTGGATCAGTTCGGGCACGGCGTTCCTCCCACGATTTTCCCATCGGACCTAAGCGGCGCGGGCATCCTCCAAGATCATATCCGATGCCTTCTCGCCGATCATGATTGCTGGAGCGTTGGTGTTGCCGGAGACGACCGCCGGCATGATGGAGGCATCGGCCACGCGCAGGCCATCCAGCCCGCGCACCCGCAGCCTGGGATCGCACACCACCTCGGGGTCGGCGGCCGAACCCATGCGACAGGTGCTGGTTGGATGGAAGATCGTCCCACCCTTGTCGCGGGCGAACGCGTGTAGATCCTCATCGCTGGTGACGTCCGGGCCGGGCAGGACTTCTCGGCGGTAGAACGGTCGCAGTGCTGGCTGGGCCTGGATGCGGCGGGCCAACTTCAACCCAGCGAGCAGAGACTGGCGGTCGGTCTCGGTAGCGAGGTAGTTCGGGTGGATCGCTGGCGGCGCCAGCGGATCGGCGCTTTGCAGGACCAGCCGACCGCGGCTCTCCGGTCGGAGCTGACACACCGAGACCGTGTAGCCGGAGAAGTCGTGCAGTGGCGCGCCCGGCCGATCTGCCGAAAACAGGATGACGTGGAACTGGACGTCCGGCGTCTCGAGTTCGGGGCGGGTCTTGGCGAAGACGAAGACCTGACCAGCGCCGACGGTGAGCGGACCCGAACCGAACACCGCCCAGCGAAGCGCAGCCCCGGCCTTGGCGACGAAGCTCCGCTGCAGATCGTTGAAGGTGACGGGCTCGGGGGACTCGAAGACCAGCCGGCTCTGGTAGTGGTCTTGGAGATGTTGGCCGACCGCCGGCAGCGCATGGGCGACCGACATGCCGTGCGCCTCCAGCACCGCCGGATCGCCGATGCCGGAGAGCATGAGGAGATGCGGCGACCCGATCGCGCCTGCTGCAAGGACCACCTCGCGCGCGGCGCGGACCTCTGTCTCCGCCCCGTCATGACGATAGCGGACGCCGACCACACGTCGGCCGTCGAGAGCCAACCCGGTCGACTGGGCGCCGGTGATCACCCGCAGGTTCGCGCGGCTGCGCGCCGGGCGCAGATAGGCCGAGGCGGCCGACGACCGCCATCGCCCACGGAGTGTCAGCTGGAAATGGCCGACGCCCTCTTGAACCCGACCGTTGTAGTCCGGGTTGAACGGCAGTCCGGCTTCCTCCGCTGCCTGCACGTAGGCGGCACAGAGCGGGTTGACGTAGGTCACCTCGCGGACGCCAAGCGGACCCTCGGTCCCGTGATAGCCGTCCGGGTCGGGCGTCTCCTTGCACTCGGCGCGGCGGAAGTAGGGCAAGACGTCGTCGTAGGACCAGCCGGTGCAGCCGAGCTGCCGCCAAGTATCGTAGTCCTGCGCTTGGCCGCGCACGTAAACCAGCCCGTTGATCGAACTCGACCCACCGAGCACCTTGCCCCGCGGCCAACGGATGCGCCGCCCCCCGAGATTGGGGTCGGGCTCGGTCTCGAAACACCAGTCGTTCGCGGGATTGCCGATGGTGCGGTAATAGCCGATCGGCAGATGGATCCAGGGGTTCCGGTCGGGCGGACCGGCTTCCAGCAAGACGACACGGTTCCGCGGATCGGCGCTGAGCCGGTTGGCGAGCACGCAACCCGACGAGCCGGCACCGACGATGACGTAGTCCGCAATCTCCACGAGCGGCCCCCTCCCCCCGATCGACCGTTGGCCGGGCGTCTCCGCGCCCCAGAGAGGCCATAGCATGGGGTGTCGGCGCGGTCATGGCGCCCTGTCGCACCGCCGCGGCTCCGCGAGTTAACCCATTCCTAGGTGAACGTCCCTAGAGAGTGGCTGATGCGGTGGATCATGGTGGCATCGATAGCCTTCGCCGCGGCTGCGTTTGCCGCGGAATGGCGCGTCGGCGACGTCGACGCGTTCGGCTGGCGGCGCGCCGTCGTCGCGAGCGGGGAGCACAGCCTGACGCTGCTCTGCCCGCCCGACGCCGCAATGCTGGCGGTCCCGGCAAGTGCCACCGTTGACCCACACCACCGCCAAGCGACGACCCTGGTGCTGGAGATCGACGGCAACAGCTACGCCAGCAATCTGAATTGCCTTGATGACGTCTGCGCCGCGGAACTCACCGAAGAGGCCGTCGGCGCCCTGCGTACGGGCGATGCCGTGACCGTCTGGTTCGATGATGAACGGGGACCTAGCTTCCCGCTGACGGGTGCAGCGGACGCGCTAGTCGCCTGCAGTGCCGAGACGGCGGCCGTCACGCCGCGTTGACGGAGTCCATCAACGCTTGCGCGACCTGGAGCGCGCGCGCGGCTCGCTCTTTCGCCGGACCTTCGTCCTCGATGTCGGCCAAGTCGCGCCGCGCGGTATCGAGGCGCCGTTCGGCCTCGGCCTTCTCGAAGCTCTCGAGCGGGATACCTTCCTCGGTGAGCAGCACGCATCCGTCGGCGCTGACCTCGGCGAACCCGCCGACGATGAAGATCCGCTCGTCGACCTTGTCGTCTTGGTAGATCTCGACCACGCCTGGGCGAAGCAAGGCGACGATCGGCGCGTGGTCCACCAGCACGCCGAAATCCCCCTCTTCGCCCGGGATGACGACCATGTCGCAGGGCTCGCTCGTGAGCACCCGCTCCGGCGACACCATCTCGAAATTGAGCTTCTCGGCCACGTTCTGCTCCGGGGCTCAGGCGGCGGAAGCGAGCTTGTTGGCCCGTTCGACCGCCTCCTCGATGCCGCCGACCATGTAGAATGCAGCCTCCGGCAGGTGGTCGTACTCGCCCTGAACGATGGCCTTGAAGCTCTTGATGGTGTCCTCCAGCGGCACCAGCTTACCCGGCGATCCGGTGAACACCTCGGCGACGAAGAACGGCTGTGACAGGAACCGCTGGATCTTGCGCGCCCGGGCCACCACCAGCTTGTCGTCCTCCGACAGCTCATCCATGCCGAGAATGGCGATGATGTCCTGCAGCGCCTTGTACTTCTGCAAAGTCTCCTGGACGTCGCGCGCCACACGGTAGTGTTCTTCGCCAACGACGTTCGGCTCCAGAATGCGCGAGGTCGAATCCAGCGGATCGACCGCCGGGTAGATGCCGAGCTCGGCGATCTGCCGGGATAGGACCGTCGTTGCATCCAGATGCGAGAACGTCGTTGCCGGGGCCGGGTCCGTGAGGTCGTCGGCCGGCACGTAGACGGCTTGCACCGAGGTGACCGAGCCCTTCTGCGTCGAGGTGATCCGCTCCTGCAGCTCACCCATGTCGGTACCGAGGGTCGGCTGGTAGCCCACCGCCGACGGAATGCGGCCGAGCAGGGCCGAGACTTCGGCACCCGCCTGGGTGAAACGGAAGATGTTGTCGACGAAGAACAACACGTCGGCACCCTCGTCGCGGAAGTGCTCCGCGACCGTCAGGCCGGTCAAACCGACCCGGGCACGGGCGCCGGGCGGCTCGTTCATCTGGCCATAGATCAACGACACCTTCGACTTGCTGAAGTCCTCGGTATCGATGACCTTGGAATCGACCATCTCGTGGTAAAGGTCGTTGCCCTCGCGGGTGCGCTCGCCGACCCCGGCGAACACCGAGTAGCCGCCGTGCGCTTTCGCGATGTTGTTGATCAGCTCCATGATCAACACGGTCTTGCCGACACCGGCACCACCGAACAGGCCGATCTTACCGCCCTTGGGATAGGGCGTCAGGAGATCGACCACCTTGATGCCGGTGGCGAGGACTTCCGTAGCCGTAGACTGATCGACGAAGTCCGGCGCCGGCTGGTGGATCACGCGGGTGATGTCGGCGTTCACCGGGCCCGCCTCGTCGACCGGCTCGCCGACGACGTTGAGGATCCGCCCGAGCGTCGCCTTGCCGACGGGCACGGCGATGGGTTCGTTGGTGTTCACCACCTCTTGGCCGCGGGTCAAGCCGTCGGTGCCGTCCATGGCGATGGTCCGCACGGTCGACTCGCCGAGATGCTGAGCGACTTCGAGAACCAACCGACGTCCGTCGATCTCGGTCACCAGTGCTGACAGGATGTTCGGCAATTCGCCTTCGAAATGCACGTCGACGACCGCGCCCTTGACCTCGACGACACGACCGGTGGTGACGTTGCTGGCGCTCAGCTCGTCCATCATGGGTCTCCCACTGTGCTCAGACGGCTTCCGCGCCGGAGACGATTTCGATCAGTTCCTTGGTGATCGCAGCCTGCCGCTGGCGATTGTAGCTCAGGGTCAGCTTGTCGATCATCTCGCCGGCGTTGCGCGTGGCGTTGTCCATCGCCGCCATCCGCGCACCCTCCTCGGATGCCGAATTCTCGAGCAGTGCCCGGAAGATCTGCACCGCCAGGTTGGTCGGCAGCAACCGCTCCAGGATTACGCCTTCTTCCGGCTCGAACTCGTAGACGGCCTGCGGCTCACCAGTACCGCCGGCAGCACCTTCCGGCAGCTCGGGCAGCTCGACCGGGATCAGCCCCTTGAACGTCAGCTCCGAGCTGATCGCACTCTTGAAGCGGTTGTAGACGATACTGCAGCTGTCGATCTCGCCCGCCGCGAAGCGATCGGTAACCATTTCGGCGATGCGCTCGGCGTCGACGAAGTCGAGCCTCTTCTTGCCGACGACGTCACCGACATAGGCTTCGATCAGGTCACCGAGATCGCGGCGCAGCAAGTCACGACCCTTGCGGCCGATGCAGATCAGCTTGACCGTCTTGCCGTCGCTACGGAGCGCCCGCACGCGTCGCCGCACACCGCGGACGATCGAGGTGTTGAAGCCGCCGCACAGCCCGCGATCCGCCGTCGCCACCAAGATCAGATGCACCTCGTCCTTGCCAGAACCGGCCAGGAGAGGCGGAGCGCCGGCGCCACCCTGCAATGCGGCCGCTAGGTTGGCCAGCATCGACGCCATCCGGTCGGCGAAGGGTCTAGCCCGCGCCGCTGCTTCCTGCGCCCGCTTCAACTTCGACGATGCGACCATCTTCATCGCGCTGGTGATCTTCCGCGTCTGCTTGACGCTGGAGATCCGGTTTCGCAGGTCTTTGAGGCTCGGCATCGGCGGCGCTCAGGCAAACGCGGAGGCGTAGCCGTCGACCAGCGTCTTCAGCTTCGTCTCGGTGTCGTCGTCGAGCTGCCCACTGCCTCGGATCGCGTCGAGCACGCCGACGCCCTTGTCTTTCAGCTCGAGCACCAAGCCTTCCTCGAAGCGGCCGACGTCACCAACCGCAACCTTGTCGAGATAGCCGCGCACCCCGGCGAACAGCACGCAGACCTGCAGCTCGTTGCTCATCGGCTGGTATTGCGGCTGCTTCAGGAGCTCCGTGAGCCGCGCGCCACGGCTCAGAAGTCGCTGGGTGGACGCGTCGAGGTCGGAGGCGA
>JBCBTD010000066.1:0-21072 GCA_039818825.1 Pseudomonadota bacterium
TCGCGACCGAACCGCGACGCCACGAAACCGGGGTGGACACAGTTTGCCGTGGTCGGCGTTGCAGCCAGGCGCCGAGCCAGCTCGCGGGTGAAGAGGATGTTGCAGGTCTTCGATCGCGCATAGGCCTCCAGCGTCTCGTAGCAGCTCGGCCGAACGAGATCGTCGACGTCGAAGCGTTTGCTTTGGCGGTGCGCCCGCGATGCGACGGTGACGATGCGCGCCGCCGGCGATGCCTGCAGCAACGACAGCAACGACAGAGTCAGAACGAATGGCGCCAAGTGATTGACGCCGAAGGTGCTTTCGACGCCGTCCTCGGTGATGACCAAGCGGTCGCGGATCAGCCCGGCGTTGTTGACCAACACGTCGAGCCGGTCGGTCTCCTCCGCCATTCGTGCCGCGAGCGCGCGCACGTCGCGCAAGCGCTCGAAGTCGGCAACCACCGGCACGGCGCCTGGCCCGGCGGCCGCCGCAGCCGCTGCCGTGCGAGCTGGATCGCGACCATGCACCCAGAGGCGCGCGCCACCGGTGGCCAACGCGCGGGCGACGTGGGCGCCGATCCCGGTGGTGGCGCCGGTCACGAGCACGTGCTTGCCGCTGAGATCGCCGAGACCGTCCATGGTCCGAAGCTAGGCGGTGGCCATGCCAACGGCTAGGGTCCGCGCGCGCTTTTCGGAAGGCCGAACCACCGCTATGGACCCGACCCTCGACAACCCCTTCGTGATCCTCTCGTACATCGCGGGACCGGCGCTCCTGACCAACGCTTGCTCCTTGCTGGTGCTGGCGGTGACCAACCGTTTCGGCAGGTCGGTCGATCGTGCGCGCCAACTCTCGGCCGAGCTTTGCTCGGCGCCAGCTTCGTTGTTGCCGGTGCTGCGCCGCGATCTCGAGGCCAATCAGCGCCGCGCTCGTGTGATCGCCTTCGCTCTGGGCGCGCTTTATCTGGCCAGCGGCATGTTCGCCTTGGCGACGATGCTGTCGATCGTCGGCGCCGCGTTCGCCCATGTCGGTATCGACGCGGTGCTCGGCGTCGACGTGATCGCTGCCGCTGTGGCCGGCGGCGTCGGCTTCCTTGCCCTGCTTGCGGCGGCGGTCGCGCTGATCATGGAAAGCCGCCTGGCTTTGGCGGCGTTGATGCTGGAAGCCGAAGAAACGGAACTGAGATTGCTTTCGAATTCAACCAGTTGATGGTTTTGACGCAAGCCATCAGTTCAAAGATGCTCGTCACTCGGGGACCTTGACGGTGTAGTTCAACGTCATGCGGCCGCCGTCGACCGTGACCACCTCGCCAGTGACGTAGCTGCTGTCGTCGCTCGCGAGGAACAGCGCCACACTCGCTATTTCGTCGGGCTCGCCGCAACGGCCCATCGGCGTCCTCGACAAGATGGTCCGCCGGGCGGCGGCGTCGTGCATCACGACCTTCAGCATGTCGGTCATGATCGAACCGGGGGCGATGGCGTTCACGCGGACGCCCTGGTCGGCCAGCGACAGGGCCATCACCCGTGTTAGCTGATTCAGGCCGCCCTTCGAAACGTTGTAGGCGGTCTGATTGGCGATCGTCACCGTGCCGTTGATGCTGCTCATGTTGATGATCGAACCGGCTCCGCGCGACACCATCGCCCGCGCCGCGGCTTGGCCGACCAGGAAGGCGCCTTTCAGGTTGGTGGCCAGGACGGCGTCGAAGTCGGCCTCGGTGAGGTCCAGAAACTCCGCGCTTCGGATGATCCCGGCGTTGTTCACCAGCACGTCGACCCGTCCGGCCCACTCCAACGTCGCGTCGACCAAACAACCCGCGGCATGAGCATCGCCGACGTCGGTCTCGACGAACTTCGCGTAGCGGCCGTCGGCCGAGATCGCGTCCGCCGCGGCAGAGCCCGCCGCCGCGTCGACGTCCGCCATCACCACCGACGCCCCCTCGCTGGCGAACCGTTCGGCGCAGGCTAGGCCGAGGCCCCGCGCCGCACCGGTCACGATCGCCGTCTTTCCTTCGAGCCGCATGGCCTCGTCTCCCAATCGTCGTCGCCGGCAACCCTAGGCGCGGGCTCCGCCCGCGTGAACCGGGCCGCGTGTGGAGGGCGGCCAAACGCGGTCGTTCAAGGTCCGGGACGATCGCGCCAGAAGGCGAAGGCCGTCGCTTGAGCACGGTCGACCCGTGCTCGCCTGGAGCCCTCCAGCGGCTCACCGCGCTCGGCCTCGGCCGCAAAGTAGCCTTCGCCCGGCAGGCGGTCGCTCTCGCGCACGACGAGGCAGGCGAGGTCGGGCTCGCCGCGCGCTTCGCTGCGCCGACAGACCTCGCCCAGCACCCGCATCAACGCGCGAACGTTGTTCGGTCCGACGCGACGGTCGAACAGGAACAAGAGCTCGCGATAGCTGACGCTTCGTCCGGCCCTGGCCACGTCGGTCAGTATTCGCTCCAGCCGGTCGGCATCGATCACGGTCAGTGCACCCTCGAACTCTCCCGTCGCCCACTCCGATCGGCTGGCGCATGCGGGACCATGGCCGCGGCGGCTCTGCGGCACAACCGCGGTTGGCCGGCCCGCAGGTGCGATCCACCTGTCGACATCGCCGCCGAACTGACCCACACCTCCGCCGACCGCGTCGGCCAACGCCGGCGGGCCAAGCCGCAACGGAGGACCTCGATGAACGGCACGTTCGGAAACGCTCGCCCGTGACGGTGGTGGCGGCACCGGCTTGGCGATCGCATCGCTGGTGGCCCTGGCTGCGGGCGCTGTTGCCGGTGGCACTGGTCGGCGTGGCGCTGGCCTGGCCGATCGCCGCCTTCGCCTCGACCATCGGCTTCGCACTCTCGAACACGCTCGGCTTCAGCATCTTGACCGGTGGCGCCGTCCGCTTTCGGGTCTACGCCAAGGCAGGCATGGACGCAGCCGACATCGGCCGGGTCGCGC
Organism: Pseudomonadota bacterium; assembly: GCA_039818825.1. Taxonomy (GTDB): domain Bacteria; phylum Pseudomonadota; class Alphaproteobacteria; order Geminicoccales; family Geminicoccaceae; genus JBCBTD01. The sequence continues at coordinate 2,904 of JBCBTD010000066.1, forward strand.
TGCTTTCCTGGGCGGGGCTCTGGGGCGGCGTCATCGTCTTGTTCGCGGTGGCGCTGGTGCTCGATCCGGCCGGCCTGCCCTGGCTCGATGCCATTGCGCCGGCGATCGATCGCGGGCTCGGCCTGGCCCTGCTCGCGGCAGCCCTCGGCCTCTTGTTCTGGCTCGGCCGCGGCGGGCGCGAATTGGCGGTGCGGGGCTACACGCTGCCCCTGCCCTCGGCGCCGATCGCTCTCGGCCAGCTGGCCGCCGGCTTCGTCGACGTCTCGGCCGCCGCCTTCGCCCTCTACGTGCTGTTGCCGCCGGACGTCGTTCCCGGTCCGGCCGCGTTCATCGTCGCCTTCCTGGGTGCCATGGTCCTTGCCTCGGCGAGCCACACACCGGGCGGGATCGGCGTGTTCGAGGCAACCTTGCTGCTGGCCCTGCAGGTGCCGGCGACGCCGGACGTGATCGCGGCGCTGGTGCTCTACCGGGTGGTCTACTACCTCTTGCCGTTCGCCTTGGCGGCCACGGCCCTCGCCTTTGCCGAGGTGCGCAACGCGCCGACGGATACCGGGCCGGTCCGGGCGCTGGCGCCCGTCGGCAAGGCGCTGGCACCGCCGCTCGCCGCCGGCCTTGCCTGTGTCTGTGGCCTCGTGCTGATGGCGTCAGGGGTGACGCCGTCGTTCGACGCGCGTCTGGCGTTCCTCGAGGATTGGCTGCCGCTCGGCGTCATCGAAACGTCGCACCTTCTGGGGAGCGTCATCGGCGTCGTGCTGTTGGTGCTGGCGCACGGGCTCTACCGACGGCTTGCGGAGGCCTGGCGACTGGCTCTTCTGCTGATGCTGGCAGGTGCCGTCGCCTCCTTGCTGAAAGGCTTCGACTGGGTCGAGGCGCTCGTGCTCTTCATGGGCGCCAGTCTGCTCGCATTCGCCAGGCCCGCCTTCTACCGTCGCCGTCGTTCGCTCGGCGCGCTGCTCAACGCGCGCTGGCTGCTGGTGGTCGCAACGACGGTCGGCGCCGCCATTTGGCTCGGGTTCTTCGCCTTCCGCCACGTCGCCTACGCCGACGATCTGTGGTGGACCCTGGCCTGGGACGGCGACGCTTCGCGCTTTCTCCGGGCGAGCGTCGCCATGGTGGCCGTGGTCATCGCCGCCGGCGTCTTCTTGGTGCTGCGCGCGCCCGTCAGGCCGCCGGCAGCATCCGGCGCCCGGGACGTGCCCGATGCCGTGCGCCGGTTGGTCACCGCCTCACCCAACCCCGAAGCCACCGCGGCGCTCTACGGCGACAAGCAGTTCCTGATCGATCCCGAGGACCGCGCCTTCTTGATGTACGGCATGGCCGGCGGCAGCCTGATCACCAAGGGCGATCCGGTCGGCGACGAAGCGGCCGGCGAAGCGCTCGCCTGGCAGTTCCGGGAGCTGGCCGACCGCGAGGCGCTGCGCCCCGTCTTCTACGCCGTTCGCCCGACCATGTTGCCGACCTTCCTCGACATGGGCTTGGCGATCTTGAAGATCGGCGAGGTGGCGCGGGTGCCGTTGGAGACGTTCAGCCTCAAGACGCCGGCATCACGCGACTTTCGCTATGCCAAGCGGCGGATCGAGCGGGAGGGGCTGGTCTTCGACGTGCTGCCGGCGGCCGAGGTCGGCGCGGTCATGGACCAGCTTCGCGTCGTCTCCGACGACTGGCTGCAGCACAAGGCCGGCAAGGAGAAGCGCTTCGCGCTCGGCTGGTTCGAACCGGACTACCTGGTCCAGTGCGACTGCGCCGTCGTCCGGCGCGAGGGCGAGATCGTCGCCTTCGCCAACGTGCTGCGCGGTGCCGACAAGGAAGAGCTGTCGGTCGATCTGATGCGCTACCGCCATGGCGTCTCGTCGGTGCTGATGGACGCGCTCTTCGCCGAGCTCCTGCTGCTCGGCCAACGGGAGGGCTATCGCTGGTTCGACCTCGGTGCGACGCCGCTCACCGGGCTCGCCGACCACCGGCTGGCGACCACGTGGAACCGCATCGGCACGACGATCTACCGCCACGGCGAGGAGTTCTATCGGTTCGAGGGCTTGCGCAGCTTCAAGGAGAAGTTCGAGCCGGTCTGGACGCCCCAATACATCGCCTGCCCCGGCGGCTTCGCCGTACCCCAAGTGCTCCTGGACATCACCCGCCTGATCTCCGGCGGCGCCGTCGGCCTGCTCTCGCGCTGAGCCACACATCGCCGCCGAGCGAACCGTAGCCGATTGCACGGCAGAGACAGGTCGATCAGCAACCGCTGTTCGGGAGCTTCGGTCTTCCGTCTGCCATGGCCGTCCGGCTCGGGCGATGGCGTCGATGACGCCACGTGCAATCCGCTACATCGGAGGAAAAAACGCACTACAAAACAATATTTTGCGCCATCTTTCTACGACGCAGCATGAGCACCCTCGAACGTCATCACGGCTCCTCCGCGTCGAGCTGCTCCAGCAGGGCCAGGACGGTGCGGGCTTGGTTTTCGGCGGCGACGCCGAAGAAGGTGCGAAGCTCGGCGGCGGCGTTGTCGTCGCCCGCACCGGCGAGATCGGAGACGCCGCGGATGCCGATGAAGGGGACCCCGTTCGTATAGGCGACCTGGGCGGCGGCCGCCGTCTCCATGTCGACGACCAGCACGTCGGTGTCGTCGCCGCGCCGGCCGGCCTCGTCGAAGTTCAGCACGTGGGCGAGGAACTCTCGGTAAGGAGCGTTGTCGACGAAGGCCGGGCCGCTCACGCCGTTCTCGCCGACGACGACTCTGGGTGCCGGGTCGAGGGGGGCGCCTTTGCAGCTGTCGCTCGTGCCCTCGGGCACGCAGTCGAGCAAGGTCACGTCCAGGTCGCGCGCATGGGCAAACAGCGTCTCGTCCACCTCGAACCAGAACCGGAACGCCTGATCGCGCGCCGGATCGGCAGCGGCATCCGGCAGCGGCACGCCGCGCAGGCGCTGGGTGCCGTCCTCGTCCAGGTAGTACTGCGGCGCCGCGGCCGAGGTGACGTTGGTGTCGCGCAGGAACGGGAACTGGGCGTCGGGCGCGAACAGCGAGGCCTGGTTTGCCGCCCCGGGCGCACCGCCCTCGCCGAGGGCGGCGCGGCACGATTCGGCTTCCGCGGCAGTGGGTTGCAGCGTGTCGTTGAGTTCCAGAGTGATCAGCGCGGCGCAGGGCACGGTATCGCCGGTGCGGTTGAAGAAGGACTCCTGGTGAAACCCCCAGCGGCGGGGGATCACGACCGTGCCGAGCGGCGCCTCGTTGGCCGTCGCCGCGTCGTCGTCATTGGCGCCTCTGCCGCCGATGCCACCGGCGATGCCGCTGAAGACGACGTGGCTGACGACGAAGCGGTCGAGGGTCATCTGCGTGACCATCGCCGCGTTGACGATGCTGGGATTGGTCAGCACCACGACGACGCCATGGCCGCGCAGCCGGCCCATGACGTAGCGATAGCCGTTGATCACCGCGCACCCTTGATAGGCGTCCCGGTCCTCGCCGCGCAGCATCTCCTGAACGAGCCGGTCGGTCTCGCCGCCGAACGCCGAGATCAGCGCGATGCGGGTCGCCTCGTCGGGCGCGCCCATGCACGCGCCGTGGATGGCGGGCTCCTCGGCGAAGGCCGGGGCGTCAGCGGCAGCAAGGACGAGCCAGGCGCTTGCGAGTGCTGCTGCGACGCCGATCGAACGTCGATTCCCGCGCATCCTGTTCTCCCCGAGATTGGTGACGTGTGGACCATGAAGTCCTTTGCGAGCGCTGGGGGCTCCGCCCCCAGACCCCCACGGCAGCGCTGGCACCTGCGAGGCGCGGCTCCGCCGCACCACGCCGGCGCCCTTGCCGCAGGCGCTCCGCGCCCTTGAGCTCACCCCTGACCTCGGGCAGGGCGGAAGCCGAGGTCGCCGAGCCGGTCGCCGGGCCCGAACCTGAGCCGGCACGCCGCGCGGCAGCCCCGCGCCTCGAGGAGCCAGGAGCCCCCGCGGACGACGCGGCTCGCGCCTTTCACATTCAACTGAGCCGAGCCGTCGGTGGGGGCTCCTTCGTAGCCGTCGTGCCAACCATCTGCGCACCACTCCCAGACGTTGCCATGCATGTCATGCAGGCTCCAGGCATTGGCCGAGTAGCTGCCGACCTCCGTCGTCTCACCGACGTTCCCTCCATAGTTGAGCGACTTGGGATCGGCGTCGTCGCCGAAGGAGAAACGAGTCGTGGTCCCGGCGCGGCAGGCGTACTCCCACTCGGCCTCGCTCGGCAGACGATATGCCTGCCCGCTCACCTCACTCAGCCAAGACAGGTAAGCGTCCGCGTCCTGCCACGACACGTTGATGACCGGCCGCCGACCGCGCCCCCACCCCGCGTCTTCAGGCTTCTCTCGCCCCATGATCTCGCAAAAGTGGTCGTATTCGTCGAAGGTGACTGGAAATCGACCAAGCGCGAACGACGGCACCGATACGCGGTGCTGTGGCCCTTCGTCGCCGTACCTCTCTTTCTCGTCCGGTGGCGACCCCATGAGGAACTCGCCCGCTGGGATGACGACCATCTCCGGGCACCAGGGCGCGTCGACGTCGCGGAAGACGGTGAGCGGTTTCCGGACGTGCCGCGCAGGCGGATCAGGCTCTGACGGCGGCTGGGCTGGTTCTCGCGATACGGCCACAACCGACACCGCCACTGCAGACGCGGAAACGAGCGCGCCCAGGGTTTCCTCGAGCTTCTGTCGCACCTCGTAGTCACGCTCGCAGCCCGGCAGCAACCGAGCTCTGAGGAGCTCTGTCGCGGCCTCGCGACAGAGCGGCTCGCGCTCGACATGCCTGAGGACGGCATCGGCCGCGCCGAGCCGCGCGAAGTGGGTTTCGTGGCTGATCGCAGCGATCAGGTCGTCGGGCAGCGGCAAGGCGGTGGGCGCCTTTCGCACGAGCGGGAAGCTCGTCTCGGCGTGGCAGGCGTAGACCGGGCGCATGTCCTTCGCCGGATCAGCGATACTGTCTCGCAACCGCCGGCGGACGAAGCCGTCCAGGTCGCGCAAGGAGACCTCGAGGGCATCCGGGGCACCGGCAGCGCCGCCGAGCCCTTCCACGAGCGCCTGCGTGAACAAACCGACGCCGTCTTCTTCGTGGGCCAGCTTCAGCTTGTCGGTCGCGGCCAGAAACTCCGTACCGTAGCCCTCGATGGCGAAGGTCGCCTCATCGTGGACGCGCTCCGGCGGGACGCGACGCGCGTCGGGCAACGCGGCCGCAGCGTGGCAGCAATCGAGAATCACCGCTTGCCGCCTTGCACCGCTCCTGCCCATCGTTCGGTGCAGGAACGGCAGATCGACCGCCGTCGCCGTGAGATGCAAGAGTTCGGTGTCCTTCGCGACGAAATGGAAATCGTCGCTCAGCGCATCGAGCCGACCATGGCCAGCGAAGTAGAACAGCACGAAGTCGTCGCGGCGACGGCCATGGTAAAGCGCCGCCACGGCCCGCCTGAACTGTGCGAGCGTCGGGTCGGGCAACGTTTCGACGCTCGCGAAGCCGCCTCGCTCCTCGAGCACTGTCTTCAGCGCGTCGACGTCGCCGAGCGCACCGCGCAGCGGCGAAATGTTCGGATCGTCGAAGGTCCCACAGCCGATCAGCAGCGCGTGGCGCTCGCCGCTCATCAGTCGGTTGCCTTCAGTCGCTCGGCGTAAGCCGCGGCCGCTTGAGCAACTTGCTTCGGATCGGCACCGTTGGTCGTGATTTCGAGGGTGACGCCGTCATCGGCCTCGATGATGACCTTGTCGACCGTCGGCCCGGCATCGCCCATCCACACCCGCACGGCCGCGACCAAGCCATCGACGACCTGAGCGCCGAGCGCCCCGGCGGCGCCGGCGGCGAGCTCCGGTCCGTAGGCCTGTCCCCACTCGACGAGCACGCGGCCGATCTCTGCGACCTCCAGCCCGCGCGACTGGTCCGGCGCAGCCCGCGTCGCTTCGTCGACCCGAAAGGCACCGTCGCTACCCAGCCGCCGAGCAAGCCCCGCCGTCAGTGCATGAAGCTGCGCTTCTCCGGTCGCCGTCGGGACGACCTCGACAAGCAATCGCACGTCGGCCACGCCTCGTCTCCAATGCCACAACGCAACAAGATGGCTCCAATGTAATCACGACGGACGGTCAACTTCAACGGCCGCTCAAGCGCCGAACGACGCCGCACCGGTCTCCGCCCCGCCGACCAGGTGTCTGAACCCGGCGAACAGCTCTCGACCGAGCCCCGTGTGGTAGTGGGCGAGGTCGGCTTCGGCGTTCGCGCGGGCGGCCCACGTCGCGGCGTCGACCAGGGCAGCCAGCGTGCCGGCCTTCGCGTCCACCCGCACGACGTCGCCGTCCCTGAGCTTGGCGATGGCGCCGCCGTCCAGGGCTTCGGGGGTCAAGTGGATGGCGGCGGGGACCTTGCCCGAGGCGCCCGACATGCGGCCGTCGGTGACGAGGGCGACCTTGAAGCCCTTGTCCTGGAGGACGCCGAGGAACGGTGTGAGCTTGTGCAGCTCCGGCATGCCGTTGGCCTTCGGGCCCTGGAAGCGGACGACGCAGACGACGTCGCGGTCCAATTCGCCCGCCTCGAACGCCGCCTTCACGTCGTTCTGGTCGTGGAAGACGCGCGCGGGCGCCTCGACGACGTGGTGCTCGGGCTTCACCGCCGACACCTTGATGACCGCGCGCCCGAGATTGCCGTTCAGGAGCCTGAGGCCACCATCGGCGCTGAAGGGCTTGGCGACGGGCGCCAGGATCTCGGCGTTGCCGCTCTGGGTCGGGCCGTCGGTCCAGACGAGGCCGCCATTGCCGAGCTTCGGCTCCTGGCGGTAGCGCTCGAGACCGCCCTCGCCCGCTACCGTCAAGGTGTCCGGGTGGACGAGGCCAGCGTCCAACAACTCACCGATGAGGAAGGCCATGCCACCGGCGGCGTGGAAGTGGTTCACGTCCGCCAAGCCGTTCGGGTAGATGCGGGTCAGGAGCGGCACGACCTCGGAAAGGTCGGCGAAGTCGTCCCAGGTGAGCTGGATGCCGGCGGCCCTGGCCATGGCGATCAGGTGGATGGTGTGGTTGGTCGAGCCGCCGGTCGCATGGAGGCCGACCACGCCGTTGACCACGGCCCGCTCGTCGATGACGTCGCCCGCGGGGGTGTAGTCGTTGCCGAGCGCGGTGATTTCGGTGACCCGCTTGGCGGCGGCCGAGGTGAGCGCGTCGCGGAGCGGCGTGTTGGGGTTGACGAACGAGGCGCCGGGCAGGTGCAGGCCCATGATCTCCATGAGCATCTGGTTGGTGTTGGCGGTGCCGTAGAACGTGCAGGTACCGGGGCCGTGGTAGGACTCGCTCTCGGCCTCCAGCAGTTCGTCACGGCCGATCTTGCCCTCGGCGAAGAGCTGGCGGATGCGCGACTTTTCGGCGTTGGGCAGGCCCGAGGTCATTGGCCCGGCGGGAACGAACACGGCCGGCAGGTGGCCGAAGGCGAGGCTGGCGATGAGCAGGCCCGGCACGATCTTGTCGCAGACGCCGAGGAACAAGGCACCGTCGAACATGTCGTGGGAGAGGGCGACCGCACTCGCCATGGCGATGACGTCCCGGGAGAAGAGCGACAGCTCCATCCCCGCCTGGCCCTGGGTGACGCCGTCGCACATGGCCGGCACGCCGCCGGCGAACTGGGCGACACCGCCGGCGTCACGCACCGCCTGCTTGATCAACTGCGGAAAAGTCTCCAGTGGCTGGTGGGCGCTCAGCATGTCGTTGTAGGCGGAGACGATGGCGATGTTGGCCTGCACGCCGGCTTTGAGCGCCTCCTTGTCCGCGGGCCCGCAAGCCGCGAAGCCGTGAGCAAGGTTGCCGCAGGAGAGCTTGTCGCGTTGGGGGCCGCGGCGGGCGGCTTCGCCGATGCGGTCCTGATAGCGCCGCCGGTCGTCCGCCGAACGTTTCCGGATACGCTCGGTGACCTCGCCGATGCGATCGATCACGGTCATGGCTTCTCCCTTTCCCCGTCGCGGCGCTTGTCGGTCGGCGCAGTCGTCGGCGCAAGCCCGGGCCGGCGTGCACTCACGCCGTCGTGGCTGCCGCCTTCTCGCGCGGGCCGGCGACCAGAGCGTCGGGGTCGGCCGAGTAGCGCTGGCTCAGCGGCAGAAGCGCCGCACCGAGCACCCGCGCACTGCGGCCGACCGAGCCCAAGCGCAGCGTGAAGGGTGAAAGGCCTTTGGTGTTGAAGCCTTCGAGCGCCGCTTCCGTGGCCGCGGCGAGGCGCTCCAGATGACGACGCCCGAGCAGGCCGTCGAGCACGACGGTCTCGATGTCGAGCACGGCGGCCGTTGCGATCATCGTCCGCGCCAACGCCCTGCCCGCCTCCGCGATCCAACGTTCGACCACGGCTGCGACGACCGGCGGGCCGTCGTCGGCGGCCAGCCCGTCGATGCCCGCGACGCCCAAGGGTGCGAGGCGCCGCTCCAGCACGGCCACCGATGCCTCGTGCAGCAGCTGCAGCGGCCGGCCGTCCTCGTCCGCGACCGCCATCGGCATCGAACCCACGGCAGCCGCGTTGCCGCGGGAGCCGCGGAACAGCCTGCCGTCGAGCACGAGGCCGCCGCCGGCGAAGGTGCCGAGATAGAGGTAAAGCGCGCTCCCACCGCCAAGCGTGTCGCCAAGGGCCATCTCGGCAGCGCAGGCCGCGGTTGCGTCGTTGTAGACCTCGGCCGGCAAGTCGGTGCCGACGTGCATCGCTGCCGCGACGTCGAGCGAGCGCCAGCCCTCGAGGGCGCCGGGCGCCAACCCCAGCTCCACCGACCAGGCCGGCAGGTCGCCCGGCATGGCGATGCCGACGCCCGCTATCCGGCTCCGCACCTTGCGGCTGGCCGTGCCGAGAACGGCGCGTGCGCAGTCGACCGCCATGGGCATGGCGATGTCGGCCAGGGGCGCCTCGAAGCGGCCTTCGCGGTTGGCGACCACGCCGCCGACGAAGTCGACGAGCACGGCTTCGACGCTGCCGCGCCCGATCTTCACGCCGAGCGAAAAGGCCCCATCGGGTGCCAATGCCATCGGCGTGTAGGGCTGGCCGACCTGCCCCCGCACCTTGGGCTGCTTGACGAGCAGCTGATCGCCGACCAGCGCATTGACTATCGTCGACGCGGCCTGGGCACTGAGGCCCGTGGCACGGGCCAGCTCGGCCTTCGACAACGGTCCGTGCTGGCGGATCGCGCCGATGATCAGCCGCTCGTTGAACGCACGCAGCGCGCTCGTATCGCCTCCCCGCACGGCGGTCTCCCAGGCAACGACATGCTCAGCCTAGGGCCATCGAATAAGAAACGCAAACTGATTTAGTTATTGACTCCACGCCTTGGATGAAGCTTTGTCATCCGAGCCGTCGCGGCGGTCCGCGTCACGGCGCCCCATAGAGCCCAGGGAGGCCTCAGATGAAAAACTGGCTGTTCGCCACCACGGCGCTCGCCGCCGCCTTTGCCGCGACCCCGGCAAGCGCCGACGACGTGATCGTGGGCCTGGTGACCAAAACCAGCACCAACCCCTTCTTCGTGAAGATGAAGGAAGGTGCCGATGCCAAGGCTGCCGAGCTCGGTGTCGAGCTGCGCAGCTTCGCCGGCAAGTACGACGGTGACAACGAAGCGCAGATCGAGGCGATCGAAAGCTTGGTCGCCGCCGGCGCTGCCGGCATCCTGATCACGCCTTCAGACCCCGCCGGGCTCGCGGAGACGGTCGAGCGCGCCCGTGAAGCGGGGCTTCTGGTGATCGCCCTCGATACCCCCTTCGACCCGGTCGATGCCGCCGATGCGACGTTCGCCACCGACAACTACCGGGCGGGTGAGCTGATCGGCCAGTGGGCAGCCGCCACCATGGGTGACACCTCCTCGGCCAAGATCGCCACGCTCGACCTATCGGAAGCGCAGATCACCGTCGACGTGCTCCGCAACCAGGGCTTTCTCGCGGGATTCGGCGTCGACACCAAAGACCCGAACAAGATGTACGACGAGGACGATCCGCGCATCGTCGGCGGCGATACCACGCTCGGTTCCGAAGAAGGCGGCCGGACGGCCATGGAGAGCCTGATGCAGGTCGATCCTAGCATCAACGTCGTCCACACCATCAACGAGCCTGCCGCCGCGGGCGCCTACGAAGCGCTCAAGTCGTTCGGCATGGAAGACCAGGTGCTGATCGTCTCGGTCGACGGCGGTTGCCCCGGTGTCCAGAACGTCAAGGAGGGCATCATCGGCGCCACGTCGATGCAGTTCCCGCTGCGGATGGCCTCGCTCGGCGTGGAGGCGGTGGCCGAGTTCGCCAAGAGCGGTGCCAAGCCCGAGAACACCGAAGGCCTGAGCTTCTTCGACACGGGCGTCGAGCTCGTCACCGACGCACCGGTCGACGGCATCCCGTCGATCAGCTCGGAGGAAGCTCTGACCAAGTGCTGGGGCTGAGCCGCCACTGACCCGGGGCGGCCCAGGCCGCCCCGGCTGCCGGCGCGTCGTCGCCGCGCCATCCCGAAGACGTCCCCGCAAGGGAGGCTATCATGGCCGAAGGTGATCCGGCAGGCGCCGTCGCGCGCCCGCAGCAAGACTTCGAACGTCGTTTGGAGGACGCGGCAACCGACGTTGCCAAGTTCGACGAGCGCGACAAGGGTTTGGTCTCCAAGTTCCAGCATTTCCTTCACGGCAACCCGACGGCCGCACCGACGCTGGTGTTGATCCTCAGCTGTCTGGCGTTCGCCGCCGTCGCGCCGAACTTCTTTTCCGCGTTCAACCTGTCGCTGATCATCCAGCAGGTGACGATCATCGGCATTCTCGGCGCGGCACAGACCTTGGTGATCCTGACCGCCGGCATCGACCTCTCGGTCGCGGCGGTGATGGTGCTGAGCTACATGGTCATGGCGCGCTTGGCCGTGGAAGGTGGTGCGCCGACCGTGCTGGCGATCCTCGCCGGGCTCGCCGTCGGCACGATCTGCGGACTGTTCAGCGGTTCGCTCGTCACCCGCGCACGGCTCTTGCCGATCGCCGTCGCCGTTCTGGCCTGGATAGGGCTGCTCGCCATCGGTATGCCGGTGATCTGGGCACTCCCGCTCGGCATGATCTTCGGTCTCGGGGTCGCCATCGCCGGCATCGGGCCGGCCCCGGCACTGCGGCTGCCGCCGTTCATCGTCACCCTCGGTGCCTGGTCGATCTTCTTCGCCCTGAGCCTGTGGTACTCCGACGCGCAGACCGTTCGCAGTCAGGACATCGACGCGGCGGCGCCCTTGCTCAAGATCTTCGGCGAACGGGTCGCGCTGTTCGGCGCCCAGTTCACCTACGGCTCGTTCCTGATGATCCTGGTCTTCTGCGTGCTTTGGTACACGCTGAACTGGACCGCCTGGGGGCGTGCCGTCTACGCCGTCGGCGACGACAAGGACGCTGCGGAGCTTTCGGGCATCCGCACCGACCGCATCCTGGTCTCGGTGTACGGTGCGGCGGGGTTCTTGTGCGCGCTCGCCGGCTGGGCCGCCATCGGCCGGGTCGGCTCGGCTTCGCCCCAGAGCTTCTACGAAGGCAACCTGGACGCCATCACCGCCGTGGTGATCGGCGGAACCTCCTTGTTCGGTGGCCGCGGCGCCATCTTCGGCACGCTGGTCGGCGCACTCATCGTCGGCGTCTTCCGCTCCGGGCTGAAGCTCGCCGGTGTCGACGTGCTTTGGCAGACCTTCGCGGTCGGCTTGCTGATCATCGTCGCCGTCGCGGTCGACCAATGGATCCGGAGGGTCTCCTCATGAGCACGAACGGAACGACTGAGCCGATCGTCAAAGGCCGGGCGCTGGTCAAGCGTTACGGCCGGGTCACCGCACTCGACCACGCCGACTTCGATCTGTTGCCGGGCGAGATCCTGGCGGTCATCGGCGACAACGGCGCCGGGAAGTCGACCTTGATCAAGGCCGTGTCGGGTGCCCTGCAGATCGACAGCGGCTCGATCCAGATCGACGGCGTCGAGACGCGCTTTGCGTCGCCGATCGATGCTCGGTCGGCCGGCATCGAGACCGTCTACCAGAACCTCGCTTTGTCACCGGCGCTGTCCATCGCCGACAACATGTTCCTGGGCCGCGAACTGTTCCAACCGGGTTTCCTCGGCAAATGGCTGAAGATGCTCGACAAGCGGCGGATGCGGACGTTCGCCAGGGAGAAGCTCACCGAGCTTGGGCTGATGACCGTGCAGAGCATCGACCAGGCCGTGGAAACGCTCTCGGGCGGTCAGCGCCAAGGCGTGGCGGTGGCACGCGCGGCAGCTTTCGCCAGCAAGTTCGTGATCATGGACGAACCGACGGCGGCTTTGGGCGTCAAGGAGAGCCGCCGTGTGCTGGAGCTGATCCGCGAGGTGAAGGCGCGAGGGCTGCCGATCGTGCTGATCTCGCACAACATGCCGCACGTGTTCGAGGTGGCGGACCGCATCCACATCCACCGCCTCGGCCGCCGTGCCTGCGTCATCGACCCGAAGGACTTCTCCATGTCCGATGCGGTGGCCATCATGACCGGCGCCATGGCGCCGCCTGAACCGGCCCAAGCCGCCTGAGCATCGACACCCGACCACCCCGAGGCCGGAGGCCCCGGGTTGGTCGGCGCCCTCGCCTGCCCCAAGGTACCGACCGGGCGACCTCGCACCGGGAAACGACGACCTCGACCATGCCCGCATCGAACAAAGCCGAGCTGCTGGCCGTCACCGAACGCGAGATCGCCAAGCTCCAGAAGGTCCTCGACGCAGTCGACGCCGAGTTGGCGATGCCCCCTGACGAGGACGGCACGTCGATCAAGGACGTCATCGGCCACCGGGCGCACTGGATCGACCTGTTCCTGGGTTGGTATCACGACGGCCAGGCTGGTCAGCCGGTGCACTTTCCGGCTGAAGGCTACAAGTGGAACGAGCTGAAGCGGTACAATGCGGATCTTCGTGTCGCTCGAGCGTCGTCCACCTGGCAGGGCGAGCAGGCGTTGCTCTTCGCGAACCACACCAAGCTCGTGGCGCTGCTGACGGAACTCTCCGAAGACGAACTCTACGGCGCCCCGATGAAGGGGGCGAACAACCACTGGACGGTCGGACGCTGGGCCGAGGCCGCAGGGCCCAGCCACTTTCGTTCGGCGGCAAAGTACGTCCGTGGGCGTCTCCGCACGCTGAGCCGACGCGACGATCCCGACGTGCCGCGGACGTCGACGACGCCCTAGCCGATCATCTCCAGCGCCGCGCTGCGGGTCTCGGCGGTGCGACGCGACCAGCCGTCTCCGAAGGTCCCCCAGTCCTTCAAACTTTTGTAGTAGTCGAGGCGCAAATCGCTCTCCCGGTTCACCACGAACTCGGGAGCCAGACGCTGTGCCGCGCTGATCGTGATCGGCCCGACTTGCCCGTCGGCTTTGACCGAGACGGCCTCCTGCAAGGTCCGCGCGGCGCGGCCGACGCCCGCGTTGACGCCGAAGTCGAACGTCACGAGATCGACTCCGGCGGGTAGCTGATCGCAATTCAGAGCGTTCCAGTACTTGGCGCGGTAGATCTCGGTCGCCTCGTCGACCGTCAGCGCCTTCACTTCTTCGGGCGTGCAGTCCGCCACGCCGCGCCACGCCGCTAGGGTCTTGTGCGTGATCCCGTACTTGGTCGCGCCTCCGGGGTCGTTCGGGTCATCGACGTACCCCCCTTCGTGCTGGAGGACGATGGCCATGCACTTGTGGAACTGCCGCGCGTCCTTCGGCGGCGCGCCGGCCGATTGCAGCGGCGGGGCCGTGGCCGCGGGCTGATTGACCTTGTCGAGGAGCGCGGCCGTCTGCTGCGACTGTGCCGTGACGATGTCTTTCGTGTTCTTGGCACTGTCGAGCTGAATGCTCGTCACCATGTGCTGCGTGCGCAGCGCATTGGTGTCCTTGTTCCGGGAGCCTTGCGACGACCCGAGCCAGAAGCTCACCACCGTTGCGAAGCCTGCCGTCAAAGCGCCGACGGCGATGTTGATGATCTGCATGAAGGTCTGGTCGTTCGCCTGGACCGGGAGTTCGCCGAACATCAGCATGCCCAGCACGACGAAGAACCCCAAAACGACGATGGTCGAGACGATCACCGGCCCCCAAGCCATGACGCTGCCGTGCTCACTCAAATCGGTGAGCATGCTTCGCGCGTTCTGGGTGTCTTCCAGTTCGGCCTTGAGCGTGTCGAGCTGTGTTTGTAGCTGCGCGGCCTGCGTTTGATGTTGCCGCTTGTCGGCTTCGGCCTCGATCTCTGACAACCGGACCCGGAGCTGGGCCGCCAGTTTCGGATCTTCGGCTTTTTCGGCAGCCTTGTCCGGGTCCGTGGTCCCCAAGACGGCCTGCACCTTGTCGGTGATCTGTTTTTCGACATCGGGCAGGACGTTGTCGACCAGGCGCTTGCCCAATGACGGCAACAGCGAGACCGCGAACGCGATGAGTGGGGACACGCGTGCCTCCGCGCCTTGACGTTACTTTTTATCCATATCCTGTTTATGCCTACGGACCGGCGTTGGCAAGGTCGTTTCCCGTTCGGACCGAGACCCGGCTCGGCAGTGGCGACGCCCGATCGGCCGTCGCCGCGGGATCAGCTGCGGTCGGGCAAGATCAGCTGTCAGCTCGCCGACGGCGGTGTCGTCACGGCGGTCCGTTCGACAGGGATCGACCCGGCGGCCCACCCTGGCGACACGTCGAGAAAGTCCCGTAGCGTTCGTCCCGGCTGACGTGTGTAGTGGTCGTCAGCCACCGCGAACGCCGTCATACGATCGAGGCGAAAGCAGCGAAAGTCGCTGCGCAACTCACACCAAGCGGCCAGCAGCCATACCTGACCGAAGAAAGCGACCGAAAGCGGCCACACGGTGCGTTCCGATGCGAGACCGGCCTCGTTGACGTAGCCGAACCGAACTTTCAGGCGTGCGCGCAGTGCCCGGCGCAGCTCGGCCGGGTCGAACAGTACCGGCCGCGCCCCGTGCCGCGCCGGCGCCAACAGCGCCGTCTCCGCCATGAAGCTCCGCAGCCGTTCGGGGATGGCCGCCTCGACCTTGGCGATGACGTCGGTCGCCGCCAGTGCCAGCTCCGCGTCGGCCCAGGACTGGACGATGCGCGCGCCAAGGACCAGTGCCTCGATCTCCTGTTCCTTGAACATCAGGGGCGGCAGATCGAAGCCGGCGCGCAAGACGTAGCCGACACCCGCCTCGCCCGCGATCGGCACGCCGCTCGCCGTCAGATCCCGCACGTCGCGGTAGATCGTCCGTTCGGAAACCTCCAACGCGGCGGCGAGATCGCGGGCGCGCACCGGACCGCGCCCGTTGCGGCGCAGATACTGAATGATCTCGAACAACCGATCGGCTCGACGCATCTCATTGGCCCGGTGTTTTCGGCTCGCCAGCAGAGCATAGACCTACGCTCCTGACAGCAAGCTGTCAGGAGCGTGTCAGGGCTGCTGACGGAAGGGTGTCAGTAGCCACGCGCTATCGTCGTCGATGTGGCAGCGGCGCGTGCCGCCTGCGCTCGGAGGACTGAAACGATGTTCGACCACAAGCTCGATGTCGTGCCCGCGACGACGCTCTTGCGGCAGGCGCCGAAGACGCTCGCGGCGCGCCTTTGGCATGCCTGGCGCAACCATGCGCGGCGCCGGAGCACGCTGGCGAAGCTGCGCGATCTCGACGACCGCATGTTGCTGGACGTCGGCCTGCAGCGCGAGGACCTGGCGACGTTGCGGCGCTACCACCCTTGGGCGGAAGGCGACACCAAGCCCCGCCACTTCGGCGCGTTCATGGACGAGCTACGCGAACGGTCCGGCGCGCGCGGGCGGAGGCGATGACGCGCAAGGACACTCCGGAGCTTCGGAGGCGACACTGGTCGGTGAAGACATGGCGCGCCGACCCACGTTCTCGCGCCGCCCGGGCCAGCAGGCCAGCGTCCGGCAAGGCCGATCGGCGGAGCAGCAGCATCAGTAGAAGACGAGCTGATCGGCCACGTCGGCCATACTCGCGTTCAGCACTTGGATACCGCCCGTGAACGCGAGTGCGACCGTCGAGACGAAGACGTCGTTGCCGGAATCGAACATGGTGATGTCGGTGCTGGTCAAGCCGCCGGCAAAAGCCAACGTGTCGAAATTGCCGGCGACCTGCCCGAAATCCGCTACCGTGTCCCATTCGTTGGCCAGCAAGTCCCAGATCGAGAAGTAGAACGAGTCGCCGCCGCCCGACCCGGACAGGTAATCGCTGCCCACTCCACCAGCGATGAAATCATTCCCATATCCGGCGAGAATGGCGTCGGCACCGCCATTGCCGAGGAGCTGGTTGTCCAAACCGTCACCGTACATGAGGTCGCCGTACCAGCTGCCGCTGATTCGTTCGATCGAAGCGAGGTTGTCGAACGCAGCGGTGCCGTCGTTCGACACCCGATCGACGAACAGTTCGACGACGATCCCTGCGGTGGCGGCCGCATAGCTGGCGGTGTCGAGCCCGTCGCCACCGCCGAGGTAATCGTACCCGACCCCACCGCTCAGCGTATCGTCGCCGCTCCCGCCCAGAAGCGTGTCGTTGCCCGCCTCACCCACGACGGTGTCGTTGCCGGCGGCGGCGAAGATGTAGTCGTCGCCGGCGCCTCCGGAGATGAAGTTGTCGCCGGCGTCGCCGTCGAGCGCGTCGGCGTAAGCTGAGCCAACGACGCCCTCGATCGACACCAGGATATCGTCGGCGGCGTCACCCGTGTGCGTCCAAGCCCCGAGGCCGGCCACCACAGGAACCGCGGCGTTGGCGTAGGAGACCGTATCGAATCCGCCCTTGCCGTCGATGTGGTCGCCGCTGGCGCCGCCCATGAACGTGTTGCTTTGGGCGTCGCCGTGCAACCAGTCGCTGAACCAGGTCCCGATGATTTGCTCGACACCGATCAGCGTGAAACCGCCCGAGTCCATGTTGATCACGATGTTGCCAGCGATCGTGCTGTAGTCGACCGTGTCGAAATCGCCACCGCCGTCGATGCGGCCATGGAACGTCGAGCTGACCAAAAAGTAGTCAGCGCCGGCATCGCCAAAGTAGGTCGCACCACCCGGCGTGGTCTCCAGCTGGAACACGTCGTGCCCGGCACCGCCCATGAGCACGTCGTTGCCCCAGGAACTCACCAGGACGTCGTTACCGAGACCACCAAGAATGATGTCATCGCCGTACCTCCCCGCCAGTCGGTCGTTCCCCCAACCGCCGTCGATGTAGTTGTTCGTCATCGCACCGGTCAGGTTGTCGTCGGTCCATGTTCCGGTGATATAGAATGTGCTGCTGTACTCTTCCCAATAATAGCCGACACCATACACCCCAACAGGTCTGCCATACAAATACTGCATCGCTGTAACATCGAAGGGTGCATAATACTGATTATTAGCGCCATTGCCGGTATACGACATCAAGGTGTAATTTTCGTTGTCCAACGACGATGGGAGCGTCGGCGTGCCTTCGAACGGATGTTTGAGGCCGACCGCGTGACCAAGTTCGTGGAGGATGATCTCGAATGCCGAGGTGCCCGGCGCATAGTCGCCGCTGGAATCGATCACCAGCCGACCGTTGCCGCCAAACGGGTAGTTCGCCCAGCCCCCAAAGTCGGAACCGTAGGTGTTGAAGACCTGGATGGAGGCGTCATCCGGGTCGTGAACCTCGATGAACTTGACGCCGGCGACGGCTTCCAGTCGGCTCAGCGCCACCCGAAAACTGACCTGCTGAATGTAGGAGAACGCGAAGTAGCCGCTGTTGGAGTACGGCTGATACTCAAACAGGCTCGGCACTTCGGCGTTGTCGAGGAACGTGTAGGTAACGAAGCTGGCCGTGCCCAGCGGCATGTCTTCGTTGTGCCGGCGATCGCTGAGGAGGGCCGTGTAGTCGTAGACCGTCGTCATCGCAATCACACTCGCGTCGCTGAATTATCGTGCGAGTTCGTGGCAAGCGAAACGCATGGTCAATTGTTCTTACCGGTCGTCTCGCCAAAGCGGGCGATGCAGCTCGAGACGTCGAGTGGCCGAGGGGTCGGCGCGGCACGACTTGCGCAGCAGCCGGACCGAGGCGCTCGTCCTCCTAGCCCGCATTCTCCTGCCACTCGCGGCCATCGCGCGCGATCAAGGCGGTGCTGTCGGCCGGGCCCCAGCTACCGGCGTGATAGGGCTTCGCCGGCGTACCGCGTGCGGCCCAGCCGGCGGCGATCGGGTCGATCCAGCGCCACGCAGCATCGACCTCGTCTGCGCGCATGAAGAGGGTCTGGTTG
>JBCBTD010000067.1:0-20997 GCA_039818825.1 Pseudomonadota bacterium
CGGGTTCGCCTGGCACGAGGCAACCGAAAGCCCAGAGAGGTGACGAGGTGGCGGGCCGGTTCCGTCAGCCGGCCCCGGCGCTTCCGTGCCTTCCGGTGTTGGCACGATGCTTGCGCAACGAGTTTCGAGCGTTCTCGATGAGGCCAACGAAAAAGCCTGGGAAGGGGAGACCATGACAAGACGTAGGACGACACTGCTCGCGGCCGGTTTGCTCGGCGCCATGACGATGGTCGTCGCCGCCGGCAACGTCGCGGCACAAGAACCGATCGTCGTGCGTTCGGTGCCGATCGGCAACCTCAAGGTCGTCGATCCGATCTGGACCACCGCCTACATCACCCGCAACCACGCCTACATGGTTTGGGACACGTTGTTCGCGACCGACGCGAACAACGAGATCCAACCGCAGATGGTGGACACCTACGAGGTCAGCGATGACGGTCTGACCTACACCTTCACACTCCGCGACGGCCTTCTCTGGCATGACGGCACCCCCGTCACCGCAGCCGACTGCGTCGCCTCGATCGAGCGCTGGGGCGGCAAGGACGGCATGGGTCAGGCGCTCATGAAATTCACCGAGAGCTTGGAGGTCGTCGACGACAAGACGTTTCGACTGCAGCTGACCCAACCCATCGGGTTCGTGTTGGAAGCGCTCGGCAAGATCGACAGCAACGTTCCCTTCATGATGCCCGCGCGGATCGCGGCGACGCCGCCCAACGAGCAGATCACCGAGGTCATCGGTTCGGGGCCGTTCCGCTTCGTCGCCGACGAATGGGTGCCCGGCAGCAAGGTCGTCTACGAGAAGTTCGAGGATTACGTCCCGCGCGACGAGCCGGCGAGCCTCGCTGCCGGTGGCAAGGTCGTGCACGTCGACCGGGTCGAATCGATTTACATGCCCGATCCGGGTGTCGCCATGTCGGCCATTGCCGCCGGCGAGATCGACCTGCACGAGTCGCCGCCCACGGACCTCTTGCCCCTCGTCGAAAACAACCCCGACGTCGTCGTCCAACCGAACGACCCGCAGGGCTCGCAGTTGTTCATGGTGGTGAACCATCTGCACCCGCCTTTCGACGATCAGGCGGCACGCCAAGCCTTGCTTTGGGGCACACAGCAAGAAGAATACATGGCGACCGTGGTCGGTGACCCGCAGCGCTACGAGGTCTGCCCCGCGGTCTTCGGCTGTGGTGGCCCGAACGAGAGCGACGCGGGCTCGGAGGCCCTCATGGGCTTCGACCTGGACCAGGCCAACGCGCTGCTCGAGCAGGCGGGTGTGGTCGGCGCGCCGGTGGTTCAGCTCGACCCGGCGGACAACTCGACCCTGCACCCGGCGGCATTGATGGGCGCGCAGACGCTGCGGCGACTTGGCTTCGATGTCTCGCTCGAAGCCATGGACTGGTCGACCCTGACCCAACGCCGCGCCTCCAAGGCCGTTCCGGGCGACGGTGGCTGGAACATCTTCGTCACCAATTCGACCGCCACCGGCATCGCCAATCCGCTGACCCACAACTTCCTCAAGAATTGCGAGCAGGCTTGGTACGGCTGGCCCTGCGATCCCCGCATCGTCGAGTTGACCGACGCCTGGGCGCTGGAGAGTGACGCCGCCAAGCGCGCCGCGATCGTCGACGAGCTGCAGCAGCTTCACCTCGAGAACGTCAGCTATATCCCGCTTGGCCAGTATCGGACGGCGATCCTCTACAGCAAGGACATCTCCGACGTCATCCCCGGCCCCGCGATCTTCTACTGGAACCTGAAGAAGTCGAGCTGACACCTTGAGTGTCGGCCGGCCGCAACCACCGTCGCGGCCGGCCGACGCGGAGATGGGCTACTCATGTGGGCTTACGTCGTCCGGCGCGTGCTCGCTACGATCCCGGTGCTCGTCATCGTGGCGCTCGTCGTCTTTTCCATCCTCCACTTCGCGCCCGGCGATCCGGCCGCCGTCATCGCGGGCGACCAGGCGACGCCCGAGCAGATCGCCCAAATCCGTGCGCAACTCGGGCTCGATCTGCCGTTCCACGAGCAATTCTTCCGCTGGCTGGGTGACCTCCTTCGGGGCGACCTCGGCACCTCGATCTTCTCGAACCTGCCGGTCACGACGCTTTTCATGCAGCGTTTGGAACCGACGATCGCGCTCACCGTCAGCACCACGATCGTCACCGTGCTGTTGGCGGTGCCGGCTGGCGTGCTCGCAGCGTGGCGCGCCGGCACGTGGATCGACCGGGCGGTCATGAGCGTTGCCGTGCTCGGCTTCAGTTTCCCGGTCTTCGTCATCGCCTACATCCTCATCTTCGTCTTCTCGATCCAGCTCGGCTGGCTGCCGATTCAAGGCTACCGGCCGATCGACGAGGGCATTTGGCCGTTCTTGAGGCACTTGATCCTGCCCAGCGTCGCCTTGGGCCTGAGCTTCATGGCCCTGATCGCGCGGATCACGCGGGCGAGCGTGCTCGAGGTGCTGAGCCAGGACCACATCCGCACGGTCAAGGCCAAGGGCATGCCGACCCGGGCCTTGCTCTTCGACCACGCGCTGCCGAATGCGGCCGTACCGATCCTCACGATCATCGGCGTCGGGGTCGCCATCCTCCTCGGCGGCGTCGTCGTGACCGAGAGCGTCTTTGCCATCCCCGGCATGGGCCGGCTCGTGGTCGATGCGATCCTGCATCGCGACTACCCGGTCATCCAGGGTGTGCTGTTGATCTTCTCCGCGGTCTACGTGTTCGTGAACTTGGCGGTGGACTTGCTCTACGTCGTCTTCGACCCACGAATCCGTTACTGAGGATGGCCAGCAGCACCCTGCCACCCAGCCAACCTGAGGTCCGTGCGATATGCCGCCGCCTCGGCCGTGGTGCACGGCGCCATCCGACCGTTGCCGTCGGCAGCGTGATCTTGGCGTTGATCGTCACGGCGACGCTGCTCGCCCCTTGGCTCACGATCTACGACCCGCTCCACATCGATCCGCTGTCGCGCCTCAAATCACCGACCGCCGACCACGTTCTCGGCACCGATGCCATCGGCCGTGATTTGTGGAGCCGGACGATTCACGGCGGGCGCATCTCGCTCGTCGTCGGTCTGATCGTCGCCGTTTTCGCGACAGCCGTCGGCCTCGTCTTGGGCCTCGTCGCCGGCTACAATCGCATCGCCGATGCCATCCTCATGCGGGTGATGGATGGGCTCATGTCGATCCCGGCGATCCTGCTGGCGATCGCGCTTATGGCCGTCGCCCAGGCCAGCATCACCACCGTGATCGTCGCGATCACCGTGGTCGAGCTGCCCCGTGTGGTGCGCTTGGTTCGGGCGATCGTGCTGTCGATCCGCGAGCAGCCTTATGTCGAGGCCGCCATCGTCGTCGGCTCGCGCTTCCCGCGCGTGCTCTTCCGCCACATCCTGCCGAACACGCTGGCGCCGTTGACCGTGCAGGCGACCTACATCTGCGCCGCGGCGATCCTCATCGAATCGCTGCTCTCGTTCCTCGGCGCCGGCACACCACCGGAAGTGCCGAGCTGGGGCAACATCATGGCCGAGGGCCGCATCTACTTTCAGCTCGCACCTTGGATCATCCTCGTCCCCGGCGTCTTCCTGGCCATTGCCGTGCTGGCCATCAACCTGGTCGGCGACGGACTCCGCGACATGCTCGATCCGCGGTTTGCGAGACGGCTGTGATGGACCGGCCCGAAGCGGCCACGACGCCGGTGCTCACGCTCGACGAGCTACGCACCTATTTCCACACGTTCGACGGCGCCGTTCGTGCCGTCGACGGCGTCAGCTTGCAGATCCGACGCGGCGAAATCCTGGGCGTCGTCGGCGAGTCAGGCTGCGGCAAGAGCATCACGGCACTTTCGATCATGGGCTTGGTTCAGAGCCCGCCCGGACGGATCGAAGGCGGCAGCATTCGGCTGCATGGGCGCGAGCTCGTGGGTCTCGACGAGGTCGCCCTACGGGCCCTGCGGGGCAACCGGATGTCGATGATCTTCCAGGAGCCCATGACGTCACTCGATCCGGTCATGCGCGTCGGGCGGCAGATCGCCGAGAGCTTGATCGTGCATCGCGGCCAAGGGCGCCGCGCGGCCCACAGCCGCGCCGTGGAAATGCTGGAGCGGGTGCACATTCCCGAGGCCGCGCGCCGGGCCGACGCCTACCCGCACCAGCTTTCGGGCGGCATGCGCCAGCGCGTCATGATCGCGATGGCGCTTGCCTGCGAGCCCGACTTGCTGATCGCCGACGAGCCGACGACCGCGCTCGACGTGACGATCCAGGCGCAGATCCTCCGCCTCATGGTCGAACTCAGGCGTGCGTTCGGGATGGCGATCATGCTGATCACCCACGATCTCGGCGTCATCGCCGAGACGGCCGACCGCGTCGTCGTCATGTACGCCGGCCGCAAGGTCGAAGAAGCGCCGGTGGCGGCTCTGTTCGCGCACCCCCACCACCCCTACACCGCGGGCCTTCTCGGCTCGGTGCCCAAGCTCGACCGCACGGGCGAGCAGGCGCGGGAACGGCTGGTCGAAATCAAAGGCCTCGTGCCGCGGCTCACCGGCCAACTCCAGGGCTGCCGCTTCGCCGAGCGTTGTCCGCTCGCCACCGCGCACTGCCGCGAGGAGGAGCCGCCGCTCGAGACGATGGCGCCCGACCACCTGGCTGCGTGCTGGCATGCCGACCGTGCGCAGGAGGTCGCCCATGGCTGAGAACCCTGGGCCCGACGCGCCCCTGCTCGAGGTGCGGGACCTCGCCAAGCGCTTTCCCGTGCGCCGCGGCCTCTTCGGCCGGGCCGTCGGGCATGTCCATGCCGTCGACAGCGTGAGCTTCACGCTCGGCCGGCGCGAGACGCTGGGGATCGTCGGCGAATCCGGCTGCGGCAAGTCCACGCTGGCGCGGATGATCGTCCGCCTGGTCGAGCCGACCGAAGGTGCCGTGCTGTTCGAGGGCCAAGACATCACCACCCTCGACGGTGAGCGTATGCGCCAGCAGCGGCGCCACATCCAGTTCGTCTTTCAAGACCCGTTCGCGTCGTTGAACCCGCGGCTGCGCGCCGGCGCCATCGTCGGCGAGGCGCTCGAGAACTTCGATCTCGCCCACGGCCGCGAACTGACGGAGCGAGTGGCCGAGCTGTTCGCCCGCGTCGGGCTCCGGCCGGACCAGACGCGCCAGCTTCCCCACGAGTTCTCCGGTGGCCAGCGGCAGCGGCTCGGCATCGCCCGAGCGCTAGCGCTCAATCCGAGCGTCATCGTCGCCGACGAGCCGGTCTCGGCGCTCGACGTCTCGGTGCAGGCACAAGTCATCAACCTGCTGGCCGACCTGCAGGAGGAGTTCGGGCTCGCTTACCTGTTCATCGCCCACGACCTCGCCGTCGTGCAGCACATCAGCCACCGCGTCGCCGTCATGTATTTGGGCCAGATCGTCGAGCTCGCCGATCAGCGCACGCTCTTCACCAGGCCGCTGCACCCCTACACCGAGGCGTTGTTGGATGCCGTGCCGGTGCCCGACCCGGGCCGACGCGCGGAGAAAGCGGTGCTCGCCGGCGAAGTGCCGAGCCCGATGAACCCGCCGAGCGGCTGCCGCTTCCACACCCGCTGCCCGCTCGTCGAACCGCGCTGCAAGCAAACCAAGCCGCCTCTGGTCGAGGTCGGCGTGGGGCACCGCGTCGCCTGCCACGTCCGGGCGCCGGCAACGACGACGCCGCCGGCGGCCACCACACGAGCGGCAGAGACCGCACCGGCCGCACTCATGGGAGGGAACCGATGACCACGACGCTGATCGAAAACGCCGCCTGGGCGATCGCTTGGGACGCGAGCCGCAGCCGGCACGTCTACCGCCACCACGTCGACGTCGCCTTCACCGGCGACCGGATCACCCATGTGGGCCCGGGCTTCGCAGGCGCGGCCGACACGACCGTCGACGGCCGCTCGGTCATGGTCATGCCCGGTCTCGTCAACATCCATGCCCATCCGCAGCACGAGCCCTCCTATCGGGGCATCCGCGAGGAGCATGGCCTGCGCAACCAGTACATGACCGGGCTCTACGAGCGCTCGCAGGCCTTTGGCGCCACCGACGACGCGTTCCGCGAGGCGAGCTTCGAGGTGGCGGCGTCGGAGCTCCTGCTCTCCGGCACGACGACGCTCTGCGACATCGGCGCGATCTGGCCCGGCTGGCTCGATCTGTTCGCGCGAACGGGTCTGCGCGGCTTCGTGGCCCCCGGCTACGCCACCGCGCGCTGGAAGCTCGCCAACGATCACACGCTCGACTTCGACTGGGACGAGGCGCGGGGCAAGAAGGGCATGGACGATGCCCTCGCCCTCATCGACACGTTGGCCGCCCACCCGTCGGGCCGGCTTTCGGGCGCCGTCTCACCGATGCAGGTGGAGAACTGCTCCGAAGCGTTGCTGCGCGACAGCTTCGCGGCGGCCAAGGAGCGGGGCATTCCCTTCACCCTGCACATCGCCCAGGGCGTGCTTGAGGTCCACGAGATCATCCGCCGGCACGGCATGACCCCGATCCAGTGGGTCGATCAGCTCGGCCTGCTGGCCCCCGGCACGGTGCTCGGCCACGCCATCTTCCTCGACCAGCACTCGTGGATCCGGTGGTGGACGAAGAGGGACCTGGCCCTCATCGCCGACAACGGTTGTGCGGTGGCCCACTGCCCGACGCCGTTCGCCCGCTACGGCCACATCATGGAGAATTTCGGCGACTACGTGCGCGCCGGCGTCACCATGGGCATCGGCACCGACACCACCCCGCACAATATGATCGAGGAAATCCGCAAGGCCTCGACCTTCGCCCGCATCGGCGGCCGCGACCTCGACACCGTGTCGAGTGAGATGATGTTCCATGCCGCCACCGTCGGGGGCGCCAAGGCGCTGATGCGCGACGACATCGGCCGCCTGGCCGCCGGCATGAAGGCCGACCTCGTGCTCGTCGACCTCACCAATCCGTGGATGCAGCCGGCGCGCGATCCCTTGCGCTCGTTGATCTTCCACGCCGCCGATCGAGCGGTGAAGGACGTCTATGTCGACGGCAACAAGGTTGTGGGCGACGGCAAGGTGCTGACGATCGACCACGCCGACGCCTGTGGTCGTCTCGCCGAAGGCCAAGCCCGGATGATGGCCAAGGCGCCCGAGCGCGACTACCTCCGGCGCCAAGCCGACGAGATCACGCCTTTGAGCCTGGAGCTGGTTTAGCACCTGGGCCACCTTCGACGATGCGCTCGGCCACCGACGCCCGCACAATCGCGTTGATGGTCGGGCCGGCGGCTTGGGATTTGCTGGATGATGCTCTTGGTGAGAGCTGCGATGCCTTGGGCAGGTGTAGGCTCGACGATCGGCCGACCGTCCAGGACACTCTTCGTCTTTAGCCGGCGGATTTTGTTGAAAAACAAAGGCTTGCGGGCGTGGTAACGGCGTGATTCACTTCGACTTGTGCTAGGAGGCGAAGTCGATGATGGGACCGCGCGTGGTCGATCAGAGTGCACTCTTCCACGAGTTCTCGCTCGACGCACCCGAACGCGCGAGCCGCGACGACACCATCCGGCTCTGGCACGAGATTTCGACCACGGAAGCGCCGGAATGGACGGCGCGCTATCACGCCAGCGATCCAGCCGAGAAGGCCTTCGGTGGTGAACTCGTCGTGAGCTTCGTCGACGGCGCGCAGCTCTCGCGTGCGATCGCCGTCGCGAACGCGCACCCGTTGGGCACAAGGCCCTTCGCGAGGCCCGATTACGTCGGGAAGTTCCATACGCTCGCGAGTGTCGCAGTCTCGGACGCCGAGCGGTCCCGGTTCCTGGAGAGCGCAGAGAACATCGCAAACCTCCCGACCGGCCAACTCGCCCGCCTGAACGTCGAGGCGACAGAGACCGCGCTCGCGGACAATCCGAAACCGGGGATTCTATGATGCTGTTCTCCAAGCTGAGTGGCGCCGAGAAGCGCGTGAAGTTGCGCGACCGCCTCGCCGGCAATGAGATCCTTCGGGCACCTGGCGCGTTCTCACCGCTGGTCGCCATGGAGATCGAGAGCCAGGCATTTGACGCCGTCTACGTATCAGGCGCTGTGTTGGCGGCCGATCTCGGCCTGCCCGACATAGGCTTTACGACGCTGTCTGAAGTGCTGACGAGAGCCGAGCAGATCGCGCGCGTCACAGACTTGCCGACGATCGTCGACTGCGACACGGGTTTCGGCGAGCCGATGAACGTCGCGCGGACGGTACGTATCGCGGAGGAGCGCGGGATCGCCGCGCTTCACCTCGAGGACCAGGTCAATCCGAAACGCTGCGGTCACCTCGACGGCAAGTCCGTCGTTCCGGTCGAGGAAATGCTGCGACGTGTGAAAGCTGCGGTAGATTCGCGGCGCGACGCGAACATGTTGATCATCGCCCGGACCGACGCGCGAGAAGTCGAAGGCTTGGACCGCATGATCGAGCGGTCGAACAAGTACGCGGAGGCAGGCGCCGACGTGATCTTTGCGGAGGCGTTGCATTGCGCCGACGACTGGACACGAGCGATCGCTGAAATCGATGCGCCTCTGCTGGCGAACATGACGGAATTCGGAAAGTCGAGACTCCTTTCAGCAGGCGAACTCGAGGCGCTCGGAGTCAGCTTCGTCATCTATCCGGTCTCTACGCTGCGCGCCGCGATGAAGGCCGCGAGTGACCTCCTTGCCGAGATCGCCGCGACCGGCTCACAGCGCGAGGTCATAGGCCGGATGCAGAGTCGAGAAGACCTCTACGAGCTCCTGCGTTACGCTGACTACAATCGATACGATCAAGGATTGTACAACTTCAAACTATGAAATCGCGGCTCACGAAAGCACTCGCGCGACCACGTTCGATCGGGGGCCATGCGCAATCTCGGTGTAAGGCCGCAGGCAGGGGCTTGCTCTTCGGCGTCTTGAACTGCGGGGTTTGTAAGCAGGGTTTCACGTCACGACCGACATCGGCGCCCGCTGCTGCCAGCATGAGGATTCACCTGAGGGTGGAGGCTGGTGGCGGCGGTGGCGGCGGTGGCCGGT
This sequence comes from Pseudomonadota bacterium, assembly GCA_039818825.1. GTDB lineage: Bacteria > Pseudomonadota > Alphaproteobacteria > Geminicoccales > Geminicoccaceae > JBCBTD01. The sequence continues at coordinate 8,985 of JBCBTD010000067.1, forward strand.
ATGGACGCGCGCACGCGGCTGGGCTGGGTTCAGCTCTACCAGAGCTTGGGCAACGCCGGTGTCGTCTGCCGCCGTTGCGGCATCTCGCGGCCAACCTTTCGCAAGTAGTGGCGGCGCCATCGTGACGAGGGCTTGGCCGGGCTGAAGCAGCGCAGCCGTCGGCCGCACACGTCGCCCCGTCGCAAGGTCTTCGCTCGCGAGGAGGCGCTGATCCTGGGGCTGCGACGCGCGTGACGGCTCGGCATCAAGCGGCTGCGCAACGAGTTCATCTGCGGGCACGGCATCAAGCTTGCCGCGGACACGACCCACAAGGTGCTCATCCGCAACGGCGAGCGGCTGTCAACGTGGCGGCACCTGCGCCGCAAGCAGCCGAAGCGCTACGACCGGCCCCTCCCGGGCGGCCGCGTCGAGGTCGACGTCCGCAAGGTCGGGCCAGACATGTGCCAGTACACAGCCATCGACGACCGCACGCGCTTCCAGGTCGTCGGCGTTTGCCGTCGTCGGACGGCCAGCAGCTCCATCCACTACCTCGAGCGCGTTGGTGACGAGATGCCGTTCCCGATCCAGCGGATCCAGACCGGCCGCGGCCAGGAGATCTTCGCTGACGCCATCCAGGATCGGCTGCGCGACTAGCGCATCAAGTTCCGCCCGATCCACCCGCGCTCACCGCTTCTCAAGGGCAAGATCGAGCGGGCACAGCGGACCACTCATAAGGACTACCGGCCGACCGTCGACCTCGCCGGCCCGGGGCTGCCGGCGCACCTCGACGACCGGCAGCAGTTCTGCAACTGGCGGCGCCCGCAGGGATCCCTCGCGGGGCGGACGCCCATCGATCGCGTCTGCACGCTCCTGTCGAAGACCCGCCAAGCGACGACGTCTGGAACGCCCAGCGCCCACTACGGAAGCATCCTGCTAACGCCGCGGCTTGTTGGGAAGCCAGGGGCAAGCCGTGCCACGCTTCGATGATGCGCTCTCGCTTATCCGGTCTTGCCCAAACAGTAGCGCGCCCAATCGCGCATCATGCGGCGCCGCTTCTCGAAGAGACCGCCGCGCCGACAGGCAGCCTCGGCGCGTTCGCCCGGATGGTTGGTCGCCTCAGCGGCCCAGTCGCGAAAGCTGCTGCGGAAGCCGTGGACGGTCAGGTCATCTCGGCCCATCCGCTTCACCACGGCTGTGAGCGTCATGTCGCTGAGTGGCCGCCCGGATCGTCCCGACGGAAACACGAGGTCGTCCGCGTCAGGTTCTTGGCGAACGGCGTGAAGGATTTCGAGCGCTTGCTTGGCGAGCGGCACGCGGTGCTCGCGCCGCGCCTTCATGCGATGTGCCGCCACGGTCCAGGTGGCGTTGTCGAGGTCGATCTCGTTCCACGTGGCGCCGCGAACTTCGCCGGAGCGAGCGGCCGTGAGGATCGTGAAGCGGAGCGCTGTCGCGCCCATGCCCGTTCGCGCCACGAGCTTCGTCATGAAAGGCTGCATCTCACCCCAGGGCAGTGCTGCGTGATTGACCACCGCGCGAACCTTGGACCGCCGGGCCAGCGCGGCGTCGATCTCCTCGTGGAGCCGGCTGAACTGACATGTCGAGATGCCCGTACCACCCGTCGATCGCCAGGAGACGATCGATCCACCTTGCGAAAGCGGCCGCGCGCCGGTTCGTAAACCCAGTAACAGGCCGCCAACGCAAGAAACCATCACGGCACTGGAGCCGTCACGATCGAGCGTTCTCGACGCCGAGCAACCCAGGAGCGTCCGCAGACCTGGATGAAGCTATATTGCAGGTTGACACGACGTCGAGCATGAACGATTGCATGAGCTCATCGTAATGTAAGGTGAAGTTGTCGTGGAGGACGACGTACTTGCTTCGATTTTTCGGGCATTCGTGGGTCGTTCTAGCACTTCTGTCGTGCTTCACACACGCGACATCGACCGTCGCCCAACCTGTCTCATCGGACAGATACGATCGCGCCTACGAGGAGATGCTCGCGCGCCCGACCGACACGGACGCGGCGTTTCGTTTTGCGGAGATCGCCGTCGAAGACGGTGATCTTTTCGGCGCGATCGCGGCCTTGGAACGGATCCTCCGTCTGGATCCCGATCGTCCCGACATCGAAATCCGGCTCGGCGAGCTTTACCAGCGTGTCGGCGCGGTCGCGCTGGCGCGGGCCTATCTCGAAGCGGCACTGGATTCCCCGGCTGTCCCGCCGGAGATCCGCGAACGCGCTCAGGACCTGCTCGATCAGTCCGCTGCGGCAACGATCGCCCGAGGACAGCGGCACTCGTTCACCGGACGTGTCTCGCTGGGACCGCGCTACGAAACCAATGCCAACGCCGGGCCGGACTCGGTCCTCGTGCGCGCGAACGGACAGAGCGCACTGATCTCGCCGGAGGGGCGCAAGCAGGGCGACTTCTCGCTCGCCCTCACGGCTGACCTCCGCCATCGATACCTCCTGGACAGCCAGCGGCGGCATCGTCTCGAGACCAACTTCCAGGGCTTTTTCTCACGCTACTCGGACGTGAAGACGTCGAACACCACGTTCGGCGCCTTGGAAACGGGCCCGCGGTTCGTGCTCGGCGAAGCCGGGCTCACGTCCATCAGACCGTTCCTCGAGGCGACTTATCTGGGCCTGAACGACGCGACCTATCGCGCGGAGTACGGCGGTGGGGTCAACCTTCGCCACCTGCTCCGACCCGACGTGCTGGTCGAAGGGACGTTGCGCTACGTCGCTCAGGACTTCCGAGACACCGACGACCAACCGTCCGGCAGCCTGCGAACCGGGCAGGATCTTACCTTCCGGCCCGGCTTCACCTGGGGCGTCCTGCCGAACTTTTTGGTGAGCGCCGACGCTTTGGTCGGCCACAAGAATGCGGAGGTGAGCTTCGAATCGTTCACCGACTTGGGCGCCGGCATCAGCGCTACCTACGTTTTCGACTTTGCACCGATTGCCGATTGGAGCGTGACCGGCAACGCGCTCTATCGGCGCAGCCAGTACTCCGGCGTCGACCCGTTCGTCGATCCCAACGTCAAGCGCCGTGACGACCGTTTCGACGTCGGATTGACGCTGAACGTACCAATCACCGCCGACGTCGGTATTTCGGCAGGCGCCCGCTACGCCGACAACGACAGCAATCTGCCGAACTTCACCTTCAGCAACACGACGGTGTCGGTGCTGGCCACTTACGCATTCTGATCCACCGGAGACCGACGTAGGGGACAAGTATCGTGAACGATCATCGAGCTGGTTTCCTGACCAAGGTATCGTTGGCGACATCCGTGCTGTTCACCCCAGCAGCGGTGTTGGCCGCGAGTGATGGTGTCGAGTTGCGCGCCCTTGGGGGTGCGGCAGAGACGCGGCGCATCGACCCGGCGCAAATCCAGGGCGCCCGGTTCGAGGCCCCCGCCGATCGTGTCGTCGAGATACTGCTGCCGGACGGTACGACGCTCGTCTTGGCGCCGAACACCACCGCGGAGGTGACCTGCTTCGAGTCGGGCAGTTGTCTGGACGTGTCGCTCGAGCGAGGCGCCATGCGCGTCGTCGGGCGACGCACCGGCGAGGCGCCGGTCGTCGTGACCACGCCCGCCGGGTCCGCCACCTTGCGGAGCGGGGCCGCGAGTTTCGAGCTGCGGCCTGACGACAGCCTGCGGGTGGCGCTCCTGTTCGGCCCTAGTCTCGTCGTCGAAAACGCCGGTGAGAGCGTGGAGCTGCGGGTTGCGGGCTACGCCGTGACCAGCGCGCCGGGCTCGGCGCCGGGTAACCCGGAGCAGCGATCGGCCGCCGAGTTCGAAGCCGAGACGGTGTTGTTCAATCCAGCCGCGGGCTTCGTGCTCGTCGCTCCTGGCGCTGGTCCCGAAGACCAGGGCAGCGACGCCGAGACCGACGTCGTATCCACGACCGAGCGCGCTACGATCGCGCGTCAGGATGCACAGGTGGATTCTCGTTCGCTCCCGCCGCCGACAACTCCCGATCGACGACCCGCTCGCGTGACGTCCAGTGCTGTCGTAGGTGGTCCGAGCGGCCCCCCGGTCGTCCGTCCGCCGATCGTGTTGCCGCTCCCCGAGCCGGTGTTCGGTTTCGGCGAGCCGAGTGCGTTGGCGGCGGCCAACCCGTTCGGTGGCAAGGTCGTCAAGGACTATGCGTTGGGGGAGAGCGCTACCACCGAGTCGGCAGGCTTGCCGGGGTTCATCCGGAACCTGTCGCAGAGCTGGGAGCCGGTCGACAGCGATGTCCGGTTTCCCGGCCTGACCGCGTCGCGCATGTACAACGATCCCGAGTCGGCGGTGCTCGCCACCACCGGCGCCCCACTGTCGGATGTGGTACCGCTGCGCGAGCTGCGCGCATCGCCGGTGCCGCTGTCGACATCGACGGACGGCCTCGACTCTGGCGCAAGAGTGACGGACGGCGGTGTTGGCCGCACGCTGCAGTATCAATTCTTCGAGACTGCCGGCAACGTCGACTCGCTGCGTGGTGGTGAGTCGGTCTTCGAGAATTTGAACTTCTTGGGCTTGGTACCGCTGAGTCGAGGCCTGAACGCTCAGCCTGACAAGGATTTCTTGAGCACCGAGTTTCCAGACATCGCCATCGGCTACGACGCACGTGCATTGCGGGAGAACACGTTTGCGGAGCGTCCTAATCTGATATATCCGACAAATCTTCCTAGCAGTTTACGGCAGAATGTCGGATTACCGAGCGGTATCGTCTTTCAGAACGGTTTTCTGAAAATAAGCGATGGCGAGACCATCGGAACGAATTGGGAAAGGGCAGAGATACCGACGTCCTTTGACGAAGGATTCGGTTTTACGACTGAGGCAGGCTTCAATGTCTACGATCGACGTCGAGACAATTTCATCATCGTCGAGCAGTTGCCGGTAGAGCTGACGAGAGGTGGTCTGGCTTCGCAGCGGCTTCAGGACGAACCGTCGCTGTCGACAGCGGCAGTCCTCGAGCTCGTGGTGCAGCCAGGCGACCCGGGCGAAGAAGACGTCGTCGTGCTTCCAGGCGGCAGCACGGTGCCGATTTCCGTGGCCGATCAGTTCCGCGAGAAGCTTCGGGCTCTGGAGCTCGGGGAACAGCTTCCCTACGTCGACCCGGATTTCGATCTCGCTTTCGACGATCCCGCGGCCCAAGAGAACGCCCTCGTCGACTATGCGAACCAGATCCTGAACCCGGAACCTGATCTCGCGGCCGGTGTTGGCTTCGTCTGGGCGACCGGTGCGGTATCGGCGGCGCTCGATGACGTTCGACGCGAGGATCGTTTCCAGTTGGCGTCACGCTTGGTCGATTTTGCACGAACGAACGAGCAGCGGGACCCTGCACTCAACATCGCCTACTGGAGCCCCCCGGTAGCGGGAGCGCCCGGGACGGCGGGTGGTAGCCGCGGTTTCCTTCGCAACGCGACGCGCTCGGTGCCTGACGATCCCTCAGGCCCGCTGGCGCTCGCCGACACGGGCCTACGAACGATCGGCACGCCGGCACACAGCGAGCGTGCAGACCTCGACCCGACGAGCAGGACTTGGACCCCCACCGCCGCGGTGCATGCCGACTTCGGCATCGAGGGCCTGGTGACGCCGGCGGGCGGTGATCGAGCGAGCCAGCGGTCCACCATCTCGGTGACGGTTGGCGACGTGGCTTACGGCGTGCAACGCGGCTACCAGCCGATCGACGAGCTCTTGGCGGAGACGGAGGATCTCTCGGGTGTCAGCGGGCTGGTGCCCCACGAGACCGTGCTGACGGCGCGCACGGTCGGTAGCAGTCGCGGATTCTCGGGTGACACGTCACGGGGGTCCGTCGTGGCGACCGCAGACCAGTTCACGATCGCTTCGGGCGGCGGCAATCCGAGTTTCGGCGACGAAGCGGGCACCATCGGCGGACGTGCGGGCTACTTCGTGCTCGACAACTACGACCCGGTCATCCTCGATGACGTGGACCGCTACGCCACCGGGGGGCTGGAGCGGCCGGTCGGCTCCGCCGACGGTACCGGTTTCGCTACGCTGCGCTTGGCGTTCGGGACCGAATCGCAGTCGGTCGTACCTCCGGAGACACCTCTTTCCGCTCTCCAAGGGTTCGCCGCGGGCATGGCGGAGTCGGTCGAGGGTGGCGTCCTCGTAGCCCGGCCCGTGGGCACACAGGGGGCTCGCGGCCTCGTACTGACGTTCGACCGGCCGAACAATCACATGCTGGCAAACATGGCCCTTTACGGATTGGATGATCCGGCCAGCACGCCCACGAGCACTGAGCTCGGCGGCCTCGGCCAGCAGTCGTCTAGGACGGTCGGAGCCAGCGCGCTGCTCGATGGCGAGCGTTTCGCGGCCCGCACCGCGACGAGCCAGCTGGCGAGCACCGACATGGCGATGGTGTCGGCAAGCTTGTTGGCCGAGGGAGCGACCTCGGCGAACGCCGAGACGCAGGCTTTGCTCACCACCATGACGTCGTCCCCGGCCGATCCAGCCACCGGCCAGCCGGTTTACCAATGGGGCTTCTTCTTCGGTGACGCGACAGTCGACGACGCGCCGCAGCACGTCCATCTGGGTTTTTGGGTCGCCGGCGAGACGACCAACCCGGCCCTGCTCGACGACTGGGCGACCACAAGCGATCTCAGCAAGATCCCGGGCGGTGGCACCGCCACCTATTCTGGTGCGGCCATCGGCAACGTCGCCAATGCCGGCCAGCTCTACACGGCGCAGGGCACGTACACGAACACCTGGGACTTCAGACAGCGAACGGGCGCGACCAGCATCGCGTTCGACGGCGCCACGCTCCATGGTGCGACGACGAACCCAGCGAACACGGCAGCCTTCGGCGGCGTTCTCCAGGGTGGCGATCGTATCGGCCGGGTGGATGGGACCTTCGTCGGCTCCACCGCCAACGCCCAGATCGGGCGTTTCGACGTGTCCAATGGCGCGAGTTACAACGCCACCGGCACGTTCGCCGCCAGTCGGTGAGGCGACGCGCGGTGCGGCTCGATCCGCGTCCGGCGCTCCGCGGTCCCGCCACGGTGCTGGCGGTTCTCCTGGTCACCGCGGCTTTCTCGTTGGGCCATGACGTGCGCGCTGGCCCGGTCGCGTTGCGACCGTCGGCGCCTGACATGGTGCACCAGGTCGCGGACGAGCCGGTCGCTCGGATCGTGAGAGACCTGGAGGCGGCGAGAGCGTTGGCGGCCGCCGGAGACCACGAGCGGGCGCTCGGCCGGGCGGAAGGGGCCGTCACCGCGGCGTCGGCGACGTTCGGCACGACCCATCCGTACGTTGCGTTCGCCATCGACGTCCTGGTGCAGCTGCAGATCGACGCTGGCTACGCCGATGACGCCATCCGCAACGCCGAGCTGGCATCGACCATCCTCGAGCGGACGGCACCCTCTTCTGACCGCGCCTTGGTCATCGCGAACCTCGGGCGCGCCTACGCTGCCGCCGGCGCATATCGAGACGCCATTCCGGCCTATCAGCGAGCCCTCGACATGCTCGGTGCAACCACACCCGCATCATTCGATGCGGCTCGAGACGTCATGCGAAACATGGCGATCGCACAGCGTGAGATGGGTCGCTTGGACGAAGCCCGCGATCTCTTCGCGGCCATCCTCGCGGAGGTCGAGGCGCAGGAGGCATCGACGTCCGCGCTCTTGGCTTCGTCGCGGCTGGACCTCGTATCGGCGCAGCTCGGGCTCGAGGACTTCGACGCCGCCGCGTCGACTCTGAGGGCGGCCAAGACGATCGTGGACGGTCTGCCGATCTCCTCACCGCTGCATTTCGATCTCGCGATGATGCAGGTGCGGTTGGCGCTGGTGCAGTCGCGGTTGACCGACGCGGATGGTTGGCTCGAACAGGCGGCTGGACTTGTCGTACCTGACGACGGCACGACCGACGGCGCCATCCGGCGTGCGCAGCTCGCCTACAATCGCGGGTATCTGGCCTTCGTGCGCGGCCAGTTCGTCAGCGCCGACGACGCCTATCGCGAAGCGTTGCTGCACTACCGTCGGGGTGTCGGAGCCGATCACCCGGCGGTCGCCCGAACCTTGCACAACCTCGGGCTCGTACAGCTGCACTTCGGTGAGTTCGAGGAGGCAGAAAACGACCTGCGCCAAGCCATCGCCATTCGCGAGCGGTTGGGTGGACCGGACGACGCCGACGCGGCGGCGACGCGGAACGAGCTGGCAGCGCTGTTCATCGAGTGGGAGCGGTTCAGCGATGCGGAGAACGAGGCGCGGCTGGCGGCGGACATTCTTCACCGACAGGGGATGCCCGATGGCTTCCGTCGCGGCGTATCGTTCAGCGTGCTCGGTGCCGCATTGCTGGAGCAGGGTCGCACCCTGAAGGCGGGACGAGCGCTGGAGCAGGCGGTCGCCATCATGGACGCAACGCGGCCGGAGACGTCGGATCTCGCGCCGGCTTTGTTGAATCTGTCGCGCGTGCGCCTGGCACAGAAGCAGCTCGAGGACGCCCAGCAGCTTGCCGATCGCGCCGTCGCCATCCGCGAGCGGGACGGGGCTTGGTCCGGCTGGGGGATGGCTCGCGCCCTGCACGTGCGCGCCAGGGTCGAACGGGCGATGGGCGAATCGAGCAAAGCGCTCGCCACCTTGGAACGCGCCGTCGAAGCCGCGGTCGAAGCGATCAGGACCGCTGATCCGCTGGACCAACGCGCGCGGGCTTCGATGCTCGGTGAGCGCGAGATCTTCTTCGATTATCTCGATGTTGCAGTGCCTCTTCTCGACCAAGAGCCCGACCTTGCTTCGACGGTCGTCCGTGTCGCGCAACTACCTCACCTGACGATGACGGCGGCTGCTCTGCGGGAGGCGGTTGCACGGCTCCACAGCAATGATCCGGAACTGGACGAGCTGCTGGAGCTGCGCCGCGCCACGGCAGACCGGCGGCGCGCCCTCGACGCCGAACTGACCGGCGCTCTTCGGTCCACGGCGTCCGGAAATGCGTCTGCAGCGCTGATCGAAGAGCGCGAAACCGTGATCAGGAGGGCGAGGGCGTTGCGCGATGCGCTGGAGAGCCAACACCCCGATGTCGCCCAACTGCTCGCACCTCGTCCGGCCGAGTTGACCGACCTGCAAGCCGCACTCGGCGGAACGGAAGCCGTTCTACTTCACGTCGCTGGCGAGACCGGCTCGGTGGTCGTGATGCTGACCAGGGAACGGGCTTTCGCCAGGAGTTCTTCGCTGAGCGAATCCGGTCTGATGGTTCTCGTCGATCGATTGCGAGAAGGCGTGTCAAATCGCACGGCGCCCAAGATCCGTTCGCGGCTCTTCGATGTCGAAGCTGCCCACGAACTCTACACTGAAACTCTTGGACTCGTCAATAAATACTTGCCACCGCAGGTAGATCAACTATTCGTCACGCCTAGCGGCGCTCTGCAGCAGATACCATTCGCGCTGTTGCTCGACACACCAGCACCGCGACCCGCCGCAGACTACGGTTCACTGATGAGTACGGACTTCACCGCCTACCAAGAACTCAGCTACGTCGTTCGCCGGTTCGCCATCAACACACTGCCCGTGGCGTCCGCGTTGCCGATCGCGCGGATCGTCGAGCGCTTCGATGTGGCGGAACAGCCGTTCTACGGCGTCGGTGATCCGCTGCTTGGTGAAGCACTGCAGGATCGCCATCGACCGAGCAGCACCGAACTGCATCGGCGTCTGCAGCCATTGCCGCTCACGCGAATGGAGCTCCTGGCCATGGCCGAGTCGTTCGGTGTGGGCCACGACGCGTTGATGCTGGGCGAGCACGCCACTGAAGACGCCGTCAAGGCGGTCCCGCTCGATCGCTATCGGGTCGTGGTGTTCGCAACCCATGGGCTGAGTGCTGGCGAATCGGGTGCGTTGCGCGAGCCCGCCTTGGTGCTCACGCCGGCCGCCGAAATCGCTGGTGACGAGGATGGTCTTCTCACCGCCTCGGAGATTACGCAGATGCGCTTGAACGCCGACTGGGTGATCTTGTCAGCTTGCGATACGGCGGCCGGCTTGGCTGGCGGCGACGCTCTTTCGGGCTTGGCGCGGGCGTTTCTGTTTGCCGGCGCCCGATCGTTACTGGTCAGCCATTGGGACGTTCCCTCGCAGAGCACGGCTCGATTGGCTTCAGAGGTCGTGCGAAGAGCGGCAGTGCCAGCTGGCCCGTCGTTCACGCAGTCGCTACGGTTGGCAATGCTTGACCTGATCGACGACGAGGAACAGCCTCATTTGGCGCATCCGCGGTTCTGGGCTCCCTTCGCGATCGTTGGTGGGTTGTGAGATTGCTGCAGGTGCGGCAAACGTGGCGATCGGCAAGTAAATACGGATCGAGATTTGCAGAAGCGTGCAGACGAACGGCCCTGTCTCAAGCCACTACTTGCGAACTTGGTCGTCGAAACCGCTGTGCTGGTTCGATGGTTGGCCAGGACAAGGAAAGAACGTTGCGGAGGAGAACCGCTGTGAGCCGACAGGCAGGCAACCCGCTGAACCAAGATCATGATGCGTTTCGTGTCATGTCGTCTCGCCTGGCGGAGCTGCAGCGGCCAGCTCTCGCGTTCGTCGTCTCTCTGTCCGTATCGGCACTGTTCGGCGCTTCCGCTCGCGCCGAGGCCTCAGAGATCATCTCTGCGGACGACATCGTTGCCGCACTCGGAGAGAGCATCTTCGATGAACCGACGCGGTCGCTTGCCGAATCCGAACGGCCAATGGTTCTGTTGAGCGTCGAGTTCGACATAGGCCGAGCGGAGTTGACCGCGGACGGCCGCAGGCAACTGGACCAAGTTGCTGCGGCCATGCAGCGAACCGAAGGGAACATGGACAAGGGGCTGTTTCGCATCGAGGGGCACACGGACAGCCGCGGCGACGATCCGGCGAATCAGCTCCTGTCGGAGAGGCGCGCTGCAACGGTCGTGGCATACTTGGTCCAGCAGCATGGCGTTGCCGAAACCCGTCTGCTTGCGGAGGGGTATGGCGAGAGTCGCCTCTTGGTTCCGGGCGACGGTTTGGCTGACGAGAATCGGCGCGTCGAGATCCGACGGATGGGATCGGTGCCGTAAACGACCATGCCGTTTCCGATTTCGCGTCTGATTTCGAAGCTGCGACGTGGTTTGGCCGTCCTCGTGGCGCTCTTGTGTTTGGCGGGCACGTCGGCCGTGTCCGCGCAACAAATCGCCACGCCGGACTGCGCCCGTCTGCATCCTATCCCCGGCGCCCTTGGTTACGCGGAGCGGGACGACGCACGACGATGCGAAGGCTTTTTCCAGGCGCCCGTCGGCACAGCCGCTCTCGAGGTGGTGTTTTTCCTCACCGGAGAAATCAGCTTCGACGCCGACCAGCACGACGGCCTGATCGTGGCTGCGCCTACGTCTTTGCCGGATGCCACCGAAGGGTTGTCGATAGCCGGGGTCACCCTGTCCCATCAGACGTACTACCGCATGGATGCGACGATCCCCGGCGACGGGGCGTTGCGGTGGCCCATCGACGTGGTTCTGGCACCAGCTGGCATCGGCGCAAGCGACATCGGCGTCTACGGATGGCTCGCCGGTCCCTCTAGTCCGGTATTCGTCCCCGTGAGTGTCACGGCAGTCCCCACGGAAGCGGATCCGTCGGCCGAGCCAGCATCGGCGGCCGCTGGGCCGACGTCTCTGGGCTTGCGGGCCATGACGGAACTCGAGCGGGTGACGTGGCGTCCGCGCGATGAATCCGGGCCGCTGGCGGAGTGGGCGGAACTTGCGCCGACGTCGGTGTTCGCCGGCGACCTCCTCCGACTGGAGTTGCCGCCGGGGCCGTCCGGTCTCGTCGATCTCGAGTTCGCCGCACTACGAGCCGCGACGGGGGAGTGGCTTCGGCGCGATCTCACCGTCTGGCGACAGGCACCATGAGCGAACGCCCCCGACAGGTGCTGCGCCGCGAGGCCAAACGGCTGATGGCCAGCGTCGACGCAGAGTTGAGGCGCGATCCTCGGGCCGACGTGACCGAACTTCTCGACCGGTTCGGCGAAGTCCAACGTCTGCTGACGGTCCTGCCCGAACAGCGACGCACGCAGTTGATGACGCGCCTGGTCGTCGCCCTGATGT
>JBCBTD010000068.1:0-20785 GCA_039818825.1 Pseudomonadota bacterium
GCCCGGGTAGGCCTCGGCGCGAAGCCGTGTCCGCAACGGCCCCGGATCGAAGAGATTGAGGCAAAGCCCGGCGTTAGCGTTCTCCGCGGCGTAGGCGAGCGCCAGCGCTTCCATCGCTGCCCGTGGCGCCGCGAAAGCCGCCCAGTAGGGGCGAGCCGGCCGCCCCGCCCGACAGGTCGCAACCACCACGCGGGCGCCGCCACTCTGGCGGAGCGGCAGATCGAGCGAGCGGATCAGGCGATGCGTGGCGGCGATCGACAGGGCCGAAACCCGCGCCAGTACCTCGGGCTTGAGATGCGAAACCGGTGTCAGAATCCCGAGTTCAGCCGCGGTGTGCACCCAACCGTCCAGCCGACCGAACCGCTCCATGATGGCGGCGCCGAGCCCGTCGACGGCAGCACCGTCGGTGATGTCCAAGGGCGCCAGGGTCGGCGCCTCACACCCCTGGCCGCGTAGCAGATCGTCAAGCTCCTCCAGAGCGCCTTGGGTGCGCGCGACCAAGACCAGGTGTGCGCCCGCAGCGCCGGCGGCCAGGGCAACGGCTCGTCCAAGGCCACGTCCAGCGCCCGTGACGAGGACGATGCGTCCGCCGAGATCTTGCCCGACCGGGCTCATCGGAACGCCGCCCGAAGATGCTGCTGCACGGTCCCGAGGTCGTTCGGGAGCACCGTCATGCGCTCCTCGCGGTCGTAGAGATCGGACAGATGATGCGGCAACGCCGGAACGGCCTGGCCCGCCGCTCTTGCCGCGTCGGGGAACTTCGCGGCATGGGCCGTTGCGAGGGTGACCACCGGGCCATCGAGCGCCAGCTCTGCCGACGCGTGAAGACCGACCGCGGTGTGCGGGTCGATGGCACCTAGACCCGCCTCGGCGGCCCCGGCAATCGCCGCGATGGTCTCCGCTTCGTCGCTACGGAAAGCGCGGAACCGTTTCCGTAGCCAAGCGAAAGCGGCCGGCTCGACGGTGAAACGCCGCGCCTGCTTGAACCGCTCCATCAACCGCCGCACGGCTACGGCATCGCCGCCGTTGGCTGCGAACAGCGCCCGCTCGAAGTTGCTGGCGACCTGGATGTCCATCGACGGGCTCAAGGTCGGCTGCACGACGTCGGCCGCGTAAGTTCCGTTGCCCTCGAAGAACCGGGCGAGGATGTCGTTGACGTTGGTTGCCACCACCAACGTTCCGATCGGCAGGCCCATGCTCCGTGCGACGTGGCCAGCGAAGACGTTGCCGAAATTGCCGGTCGGGACGACGAAGGTGACCGGTCCCTGCAAACGCACGGCAGCATAGGCATAGTAAACCGCCTGGGTGGCGATCCGCGCCCAGTTGATCGAGTTGATGCCGCCGAGGCGCATCGCCTGATTGAACGGACGGTCGGCGAACATCGCCTTCACCAGATCCTGGCAATCGTCGAACGTCCCGTCGATCGCAACGTTGACGACGTTGGATGCAGGGACCGTGGTCATCTGCCGGCGCTGCACCTCCGACACGCGGTCATGGGGGTGTAGAATGGCAACGTCGACGCTTTCGAGGCCGGCGAGCGCGGCCACCGCCGCAGCGCCCGTGTCGCCGGATGTCGCGCCGATGATCGTCAGCCGTTCACCGCGCCTGGCCAAGCTCGCCTCGAACAACCGGCCGAGCAGTTGCATGGCGTAGTCCTTGAACGCCAAGGTGGGCCCATGGACGAGGTCGAGCAGCCACCGATCCGGCCCGGCCTGGCGAAGAGGCGCCGTGGCCGGATGGTCGAAGCGGGCGTAGACAGCCGCCGCCATCGCCGAAAGCTCGCCGAGAGTGAATGCTTCGCCGACGAACGGGTGGAGAACACGGGCGGCGGTCTCAGCGTAGTCGAGCCCGCGCAGACCGGCTGCGCCACCGGGCAACGTCGGCCAGCCGACCGGCAGATAGAGCCCGCCGTCGGGCGCCAGCCCAGCCAACAACGCTTCCTCGAAACCGACTTCAGGCGCCTCGCCGCGAGTGCTGAGATACCGCACCGCTTTCTCCCTGTGCACGTCCGGCCGTTGTCCACCTACTTCAAGCCACCCGCACACCCCACCCGGCCACCCAAGGCATCATCGTGTTGGACGGCCGGGTGGGGTGTGCGGGTGGCGCGGTGCGTCCAACGAGGTAGACGATACTCCAAGCCGCTGCGCATTCACGTCCAGCATAGCGCGCGCAAACCGCCACTTCGCGCTCAATCGGACAGGTAGCGGCGGTCGACGTGCCGGAGGAACGCCGCCGTGCCCACACCGCTGCCGGTGGCGTCCACGAGCAGCTGCTCGAAGGGCACTGAACGCGCGCGCCCATGGACGTTGGCCCGCAGCCAATCGACCAGCGGCGCAAACTCTGCCGCCGCCAGCGCGGCGTCCAGCCCGTCGATGGCCCGTTCGGCCGCCTCGAACAGTTGGGCAGCCACCAACGCGCCGAGGGAGTAGCTCGGGAAGTAGCCGAAGGCACCGACCGGCCAGTGGATGTCTTGCAGGCAGCCGAGCCGGTCGTCGGGCGGGGTGACGCCCAACAGGTCGCGCATCGCCTCGTTCCAAGCCTCTGGCAAGTCGGCAACCGCCAGATCGCCACTCATCAGCGCCTGCTCCAGCCGGTAGCGCAGGACGATGTGCAGCGGATAGGTGACCTCGTCGGCGTCGACGCGCACGAAGCCGCGCTCGACGTGATGATAGAGGCGGATCAGGTTCGTGGGCGCCAAGGCCGGGTCGTCGCCGAACCGCGAAGCGAGCACGCCGGCCAAGTGCGTGACGAACGCGGGCGAACGGCAGGCCTGCATCTCGATCAGCAGCGACTGGCTCTCGTGCGCGACCATGCCGGCGGCACGGCCGACAGGCTGGTGCACCCATTCCGCCGGCAAACCCGCCTCGTAGAGCGCGTGGCCGGTCTCGTGCAGCACGCCCATGAGACCTGTGGCGGCGTCGCTCTCGTCCCAACGGGTGGTCATCCGCACGTCGTCGGGATTGCCGCCGCAGAAGGGATGAGCACTCTCGTCGAGCCGGCCGCGGCCGAAATCGAAGCCCAACCGCTGCATCAGCTCCGTAGCCACCACCCGCTGCGAGGCGGCGTCGAACGCACTCGACGGCTGTAGCGGCGGACGCTGACGCTCGAGGATGCGTTCGATGCGCGGCGGCAGCGCCGCGGCGAGCTCGTCGAACAACGGATCGATCCGTGAGCGGTGCAGCCCGGGCTGATAGTCGTCCAGGAGTGCGTCGTAAGGGGCGAGCCCGAGCGCTTCGCCCTTCGCCTCGGCAACGGCCCGCGTTAGCTCGACGACCTCGGCGAGGCCCGACTGCAGGGCGGCGAAATCGCCGGACGGCCGCGCGGTCCGCCACGTCATCTCGCAGGCGGCCGTAGCCCGTGCGAGGGCGCCGACCAGCTCCGCGGGCACGGCGGTCGCACGGCGATGGGCACGGCGCATCTCGGCGAGGTTGGCGCGGGCCCAAGCCGAAGCCGGCGGTGTTGCTTCCGCGTCGGCCAGCCAGTCGTCGACGACCGGTTCGGCCAGCAGCTCGTGGGCCATCACTTCGAGGTTGGCCATGGCTTCGGCGCGGCCGGCATTGCTGCCGGTCGGCATCATCACCGAACGGTCCCAAGAGAGGATCGAGAGCGCATGACCGAGCGCGCTAAGTCGCTCGAAGCGACGTTCCAGGGCCTCGTAGGCCGACATCTTCGCGGTCTCCCACCGACGGGCGTGGCCGCGGCGCCGCCCGCAGCCACCACAAAACGTAGCTCAACGCGAGGAAGAGGGCGACGCCGGTAGCTTGGTGCAACACAGCGGTCCAGACCGGCACCTGCAACCAGATCACCAACGCGCCGAGAAGGGCCTGCACCAAGACCACAGCCGGCAAGGCCCAGAGCGCCCGCCGGAGCCGTGCATCACCTTGGCGCCAACCGACGATCACCAGCAAAAGCACCAAAAGTCCGGTCAGGAGCGCGAGTGCGCGGTGGAAGAAGTGAACGCGAACCAGCGGATCATCGAGGTCCGGCAGCCAAACACCGTTGCAGGCCGGCCAAGTCGAGCAGGCTAGGCTCGCGCCGCTCTTCGCCGTCATCGCCGCGGTCACCATCGTCATCAATGCCGCCAGGCATGCGGCGCCGGCGACGAGCCGCGGCGCCTCGCCGATCGGCGTCGTCGGCGCCGGACCGGCCATCACCCACAGCTTTGCCATGACCGCGAAAACCAGCAGTGCATTGCCAAGGTGCAACGCCACCGACCACGGGCTGTTGGCATCGAACACCGTAAGCCCGCCGAGCTTGGCCTGAACCAGCAAGAGCACCAGCAGCAGCACGGCCCAGCTCACCAGCTCGGGCCGGCGACGGCGGTGGACGACAGCCAGGGCGACGATGCCCAGCACCAAGGGGCCGACGAAAACGCCGGCAAGTGCCCGGTGCACCCACTCCAACATGACCTGGGTGTAGGTGAAGCCCGTGTAGCCGAGTGCTGCGAACTGGGCTGGCGTGATTACCCACTGACCGTAACAGGTCGGCCAGTCCGGGCAGGAAAGGCCGCTGTTGGTGCTGCGGACCAGAGCGCCCAAGACGATCAACACGTAGGTCGCCACCAACGACACGACCAGCGTCCAACGCAGCGCCTTCACCGCTCCCTCCCCTCGTCGGCAGACCGCGCCCGCGACCGACCGTAGATGACGTAGATCACCAGCAGCACGGCAGCCAAACCGTACCACGTCACCGCATAACCCAGGTGGTTGTTCGGCAACCGAACGGCCACTGGCCGCGGCGTCGGCGCCCCGGCCATGTCCGGAGCTTCCGTCACCACCATCACCACCGACAACAGCTCCGCACCGAATGCGGCCTCCAACGCAGCGTGGTCATACCAGTACCAACGTCCGCCCGCCGGGTCGTTGTCCGGTGTCATCCACCCCGGCTGGACATCGCCGATCCAGCGCAACGCACCGACCAGGGTCGTCGTACCTGCTGGCGTTGCCAGCGGTAGCGCTGCGCGGTCGCTCCGCCAACCGCGATCGACCACGAACCGTCGCCCGTCGGCCAGGGTTGCGAGTTGCAGCACCCTGTGCCCAAGCACTCCGTCTTGGTTGAACGCGCCGAAGCGGAAGGCCGGTGTCGGAGAGATACGAGCCTCGACGCGAACGCGGCGGTGCGTCCAGTCAGGATCGAGCTCACCTGTTGTCGGCAGGGCGACGGGCGCTTCGGCCGCAGTCCGTTCCAGCGTGGCGATCAGCGCCGTCTTCCAATGAAGCCGCTGCACCTGCCAAGTGCCAAGGCCGAGCAGGACCGGCAACGCGATCAGGACCATGGCGGTCGGCACGAGGCCGGGACGGAACGCCATCGGTCATGCGGTGCCGTCGAAGTCCTGACGGCGGTTGCGGTACTGGAGCGCAACCAAGCTCGCCTTGGCCGGACGCATCAGCGCGAGGCAGAGCGCCACGGCGAGCGGCATCCAGACGACCATGTGCAGCCAGATCGGCCAACCGCCGCCGGCTTCGACGAGCATCGCCGGGACCACAACGGCGAAACCGACGATCAGGACGACGAACGCAACCGGACCGTCGCCCGCGTCCTCACCTCCGAACGCCAGACCGCAACACTCACAGCGCTCGCGAACGCGCTGGAAGCCTTGAAACAAAGGATCTTCACAACAACGCGGGCAGCATGCGGCCAGAGCGGCTTGCCACCAGGAAACGTCACCAGGGGCGCCCAACGACCGCGTCAGAACGTGATCTCCGGGATCGAGACGACGTGGTGCACCGACCCCCACAGGTAGACGCAGACGAACAGGAACAGCCAAACGACGTCGACGAAGTGCCAGTACCACGCCGCTGCTTCGAACCCGACGTGCTTCTCCGGCTTCAACGCCAGTTGCGCCGCGCGGAACGTGCAAACGATCAAGAACACCGCGCCGACGAAGACGTGGAAGCCGTGAAAGCCGGTCGCCATGAAGAAGGTCGAGCCGTAGACGCCGGACTGCAGCGTCAAGCCGTAGTGGATGACCTCGATGTATTCGTAGACCTGAAAACCGAGGAAGACGATGCCGAGCGCCACGGTCAGCAGGAGAGCACGAAGCGCCGTTTCGCCGTGACCCTCGCGCACGGCATGGTGGGCCCAGGTCAAGGTCGTGCCGGAGAGCAGCAGGATCAGCGTGTTCAAGAGCGGGATACCGAATGCCGGCACCGGATGGACGTCTTCGGGCGGCCAAACCGTCGCCACGGTGTCCGGTGGGACCAACGCACCCCAGAAATAGGCCCAGAAGAACGCGAAGAAGAACGCGACCTCCGAGGTGATGAACAAGACCATGCCGAGCCGCAGGCCGCTGGCGACCGGCACGCTGTGCGAGCCGCTGCGGCTTTCCCGGAGCACGTCGCGCCACCAAGCGATCATGGTGAAGACGACGCCACCGAGGCCTAGCAGCGTCACGACCATGCCGGCGTTCGAGCCGTGCATCCAAAGCACCGCCCCGACCGTCAGCACGAACGCGGACATGGCACCGACGAAGGGCCATGGGCTGGGATCGACGAGATGGTAGGGGTGCTTCACCTCGTCGTGGTGGCCGTGCCCAGGCTCGGCTTGCGTCGCCATCTCTTGTCCCTCTTCAGGGCCCCGCAGGGGGGCCGTCTCAACTTCCGCCGGCGGCCGACGCGGCTTGCGGCGCGTCGGCCACGCGGAAGAACATGTACGACAGAGTGATCGTCTCGATCGCGCCGACGTCGGGGTCGTCGAGGATCGCCGGATCGACGAAGAACGACACCGGCATGTCGACGGTTTCGCCTGGCGCCAAAACCTGTTCCTCGAAGCAGAAACAGGCGATCTTCGAGAAGTAGGCGCCGGCCTGGTGCGGCGTGACATTGAAGACTGCAGTTCCAGTCACCGGCTCGTCGCTGCCGTTGTGCGCGCGGTAAAAGGCGAGCCGCTGCTCGCCGATCGCCACGGTGACCTGGCGTTCGACCGGCTGGAACGACCATGGCAGCGCCGGATCCCGGTCGGCATTGAACCGCACGGTGATCGGACGCTCGGTGGTGGCCTGCGGCGGCGCGTCCGCCCGCTGGGTCGTGCCGCCATAGCCGGTGACGCGGCAAAACAGATCGTAGAGCGGTACGGCAGCGGCAGTGAGGCCGATCATGACGGCGATGACACCGACGCCGACCATCGCGGTGCGGGCGTTTCGGTCCACGTCAGCCCCCCCTCATCTTGACGATCGAGATCAAGAAGAAGAGCACGACCAGCGCGGTGAGCAAGCTGGCGACCGCCAGGTTCTTGCGGCGCAGGCGTCGACGATAGACGGGATCGTCGGCTCTCATGCGAGCCACCCGATCACGGCGTGATCCACCATCAGTGCCGACAGCAAACCGAACAGATAGACGATCGACACCTTGAAGGCGCGGATCGCGACCACCTCTCGCGGATCGGTGCAGACGCGCCACACGTGATAGCCGTACCAAGCGCCGAGCCCGGCTGCAGCACCCCCGTAAACCACCCCGACGAGCCCGAAGACGACCGGCAGCGCGCTGACGCCCAGCAGGACGACCGTATAGACGGCAATGTGCCGCCGCGTGGCGTCGTGACCGGCTACCACCGGCAGCATCGGCACACCGACCCGCTCGTAATCGCCGGAGCGATAGAGCGCCAACGACCAGAAGTGCGGCGGGGTCCAGACGAAGATGACGAGGAACATCAAGAGCGGCAGCAGGCCGAGGTCACCCGTCACCGCCGCCCAGCCGACCACCGGCGGCAAGGCCCCGGCAGCGCCACCGATCACGATGTTCTGAGATGTGCGGCGCTTCAGCCAACGGGTGTAAACGACGACGTAGAAAGCGATGGTCGACGCCAGCAGCAGAGCCGCCACCCAGTTCAGCGCCAGCCCCATGATCATCACGGAGAACGTGGCCAACACCCCACCGAAGGCGAATGCCTCGGCTCCGTCGATGCGCCCCGAAGCCGTTGGCCGCAAACGGGTCCGCGCCATCAGCCGGTCGATATCGGCATCGTAGCTGTTGTTGAATGCCGCCGACGCGGCGGCACCCGTGGCGATGCAGAGGATGGCGACCACTGCCAACAGCGGGTGCAGCTCCCCGGGCGCCACGAACAGGCCCGCGAAGCCCGAGAACACGACCAACCGCATCACCTTCGGCTTGGTCAGAACCCAGTAGTCACGCACCTGCGAAACCGGCAGCCCGATGGCCGCCGGCGCGCCGCCCGTCGCGATGGATGCCGTCTCGGTCATCGAACCTCGGGCAGCTCGTTGAAGGTGTGGAAGGGCGGTGGCGACGGTACCGTCCACTCCAAGGTGTCAGCGCCCTCACCCCACGGGTTGTCAGGGCAGGTCGCCGGACTCGAGAAGGTCCGATAAAGCACGAACAGGAAGTACACGGCGCTCGCCGCCGCGATGTACGCGCCGATCGAACTGATCATGTTCCAACCGGCGTACGCGTCCGGATAGTCCGGGACACGTCGCGGCATGCCCGCCAAGCCCAGAAAATGCTGCGGAAAGAACGCCAAGTTGACGCCAACGAACGTCAGCCAAAAGTGGATTTTGCCCATCCGCTCTGGATACTGATGGCCGGTCATTTTCCCGACCCAGTAGTAGAAACCGCAGAAGATGCCGAAGACGGCGCCGAGCGACAGGACGTAGTGGAAGTGCGCGACCACGTAGTAGGTGTCGTGGAGCGCCGTGTCGATGCCGGCATTGGCCAGCACCACACCCGTGACACCTCCTAGAGTGAAGAGAAAGATGAAGCCAATCGCCCACAGCATCGGCGTTTTGAACTCGAGCGAGCCACCCCACATCGTGGCGATCCAGCTGAAGATCTTGATGCCGGTAGGTACGGCGATGATCATGGTCGCGGCGACGAAGTAGGCGCGGACATCAGCTCCCATGCCGACCGTGAACATGTGGTGGGCCCAGACGATGAAGCCGATGACGCCGATGGCAACCATGGCATAAGCCATGCCGAGATAGCCGAAGACCGGCTTGCCCGAGAACGTCGAAACGACCTGACTGATGATCCCGAACGCGGGCAGGATCATGATGTAGACTTCAGGATGGCCGAAGAACCAGAACAGATGCTGGAACAGCACCGGATCGCCGCCGCCCGCCGGATCGAAGAACGAGGTGCCGAAATTGCGGTCGGTCAGCAGCATCGTGATCGCGCCCGCCAACACCGGCACCGCCAGCAGCAACAAGAATGCAGTGACGAGCATGGACCACACGAACAAAGGCATCTTGTGCAAGGTCATGCCCGGCGCACGCATGTTGAAAATCGTCGTGATGAAGTTGATCGCTCCGAGTAGCGACGAGATCCCGGCGAGATGCAGCGAGAAGATCAGCATGTCCACGGCCATACTCGGGTGGCCGATCATCGCCGACAAGGGCGGGTAGAGTGTCCACCCGCCACCGAAGCCGCCGACGAACGTCGAGCCCAACAGCAGCATGATCGACGGCACGAGCAACCAAAAGCTGATGTTGTTCAACCGCGGAAACGCCATGTCCGGCGCGCCGATCATCAGCGGCACCATCCAATTGCCGAAGCCGCCGATCAGCGCCGGCATGACGAAGAAGAAGATCATGATCAGGCCGTGGGCGCTGATCAGCACGTTGTACAGGTGGTAGTCGCCGCCGAGCACCTGATCGCCGGGCGACATCAGCTCCATGCGCATGACGATCGACATGGCCAAGCCGACGAACGCCATCACGCCAGCGTACCAGAGGTAGAGCGTGCCGATGTCTTTGTGGTTGGTCGAGAACAGCCAGCGGCGGACGAAGCCGGGCGCGTGCGAGTCGTGCTGATCGGCGGCGGCGTAGGCCATGAGAGCGATTCCTCGGTCGATTATCGCTGGACGACGTCGACGCCGTCGACGCGGGCGAACGTCTCTTGGGCGTCGGCAACCCAGGCGTCGAACTCGTCGGGGGGAACGACCCGGACGGCGATCGGCATGAATCCATGACCGACGCCGCAAAGCTCGGAGCACTGGCCGTAGTACATCCCCGGCTCGTCGACCCGGAACCAGGTCTCATTGAGCCGCCCTGGGATGGCGTCGCGCTTCACGCCGAAGGACGGCATCGCCCAACTGTGCAGCACGTCGGTGGCCGAGATCAGCACACGCACCGTCGCTCCGGCCGGGACGACGACGTCGTTGTCCGTCGCCAGCAACGCTGGCTTGCCGGCTGCATCTGCCTCGTCACGCGACAACATGAAGGCGTCGAACGTGAAGTTGCCGTGGTCCGGATACTCGTAGGTCCAGTACCACTGCCGGCCGATGGCCTTGATGGTCAGATCGGCCTCGGGCGTGCTTTCTTCGAAGTACAAAAGCTTGAACGACGGGACGGCGATCACCAACAGGATGATGACGGGGACGCCGGTCCAAACCACTTCCAACAGCGTGTTGTGAGTGGTGCGCGAGGGCTTCGGGTTGGCCGAAGCGCGGAAGCGCACGACCACGTAGACGAGGAGCGCCAGTACCACGACGCAAACGGCGGTGATGATCACCAACAGCAGATCGTGGAACGTCTCCATCTGCGCCTTGATCGGGGTCGCCGCTTCCTGCATCCCGAGCTGCCAGGGCTCTGGCTGGCCGGCCCATGCTCGGCTTCCCGATACTCCCCATGCCAGGGCGAGCGCGCCCGCCAACCTTGCCGACACCGCCATGCTCGTGCGGACCTCCTGGTACATGCGTTCCACCGAATGCCGCCGCGGGTCTAGCATCGGCACCGTGCATTGCACAATGTCGACCCTAGCCCGAAGCGGTCGTATGGCGCGGTGAAGCGTTGTCGCAAGCAGGCCGGACCTCAGTGGCCGAGCCGAGATCGCAGCCGCCGCACACCCAGGAAAATCGAGATCAACACCAGCGGGGCGGCCAACCCAAGGACCACGTTGACGGTCGTCGTGCCGAGCACGCCCGAGAACCCTTTGAGCAGATAAGACAAAAGGCCAAGGACGTAGTAGCTGATCGCCGCGACCGAGAGCCCCTCGACCGTCTGCTGCAGGCGCAGCTGCAGACGCGCGCGACGGTCCATCGAGGTGAGCAGCTTCTGATTCTGCTCCTGGACCGCCATGTCGACCCGCGTGCGGAGCATGTCGGACGCGGCGTTGATCCGCTGGCCGAGTGTTTCCATCCGTGCCTCGACCGCCTGGCACGTCCGCATCGCCGGTTCGAACCGCCGTTCGAGGAACGAGCCGAGCGGCTCCGTCTCGTGGTCGCGTTCGAGCTTCAACCGGCGCAAGCGGTCGTTCACGAGTTCAGCGTAGGCGTGGGTCGCGCCGAACCGGTACGCGTTGTCCGCAAGATGGCGGGCCTGCAACACCGCCAGCTGTGAGAGCTGATCCAGCACCTCCCGCTCCTCGTCGTGACCGCCGCCAGCAGCGGTACGCACGGTGAGGTCGAGCATGCCACTTTCCATGTCGTCGATGGTCGAGACCAGCCGCCGCGCGGCCGTCAGGCCCAACAACGCCATCAGGCGATAGGTCTCCAGTTCGAGGGCGCGTTGGACGAACCGGCCCATCCGCGTCGCGTCGTAGCCGGCGTCGGCGATGAGAATACGCCCGAACCCATCGCCATGCAGCCGCAAGCCCGTCCAGATGCGGACCTGCTCGCCGAGCACTCGCCCACCCATGAGATGGTGACCCTCGAACATCTGCACCAACTGGTCTCGCGTCGGTGTCGGCACGTCAGCGCCGAGCACTGCCAGGTGGCTGGCTTCGACGAGTTGCCCAGGCAGTCGCGCCAGCCACTGCTCGGGCAAGACTCGGATCGGCGGGTCGACGAACGGCTGGGCGAACGGCCCCTCTCTAACCACCATGAGCGTGGAGAATTCCGTGTGGCGCTCCCAGCGCAGCTCCAGCTGACCGATCTGCGCGACGTGGTGCAGCGCGGTCTCGCCAGGCGGCAGCGCGCCGTAGCTGGCGCAAAGCTCCGCCAGCAACTGCCGCTCCACGGCATCACCGCCCCGACCGCTGAGCATCGCCACGTGGCTGACCTGCGCCGGCGCCTGTAGATGCGGCGCCGGCCGCGTGTGCATTTCGGCGACGATGGCCGCACGGTCGGGATGGGGCCGGAAGACGCCGTCACGCGGTTGAACGTCGTCCACGGCATGGACCTCCACGCTCGACATCGCGACCGCCATCAGCGCCGGCCGGCTAGAACCAAGCCCGCAAGACCGGCGATGGCAGCAGTTTCGCTTCGGAGGATAAGGGTTCCCAGGCTGACGAACAGTACCGATTGATCGCGGTCGAGGACGGCCCGATCGCGGGGGCCAAAACCGCCCTCCGGCCCGATCAGCAGATCACCGGGCCCGGCCTCGGCAGCAACCTCGACGATCGTTGGCGCCGAGGCGCGCTCCAGCGCAACGTAGAGGGGTCGCGCCGCCGCGCGGCGCGCCAGCCACTCCGGCAACGAGAGAATCTCGAACAACTTCGGCAGCGTCAGTCGCCCGCTCTGTTCCGCAGCTTCGACGGCAATCGCCTTCAAGCGTTCCAGGTTGACGCGGTCGGCGACGGTCCGCTCGGTCGCAAGCGGTTGAAAAGCGGACATACCCATCTCCGTCCCCTTCTCGATGGCCCATTCGAGGCGCGATCGCTTGATCGACGCCATCGCCAGGATCGAGCCGGCTTCGTCGCGCGGTGCACGTACGCGCTCGGTGACGTGCGCTTCGGCAGTGCGCTTGCCGACGCGCAGTACGGCCGCCCATTCGCCGGCAGCGGCGTTGAACAGCCGCACGACGTCGCCGTCGCGGCAGCGCATGACGCGGGTCGTGTAGTGGGCCTGCCCCGTGGTCAGCGTGACGACTGCGGACGGCGCCAGCGGTGCGTCGACGTGCAGGCGGATGGATCGCTCGGTCATGCGTCTCGTTTACGCCCATCGGCAAGCTGCTATGAAGCGCCCATGTCCGAGACCGACCTCGCCATCCGCGACCGCGAGCACGACCGTCTGCGCGCGTTTTCCGCCAAACGCCGCGCGTTGGGGGAGCTGGCACGGTGGGACCGCCCGATCGGCGCGTGGCTGCTCTTCTGGCCCTGCGCATGGGGCGTGCTGCTGGCGCCGACGCCGTTGCATTGGTGGCTCGTCCCGCTGTTCCTGATCGGCGCATTCGCGATGCGCGGTGCCGGCTGCACGATCAACGATCTCGTCGACCGCAATCTCGACGGCCACGTCGCCAGAACCGCAACCCGGCCGCTGCCGTCGGGCCGCGTCACGGTGCGCGAGACGGTCCTGTTCGTCGGCGCCCAGTGTACGGTCGGACTCGTGGTGCTGGCTTTCCTGCCACCGCTGGCCCAGGCGGTGGCGTTGCTGTCGGTGCCGTTGGTGGTCATCTACCCCTTCATGAAACGGGTGACCTGGTGGCCCCAAGCGTTTCTCGGCATCACGTTCAACTGGGGCGCCTTGGTCGGGTGGGCGGCCGCGACCGGTGAGCTGTCGGCGCCGGCGGTCGCGTTGTACGCCGCAGGCATCGCCTGGACTCTCGGCTACGACACCATCTACGCGCACCAGGACAAGGAAGACGACGCGCTGGTCGGCATCAAGTCGACGGCCCGGTTGCTCGGCGAACGGTCGTGGTGGTGGATCTGCGGCTTCTACGCGCTGACGGTCGCGCTGCTGGCACTCGCCATGATCCTCGCAGAGGCCGGTTGGCTCGGATTCGTCGGGCTCGGGCTCGTCGGCTTGATGCTCAGCCGGCAGTTGGCCAACGCCGATTTCGACGACGCGACGGATTGTCTGCGGCGCTTCCGTATGAATCGCGATGCCGGGCTCGTCGTCGCGGTGGCCCTCATCCTCGGCCGCCTGAACGGTTGACGCCATGGCGCTCGAGGACGAGGCACGCGCCTGGCTGAAGCGAGCCGGCGACTGGCTGCCCCAATGGACGACCATCGAGGCTGGGCTTGCCGGATTCGGCCGCGCGCTGCTCGGCAACCACCTGCGAGTTGCGGTCACCGGCCTCTCGCGGAGTGGCAAGACGGTGTTCGTCACGTGTCTTGCCCACCACCTCGAGCGCGGCACGGGTCTGCCCTTCCTGGAGGCCGTCGCCGAGCGCCGCTATCGCGGCGCTCGGATCGCCAATCGTTCGCCGGAAGGCGTCGTCGCCTTTCCCTATCGGGCTCACTCCGCGGCGCTCTCGGCCGACCCGCCACGCTGGCCGGCGGCATCGACCGATCTCAGCCTCCTTCGCATGAACGTCGACGTGAAGAGGAAGCGCGGGTTGATACCGCGCGTCGGCGACGACCGGCCCGTGACGATCGACCTGGTCGACTATCCTGGTGAATGGCTGATCGACCTGCCGCTGCTGCGGGACAGCTACGACGGCTGGAGTTCCGTCACGTTGGAACGGCTCCGTGCGAGGCCTTACGAACCGTTCTTCCGCGATTTCCTCCAGGCCCTGGACGGCGCCGACGTGCCGAGCCTGGTCTCTGCCTACGTCGGCGCCATGCAGGCCGCGCGCGCTGCGCGGTTGAGCCTCCTGCACCCGGGCCGCGCCCTGACGCCCACCGCGGTCGACGCGCCGCTGGAGCAGGTAGCGTTCGCACCAGTGCCGCCGGGGCACCGGCACGCCAAGGCCTTCGGCGAGCGTTTCGTCGATTACGTCGAACGCTGGGTGCGGCCGTTCAAGGCGAACGTGGTCGACGCCGTCGACCGACAGATCGTGCTGGTCGACGTACTGGAGAGCCTCAACCGCGGGCCGCCGCACTTCGACGACACCCGTGCTGCTCTGGCGATGATCCTAGAGAGCTTCAACTACGGCCGTGGCAATCGCATGCAGCGCTGGGTTGCGCCCAAGGTCGAACGGCTGGTCTTCTGCGCGACCAAGGCCGACCATGTCGCCAACACGCAACATGCCAACCTGAAGGCGCTGCTCCAGGACATGGTCGACGACGCCGCGCGACGGGTGCGTCTGGAGGGCATCGCGACCGAGACGCTCGCGGTCGCGGCGCTTCGGTCGACGGACACCGTGCGCACCGACCACGACGGGCAACGGCTTTCCTGCGTGCGCGGCGTGCTTTACGACACCGGGCAGGAGCGGATCATCTTTCCGGGCGAGGTACCGCCGACGATGCCGCGCGGCGCAGATTGGGACGAGCAACGGTTCGCGTTCCGCCGGTTCGCACCGCGCTCACTTGCGGCTGCCGGCAACGGCGGTGTCCAAGGGCACATCAGGCTCGACCAGGTTCTCGAGTCGGTGCTCGGCGACCGCCTCGCATGAGCCAGCGCCCCTTCGAGATGGACCCGGCGGATGCCGTGGTCGTCGAAGAGCCAAAACGCAACCCGTTGCCGGCCGAGCCCGAGCCGGCGCCACGCTCGCGGTTGCGAATCGACTGGTGGTGGTTCTGGGGCGGGACGGCAGCCGTCACGCTGGCGCTGCTGGTGGCCAACGCCATCGCGTCGACCGCGCAGTGGATCGCCGAGCAACCGCTCTTCGGCTATCCGTTGGCGACGGTGCTTGCGGTCACTCTGGCCGCCGGGTTGTTCATGCTGCTTCGGGAGGTCGTTGCCGTCCGCCGCCTCGGGCGCCTCGGCCATCGACGCGTCGAAGCCGAGCGCCTGCTCGCATCGGATCTGCACGGCCAGAGCGACGGCCTGATCGACCCGGTCCTCGCCCGCGTTGCCGATCGCCCAGAGCTCGGACGCACCTTCCACGAACAGGACGACGACGCGTTCAGTGACGGCGAGCGCCTCAAGCTGTTCGAGCGAAGCGTGGTCGTCGGGATGGACGAGGTCGCCTATCGCGCCGTCGTACGCGGCTCGCGCGACATCGGCGTGTTGACCGCGATCAGCCCGCTCGGGCTGCTCGACGCAGCGCTGGTCCTGTGGCGGACGATGGCGATGCTGCGCGGGGTCGCCGGCGCCTACGGCTTGCCGCTCGGCGCCGTCGCCAGCGCCATGCTGCTGCGCCGCGCGGTCCGCAACGTACTGCTGGCGGGGCTGACGGATCTGGTCACCCATGGTGCTGCCAATGCCGTGAGTGGCGGCTTCCTGGGTCTGGTCTCGGCGAAGGCCGGGCAAGGGGCGACAAACGCGATGCTCGCGGCCAGGCTCGGCTGCGAGGCCATGAACGTCGTCCGACCGCTGCCGTTCACAGTGGGGAAGCGACCGAACCTCAAGCTCTTGGCGCGCCGAATCCTGGCGCCGGGCGAGAAACCGCCGCCGGCCGTCGTCGATCCGTGAACCGGCGTCAGTAGATCAGCCCGAGTTCCAGCTGCGCTTCCTCGGTCATCATCGAGGGATGCCAGGTCGGCTCCCAAACGACGGCGACGCTGCAACCTTGCACGCCGTCGACCCCGGCGACCTTCATTTCCACCTCGGGCGGCAAGGTCTCCGCGACCGGACACATCGGCGACGTCAGCGTCATGTCGATCTGCACGCGGTCGTCGTCGTCGACGTCGATTTTGTAGATGAGCCCGAGCTCGTAGATGTTCACCGGAATCTCGGGATCGTAGATCGTCTTGAGCACGTCGATGATCCGCTCGCCCACCGCGGCCACTTCGGCGCGTCGGGCCTCGCTGATCTGGTCGTCCGGATCGACCTGATTCAGGAACGCTTCACCACGATCGGCGGGGGTATCGGTCATCCTCGTCCTCAGCCAAGCTTCTCGACGACACGTTGCAGGCTGGCGGCGAGCGCGTCGACGTCCGCCGTCGTGTTGTAGAGCCCGAGAGAGGCGCGGGCCGCCGCGGGCAGGCCCAGATACTCGATCAACGGCTGCGCGCAATGGTGGCCGGTGCGGATCGCCACGCCGTCGAGGTCGACCAGCGTGCCGATGTCGTGGGGGTGGATACCGTCGATGCTGAACGCCAGCACGCTGGCCTTGTCTCGGGCTTCGCCGATGATCCGCAGGCCCGGGATCTGCTTCAGCGCGCGCATGCCATGGGCCAAAACGTCCGCCTCGTGCGCGGCGATGGCGTCCAGTCCGAGATCGGTGACGTAGTCGATCGCGCGAGCAAGGCCGGCGGCGCCGACGATGTCGGGCGTTCCGGCCTCGAACTTGTACGGCAACTCGTTGAACGTAGTGCCGGCGAACGACACGGATGCGATCATGTCGCCACCGCCCTGGTAGGGCGGCATCGCTTCCAGATGTTCGGCCTTGCCGTAGAGCACGCCGATGCCGGCGGGCCCGTAGAGCTTGTGGCCGGAGAACACCAAGAAATCGCAGTCGACCTCGGTAACGTCGACGGGCATGTGCTGCACGGCCTGGCAAGCGTCGACCATCACCGGAACGCCGCGGGCGTGGGCCATCTCGACGATCTCACGGATCGGATTGACGGTCCCGAGGACGTTCGACACCCATGGCAGAGAGACGAGAACCGTGCGCTCGTCGATCATGTCGGCCAGAACGTCGAGCCGCAGCTCGCCGTCGTCGGTGATCGGTACGACGTCGAGTTGGAGGCCGATCTGGTCGCCGAGCAACTGCCAGGGCACGATGTTGGCGTGGTGTTCCATCACCGAAACGATGACCTTGTCGCCCGATTTCGCCCGCGGCCGGACGAAGCACTGGGCAACGAGATTCATGCCTTCGGTACCGTTGCGGGTGAAAATGATCTCCCGCCCGTCGGCGGCGCCGAGGAACCGCCGAACGGTTTCACGCGCCGCTTCGTGCCGGTCCGACGCTCGGACGCTCAGGTCGTAAACACCGCGATGGATGTTGGCGTAGTCGGTCTCGTAGAAATCGCGGATCTCGTCGAGCACGCAGCGCGGCTTCTGCGCGCTGCCGGCGCTATCCAGGTAGACGAGCGGCCGGCCGTGCATCGTTGTCGCCAGGATCGGGAAGTCCTGGCGGACCCGCTCGACGTCGAACCCCGCCGTCAGCTGATCGGCCATCGTCTCACACCAGCTCCATCAGGTCATGCCCGCCGGGCAGCCGGCCGAGGAGCGCGCGGCGCGCCTGATGCTGACTGTCCTCGTGCACCAGCTTCTCGATGATCTCCCCGGCGAACGCGAACGTCAGCAGCGAACGCGCCTTGGCCTGGTCTAGTCCCCGCGACCGCAGGTAGAACAGACTGGCTTCGTCGAGCTCGCCGACCGTCGCCCCGTGCGAGCACTTGACGTCATCGGCGTAGATCTCGAGTTCGGGCTTGGTGTCGAGCTCTGCGTCACGCGCCAACATCAAATTGTCGTTTTGCTGGTAGGCATTGGTCTGCTGCGCGACCTGATCGACGAAGATTTTGCCAGCGAAGACGCCGTGGCCGCCAGCGGCGAGGATGCCCTTGTAGAACTGGTTGCTCTCGCAGTTCGGCGCGCGGTGGTCGACGCGGATCGCGGTGTCGACGTGCTCGCCGGCCGCTGGCGCGTAGACGCCATTCAGGTGCAAGTCGGCCTCGGAACCGTCGAGATGGGCGTGGGTCTCGTTACGGACGAGGCCGCCGCCGACGCAAACCGTGGTCTTGGAAAAGCGGGCCTGACGCGCCAGACGTGCGCGGGTGTGCGCCAGCAGGGTCGACGTGCCGACACCCAGTTCGAGCTTGTCGACGTCGAGCGAGCCGCCCTCACCCACGGTGATGGTGTTGACGATGTTGGCCACCCCGCCGTCGCCGATCGCCAGATGCGTCTCGGCCATGCGCAACCGCGCGCCGGCGCCTAGCACCACCCGGTTGCGGACGTTGGTCAGGGTCGTACCGTCGCCAACCGTCACGAACACCAACTGCACCAGCGGCTGCACGTCAGTGCCAGCGGCGACCTCGATCACCGCGCCACCCTCGGCCAATGCGGCGTTGAGCGCGGTCAACGCCCGATCGGTCTGCGGTTCCGCGAGCAGCGCCGGGTCAACCGCCAGGCCCTCCGCGAGCGTCGTGATGCTCAGTCCCGCCGGCACGGGTACCGGGCTGGACAAATCCTTCGCCAAATGACCGTTGACGAACACCAATCGATGCACGTCGTCACCGCCGATGAAGACGTCGGCGACGTCCTGCACGGTCAACGAGGCGGGGCGTGGCGCCGACGGTGCCAGCTCCGCCACCGGCTTCAGGTTGGTGTACTTCCAGGCCTCGGCACGCAGGTTCGGAAAGCCGAGTTCGGCGAATCGCTCGAAACTCTCTTGCCGTAGGTCCGCGGGTCCAGGCAGCGCGCCGCGCATGGCCTGAAACAGTTCGGCGTAGCCAGGGGCCGGATCGAAATGACGGATGGGCATCAGCCGGCCTCAGGCCGCCGGTGCCGGAGCGGTGTCGCCGGCATAGCCGGTCGCCTCCAGCTCCTTGGCGAGCGAGCTGTCGCCCGAGCGCACGATCCGCCCGTCGACCAGCACGTGCACCTGATCCGGCACGATGTACTCCAGCAACCGCTGGTAATGGGTGATGACGACGATGCCCCGGTCGGCACCGCGGAGCGCGTTCACACCGTCGGCGACCGTGCGCAGCGCGTCGATGTCGAGCCCGCTGTCGGTCTCGTCGAGGATCGCGAAGCGCGGCTGCAGCACCGACATCTGCAGAATCTCGTTCCGCTTCTTCTCGCCGCCGGAAAAGCCGGTGTTGACGTCGCGCTTGAGCAGGTCCGGTCGAACACCCACCCGCTCCGCGTGCTCACGCAGCATGCGCATGAACGACGCCGCATCCACTTCCGGCTCGCCCCGCGCTTTGCGCACCGCATTGAGTGCCGTGCGGAGGAAGTACATGTTGGCGACGCCGGGGATCTCCACCGGGTACTGGAACGCCAGGAACAGGCCGGCCGCCGCGCGCTCGTCCGGCTCCATCTCCAACAGATCGTCGCCGTCCATCAACACCGAACCTTCGGTCACCTCGTAGCCGTCGCGACCGGCGAGGATGTAGGCGAGCGTGGATTTGCCGGAGCCATTCGGCCCCATGATCGCGTGGACCTCGCCGGGCCGGACGTGCAGATCGAGCCCCTTGAGGATTTCGCCCTCGGGTTCCGCCTCGATGCGCGCGTGGAGGTTCTGGATCTTCAACATGCGGTCAATCCTGATACGGCACCGTCGGCGTCAGCCGACACTTCCTTCGAGCGAGATGGCAAGCAGCTTCCGGGCCTCGACCGCGAACTCCATGGGCAACTCGTCCATGACTTCGCGGCAGAAGCCATTGACGACCAAGGCCACCGAATCTTCCTCCGAGATGCCGCGCGAGCGGCAATAGAAAAGCTGATCCTCGGAGATCTTCGAAGTCGTCGCCTCGTGCTCGATCTTCGCACTCGGGTTCTTGACTTCGATGTAGGGCACCGTGTGGGCGCCGCAGCGGTCGCCGATCAACATCGAGTCGCACTGAGTGTGGTTGCGTGCGTCCTCAGCTCCTTTGAGCACGCGCACCAACCCTCGGTAGGTCTGGTCGGCCCGACCGGCCGAGATGCCCTTAGAGACGATGCGCGACCGCGTATTCTTGCCGATGTGCACCATCTTGGTGCCGGTATCGGCCTGCTGCTTGTTGTTGGTCACCGCTACCGAATAGAACTCGCCGACGCTGTCATCACCTTGCAGGACGCAGCTCGGATACTTCCAGGTGATGGCCGAACCGGTCTCGACTTGCGTCCAGCTGATCTTCGAGCGGCGTCCGCGACAGAGACCGCGCTTGGTCACGAAATTGTAGACACCACCACGGCCCTCGGCATCACCCGGATACCAATTCTGCACCGTCGAATACTTGATCTCTGCATCATCGAGAGCGATCAACTCGACCACCGCGGCGTGAAGTTGATGCTCGTCGCGCTGCGGTGCGGTACAACCCTCGAGGTAGCTGACGTACGAGCCTTCGTCGGCGATGATCAACGTGCGCTCGAACTGGCCAGTGTTTTCTGCATTGATGCGGAAATAGGTGCTCAGCTCCATCGGGCAGCGCACCCCCGGCGGCACGTAAACAAAAGAACCATCCGAGAAGACCGCTGAGTTCAG
>JBCBTD010000069.1:0-20461 GCA_039818825.1 Pseudomonadota bacterium
GTGCCGCGCATGGTCTGGGCGGCGGCTTGGATGGCCTTGACGATGTTGTGGTAGCCGGTGCAGCGGCACATGTTGCCTTCCAGCCATTCGCGGATCTCGCGCTCGTTCGGGTCGGCGTTTCGCTGCAGCAGGTCGACCGCACTCATGATCATCCCGGGCGTGCAGAACCCGCACTGCAAACCGTGGTGCTCGCGGAACGCCGCCTGCATCGGGTGCAGCTCGTCACCCTGCGCCAGACCCTCGATCGTCACCACCGACGCGCCCGCCGCCTGCACCGCCAACACCGTGCACGCCTTCACCGACGCGCCGTCCAGGTGCACCACGCAGCACCCACATTGCGACGTGTCGCAGCCGACGTGCGTCCCGGTCAGCCCCAGATGCTGGCGAAGCACCTCCACCAGCAACGTCCGACCCTCGACCGTCACCGTCAACGCACGGCCGTTCACCGTCATCGAAACCTCGGACACCCCAACCTCCCACATTGATTGGCGCACTCTCGCCGGAGCGCGCGGTTACGACGATCAGCCGTCAGATTGCCAGCAACACCAGCACGGCCAACACCACAGCGGCGATGAGCCACACCAGCGGACGTTGCGCCAGCGGCGTTTCCGCGGCGGGCGTGGGCGGCAGCGTTGCGGAGGCCGTTGGTGCCGCGGCGGGCGCCGGCGCTGCTTCCTCCGTCACTGGCGACGGTACCGTATCGGCCGCGGCCTCCGTTGGAACGCCACCGTGCCGCTCGGTGACGACGGTCGCAAACTTCTGAAAGAAGTCGTCCGCCGATTTCTTGGCGACGCCCTGCACCAGCCGGGACCCGAGCTGCGCGAGCTTGCCGCCGATGTCGGCATGCGCCTCGTAGGTCAACACCGTCTCGCCAGCATCCTCGGCCAGGCGGACGTGCGCCCCGCCCTTGGCGAAACCGGCGGCACCGCCCTTGCCCTCGCCGCGCAGGCGATAGCTCTCGGGCGGGTTGAGATCTTCGAGGTGGACGTCGCCGGCAAACTTCGCTTTGACCGGGCCGATTTTGGTCGTGACCTGAGCCGTGAACTCCGTGTCGGACACCTTGTGCAGGTCCTGACAGCCGGGAATCGACTGCTGCAATATCTCGGGGTCGATCAACGCCGCCCAGACCACGTCGCGCGGCGCCGGAATCCTATAGCTTCCGCTCATGTCCATTGTTGCCTCCCCGGGCCGTGCCGGCCTCGCCGGCCATCGACCTCTCGCATTCGGAACCTTGGTATCGTGCCGCCAACCGGCTTGGCCAGGACGAATATCATCAACGACCGTGCATCATCACGACCATCCACTTCCACCTTAGCGACTTTCTCGCCTCCAGGTCAGTCCCGACGCGCCAGCCTCCGCCAAAACGGGCGATGCAACGGCGGCTATGCGGTCCGACCAGAACCGGCACGCACCCTGCCCAAGGGTCAGTCGAGCAGCCCCGGCAGCGTCAGCGATACCGCCGGAACGTAAGTCGTCAGAACCAGCGCCGCGGCAATCGCCAGATAGAAGGGCCAGATCGAGCGGATGGCCTGCTCCAGCGGGACCTTGCCGATCGCGCAGCCGACGAACAGGCAGGCGCCAACCGGCGGCGTGCAGAGCCCGAGGCCGAGATTCATCATCAGCATCATGCCGAATTGGACCGGGTCCATCCCGAATGCCTGAGCCACCGGCAGGAAGATCGGGGTGCAGATCAGGATCAGCGCCGCCATGTCCATGATCATGCCGAGAACCAGCAGCATCAGATTCAAGACGATCAGCACGACGATGGGATCGTCGGAAACCGCGAGGAGCAGTGCCGTCAACTGCTCGGGCACGCGGTAGAGGGCGAGGAGATAGGCGAACGCGGTCGCGCAGCCGACCAAGGTCATGACCAACGCCGTGGTGCGCACGGCCTTGGCAACCGCCAGCGTGAAACCGTCCCAGCTCAGCGAGCGGTAGACGACGGCGGTGATGAGCAGCGCGTAGAGGACCCCGACCGCTCCAGATTCGGTCACCGTGAAAACGCCGGAAAGCACGCCGCCAACGATGATGACGGCCGTCACCAGCCCCGGGACCGCAGCGACGAACGCCGCCAGCAACACCGCGAACCCGGGAAACGCATCGCGCGGGTAGCCGCGGCGTACCGCCACCAGATAGGCTGCCAAGGCCAGGCAACCGCACATCAACACGCCGGGCACCACACCGGCCAGAAACAGCTTGGAGATCGAAATCCCACCGCCAGCCGCCACCGCGTACAGGATCATGTTGTGGCTAGGCGGTATCATGATGCCGGCGATCGACGACGTGACGGTCACGTTGACGGCGTAGTCGCCGTCGTAGCCGCGCTTCTTCATCACCGGGATCAGCAGCGAGCCTAGCGCCGACACGTCGGCGACGGCAGAGCCCGAGATGCCGCCGAAGAGCATGCTGGACAGCACGTTGACCGCGCCCAGCCCGCCACGGACGTGGCCCACTGCGGCCGACGCCAAGCTGACGAGGCGGGCGGCGATCCCGCCATGTAGCATCAGTTCCCCGGCAAAGATGAAGAACGGGATCGCCAAGAGCGAGAACACCGAGACGCCGGAGAGTATCCGCTGGAAGCCGATCAGCAGCGGCAGGCCTTCCAACCAAAAGACGACCAACGCCGAGATGCCGAGCGCGAACGCCACCGGCACGCCGATGACCACGCAGAGCCCGAAGAGGCCCAAAAGAACCGCGAGTTCCATCGTTCAGCCGGCGTCCGCGCCAGGGGTTTCCGGCGGGTCCAGCTTCGGCAAAGGCCGGCCGCGCAGCCGCCGCCAGACGAACACGGCGGCGCAAAGAACCATCATCCCGCCGCAGAGGACGATCGGGATCGAGCGCACGCCGTCCGGGATGTCGAGCAACGGCACGTTCGTGGACCAGCCGAACTGGACCAGTCGATACCCCTGCACGGCCATCGCCGCGCCGAAGCCGATCATCAAGAGGTCACGGACGACGACGAGCGCGTTCGCCAGCGGCTTCGGCAACCGGTCGCGGATGGCCGTGACGCTCAGATGCGTGTTCTCGGCGACGCCGACACCCGCCAGAAGGAACGTGATGACGACGATCAGCACCAGGGAGAGCTGTTCCGCCCAGGTCGGCGTCGCGTTCAGCACGTAGCGGCCGAACACCTGCCAACCCATGGCGAAGACGATGACCAAGAGCGCCACGCCGCCGACGATCGCCGCGGCGCGTCGCATGAGGTCCAGCGCCCGGTCGACGAACCGTTCGCCCGCCGTCGAACCGGGTTCGATACGTGGATCGCCGCCGTCGTAAGCGGCGCGCGGTTCGGTACTCACCCGACGAGCGGCGAGCCTGGCCGGCCTATTGAACCGACTGGATTTGCTCGACCAACGCCTCCAGCTCCGGGTTCTGCGCGAAGGCAGCTTCGTAGACCGCCACCATCGCCTCCTGGAATGGCGCCTTGTCGGCGATCTCGTTGATCTCCACGCCCGCGGCGATGACCGCGTCGCGGCTCTTGGCGTCGCGTTCCGCCCACAGCCGACGCTGCAGCTCGGCGCTTTCACGCGCCGCCGTCCTGACGATCTCCTGGTCCTCGGCCGAGAGTCCGTTCCACAGCGCCGCGTTCACGCAGAGGCACTCCGGAATGATCAGGTGCTCGGACAGCGAGTAGTAGCCGGCGACTTCGTAGTGGCCGGTCGACTCGAAGCTCGGGTAGTTGTTCTCAGCACCGTCGACCACCCCGGTTTTCAAGGATTGGTAGACCTCGGCGAACGCCATCGGCGTGGCGTTGCCGCCCAACGCTTCGATCATGCCGACGAACAGGTCGTTGTTCATGACCCGGACTTTCATGCCGACGAGATCTTCCGGCGTGTTGATCGGGCCTTTGGAATTGTAGAACGAACGCGAGCCGGAGTCGTACCAAGCGAGCGCGACGAGGCCCTTCTCTTCCATTGCGGCACTGAGCAAATCGCCCACTTCACCGTCCATGGCCGCATGCATGTGGTCGACGTTACGGAAGACGAACGGCAGCGACACGACGTTGGCGGCTGGCACCACTTGGCCCATCGGGCCGAGGTTGAAGACGGCGAAGTCGATGCCGCCCAAGCGCAGCTGCTCGATCGCATCCGGCTGCGAGCCGAGCACGCCGGAATGGTAGGTTTTGGCCGTCAGCCGGCCGTCGGTCCGCTCGGCCAGGAGTTCCGTGAACCGGTCCATACCCAACGAAACCGGGTAATCCGGCACGTGGATGTTCCAGCCGCGCCACTCGGCTCGGGCGTTGGTCGTGCCGACCGCGAAGAGTAGCGCAGCCGCGCCGATCGCGGCGCCGAACGTGCGGCGGCGCCAGCCTGAGACTGTCATTGGTCTTGCTCCCTGATCGTGTCGTTGCCGCGTCTTGTGCCGGCGGCTTTCCATCGGATAGCCGGCGCATCGCACGACGGCAATGGCCGCGTCGGCACGCCTTGGTGCGGCCGCCCCGTCGACTGCACCGTTGACCTGGATTGTGACGAACGGCACATCGAGTCGGGAATGGAAAGGTCATGAGTCGTTTGGACAGCCATATCCGACGGCTGCTCGCGCAGCGGGCCTGTCTCGATCCGCCGATCGAGGCGATCGCGTCGATGAACGGCCCGGTCGTCGAGCTCGGTCTCGGCAACGGGCGGGCGTTCGGCCACCTCCGCGAGCAGCCGCCGGGGCGGGAGATCATCGTGTTCGAACGACAACCGGCCGCCGATGCGGACAGCACCCCCAACGACAGCCGTCCCATCATCGGCGACTTCCGCGAGACCTTGCCCAACACCTCGCCGCCCGTGAGCGGACCGGCGGCGGCGGCCCACGGCGACGTGCGCAGCGGCGATCCTACCGTCGACGGCGACTTCGCACGATGGCTGGCAACGACCCCGCCGGCGAACGCGGGACCAGGCCGCGACCACCTCCATCGACGGTGCGGCTGACCGATGGCCGACGCGCCCGCCTCGCCGCAGCCGTTCACGGTGACGTTTTGGGGCGTCCGCGGCACCGTCGCGACGCCCGGCCCGCAGACCGTGCGCTACGGGGGAAACACGGCGTGTATCGAGGTCAATTGTGGCACCGAGCGCCTGATCTTCGATCTCGGGACCGGCGCCCGGCGCCTCGGCAAGGCCCTCGCGGTCGGTCGCTGCGAGGCCCATCTGTTCCTCACTCACACCCATCTCGACCACATCGTCGGTTTCCCGTTCTTCAAGCCCCTGTACGACCCGCAGAACCGGTTCCAGCTGTGGGCCGGACATCTCCATTCGCAGCACCTCGATTTGCACGCCGTGCTGTCGACGCTGATGAAGCAGCCGCTCTTCCCGATTCCGCTCGGCCTGATGCACTCCAAGCCGAGCTTCCAGAACTTCCGCGCCGGCGAGGTGTTGACGCCGGCGCCGGAGGTCGTCGTGCGCACCGCGCTGCTGAACCATCCGGGCGGCTCGACGGGCTACCGCGTCGAGTTCGACGGTCGCACCTTCGCGCTGGTCACCGACGTCGAGCACCAGCCTGGCACGCTCGATCCGACCGTGCTCGAGCTGATCCAGGACGCCGACGTCGTGGTCTACGATTGCACGTACACCGACGCCTGCTTCCCCGATTACGTCGGCTGGGGTCATTCGACGTGGCAACAAGGCGTGCGGCTGGCCGACCAGGCAGGCGTCGGCCAGCTGGTCGCGTTCCACCACGACCCCGACAGCGACGACACCAAGCTCGATGCCATCAGCCGCGATCTGGAGGCGGCCCGGCCGGGGTCGTTGGTCGCCGCCGAAGGCCTCGTCCTCACCCTTTGAGCGCGCTCGGCGCAGCCAGGCGACGCTGGCGCGTGCGGCGCCTGCAGCGGTCGATCGAGCACCGGCGGTCGCCATCGGGTGCCTTTCTGCCGGTCCGCCACCTCGGCGATCCGCTGATCGATGCGCCGGCGCTGGTCGCTCCGTTCGATGCGGCGCAGCCGGCCATGCTCGATCTGCTCGACCGGATCGACGCCCACGATGCCGATCTTGGCCGCTTCGGCGGCCCGGCGCCGGCGCCGCGCTTCGAGCAGGCCTGGTTTCCAGGGCTCGACGCCGCCGCCGCCTATGCGCTGGTTCGCCACCGCCGGCCGCAACGGATCGTCGAGATCGGCAGCGGCCACTCGACGCGCGTGCTCGCCCGGGCAATCGCCGACGGCGGGCTCGCGACCGAGTTCGTCGCCATCGACCCGGCGCCGCGGGCGCCGCTGCTCGACCTCGACGTCCGCTGGCAGCGCCACCCTGTGCAGGGCAGCGGCGAAGCGTTGGTCGCGGCGCTCGAGCCCGGCGACGTGCTGTTCGTCGATTCCAGTCACGTGCTCGTGGCCGGCAGCGACGTCGCCTGGATCTGGTTGCGGCTGCTGCCGCTGGTCCGACCCGGCGTGCTCGTTCACGTGCACGACGTGTTCCTGCCCGACGCCTATCCAGCGGCGTGGACGTGGCGCGGCTACAACGAGCAGGCAGCCGTGCTGCCGCTGCTGCTCGGCGGCTGGACGATCCTCTTTGCCAGCCGCTTCCTCCGTCGCCACCGACGGGCGCTCCTGGCCGGGCGGACGGCGGAGCGGCTGCCGCTCTTGCCCGGTGTCGACGAGACCAGCCTTTGGCTTTGCCGCGACTGAGCCTGCACTCGACGCTCAGCCGGCCCAGGCGCAGGCGCCG
Organism: Pseudomonadota bacterium; assembly: GCA_039818825.1. Classification (GTDB taxonomy): domain Bacteria; phylum Pseudomonadota; class Alphaproteobacteria; order Geminicoccales; family Geminicoccaceae; genus JBCBTD01. The sequence continues at coordinate 6,642 of JBCBTD010000069.1, forward strand.
AGCAACGGCACGAAGCGGACCTCGCCGAGCGAGCGCTCGCACGGCCGGCCGTCGGCTCCGCGCGTGACGCAGCACAAGCTCTGCCATTCCCGGCTGCCGACCGGGAGGACCAGCCGCCCGTCCGGTGTGAGTTGATCGATCAGCGGCCGAGGCACCTCCGGGGCTGCCGCCGCGACGACGATGGCGTCGTAGGGTGCGCGCGCGGCGTGGCCGAGACTGCCGTCGCCGACGACCACCTCGACCCGGTCGTAGCCGAGGGAAACCAGGACCCGGCGCGCCTCGGCGGCAAGGCCGGGCCGGCGTTCGACGGTCACGACCTCGGCGGCGAGTTCCGCGAGCACGGCAGCCGCGTAGCCGGAGCCGGTGCCGACGTCGAGGACCCGCTCCGGCCCCGACAGGTTCAGCGCCTCCAGCATCAGCGCCACCACGAACGGCTGCGAGATCGTCTGGTGCTGCCCGATCGGCAGCGGCCGGTCGCCATAGGCGCGATCGCGCCAGGCCGGCGGGACGAAGGCGTGGCGCGGCACCTTGGCCATGGCCGCCAGCAGCCGCGCATCGGTGATGCCGCGGCCGCGGAGCTGCTCGGCGACCATGGCGGCGCGCTGGATGTCGAAGGCGCCGTTCACGAGCGCGACGCCGGCTCTGGCGGCACTGCGATCGGGGCGATGGGGGTCGCGGCCCTGACGTCGGGTCGGGCGTCGATGCCGAAGGTCCGCGCGCGCACGTCGACGGACGTGTAGAGCAGATAGCGACCGCACATGGCGCGAGCTTAACCTGCGCATGGGAGAACGCCAACGTGGCCGTCTGGTTCACGGCAGACCACCATTTCGGCCAGGGCGCCGCGCGCGGCCTCTTCAGGCGCCCGTTCGCCAGCACCGCCGCGATGGACGACGCCATGGTGAACGCGTGGAACGAGGTCGTGGCGCCCGCCGACACGGTTTGGCACCTGGGCGACTTCGCCATCCGCCCGAGCGCCGAGCGGGTCGCGGCGCTGCTGGCGGCCCTCAACGGCACCAAGCACCTCGTGGCCGGCAACAACGACCCGCCGGCGACGCTCGAAGCCACCGGTTGGGCCAGCGTCGGCGCGCTCGTGGAGCTGGAGGTCGACGGCATGCGGCTGGTGCTTTGCCACTATGCGCTGCGGGTGTGGAACGGCCAGGCCAAGGGGGCGTGGAACCTGCACGGCCACAGCCACGGCCGGCTGAAGCCGTTGCCGCGGCAGGCCGACGTCGGCGTCGACGCCTGGGCCTTTCGCCCCGTCGGCCTCGCCACGATCGCCGCCGCCCGCAGCCGACGAAAGGTCCCGACCCGGGACGCGTAAGCCGTTGCCCGTGCTCGAGAAAACGCGGATTTGCTTCGTTTCGTAATCGCGGGCATCACGTCCACCGGCCGGTTCCGACGACGCCGAAGCGCCGCCGGCAGGATGCACCGATCAGGCATGAATTCCTAGTCGCCCTTCAGGCCAGCCAGCCGGCGGCGTAGGTCATCGGGCATCCAGGCATCGGCTGGGGCAAGCCGGCCCGCTCTTGCCAGCGCATCTGCAACGGCCAAGGCGGCCTTCAGGTGGTGCATCGCCGCCCCATTGTCGCCGCGCCAGTCCGCCATCTCCGCCAGCTTGACGTTCGAGATGATTAGATCGCGTTGCCACTCGGCGTTGTTCGGATCCGCCGCCGTCAAACGCTCCCGGATCACCAGACTTGCCAGGTTGGTATGCAGAGCGCCCTCGACGTCGCCCTTCGCACCACGCATGTCGCCGAGTCGCTCCAAGCTCAACGCTAGATCGCGCTGCCAAACGGCGTTGACTGGGTCCGATGCCGCCAGACGATCGGCGATCGCCAGCCCCGCCTGGTAGGCTTTCAGGGCACCTGTGATGTCGCCCTGCTCCGCACGCACATCGCCGACCTTGTTCCAGCTCACCGATAGATCGCGCTGCCACTCGGCGTTGTTCGGGTCTGATGACACCAAACTCTCGGCAATCGCCAGCCCCTCCTCGTAGGACTGCAGTGCGCCTGCAAGGTTGCCCTGCGCACGACGCACGTCGCCCACCCTGTTCCGGCTCACCGAACGATCGCGCTGCCATTCAGCGTTGTTTGGGTCCGATGACGACACAAGCTCGTGGATGTCCAGACCCGCTCGATAGGCCTCCAGCGCGCTCGGAAGATAGCCCTGCAACCGACGCACATCGCCAAGGCGCTCATGGCTGATGGCGAGATCGCGCAGCAACTTGGCGTTCTTCGGGTCCAACGACGATAGGCGCTCGCGGACGGCGAGGCTGGCCTGGTAGGCGTCCAGCGCACCCGCGAGGTCCCCCTGTGCCTCACGCACTCGGCCAAGGCGATCCCAGCCCATCGTTAGGTCGTGTTCTCGATCCGACGCGTCGGGCTGCTGCTCGATGAGTTGTTGGAAAGCGTGGACAGCCTCGTTGTACCACTGCCCGGCCGCCTCAAGGTCGCCGCGGGCGGCGGCGATGTCTGCGAGGAATAGCTGCGCGATTGCGCGCAGCCGACCCGCTTGGCTGCGCTCGCCGCGTCGAAGCGCCTCGGTGTAGGCCTCTTCTGCGTGATCCAAGCTACCGGCGCGCTGGCACATGTGCCCGACTTCGAGTGCCGACCAGAAGTCGTTGGGGTCCAACCTGACGACGGCGCGGAAGGCTTCGAGCGCAAGCGTCGTGTCGGTCCAGTAGGCGACGGACGCAGCCTGACGCCAACGTTCCAGCGCATCGCCTTCCCGCTCCCTGGCGTCCGCCGCCAGCCCGCGCGCGACGGCTCGCGGATCGCCTTGGTCCACCGCCTGATCGAGTGCGGCGCTGCCGGTCGTGCCGGCCTCGCGCGCCGCAGCCACGGCGGCCAAAGCCTCGCGAGCCTCGGCGAGCAGCCGGTCCTTCTCCTCCAGCTCGCCACGGAGCCTGTCGTTCTCACCGTCACGCGCCGCCAGCGCGTCGAGCTTGGCGTTCATCGCCACCAAGGTGCTCGTGGTCTGCTGCTGCCAAGCGCGGCCGAGCGTCCGCAGCGGCTCGTCCAGTTCGCGAAGGAACGCCTCGTTGGCGCGCAACGTTCGATAGGCCACGGCGATGGCGCCAAGCGCCGCGTCATAGGCGGCTCGGTCCAGAGCCTGTCCGGGCAACGCGGAGCGGCCCTCCATCCTGCCAGCGGCAGCCTCGTCCAGCTTGACGCGGAACGCGATCACCTCGGCCTCGAGACCGCCCGGGCAGCCGTAGACGTGATAGGCGATCCAGGAGGCGTCGGCCTTGGCGTGATCCAGCAAGGTCTGGGCGTTGGCAATCGCCGGCTCGCCGAGGCCCAGCGCCGTCGCCGCCTCGCGCAGCGCCCGATCGCGCTCCGGTGGTATCCGCCGCTCATGCCACCGACCGAGCGCCTGGAGGAGTTCCGGCACGCCCGAAACGGCGGGCAGCCCGAACAGCAACGACGCGGCGTTGACCGTGCCGTGGCCCAGCAGTCCGAGAGCGTCGTTGCGACCGTCGTTCAATGCGAACCGTCCGTCGTGAGCAATGACGGAAGCGTAACGCAGCCCCGACGCCTATGCCAGCGCGACCCTTGACGCGGTCGCCACGCTGTCGTCCGGTTCGGTGATCAGCCTCGGGAGGACATCGTCATGCGGCTCGACGACCGCGTCGCCTTGGTCACCGGCGCATCGGGCGGGCTCGGGGCGCACTTTGCCGGCGTGCTGGCCAAGTCCGGCGCCAGGGTCGCCGTGGGCGCGCGTCGGCTGGCCGAGCTGGAGGCGGTGGCCGGGGCCATCGGCGAGCGGGCCATGGCGGTGCCGCTGGACGTCACCGACGACGCCTCGGTCGACGCCGCCGTGGCCGCGGTCGAGGCGCGGTTCGGGCCGGTGGACGTGCTGGTGAACAACGCCGGTGTGATCGAAGAGGGCCGGGTGCCGCTGGAATTGGCCCCCGACGCCTTCGCGGCGGTGCTGGATACGAACCTCGTCGGCGCCTACCGGATGGCGCGGCGGGTCGGGCGGCGGCTGATCGCCGACGGGCGGCCAGGGGCGATCGTCAACGTCGCCTCGATCCTCAGCTTCGGGCTGCAGCCGGGCGTTCCGGCCTATTGCGCCGCCAAGGCCGGCCTCGCGCATCTGACGAAGCAGCTCGCGCTCGACCTGGCGCCGCGCGACATCCGGGTGAACGCCCTGGCGCCCGGCTACATCGAGACCGACATCAGCCGCGATTTTCTGCAGAGCGAGCGCGGCCAAGCGATGGTCGAGGCCATCCCCAGCGGGCGGGTGGCACGGCCCGAGGACTTGGACGGTGCCCTGCTGCTCTTGGCGTCGGACGCCGGCGCTTCCATCACCGGCGTGGTGCTGCCGGTCGACGCGGGGCACCTGGTCAAGGGGCTCTGAGCCATGGACTTCGCGCTGCCGCCGGACGTCACGGACGCGCTTCACCGCGTCGAGGCGTTCGTCGCCGCGCGCCTCTTGCCCCTGGAGGACGACGCGAGCGCCTGGGGCGAGGGCGAGAACATCGCCTGGGACCGGGTCGAGGCGCTGCGCGCCGAGGTGAAGGCGGCGGGCCTGTGGGCGCCGCAGATGCCGAAAGATCTGGGCGGCATGGGCTTCGGCCCGGTGGGCATGGCGGCGCTCTACGAGGCGATGGGCCGCTCGCGGTTCGGCCCGGTCTGCTTCAACTGTGCCGCCCCCGACGACGGCAACATGGCGGTGCTGGCCAAGGTCGGCACGCCCGAGCAGCAGGCGAGGTGGCTGCGGCCGATCGTCGACGGCGCGGTGCGTTCGGCGATCGTCATGACCGAGCCGGCGCCGGGCTCCGGGTCCGATCCCGCCGGCATGATGCTGACCCGCGCCGAACGCCAGGGCGAGCGCTACGTCGTCCACGGGCGCAAGTGGTTCATCACCGGCGCCGAGGGGGCCGCGCACTTCATTCTGCTGGCCCGGACATCGGACGATCCGCGCCGCGGCCTCACGGCGATGCTGTTCCATGCCGATCAGCCCGGCTGGCGGATCGTCCGGCGGATCCCGGTGATGGGGCCGGAGGAGCACGGCGGCCATTGCGAGCTGGCGTTCGACGGCCTGGAGGTGCCGGCCGAGAACGTGCTGCTCGGCGAAGGCCTGGGCATGAAGGTGACCCAAATCCGCCTCGGCCTCGCGCGGCTGACCCACTGCATGCGCTGGCTCGGCATGGCCAAGCGGGCGCTGGAGATCTGCGAGCCCTACGTCAAGGAACGGCACGCCTTCGGCCAGAAACTGGCCGACAAGGAGAGCGTCCAGGGCCTTCTCGGGCGCGCGGCGATGCAGATCGAGATCGGCCGGCTGTTGACGATGCGGGCGGCCTGGCTGCTCGAACAGGGAAGCCGCGCGCGGACGGAAGTGTCGATGGCCAAGGTCCAGGTGGCCGACGCGCTGCAGCTCGCCATCGACACCGCCATGCAGCTCATGGGCGGGCTCGGCTACGCCAAGGACACGCCGCTGGAGTGGATGTACCGCTATGCGCGGCAGGCGCGGCTGGTCGACGGGGCGTCGGAGGTGCACGCCATGGTGGTGGCAAAGGCGTGGCTGCACGAGGGGGGCGACGTCTTCCGCTGGGGCCTGGGCGACCCGGCCCGATGACGGCGGCGGGCGCTGCCACGGCCGGGCTCCTCGATCCGGCGGCCGAGGCGCGGCTGACCCTCTGGCTGGCGACGACCCTCGACCGCACCGAGCTCCGGATCGACGGCGCGGCGAAGCTCGGCGGCGGGGCCATCCAGGAGAACTGGCGGCTCGACGTCGCCTGGCCGGGCGGCGCACGTTCGTTGGTGCTGCGCACCGAAGCGCCCTCCGGTGTCGCCGTCAGTTGGGGCAAGGCCGAGGAGTACGCGATCCTGGAGGTCGCCCATGCGGCCGGGTTGCGGGTGCCGGAGCCGATCGGGCTTTGCGACGATCCGGCGGTGCTCGGCCGGCCGTTCTCGGTGATGGCGCACTGCAGCGGCGAAGCGCGCGGCCACAAGCTCGTGCGCGATCCGGCGATCGACGCCTTCGGCCCGGCGGTCGCGGCGCGGCTCGCCGAGGAGCTGGCCAAACTGCACCGCATCGAGCCGCCGGTGCCGGGGCTGGACTTCCTGCCGCTGCCCGAGGGCAACCCTGCCCTCGCCCGCGTCGCCGAGTACCGGGCGCACCTGGCGGAACTCGGCATTGCCAACCCGGTCCTGGCGCTGGCGCTGGCGTGGCTGGAGGCGCACGCACCGACCTGTCCCAGGCTGGCGTTGATCCATGCCGATTGCCGCACCGGCAACTATCTGGTCGACGACGGCGACCTCGTGGCGATCCTCGATTGGGAGTTCGCCGCCTATGGCGACCCGCTCGAAGACCTCGGCTGGTTCCTCGGCCGCTACTGGCGCTTCGGCCGCTGGGCGCACGAAGCCGGCGGGCTGGCCGGGCGGGACGTGTTCCTGGACGCCTATCGCCGGGCGGGCGGCTTCGTCGCCGGCGACCGCGCGGTCAGCTATTGGCAGCTCATGGGCACCGTGCGCTGGGCGGTGATCGCGCTGCAGCAGGCGGCGCGCCACTACGGCGACGGCGAGGCGAGCCTCGATCTGGCGCTCACGGGCGCGGTGCTGCCGCAGCTCGAATGGGACGTGCTCGACCTCCTGGAGGCGCTCGATGGAGCTGGATGACGAGGCGGCGCTGGCGTCGTTGCTGGTCACCGCGCGAGCGGTGTTGCGCGAGCGGCTGCTGCCGGAACTCGGCGGCGAGCGGCGCACCGAGGCGGCCATGGTCGCCAACGCGATGGCGATCGCGGCGCGCGCGCTGACCCATCCGGGGCCGGCCTGGGCCGCGCGCGAGGTGCCGGCGCTCCCGGTGCCGCCGACACCGGCGGACGTGCAACGGCTGGTGGCGGCGTTGCGGCCGCACGTGGCGGCGCGGCTCGAGGTGACGCAGCCCGGCTACGTCGCCGCGGTCGACGGCGCACCGCCCTGAGACACGCAGCGCGGGCACCGACCGGGCCTCAGGCGAAGATGAAATCACCCGCATCGAACTGGCCGGGCGCGAGGCCCACGACCGTGACGACGTCCTCGTCGGCGGCACCCCCGTTGGACGCGCCGAGGTCGATCTCGGACGAGCCGTCACCGTTGATGTCGGTGATGAGCAGATCCGCGAAGCCGGCGATCTGCCGGTAACCGCTGACGTTGATGAGGTCCTGGCCCTTCTCGAAGTCGAAGATGGTGTCGAGGTCACTGCCGCGGGCGAAGAAGAAGATGTCGCTGCCGGTGGTGACGCCGGGATCGATGTCCGCAGCGTCGCCCCAAAGCTCGTCGTTGCCCCTGCCGCCGACGATCAGGTCGTTGCCGGCGATCGCCTGGTCGCTCATTTCGAACGCGTCACCGTACAGGATGTCGTTGCCGCTCTTGCCGAACAGGCGGTCGTCGCCGCCGACCGCCATCCCGGACATCTCACTGGCATCGCCGGCCAGAGAGTCGTCTCCCCGGTCACCGGAGAGCGTGTCGTCGCCACCGCGGCTCTCGTCGCGCATGAAGACGGCGTCGCCCTGCAGGCCGTCGCTCCCGCCGCCACCCGAGAGCCGGTCGTTGCCGCCTTGGGCGCGGTCGAACATGTTGCGGGCATCACCGATGAGGCCGTTGGAGTCGCCGCCACCTCTGAGCACGTCGTGGCCGCCGACAGCATCGTCGGACATGGTGAAGGCGTCGCCGTAGAGGGTATCGAAGCCGGGTCCGCTCAGCACGAGGTCGTTCCCGCCACGTGCGTTCACGGACATGAGCCTTGCGTCACCGAAGACCGACTCGCTGCCGTCGCCCGCAGCGACGATATCGTTGCCGCCTCTGGCGTCGTCGGTGATCGCGAAGCCGTCGCCGTACAGGGTCCCGCTGCCGCCGCCACCTTTGAGCCAGTCATCGCCGCCGCGGGCTTGGTCGGCGAGGACGCGGGCGTCGCCGTACATGGTGTCGGCGTCCTCACCGCCGAGGATCAGGTCGTTGCCGCCCACGGAATCGCCGATCATGGTGTCGGCGTCGCCGTGAAGAGTGTTGAAGCCGGGCCCGCCCGAGATGACGTCGTTGCCGCCCTTGCCGGTGCCGGCCATCTGGAACGCGTCGCCGTAGACGGTGTCGTCGCCGGCCCTGGCGAAAATGGCGTCGTTGGCCGCCCGGCCGCTGTCGAGAATGCCCATGTCGGGCGGGATGCCGCTGCCGGCGGTGAACGGGTCGCCGATGATGGTGTCGGGATCCAGCGTACCGATGAGCAAGCTCGGGCCTGGTCCGCCCACGATGTCTGCCATGTCGTCTCGTCCTTCCTGATCGGCCCTCGAGCCTTGACGCTAGACCCGCGCGCACGCGAAGGGCGGGACGCACGTGCGAAAGAACGCAGCGTCACGAAGAGCCAGCGTGCGTGGGAAAAAGGCCGAAGAGTGCGGCAGCAACTAGCGCGTGGCCCCAGCGCGGCGCAGGCCTAGGGCAGTGGGTTCTCTTCTTCGTCATTCTTGGCCGAAGCTGGCGGCCCACTCGGCTCCGCCAACGCCTCCGTCACACCTTGTAGTTGCGCCAGACGATTCTGTCCAGCTGAATCATTAAAAAATCATGAACGTTTTGGCTGGTGACGAGCTCGCCTTCGCGAGCGGCGGCCGACCGTTCCAGAACGTCGACGCGCGCCGAGCCGGACCGCCCAGCGGCGAACCGATCAGTCGACGCGAACCAGGCGGCCGCTGCCGTCCGCCACCTGTTCGCCGGCGACGAAGCCGGTGTAGAAAAGATCCATACCGTCGTCGGTCAGCACGCGGCGGTGGTGCTGCAGCTCGGCCGCACCGTCTTGCGTGATGCCGAACACGAAAAGATCGAGCGTACCGTCGGTCACGGTGGCCCACCCCAGCGCGTCGCCGGCCATCGGCGTCAGTGACTGGCGCTTGCGGAACGGATCGTACTCGGGCGTCTGCATGAAGTACGGGCGGTCAGCGGCGCGCGTCAGCAGCACCTCACGCTCGACGTAGCGGACCCCAGGCACGTCCCGCCGGCCATCGCTGCGGATCACCGACGACCATTCGAGCCGGAAGCCGTCGCTCTCGCGCTTGACGATGGTATCGACGTCGCGCTCCTGCAACGTCCCGGTGCGGTGGTCCGCCAGCTCCGCGGCGCCGACCCATCGACCGAGGAACGGGTCGAGGGGGTCGGCTTTCGCCAGTACGGGCACGAGCGCGAGTAGCAGGGTGAGGATCGAGGCAAAGCGGCCGAGCGCGTTCATGGTGCGACCCGATCCATCAGCAGACGGGGACCGGCGACCGGACCACCGTCGACGAAGCGCCAAAGCTCGACCAGCAAGCCCCCGCCATCGAGTGCCAGGCGAGCACGACGAAGCTGCGGCTGGCCGGTGGTGTCGACCTCCAGGCTGTTCACCACCAACACCTCGTCGTCGCCGGTGGCCCACGCCAGACGGGCGCCGTCGAACGGCAGCCGGTCAGGCTTGCGGCCGAGCATCCGGTCGAACCAGCCGAGCGATACCTTGGCCTCCTCGTAGAACCCGGCACGGTCGCTGGTCGCCAGCTCGAACCGGTTCAGGCCGCCCCAGCCGGGCGCTACGAGGTCGACGCGGACCTTGCCATCGACGGACGCGATCACCGCCGCCGCTTCGCGGTCGGGCGTTGCGAACCGGCCTTCGGGCAACGCCGCCGCCGGCATCGCCGCGACGACCAACCATCCCAGGGCGACGGCCCCGCTTTGCCAACTCATGAAAGCGCCTCCTCGATATCGCTCAGCAGGTCGTCGACCGGCTCCAACCCGACGGAAAGCCGAACGAAACTGGGCATCACGGCGTCGCCGCCCCAGCGGCTCCGCTGCTCGGCGCTGGTGTGGGCACCACCGAACGACGTCGCCTCCTTGATCAACCGCGTCCGTTCCAGAAAACGGCGGGCCGTAGCCTCGTCGACGAAATCGACGCCGAGAAGAAAGCCGAACGACGTCATCTGCCGCCGCGCCAGAGCGTGGGCGGGGTCGTCGTCGAGGCCCGGATAGCGCAGCGCCCTGACCAGGGGATGGGCGCGGAGACGGCCGGCGATCGTCAGCGCCGACGTGCTCATCCGCTCCAGCCGGACGTCGAGCGTCATGAGCCCGCGCTGGACCAGCCAGGTTTCCATCGGTCCCGGAATGCTGCCGGTAAGATTGCGCCAGTCGCGGGCCACCTCCACGTGCGCGGCGTCGCGCGCCGCCACGTGACCGAAGACGACGTCGCTGTGGCCGTTGATGGCCTTGCTGTCGGCGCTGACCACGAGGTCGGCGCCGAGCCCGAGTGGACGCTGGCCGAGGGGCGTCGCCGTGGTGTTGTCGGCGACCACGAGCGCACCGGCCGCATGGGCGCGCTCGGCGACCGCAGCGATGTCGCAGAGATCCAGGCCCGGATTGGACGGCGTTTCGATCCAAACCAACCGCGCGCCCGCGAACGGTGCGGCCGTCATCTCCGAAGTCGGCACCGTGATCACCCGCACGCCCCAGCCAGCCAGCACCGATTCTGCATAGCGACGGGTGGCGAAATAGCCGTCGGCCGGCATGACCAGCAAGTCGCCAGGGTGGAGGAACGGAGCCAGCGCCGCGACGCTCGCCGCCATGCCCGACGGAAACGCCACCGCCTCGCCACCCTCCAACCGACCGAGCGTCGCCTCCAGCGCGCGCCAACTCGGATTGTCGGTCCGCCCATAGGGGAAGGGCCGCCCCGTCGGATCGCCGGTGAGGTGGTAGGTGCTGGCGAACACCGGGCTCGGCGCAAACGGTGCGCCATCGGCGGTCTGGCGGTCGGCGTCCAGCACCACGCCGCCGGGGGAGAGACGATCTGACACGACGGCTCCCGATGGGGATCGACTTCGGCATGGCCGGGCTAGCCCGCCTTGATCGGGACCACAAGGGCCGGCCGCCGCGATCAACCGCGCTCGACGGCACCCACCGCGACCAAGTGCGCGAGGCGGTCGAAACGACGTTGTCGTGGCGGCCACGACCGGTCGTCGTCGGCCGCGGGGAGTGCTACCAGACCAACGCCGCGGCGGCGCTGCGATTGGGGCTCGCCTTGACCGGTGCGGCGGCGCGATGAACGGAGGTCGAGCGGTACGGATGGCGATGGAGATCAAGCGTGCAGGCAAGGCTGACCTCGCGGCCATCGCCACGTTGATGGCACGTTCCATCCGGGAGCTGCAGCGCGGCTTTCTGGACGACCGACAGATCGCCGCGTCGTTCGACATCATGGGGCTCGACAGTCAACTGATCGATGACGGCACCTACTTCGTGGTGACCGACGCAGCCGCCCTGATCGGCTGCGGCGGGTGGAGTCGGCGGGCGACGCTCTACGGCGGCGACGATGCGGCGGTGCGCGATGCCCGGCTGCTCGACCCGGCGACGGAACCGGCACGGATTCGGGCGATGTACACGGCACCGGGACACGCCCGCCGCGGCGTCGGCCGGCTGGTCCTCGCCACCTGCGAAGCCGCTGCCTCTGCCGAAGGGTTCGGCCGCGCCGAGCTGGTGGCCACGCTCTCCGGCGAGCCACTCTACCGCGCCTGCGGTTACACGCTCGTGGAGGCGATCGTCGCCTCGACGCGGGGCGATGCCGGGATTCCGGTCAAGCGGATGGCGAAGGACCTAGGCCCCGTGTGACGGGCCGCTCTTCACTTTTTCGCAACGCCCTTTGGTTTCATTGGGCGACGGTCGACCGGCGGTGTCCCCGGGCAGCGCGGCGTCGGCGAGGGGAGAACCAGCCCATGCAGCCCATCTTTCGCACGGCGTTCGGCGCGCTCCTCGTGCTGTGCGGCGCGGCCGACGCCGCGGCCGAGCAGGAGTGGTCGCACGGGGACTGGCACGCGTCGAAGAACGGCAACTTCTGCGCGATCTGGACCGGCAGCGACGGCAAAGGGACGTTCTCGATCGAGCTCGATACGGGCGGGTTCGATGCCAGCGCGACCTATCTGCCGGTCTGGTACCGGGGTCATACGGCGCCCTTGCGGCTGAACGATCGCATCGCACTCGTCATCGACGACCACGAGACCTGGCTGAGCGAAGAGATGGGCATGGTCGATGGGGAAGACGAATGGGGCGAGTACTACGTCGCTGCATCGCTCACGGCCGGCTTCGTGCCGGAGCTCATCGACGTGCTGAAGCGTAGCGATCGGCTCGACGTTCGACGACGGCGCAGCGGCGGCGAGACCGTCACCATCGACGACTTTTCGCTGCGCGGCTTCACCGCGACGCTCTTGAAGATCGCCGAATGGTGTCGGTTCGATCCGGCAGACCTGCCGACGTCGTAGAGCTCCTCCCAGCCGAAGAGATCGGGCGACACGGGACGCCTGCTCGTCCTTTTTGTGCCTGGTGGTGCAGCCCATCCTAGCCCAGCCGGTCTTCACGCCGGACCGCGGCTCGGCATTGCGTTCCGACCTCGTCGGCGCAGCCCAACTGCATGCCGAGTGATTGCTCGGCCGTCCCGTCGCGTTCGTGGTCGAGGCGCTCCGCTCCGACGGCAACGTCGCCTTCGCTGACCTTTGGCCACAACGACCGGGCGGCGAAGCCATCGATCGCCGCTGCACCATCGCGACGCCCGCTACGATGATTCCGACGTCATGGACGTCACGCGGATCCAAGCGCTGCTGGTCAAGTCGGACCGGATCTGAGTCGCCGTCCACCACAGCATCGGCGCGGCCCAAGCCTGGTGGGACGACGATGCCTACTGCGCGATCTGGGCCTTCGTCCTGCCGCGGTTCTGTTGAGTGCCCGTTCGTGCTTGCCGAGCTGGCACACGAGGCCGATCTAGTCCGGGAGGCCGTCGGGTGGCGGCGCGGAGGACCAGCATGTTCGAGCAACTGCAACGCTTGCTGCGCGGCGACGCGCCGACGCCCGAGGCCACGACGCCGGACCGGCACAGGCTGGCGGCGGCGGCGCTGCTGGTCACGGCGGGCATGATGGACGACGAGTTCGACGACGCCGAACGTGCCCGCGTCCTCGAGCTGCTGCAGACCAAGTTCGACCTGGATGAGCCTGCCGCACGCGAACTTCTTGCCGAGGGCGAGACGCTGGCCAAGGAGAGTGTCGATCTCTTCGGCTTCACGTCGGCGATCAAGGAGGGCTTTCCGCCGGAGGAGCGGATCGACGTGATCGAGATGGTCTGGGAGGTGATCTACACCGACGGCGAGTTGCACCACCTGGAGACCAATCTGACGCGGCGGTTGGCGGGGCTTCTCGGAGTCAGCGACCGCGAGAGCGGGTCCGCCCGTTTGCGCGTCCGACGCCGGTTGGGCATCGACAGCTAGGGCTGGATCGGCATTCACTGCCTCCGAGCCACCCAACGGTATGATCTCCTGGGCGGCCGGGCCGGGTGCGCAGGTGACTCGGAACGGATGGCCGACGACCAAAAGCCGCGGCCTCCAAAGCTCAGCCGTGCAAGTCCCGGACGACAGGATCAGTGACGCGGAAGTCCTCGAACCGTGCCCCGAAACCCTGGCGCTGCGGCGAGCAGAGATACGGGCCGACAGCGAGAGAGCCGGTCGGGCACGGGGCAAGGCGCACCAAGCGCCAGCCGTCGGCATCGATCCGATCCTGAGGAACGCGGCCGCGATGTTGGCACAAGAGGGCGCCGCCCAGCCGCGTCACCCGGATCGTGACGGGATCGAAGCCCGGCAACGGCTCGGTCGACCAGTCCGACAGCTCGCGGGTGACGACGACGCTCAGATGCGGCTGGCCGTCCATCAGCTCGACGCCGAACTTCGTCCACGACTCTGGCGCGGATCGGACCATCAGCCCGGCCTGATCGTACAACGTGTCGTAAACCCCGCTGAACGTCAGGCTCGCCGTGAAGTCGCCGGAACGGGGCACCAGGAGAGCGTGGCCATCGTC
>JBCBTD010000070.1:0-20236 GCA_039818825.1 Pseudomonadota bacterium
TTTTGCAGGAGGGCGATCTGCTGACGACTTGCTTCTTCTCCGAGACGAATCTCAGACTCGTCGTACTTGGTCGCCGTTCCACTCGTCCTGAGCTACGGAGCTGGCAAGTTTTTTTGGGAGGTCGCCAAGAAGACCAAGGCATTCAAGGAGACCACGGACCAGCTGGCGACCAAGTACGACGAGTCTGAGATTCGTCTCGGAGAAGAAGCAAGTCGTCAGCAGATCGCCCTCCTGCAAAAAATGGAGCGCTTCGTACAGCGAAGGCGGCCCCTGATCGAGCAAGTCGCCAGCATGAGGCCCGAATTCGGCTGGGTCAGGCGCTACTTGAAGTCTGGAGCGATCGAGAAGGTCACCGATTCTGAGGCGTGGAAACTCTCCCAGCATATCGTATTGCTTACGCTGCCTGGCGAAGAACACACGGAGGTCGGGATTGCATTAGCTAAACGACTTGGGGTTCAATGGTTCAATCACAGACTGCCACTTAGTTCAGACAAAAAAGCAAAAGCACGATCTATAATGGTAAATAAGACTGGCATCGCCTACGGAAATTCCATCAGTAAATATACTGATACGATTGCTAACAGGAGACCTGGTATTGTGGAATTAACCATATTTCCCAATTCCAATAAAACAGTGTTGAAACAAGTTGGTGAAATTGGAACGCCGGTACTATTATCTGGCTATCAGGAGTGGTCAAACATCTTGAGAGATTTGGATCTTGGCGCCGACCAACTTTTCCGTGTGGACCCGTTAGAGTACAAGAGCACGGATGATGTGGTGGACGCGATTCTTGCTGCATTGAGGTCAAGAGGTTACCGCTGGTTTCTGTAGCCGTACAAGTGGTGGAGCTCGCAGAAGCGGTGGTTCGTGGGTTAGCGGTGGACCCGTCGCTGGGCTCCTAAGGCACCCACGCCCGCGTCAGTCCCGCGGTAGGGTTTCCACGTCCCACACCCGTTGGCCACGCACGCCGCACCGGCGGCAGCGGAACTTGCGCGCCAGGTCCTGGATCGGCGTATGCTCCGGGTAGTCGCGACGAAGCGGTCCGGGCGAGACGGTGCCGACGTGGCCACAGAGGCAGCGGACGACCAGGACGTGCCAATCCTGCAGCCGCCCCAGCCGGAGCGCGTAGCGCGGGCCGACGTTCGCGTTTCGTTCCATTCGCCGGAATTAGCACGCCGATGTGCAACGCCAGTCTCTCAGACGCAATCACGACGAGCTGGTGCAGCTCGCCAACGAGCTTCGACGCCAACTCCCGCTGAGGCTGGACGAGCCGCCCCCCGACTGGTCGCCGCGGTACCGGATCGGTCCGCGGCAGCGAGGGCTCATCATCCGCCAGGCCGGCGAGCGGCTGGTCTGGTCGTTGGCGAGCTGGGGGCTGATCCCGCCGGGCACACCACGCCGTCGGGAGTGGTTGCCCTGGATGCAGGTGCGTTCGAACGTCGTTCGGACTGGCACACCATGTCGCCTTCGATCCGGACTGCAAGCCTGATCGCGCGGTCGGCCGCTGCCGCGGCGGGCGACCGCGTACGGGCCTGGGTTACTCGGTCGCGTCGCCGCCCCTTGCCGACGCAGTGCACCGTCGTTCAGATGCGCGTGATGCGAATCCTGATCATCGACCCCTTGTTCGCTGGCGATCCGGACGTCGAACGTGAAATCACCGGCCCGGATGCCGACATCGTCGTTTGGCCGACGGGGGAGAGGGGTGCCGTGCCGGCGGGTGAGCTGCGGCTCGCGGACGCGGTCGTCAACTGCCGCTCGCGCAACCGGATCGACGCGAGCGACGTGGCGAGCCTCGACCGTTGTCGGATCGTCAGCCAAGCCGGCGTCGGCTTCAACCACATCGACGTCGAAGCCTGCGCTGCACGAGGCATTCCGGTCTGCAACACACCCGACTACGGCACGATGGAGGTTGCGGACCACGCCATCGCGCTGATGCTGTCGCTGACGCGCGGCACGGTCGCCTACGATCGGAAGCTGCGCGACCACCACAGCGGCTGGGTGGCGCTCGGCCAGACCAACGTCCGGCGCATCGACGGCAGGCGCTTCGGCGTGCTTGGGCTTGGGCGCATCGGCTTGGCGGCGGCGCTTCGTGCCAAGGCGTTCGGCATGTCGGTGGTGTTTTGTGATCCCTACCTGGCGCCCGGCATCGAACGCGCGCTGGGCTTCAGGAGGGTCGACGATGCCGGCGCGTTGTTCGCTGCCGCCGACGTCGTCAGCCTGCACACGCCTTTGACCCCTGAAACCGAGCGGATCGTCGACGCGGCAGTGCTGCGGCGGGCGAAGCCGGGCCTTCTCCTGGTGAACACTTGCCGTGGGCGGGTGGTCGACCTCGACGCCTTGTACGCGTCCCTCCGCGCCGAGCAGATTGCCGGCGCCGGCCTCGACGTTCTACCTGACGAGCCGCTTACCTACGGCCATCCGTTGATCCGTGCCTGGGCGGCCGACGAAGCCTGGCTCGACGGGCGGATGGTGATCACACCTCATGCCGCGTTCTTCAGCCCCGACGCGGTGCGCGACATGCGGCGGTTGTCGATGCAGACGGTCGTCGATTTCCTCCGCGACGGGACGCTTCGCGCTTGCGTCAACGGCGGTGCGCTGCGCCCGGACCGTGGGGCTCCCAAGGCGTTCGGGTAGCGCTTCCTGCGGCGGCCCGCCGGACAGTGCCTTTAGGGTATGCCGATCAGGCTGCGTCAGCGCGCATCCGCTTCGGCAGATCGCCCATGATGCCCATCGCATGGCGCATGAACACGCGTTTCAGCGGTGGCAGCCGGTCGACGACGGCGAAGCCGAGGTTGCGGGCGAACCGCAGCGCCGGCACGTCGTTGGCGAACAGCTTGTTGATGCCGTCGGTGATGGCGACCAGCGCTACGGAATCGAAACGTCGCCAGCTTTCGTAGCGGTCCAGTGTGGCCTGGCCGCCGGGGTCGAGCCCCAAGCGATGGGCGTCGGCGATCACCTCCGCGAGCGCAGCCGCGTCGCGCAGTGCAAGGTTCCAGCCCTGGCCGGCGATCGGGTGGATACCCCGTGCGGCGTCGCCGACCAGGGCCACGCGCGGCGCCGTGTACCGTTCGGACCACTTCAGCACCATCGGGAAGCTACGCACCGGGCTAGCGAGCGACAGCGTTCCCAGTTCGTCGCCCACGCGTGCCGCCACCTCCTGCTCGAACGCTGCGGCAGGCAAGGCCATCACCGCCGATGCGAGCTCCTCCTCGAGCGCCCAGACGATCGACGAATGATGGCCCCCTCGCATCGGCAGCAAGGCGAACGGGCCGTCGGCGAAGAACCGTTCCCGGGCAACCCCACCGTGAGGTCTTGCATGTCGGAGGGTGGCGACGATCCCGGTCTGGCCATAGCGCCAGCCCCGTTCGCCGATCCCGAACCTCTGCCTGAGCTTCGAGAACTTGCCGTCGGCGGCGACCAGTAGCTTGGCCTCGACGCAGCGCCCGTCTTCGAGGTCGACACGGATGCCGTGTGCAGTGGTGGCGACGGCGGCATAGTTCGCGGGCATCATCAGTCGCACGCGGTCGAGGTTCTGCGCGCGTTCGACCAGAGCGTCGCGGATCACGGCGTTCTCGACGATCCAGCCTAGCGGGTCGTCGCCGATCTCGCGGTGGTCGTAGCGGACCCGGAACGGTGACCGGTCCTCGACCACTTCGATGTCGACGATCGGCTCGCCGGCTCGCGCCATCGGCTCGAACGCACCAATGGCGTCGAGGAATCTGGCCGAGCCCAGCGCCACTGCCGTCACCCGCGGATCGGCGTTCCGCGATGGTTGCTGTGTGGCGGGAATTCGATCGATGACCACGGTCTCGACGCCGTCGGCGCCGAGCGCCGCCGCCAGCGCCAAGCCGGTCATGCCGCCGCCGATGATCGCGACGTCCGCGCGCGTGTCTGTCGTCATGAATAGCGATGTGGCCGCGCGATGCGCGGCGCACCAGAGTGCCAAAGGTCGCGGTCGGCGGATGATGGCACAGCCAACGAAGCGGGCAGGCTGACCAAAATACGCGCAGATCTCCCAAGCGCGGTGCCTCCCTGACGTGCATGAATCTCGCTGGCACAGCGCTTGCTGCATTGCAGATGACGTCCGGCCGCGCCCTGCGCGGTGCATCGGACCCAGCATGACCGGTCCGGCCACGGCGGATCGTTCCAAGGACGACAGGTGGAGAACGACATGAAACCAAGAACCCGCGCGTGGCTGATGTTGTCGGCCACCGCACTGACGACGGTGATCGCCGGACCAGCGCTTGCGCAGGCCGCGGACGCCGCAGCCAGTGCCGACGTCCAAGCCGCGATCGAGGCGCTCACCGCCGAAACCCAGTTCGTCTTCAACACGCTCTTGTTCCTGGTCGCCGGGTTCCTCGTGATGTGGATGGCGGCAGGGTTTGCGATGCTCGAAGCCGGACTGGTCCGGAAGAAGAGCGTCGGTGTCCAGTGCGTCAAGAACATCACGCTCTACTCCGTTGCGGGCATCATGTTCTGGCTGGTCGGCTACAACCTGATGTATGACGGTGTCGATGGCGGCTACCTAGGCTCCTTCGCAGTGTGGAGCGGCGGCCCGCCGGCGGCCGAGGACGGCTACTCGGCGCCGTCTGACTGGTTCTTCCAAATGGTGTTCGTCGCCACGGCTGCGTCGATCGTCTCCGGGACGCTCGCCGAACGGATCAGGGTCATCCCCTTCTTGCTCTTCGTCGTCGTGCTGACCGGCTTCATGTACCCGATCTCGGGGTCGTGGCAGTGGGGTGGCGGCTGGCTCAGCGAAATGGGCTTCTCCGACTTCGCCGGCTCGACCATCGTGCACTCGGTCGGCGGCTGGGCAGCGCTGACCGGTGCGCTGCTGCTCGGCGCCCGGAAGGGTCGGTTCACACCGGACGGCAAGGCACAGCCGATGCCGGGCTCGTCCTTGCCTTTGGCGACGCTCGGGACGTTCATCCTGTGGCTGGGGTGGTTCGGCTTCAACGGCGGCTCGCAGCTCGCCCTCGGCACGCTCACCGACGCCAACGACGTGTCGACGATCTTCGTCAACACCAACATGGCGGCGGCCGCGGGCGTGATCGCGGCAATGGTTACCTGCTTGGCGCTCTACCGGAAGATCGATCTCTCGTTGGTGCTGAACGGCGCCATCGGCGGTCTGGTCTCGATCACCGCCGAGCCGCTGGCACCGTCGATCGAAGCGGCGGTGTTCATCGGCGCCGTTGGCGGCGTGCTGGTGGTGATCACGGTTCCGCTGCTCGACAAGATGCGGATCGACGATGTCGTCGGCGCCATTCCCGCGCATTTGGTCTGTGGCATCTGGGGCACGATGATCGTGCCGCTGACCAACGACGGCACCAACTACATGACGCAGCTGACGGGCGTCGCGGCGTTCGGTGTCTTCACAGTGGTCGCGAGCTTCGTCGTCTGGGGTGTGCTGAAGGCGACCATCGGTCTCCGGATCAGCGAGGAAGACGAGGACGCCGGCATCGATCAGGCCGAGCTCGGGATCGACGCATATCCGGAGTTCGGACGCACGATGGCCTACTGACCAACCCACAGGCGCGCTTGCGCCGAGGCCCGGGCTCCTTGCCCGGGCCTCTTTTTTTGCCGAGTTTCCGCCGTTCTCCAGTCTTTCGTAAAATCTTAGGAAATCTAAGAGCAATTTGTTCTCTAATAAGATTGGGTATTTGCGAAAGTAAAAAAAGCTTGCAACACGAAAGATGTTGTTAACCATGTTTTTTTTACTTAGGTTCCTGCCAACGACGATCGAGCTGAGCCAGTGCTGCGGCAGGAGAATGCGATGTCGACTTTTGAAGCAAAGCGGGCACAAATGGAACTCGCAGGGAACGACAATGTCGTGGCCTTCCCTGGCGCAGTCACGACCGCTTTCAATCCATTCCCGAATGAACCGGCGGCGTTCGACTTCAATGAGTACGGCTTCGAGCACCTGGATCTGACGTTCGAGGCGGACGCTGGGCTGCTGTGGATGCGGTTCCGGCACCCCGAGCGGCCTTGCTTCACGCCGCAGCTACTTGGTGAGATGGCAGAGCTGGAGCGCCGCCTCAGCAGCTGTGCGAAGAGCCAGTCTTGGCCGGCCGGTCTCCGCTACCTCGTCCGCGCGTCGGCTCGGCCTGGCGTCTGGTGCTACGGCGGCGACCTCGACCACTTCGTCGGTCTGATCCGCGATCGCGACGCTCGCGGCTTGCGCGACTACGCGCACCGTTGCGTCGACCTCCTGTACCGCAACTACCGCAGCTTCGATCTGCCGATCACGACCGTGGGGCTGGTCCAGGGCGACGCGCTCGGCGGTGGCTTCGAATCACTGCTCTCCGACGATCTGATCATCGCCGAGCGAGGCGTACGGATGGGGCTGCCGGAGATTCTCTTCAATCTGTTTCCCGGGATGGGCGCCTACAGCTTTCTCGCTCGGAAGCTCGGCACCGCCGTCGCGAAGCGGATGATCACGTCCGGTGAGCTGTTCACCGCCGAAGAGCTCCACGAGCTTGGTGTCGTCGACATCCTGGCCGAGCCAGGCACGGGCGAGGACGTGTTGCGCACCTATGCGACCAAGCATGAGCGGCGTCGGCGGACGGTGGAGGTGCTGCGGGACGTCGACCGTCGCTGTCAGCCGATCAGCCGTGAAGAGTTGATCGACGTCACCAATCTCTGGATCGAGCGGGCTCTGGAGCTCGATCGTCAGGATCTACGCAAGATGGAGCGGCTGGCCCAGGCCCAGTCGAAGCGGGCACTCCACTGAGCGAGGACGAGGCGGCGTCACCGGGATCGCCGCCGCGCAGCGGCGCGAGCGCTTCGCTCACGGCCGTGAAAGAGTCAGCGATCCCTCGGGCGATGGCCGGCGCATTCTCCGCCAAGCTCGTATCGTCGAGCGTCTTGGTTTCCAGACACCGCTCGAACAACTCGGTTGCGCCCAGATGGGTGGCGGCACTGCGAATGGCATGGGCGAGGTCGCGGAACCGGGTGCTGTCGCCATCAGCTGCCGCCGCCTGAAGCTGCGCGATCAATTCGGTGCTGTCGTCGATGAACGTGCCGACGACCTCGGCGACGAAACCGTCGCCCTGGTCGAGGCTCTGCAGCATGTCGAGCCGGCTCTGATCGATCACGACGCGCTCCGGCTCCACGGGGATTGGCGCCGCGCCGGTCTCGTCCGGCGACACCTCGCCCTGCAGCGCACGGAGCAGCTGGGCGCTTTCGACCGGTTTGGTCAGGTAGCTGTCGAAGCCCGCGGCGATGGCCGTCTCCCCGGCCTCGGGTGTCGCATCGGCGGTCAAGGCGATCAGTCGCGGCCTGGTGTGCCAGGTCGAGACCTCCGCCGCCACGGCCAGACCACCCATGCGCGGCATGTTCAAGTCGAGGATCGCAGAATCGAACGTCGCCGCCCGTAGGGCCGCGACCGCTTCGGCACCGTCGGCTGCCAGGACCACGCGATGGCCCACGCGACCCAGCAGCCGCTCCAGGACCTGCAAGTTCACACGGTTGTCGTCGGCAACCAGCACGTCGAGCGATGGGCCAATCGGGCGGACCCGTAAGGACGACTCGTCCCCGCCGGGCGGTTCGGCCGTCACGACGGCGGCGCGCAAGGCTCGCGTCAGAACGACCGGGCTCGGCTCCGCCGGCAGGACTGCGATCGCCTCGGGTGGGTCGGCGGACCCGAGGACGACCAGCTCGCGGCCATCGCTTCTGACCGGTTGCCGCGTTCGACCGTCGACCAGCCAGACGTCCACGCAACCCGCGGCAGCGCCACGGGCACCTCCGCCCGGCGTGGTGAAGCGCAGCCGCGCACCGGTTGCCTCGAGCAGATCGCGCTGTTTGGGTGTGGGGATCCCGTGCAGCAAGATCTCCTCGAGCCTGCCGCCGCCTTCGCCGATGGTCGATGGCTCGATCGGTAGGCTGACGTGGAAGGAGCTTCCTTTACCCGGAGTGCTTGCCAGTTCGATTCGTCCGCCGGCGGCGTCGACGAGCTGCTTGACGATCGCGAGGCCGAGCCCGGTCCCGCCATGGCGACGCGTCTCGCCCTCGTCAAGCTGCGTGAATCGCTCGAAGACCCGTGACTGCGCATCGGTCGGGATGCCGCAGCCCGTGTCCGCCACGATCAGTTCGAGCCAAAGATCGCTGCCATGGCCGGCGCGATTGGCGACGATGCGGACCTCGCCCCGGTCGGTGAACTTGATCGCGTTGGCGACCAGGTTGACCAACACCTGGTGGATCGTGCGACGGGCGCCCACGACCAGGGGCGGTAGACTCGGATCGACCCGCAGCCACAGCGCCAGACCCTTGCGCCCGGCTTCGTGGGTCAGCAGATCCCGAACTTCCAAGAGCAGGCGCTGCAGGTCGAACGTCGTCGACGCGGTCGACTCGGCACCGGCCTCGATCCGCGCGATGTCGAGCACGTCCTCGATCATGTTCAACAGATGGTGCCCGGCGCTGTGGATCGTTCGCGCCATGTCTCGCTGACTGGTCGACAGCGGTGTGCCGCGCAGCAGTTCGGTCATACCGAGAATGGCGTGGAGCGGGGTACGCAGCTCGTGGCTCATGGTTGCGAGGAAGCGGCTCTTGGCCTGGCTGGACTCCTCGGCCCGGCGGCGCGCGTCGTGGAGCTGGGTGAGCAGCCGCAGGCAATAGCCGGGGATCAACACCAGCGCCATGGCAAGGCCGACGTTGAGCATGCCCAGGCCCGACCAGAACGGGCTGTAGACGATCAACATGCCGAACAGCCCGAGCGAGATGGCCGCCGAGACCATCATCGACCCGCGGCCGTAGCGGAAGCCGTGACCCAGGGTGACCCAGAGCAGCAGCGGATAGAGCAGGGAGGTCGGCGCGCCGCCGATCGCCATACCCGCCACGATCCCGGCATGGTCGACCAGCATGCTGCCGCCGCGGCGGTAGGGGCGGACCTTGGGGTCGATCAGGATCCACACGAAGTGCACGAGTGAGACGACGAGCACGGCGACGGCGAGCTGCAAGGGCGAGGGCACCCACCAGCCGGGCGCGGCCTCCGGCATGGGGCCTAGCAGCGCGTAGACCACCAGTGCCGCGACGATGACGATCCGCACGAGCGATTGTTCGTGCTCGGTGTCGCCGCGGCGGGAGAGCCGCTCGACGGTCCAGTGCAAGGGCCTGCGCGTCAGGCCCGCCAACTGGCGGTTCATCGTCGGTTGGGCAGCGCAATCACCGGCGCCGGGGGACGGCCTTCCAGGAAACGCGCTTGGAATGCCGCCGCCGGCACCGCGTGGCTGAACAGTTGGCCCTGCACGGCGTCGCAACCGATCTCGCGGAGGATCGCGAGCTGATCCTCGGTCTCCACGCCTTCGGCGATCACCGTGAGGTCGAGCTTGTGGCAGAGCTGGACGATACCTTCGACGATCGACCGGTCGCTGCGGCTGCTCGAGAGGTTGTGGACGAAGCTCTGGTCGATCTTCAGCTTGCTGACGGGCAACCGGCGGACGTAGGCGAGCGACGAGTAGCCGGTTCCGAAGTCGTCCAGCGACAGCGTGACCCCGAGCGAGCACAGGCGGTTCAAGCTTTCCATCGCCGTTTGGGTGTGCTCGATGATCGAGGTCTCGGTGAGTTCGATCTCGACGGCAGTGGGGTCGACGCCGGTCTCGCGCAACAACCGCTCCACCGCCAGGTCGATGCCCGGCACGCGGAACTGGGTCGGCGAGATGTTGACCGCCAGGCGGGTCGCGAAGCCCATGTCGTACCAGCGTCGGAGGCTGGTGAACGCCTCCTTCATCACGCCGTTCGTCAAGGTTCCGATCAGCCCCAGCTCCTCGCAGAGGCCGATGAACTCACCCGGCAGGACCAGGCCGCGGGTGGGGTGTTGCCAGCGCACCAGGACTTCGGCGCCCAGCACCGCATGATCGGCGATGGCGATCTGCGGTTGGTAGTGCAGCACGAACTGCTCGCGCGCGAGCGCATCGCGCAGGTCCCGCTCCATCGCCAGCAACCGCGACGCCGAAGCATTCATGTCCTGGGCGTAGAACCGATAGTCGTCCCGGCCGCTGGCCTTGGCCCGGTACATCGCCAGCTCGGCCTTGCGCGCGATCTGATCCGAGCTACGGCCGTCGCGCGGGATCAGCGCGATCCCGAAGCTGGCACCCGAGTGGATCTCCTGCCCGCGGATCATGAAGGGTTGCGAGAAGGTTTCGCGCAGCCGGCCGACGAGATCGACGACGTCGTCGACCCGGCGCATGTCGGTAGCGAGGATCGCGAACTCGTCGCCGCCGAGGCGGGCCAACGTGTCGCCCTCACGAAGGCATCGGGTCAGGCGCTGGGCGACGCCTAGCAGGAGGGCATCGCCGAAGCTGTGTCCGAACACGTCGTTGACGCTCTTGAACCGGTCGAGGTCGAGCATCACGAACGCTGACATCTCTTGGCTGCGTAGCGTCCGCGCACCTTCCTGGTGCAGGCGGTCGAGCAGTCGGTCGCGATTGACCAAGCCGGTCAGCCGGTCGCGGTGGCGAGCCTCTTGGAGCTGGGCCTCCTCACGGCGGATGTCGGTGACGTCCAACCCGACGCTGACGACCTCGGTGACTTGGCCGGCGCCGTCGAACAGCGGCGACCGCGTGGTCAGCATCCGGCGCCGCGCACCTTCGTTGCCGATCAGATCGAGCTCGACGGCGGTGAGCGACCGTCCGGTATCGAAGACCTTGGCGTTCAGCAGATTCTCCTGGTCGGCCCCTGCGCCTTGCAGCACCTCGACCAACGGCCGACCCATCGCCTCCTCACCGAACATCTGGCGCCACGTTTGGTTGGCCAAGGTCAGGCGGCCTTCGCGATCCGTGGCGTGAACGGCGGCCGGCAGCTGCTCCAGGAGCTGGAACCACTGCGCCTGCAGCGCAGCACTGCGCGAGCGGTCGCGTTCGAGCGTGTCTTCGAGGTGCCGCGCCCGCTCTTCCAAGAGGCGCTGCTGGCGACGCAGCGTCAGAAGGTTCCGTGCGCGTGCGCGGAACTCAAGATGATCCACCGGACTGAGCAGGAAATCCGTGGCGCCGGCCTCCAGGGCCCGGTAGCAGTAGTCGCGGTCCTCGTAGACCGTGATGACGATGATCGGTGTCTCGTCGCCGCCCGGGAGCGCGCGGAACGCGGCGATGAAGGCAGCACCGTTCATCTGCGGCATTTTGTAGTCGGTGATGACGAGATCGGGAATGGCGAGGCGTGCCGCTTCCAGTGCGGCGACCGGGTCAGCGAAGGCTTGGACATGCAGACCTTCTTCGACCGAGGCCGTGAGTCGGGTGAGGATGTTGCGGTTGGTGATGCGGTCGTCGATGACGAAAACGCGCGCAACGCTGGGTTGTGGTCCCCGACCGCCGGCCGACTCTGACGTCACGGCTGCCCCCGCTCTGCCGACGTGCACTGCTCCAGCAGCCGAACATAGGGGCGAAGCCGATAAGACGAAAGTGCCAAAAGGTTGCGCAACCAGCGCGTGTTTCCCGGCGGCTCTAGGGCGTTGAGACCGACGCCACCGGACGGTCGTGGATGGGGCGCGCCTCGTCGCCCGGTCGTCGGCGTCGGGGCGATCGTTTGGCAGCGTGACAAAGTGGTGTTGATTCGTCGCGGAAAGCCGCCGCGTGTGGGCGAGTGGAGCCTGCCTGGCGGCCACCAGGAGTGGGGCGAAACCGTCGAGGACGCCGTACGCAGGGAGGTCAGGGAGGAGACCGGTCTCGAACTCGGCACGTTACGATTCGTGGCGGTGGTCGATCTCATCCATCGTGGTTCTGACGCAACAGTGGACCGACATTTTACGTTGGTGGACTTCACGGCCGAAGCCGTAGGCGGCGACCTCAGGGCTGCGAGCGATGCCGCCGCCGCCGCCTGGTTCGGTCTCGACGCAATCCGGCAGTTGGGGTTGTGGAGTGAGACGCTGCGCGTGATCGAGGAGGCGTCGGTGACGCGCAGCTCATGATACCGCTCGGCAACGACCGAGCGTCGCCTGTGGCGCGGTGCCGTCGTCAGTCGTTGGCGGCGACGGATTCCGGAGAACCCGCGGCGAGCGCGCGGGCGAGGTTGCACACCGCTTCCTGATGGCGACGGTTGGTCATGGCGGCGAAGTTGCGCGCGAGCTCCAAAAGCATCCGCTGCTGTGGCAGCAGCTCCGTCTTCCCTTCGTTCCGGCTGTCGACCACGTCTTCGTAGAAATGTGAGATGTCGACGCCCAACGCCTGCGCGATATGGTAAAGCCGGCCGGCCGAGATGCGGTTGATGCCGGTCTCGTACTTGTGGGCCTGCTGGTAGGTAACGCCGATCAGCTCGGCGAGCTGCTGTTGCGTCAAGCCGAGCATGATGCGCCGCTGGCGGATTCGCGAGCTGACGAAGCGATCGACGTCGACGGCCCGGCTCCGGCGAGGTTGGCGCGTAACGACGTCGGTAGGGGCACGAGCCGGACCGGACATGCGGCACTCCGAGCGAGAAGGACAGAGCAATTTGCTCAATTAACGATAAAATACCACCAAACCGCGAACAGCCTAGGGGTTTTTTGTCGTTCTCGGCAGTTCGGACGCGCCGCGCTCAACGAGAGGTAGGGTTCGGCTGCAAAATCTGGACGTTTGTCGGAGTCGATGGTGCGGCCATTCGCACGTCCTCGCCTGCACGCCAAACGGCCGACAAATCGTCGTAGTGCCGCGACAGTGGATGGCCGACTTGGCCGGTGGCGGCAACGAAGCGTGAGTTCGCTGGCGTCCCGAGATCGACGATCTGGCGATAGCTCACACCGTGATCGCTGGGGAACAAGGGCGGGGTCGGCGACCGCGAGGGGCTTGCTGCACGCAAGGTCGTATCGTCGCCGCCGATCGGCCAGTTGCGATCGCCGAATGCGGCCAGCGGTCCGAGCCGCCCGAACAGATCGTGTTGCAGCGTCGCCGGGTGTTGAACACCCCATTGCCAACCGGCGTCGTCCGGCCCGATCGCGCTACGCAGCTGATCCAACGCGGCCTCCAACGACCTGCCGAGCAGCGCCGGGCACGTCTCGACGACCGCTTCGGTGCCCACATCGTCGCACCAGTGACCACGGTCGGTCAGCGCCCGCTTGGTGAAACCGGCGCGTTGACCGCGATAGGCGTCGTAGAGTGGTCCGAGTTCGTCGGCGTAGAGCGCTTCGCCGAACGTTCGATACCAGGTGGCGAACACGGTTGCCTCGGTGCTCGCGGCGTCCACCATCCGGTCCCAGCCGCGGAGCCGGCCGAGCCAAGCCCGCGCGTCGCCACGTTGCGTCTCGGCGGTCAGCATCAGCGGCAGCAGATCGACCGCCAGTCCCGAGCGTTCGTCGTTCTGCAGCGTGCGGAAGCTGGCCACGTCGTGCTGTCGGTCAGGCAGCTGCTCGACGATGCGCGCCATCCGGTAGGGGTCGTCCCAGCGCCGCGACAGGAGGTAGGGGTAGGTCTCGTCGACGACCGCGTTGTTGGCGTTCGCGACCCAGCCCGCAGGTGGGTCCACGGCGCGAGGCAGTTCGTCGAACGGCACGAAGCCGACCCACTCCGACGCGGCCTGCCAGCCCTCCGTCGGCAAGGTGCCGTCGCCGGACCGCCGGATCGGGACGGCTCCCGGGACGATCAAGCCGATTTGCCCGTCGGTGTCGGCGTAGAAAACGTTCTGCTGCGGATTCCGGAACCGCTCCAGCGTGCTGACGAACGCTGGCCAGTCCTGGGCGAGCGGCAGGCCGAGGCCCGCTTCGATGGCGTGGTCGTCGTCACTCAGCGCCGTCCAGCGCAGCGCCATTGCCCGTTGGTCGCCACCCGACGGTCGGGCGCTGGGGACCAGGTCCGAAATCAGGGGACCGTTCACGCTCCAGCGGACGCGCAACGTCTCGTCGGCGCAGCCGCGGCAACGGATCAGGTCGTTCTCGATCACCAGTGGGGCCGTGCCGTCAGGGGTGCGCGTCGCCGGTCCGCCCTCAGCGACCAAGGATTCCACCACCAAGTCTTGAACGTCGCTGCTGGTGTTGGTCATGCCCCACGCCGTTCGGTCGGTGCGGCCCAGCACGAACGCCGGCAGGCCAGGCAAAGTGGCGCCGACGACCTCCAGCTCGGGCGTCTTCAGTCCAGCGAGATACCAGGTCCCCGGCATCGTCAGCTTCAGATGTGGGTCATTGGCCAACAACGGCGCACCCGTCGCGGTATGCTCGCCGGAGACGACCCAGCCGTTGGAGCCGTGGCCGGGCGGCGGTGCCGGCGGCAAGGCTGCCGACAGCGCGGCGAGGTCGAAGTCCTCGAGGTTCTTCGTCAGGCGCGCCAAGGTGACGGGTTCGGTCGGCGCGTGGCCCGGGAACAGCTCGTCGTAGCGCTCCGGCGTGACAGCGGCCGCGAGCCGCGCCCGCAACAGCTCGCGCCGCCAGTTGCCGGCCAGGTCGAACGCCATGAGCCGTGCCCACACCACGCTGTCGGTTGCGGCCCAGGGTTCGGGGCGATGCCACAGCAACCAGAATTCGGGGGGCAGGGGGCCGTCCGGCTGGGCCAGATAGGCGTTGATGCCAGCCGTGTAGGCATCGACCAGCCCTCGGGCCCGGGGCGTCAGCTTGTCGAGGCTGGCCTCGGCGTGGTCGTAGAAGCGCATCAGCCGCATGAACCGATCGACGCCGAGCCCACCGGCACCGATCAGCTCGGCCAATCGCCCCGCGCCGATGCGGCGCCGGAGCTCGAGCTGCCACAGCCGGTCCTGCGCATGGACCCAGCCGAGGGCGAAGTACCCGTCGGCTTCGCTGCCAGCTTCGATGTAGGGGATCGCCTGAGCGTCGCGGCGAATGGTGACGGGACCGCTCAGGCCGTCGACGAGCCGTTCGCCGTCGTGGCGGGGCAGCGACGACCACAGCAGGCCGCCGACGCCGATCGCGACGATCAGCACAACGACCGCCAGCACCGTCACGATCCGTCTCAGCCATCGAACCACGGTCGACCGGTCCCGTTGCGTGCTCGTCCATGTCGACGATGCCAGATGCGGCCGCGGCGAGCGATGGGCCAATCGGCCGGCAGTCATGCCTTGGGGCTGCCTTGTTCGCAACGTGCGCCTTCTTTATAGGGACGCTCCGGGCCGATGCGGCCGTTTCGGGGGATGGCGGTGGACGACCAGACGATCCGGTTGGGGTTGCCCAAGGGACGGATGCAGGATGCGGTGATGGCGCTCCTGACCGACGCCGGCATCCGCTTGACCTTCGGCCGTCGCGGCTACCGCCCGTCGCTGTCGCTCACAGGCTTCGACGCCAAGCTTCTGAAGCCACAGAACGTCGCCGAGATGCTGCACGTCGGCACCCGTGATCTGGGCTTTGCCGGCGCTGACTGGGTCGCCGAGCTCGGCCTCGACCTCGTGGAGCTGTTGGATACATGCCTCGATCCGGTCAGCATCGTCGCCGCTGCGGATCCCCGCTTCGACCCACGGGCGCGGTCGTTTCGAGTGGCCACGGAGTATCAGGCACTGACCCGTCGTTGGCTGGAACGCGAGGGCTACGAGGCGACCGTCGTCAAAGCCTATGGCGCGACCGAAGTGTTCCCGCCCGAGGACGCGGAGTGCATCGTCGACAACACTGCAACCGGCGAAACCCTGCGCGCCAACGGGCTGCATGTTCTGGCGACGGTGATGACGTCGTCGACGCGGCTCTACGCCTCTCATCGAGCGATGGCCGAACCGGCGAAGCGCCAGGTGATCGAGGATTTCACGATGCTGGTCCGTTCGGTCGTCGACGCCCGCCGCCGGGTGATGGTCGAGGCCAACGTGCCGGCCAGTCAGCTCGAGGCGGTGGTGGCCGTTCTGCCGGGCATGGGCGCGCCGACCGTCGCCTCTTTGGCCCACGGCGCCGGCTATGCCGTCAAGGCGGCGGTCCCGCGGGGTGAGCTGCCGGTGTTGATCCCGCGGATCAAAGCGGCCGGTGGCAGCGACATCCTGGTGTTCCAGCTGGCGCAGATCGTGCCGTGAGCGAGCGACGGAGCGCCACGATCGAGCGGGCGACCAGTGAGACCCGGATCGCACTGACCCTGGCCCTGGACGGCACCGGGCAGGGTCGGATCGCCACCGGCCTCGGTTTTCTCGACCACATGCTGACGGCACTCGCCAAGCACGGCCGCTTCGACCTCGACGTCGCTTGTGACGGCGATCTCCACGTCGACGACCACCACAGCGCCGAAGACGTGGCGCTGGCGCTCGGCCAGGCGTTCGACACCGCCCTCGGCGAGCGCCGCGGCATCCAGCGCTTCGGGTCGGCCCATGCGCCGCTCGACGAAGCGTTGGCGCGGGCCGTGGTCGATCTTTCGGGTCGGCCCCACGCCTCGGTCGATCTCGGGTTCGTGCGCGAGACGATCGGCACCATCGCCACCGAAAACCTGACCCACGTGTTCGTTTCGCTGGCCACCACGGCCAAGCTGACGTTGCACGTCGACGTTCTCAAAGGGACCAACGACCATCACCGCGCCGAGGCGGCGTTCAAGGCGCTGGCGTTGGCGCTGCGTGACGCCGTCCGCCCGGACGGTTCGAGCGAGGTGCCGAGCACCAAGGGCACCTTGACGTGACCGGCGACGTGAGCGGCGCCACCGAGGTCGTCGTGGTGCCGACCGGCACCGCCAATCTCGCGTCGATCCGCGCCGCCTTCGGCCGCCTCGGCGCTGACGTCGTCGTCAGCCGCGAGCCCGAGCGCATCGCCGAGGCGAGCCACGTCGTCCTGCCAGGGGTCGGCGCGTTCGGCGCCTCGATCGCCCTGGTCCGCGAGTCCGGCGCCGACGCGGCGCTCGCCGAGCGCATCGCCGCCGACCGGCCGACCTTGGCGGTCTGCGTCGGCCACCAGCTGCTCTTCCGAACCAGCGACGAGAGCCCGGGCGCGGTCGGGCTAGGGGTCGTCGACGCCCATGTCGGGCGTTTCGTCGGCGACGTCCGCGTGCCGCAGTTCGGCTGGAACGACGTCCGGGGCGAAGGGCGCTTTCTCCGCCCCGGCTTCGCCTACTTCGCCAACAGCTACCGCGCGCTCGAAGCGCCTGGCTTCGACGTCGCGACCGCCGACCATGGCGGGGCGTTCGTTGCGGCCATGGAACGCGGCAGGGTGCTGACCTGCCAGTTTCATCCGGAGCTTTCGGGCGCCTACGGTCGCGCCCTGTTCGAGCGGTGGCTCGCATGCTGACGGCGCGGATCATCCCCTGCCTCGACGTCGCCGACGGCCGCGTCGTCAAGGGCGTGCGCTTCCAAGGGCTGCGCGATGCCGGCGATCCGGCCGAGCGGGCGTGGCTGTACGAGGCGCAGGGTGCCGACGAGATCGTCATCCTCGACGTCTCGGCAACGCCCGAGGGGCGAGCCAACGGCCTGGAGGTCGTGGAGCGGGTTCGCGAGGGTCTGTCGATCCCGCTGACCGTCGGCGGCGGGGTGCGCAAGATCGACGATGCCGCGGCGTTCCTCGATGCGGGCGCCGACAAGGTGTCGGTCAACACCGCGGCCGTGGCCGAGCCGCCGCTGGTGGCGGCCATCGCCCAGCGGTTCGGCAGCCAGTGCGCCGTGGTTGCCATCGACGCGGCCATGCGTGACGGTCGTTTCGAGGTGCTGATCAAGGGCGGGCGTGAGGGCACCGGAAGGGACGCGTTGGCCTGGGCGCGCGAGGTCGCCGAGCTCGGCGCCGGTGAGATCCTGCTGACCAGTTGGGACCGCGACGGCACGCGCTCGGGCTACGATCTGGCGCTGACGGAGGCGGTGGCGAAGGCCAGCCGCTTGCCGGTGATCGCCTCCGGTGGTGCCGCCAATGCCCGTCATCTGGCCGATGCGTTCGCGGCCGGTGCCGACGCCGTGCTGGCGGCCTCGATTTTTCACGACGACGAGACCACCGTCGGTGCCATCAAGCGGGAGCTCGCGGACATGGGTGTCAGGGTGCGGTCGTGATCGTCCCGTCGATCGACCTGCAGGGCGGCCAGGCGGTGCAGCTCGTCGGCGGCGAGGTCTTGGCGATCGAGGCGGGCGATCCGATGCCGATCGCCGAGCGGTTCGCGCTCGCGGGCGGGATCGCCGTGATCGACCTCGATGCCGCCATGGGCAAGGGCGACAACCGGGCGCTGATCGAAGCCCTGGTGAAGCGCTTTCCCTGCCGGGTCGGCGGCGGCATCCGCGACCAGGAGACGGCCGTCCGCTGGCTCGATGCCGGTGCCGAGCGGATCATCATCGGCACCGCCGCCAAGGCTGAGCTGCTGGCGCAGCTGCCGCCCGAGCGGGTGATCGCGGCCTTGGACGCGCGCCATGGCGAGGTCGTGGTCGAGGGCTGGACGCGAGAGACCGGTCATCAGGTGCTGGATCGCATCGGCGAGCTGAAGGACCTGGTCGGCGGCTTCCTCGTCACCTTCGTCGAGCGCGAGGGGCGGATGGAGGGCACCGACATGGCGCTCGCCACGGCCATCGTCGAGGCGGCGGGGCCGGCGCGGGTGACCATCGCCGGCGGCGTCACCGACGTCGACGAGATCGCCGACCTCGACCGCCTCGGCGCCGACGCCCAGGTCGGCATGGCGCTCTACACCGGCCACATGAGCCTGGGCGACGCCGTCGCCGCGCCCTTGGTCTCCGATCGCGCCGACGGCTTCTTTCCCACGGTCGTCGTCGACGAGCGCGGCACGGCGCTCGGTCTCGTCTACTCCAGCGCCGCGTCCATCCGCGCTGCCGTCACCGAGCGCCGGGGCATCTATCAGTCCAGAAGCCGCGGCCTCTGGCGCAAGGGCGAGAGCTCGGGCGCCATCCAGCGGCTCCTTCGGGTCGACCTCGACTGCGACCGCGACGCCCTGCGCTTCACCGTCCGCCAGGAGGGTGCCGGGTTCTGCCACCTGGACCAACGCACCTGCTTCGGCCCCGATGCCGGCCTCGGCAAGCTGATGCGCACGCTCCAGGCGCGCAAGCTCGACGCGCCCGAAGGTTCCTACACCGCCAAGGTCTTCGCCGACCCCCTTCTGCTCGGCGCCAAGCTGACCGAGGAAGCCGGCGAGCTGGCCGAAGCCACCGACCGCGACCACGTCATCCACGAGGCGGCGGACGTGCTCTTTTTCACCCTCACGCGCCTGGCCGCGGACGGCATCGACCTCGCCGAGGTCGAGCGCCACCTGGACCTCCGCGCGCTCAAGGTGACGCGCCGGTCGTAGCTCGAGAACACCTCCCAAGCCGTTGTCGCGAAACGAACATTCGGCGATTTGGCTTCGTTTCGTAATAGGGGGTCGGCGCCGCACCACCAAGCCTCGCGTCGCTGCCGAGCGGGCGGGGAACCTAGCACGAATAGGCCTGAATGCCTATCCGCGATGGCGCTAGTTGCGGTTGAACTTGACCGTGTTGCCGTCGCCCTCGATCTGCGCGCCCTGGCTGCCGCCGCTGAGCGTCATGGTCTGGATCGTCTGCTCGATGCGCGCCGCCTCGGGCGCGGCGGCTTCGACCAGCTTTCGTAGGTCCTCGACCAGATCGGGATGCGCGCTGAGCCGTTTCTCTAGCGCCGTCTCCAGGGCGCCCTGCGCCTTGGCATCGTCTGGCGCCTTCTCGAACTTGTTCAGCTCGAAGGTGTCGACCTTCCCCTTCACCCACTCCCACAGCGCGATCAGCCCGCCGGCCGCGTCGTCGCTGAGCTTGGTCGCCAGCTTGCCGCCGGCGGCGGCGACGTAGGGTGAAAGCGCACTGACGGCGCTGGCGGCGAGGGCTTCGATGCTCATGACCTGCTCTCCGGTTGGTCGGCGTGCAATGACTGGAGCGTTTCGGCGATGGGGGCGAGCATGTCCGTGTCCGGCTCCTGGTCGAGCGCCTGACACGCTTCGACATAGAAACGACAAAGCGGCATCATCACGTGAGCGAATGCCGCT
Source organism: Pseudomonadota bacterium (assembly GCA_039818825.1). Lineage (GTDB taxonomy): Bacteria > Pseudomonadota > Alphaproteobacteria > Geminicoccales > Geminicoccaceae > JBCBTD01. The sequence continues at coordinate 19,770 of JBCBTD010000070.1, forward strand.
GGATGTTGGGCAAAGGCGGCGGCGAGGCACCTTATCCCCTCGTCGAATGCCAGCATGGCTGCAGCGTGGTCTTCGCGCGCCCGGTGAACCGAACCCAGGGCGCCCAATGACGTCGCGAGGTCTGGGAGGAAGGCGTCGGGTCTTTGGTCGGCGAGCTTTCGTCGGATGTCGACGGCTTCCTGGCTGGCTTGGAGGGCGTCCTCGCGTCGGCCGAGGTTGCTGAACCGGATGCCGAGGTTGTTGAGGGCCTGTGCGAGGTCTGGGAGGAAGGCGTCGGGTCTTTGGTCGGCGAGCTTTCGGTAGAGGTTGGTGGCTTCCTGGCTGGCTTGGAGGGCGTCCTCGCGTCGGCCGAGGTCGCTGAACTGGATGCCGAGGTTGTTGAGGGCCTGTGCGAGGTCTGGGAGGAAGGCGTCGGGTCTTTGGTCGGCGAGCTTTCGTCGGATGTCGACGGCTTCCTGGCTGGCTTG
>JBCBTD010000071.1:0-19032 GCA_039818825.1 Pseudomonadota bacterium
CCCGCACGGACGAGATCGTCGAACGTGCGGGCAAAGTGCGGCATGTCGGCCTCTCCAACATCCCGCCTGGTACGCTGCCCGCGCGCAGACCTTGGCCGAATGGCGTGGCTACGAGCCGGTGTCGGCGCTGCAGCTCGAATACTCGTTGGTCGAGCGGCAGATCGAGCATGAGTTCGTGCCGCTCGGCATCGCGCACGACATGGGCATCATGGTCTGGAGCCCGCTCGCCAGCGGCTTTCTGAGCGGAAAGTACCGAGCCCAGGATGGTGCTGCATCGGGCAGCGGTCGCCTGGAGGTCATGGCTGGCAGCACCAACCCCGCCTTCGCCAAGGCGACGGAGCGCAACTGGACCATCCTCTTGGCACTGGAAGAGGTGGCAGCCGCCGTCGGTCGGCCGATGGCCGAAGTGGCACTGAGCTGGGTGGTCAACCGCCCGGGCGTAGCGTCGGTGATCGTCGGCGCCACCCGCAAGGACCAGCTGGAGGCCAACCTCCGGGCCCTGGCCCTGGAGCTACCGGCCGACCTGACCGCCAAGCTCGACACGGTCTCGAAGCCGGGAACCACCTTCCCCTACAGCTTCTTCGACGGCGAGATCCAATCCATGGTCCATGGTGGTGCCATGGTTGGTGGCAAGCCACCGAGCTACGCGCAGACGGTCGCGCCCAACGCCGCTGCGGCCGGCCGCTGAGCCCGGTCAGGCCACGACTTTGCGGTAGAGGTGCCAGGTCGCGTGGCCGAGCATCGGCAGGATGATCGCCAAGCCGAGGAACAGTGGTAGCGTGCCGACCACCAGGCCGGCGGTGACGATCAGGCCCCAGAGCGCCATCGGCTTGGGGTTGGCGACGACCGCTTGGACCGAAGTTGCGGCGGCGGTCACCATGTCGACGTCGCGATCCAGGAGCAGCGGAAACGACACGGCGCCAACGGCGAACGCCACAACGGCGAACAGACCGCCCAGGAGATTGCCGAAGACGATCATCGTCCAGCCTGCAGGCGTGGTGAAGACCGCCGAAAGGAAGGCGCCAAGGCCCTGCGGCGGCGTGCCCAAGGTGAGCTTCACCAAGAACGCTGCCACTGCCAACCAAGCGAAGAACAGGGCGGTCATGACGAGCCCAAGCGCCAGTACTGCACCCAGCCTGGGACGCTTGAACGCATCGAGCATGTGCCACCAGCGGGCGTCCAGCCCCAGTTCGCGGCGACGGCTGAGCTCGTAGAAACCGAGGCCGGCAACCGGCCCGACGATCGCGAAGCCGGCAATCACCGGAAATACCATCGGCAACAGCGCGTAGTCGAACGTCACCCGGACCAGGAACAGCCCGGCGATCGCGTACATGACCCCGAACAGCACGCCGTGGGTCGGCACGGCTCGGAAATCATCGATACCGGCCTTGAGCGCGTCGATGACGTCCGCCGTGGAGATCTGCTTGATCCATGGCGGATTGGCTTCGTCCTTGGCCTCCACGGCCAACGAGTCCTGGCGCGGCATGGTCGCCTCCCCCTGTGGCGTCAACGTGATGATAGCGCGATCCTTCACGGCCGTCGCCCCGGCAGCGGCCGGGCGCACGGTTTCGTGTCGCCTCGTGCGATCGCCTACACCGCGGTGTTACCGTTCCATAGGCCGGTAGCCCGAGGTACGACATCGACGAGGCGTCGAGCCGCAGGTTCGGCTCGCGTATTGGGGAGGTCGGGATGGCGCGGTCGCTGCAGGCGGGTCTCGCTTTGGCGGTCACCCTCGTCGTCGGCCCGACTTGGACAGAGGCGAAGCCGATGCGGGACACCCCACTGACCACGGGCTGGTCTAGGGCGGAACCGAGCGACGTCGGCTTCGCTCGCGATCTCGGGCCGAGGCTGGACGCCGCTTTCGCTGCGGGACATCTGCCCAATCTGCATGCGGTGTTGGTGGCTCGGCATGGTCGGCTCGTGCTCGAACGCTATTTCCCGGGCGCTGACGAGCGCTGGGGTACGCCGCTTGGCGACGTCGTCTTCGGCCCGGGTGTGCTCCACGACGTGCGCTCCATCTCCAAGAGCATCGTTGGCCTGCTGTACGGGATCGCCCTCGCCGACGGGTCGGTACCCGCGGTCGATGCGCCGCTGTTGGACCAGTTTCCGGAACAAGCTGACCTGGCTGCGGACCCGCAACGCCGGCGGATGACCGTCGAGCATGCGCTGACCATGACGCTCGGCACGGCGTGGGACGAGAGCGCACCCTACGCCGATGCTCGCAACAGCGAGATCGCCATGGAGCAGGCGCCCGACCGCTACCGCTTCGTCCTCGACCGACCGATGGTGAGCGAGCCCGGCACGCACTGGACCTACAACGGCGGCACGACGGCGCTGCTGGCGGACCTGGTGCGCCGTGGCACCGGCAGCCCGCTCCTGGGTTTCGCCAATGCGCGCCTGTTCCAGCCGCTCGGCATCGAACGGGTCGAGTGGGTGCTCGGCAGCGACGGCGACCCAGCTGCCGCCTCGGGCCTGCGGCTGCTGCCGCGCGACCTCCTGCGGCTCGGCCAGCTCGTCCTCGAAGATGGGCGCTGGGGCGGGCGCCAGATCGTTCCGGAGCCCTGGCTCGCCGCCTCGTTCGCCAACACCGTGTCGGCCGAAGACGGGCTCGAATACGGCTACCAATGGTGGCTCGGGCGCGGCCGGATCGATGGCCGTCGCTGGATCGCCGGGTTCGGCAATGGCGGCCAGCGGCTGGTCGTGATCCCAGAACTGGACCTGACGATCGTCGTGCTCGCCGGCAACTACAACCAGCCGGACGCTTGGCGGGTGCCGGTCCACGTCATCGGCGAGGTTCTGTTCCCTGCCCTGGTGGCGCCCTAGCTTCGCCCTCCAGCCCGGCCACCAGCGCCTCCACGGTCGCCGCTACAGCCGGCCAACCGCTTGGCCGCCAACCCAGGTCCTGCAACTTGTCGGTCATCATCAGCCCTGCCGGGCCCGTGCTCGCCGGCGCCAGCGGCCCCCCTGCGAGCCGGCTCACGGCGCGGTGGGTGACGAAGACGTCGGAACAATTGAAGGCTTCGCCGCCTACGGCCCCGACAGGCGCCGTCAGCAGCAGCCGGACGGCACGCGCCAGATCGGGACCGAACACCTCCGTACCACCCCGCGGCGACAGCGCCACTCCACGACGGCAGGCGTCGACGACCTCCGCCCACTTCGATCGGCTGAACGGCGCGCGCAGACCGAAGACGCCGGTCGAGCGCAAGCTGCACCAGCCAAGTCCGGCCGCCTTGCCCCAGCCGCAAACGATCGCCTCGAGCGCGGCCTTGTGGGCACCGTAGAGCGTGTCCGGGCGCAGCGGGTGACGTTCGTCCAACGGTCGGCCAGCGAGCCGCGGACCATACACCGCGCGGGTGGAGAGCAGGACCACGCGGTCGACCTCGGCTGCCCGCGCTGCGTCGAACAGCGTCAGCGAACCCTGAAGATTGGCGCGAAGGAAGCCGTCGACATCGTCGCCCTCACCGCCCCGGTACCGACCCGGCACATGCGCGAAGGCTGCGTGGACGAGCGCGTCGGCTCGTTCCACCAGGGCACGGCTACTCGGGGCGTCGCCGAGCGCGCCCTCGACCCAAGTGACGTCCGCGCGCAACGAGGCGGGATCGGCCGCGGAGCGTCGCCACGCGACTACCTCGTGGCCCTGCGCCGCGAGCTCGGCGACGACGAACGCGCCGACCACGCCGGTGGCACCAGTGACCGCGACGCGCATCTCAGACGGCCGGCAGCGCCTCGGGCGGCGCCTCGCCGTCGTACAGCCGCCACCAAAGGTCGATCAGCGGCCGGAGCCGGTCGCGCTTCGGATGGTCGGGCTGCCAAGGCTTCTCGTACTGGTAGTGGACGACCTTGATCGCCGGCCAATGCCAAAGCGCCGGCAGATTGAAGTAGACGTACTGAAGCGTGTTGCAGGTGTAGGGCAGCCCGTGCCAGTCGGCGAACCAGGTCTCGAGAAACGTCTGGTCGGTACGCCGCCACCAGGAGTGAGGTGTGTCCAGGTGCTGGAGCATCGCCTCGAAGGTGGACTTCGAGGGCGCGGCAACGAACACGCCGGAATTCAGCCGGTGCATGTCGGCGAGCGACTCGTAGAGGTTCGGCGCCGCTGCGAACTCAGGGTAGCCAAGCAGCTTGTCGATCGCCCGAACGACCACCGTGTCGGCGTCGAGAAAGACGATCCGTTCGAACTGGTCGAGCTCCCACAACCGCAGCTTGACGAAGTTGTCGAGCGGGTCGTGGAACGCCGGCTTCTCGCCCTTGGTGAAGGGAGCCGCGGCGTGTTGCGCTGGCCGGGCGTGGCGCTCGCGGAATGCGGCCGACAACGGTAGCGGCGCGACTTCCACGACCGTGCCGCCGGCACGCTCGACCGCATCGAGCCCAGGTATGCCGGGCTTCGCCAGGACCAGGAGCGGAGCGTCGGTGCCGGTGCGACGCAGCGAGCGGGCCAGGGCCACCGCACCCGTGGCGTAGTCCGGGCTCGTCACCAGCGTGGCGAACGCAGCCCTCAATGGCCGGCGCCGACGACCTTCAGACTGGGTCGCTGCTCCTTCGCCAACTCTGCCGCGATCTCCTTGGTCCAGGCGGAAACGCATGGGATGTGGCGGGGATCGACCCGCGATGCGTAGCGCCGGCTCACGTCGACGACTTCCTGCAGGAGCCCTTCGCTGAGGGTGGTCGGCGCAAGACCCAACGCCAAGAACTGCTCGTTGTCGACGATGAGGTCGTTCTCTGCCGCCTCCTTGCGCGGATTGGTGACGTAGGCGACCTCGGCGCCGGTCATCCGAGCGACCAGCTCGGCGAGATCGCGGACGCGGTGGGTCTCGGTCATCTGATTGAAGATTTTGACCCGATCACCAGCGGCGGGCGGATTCTGGATGGCCAGCTCGATGCAGCGCACCGAGTCCTGGATGTGGATGAACGCCCGCGTCTGCCCGCCGGTGCCGTGGACCGTCAACGGGTAGCCGATCGCCGCCTGGATCAGCATCCGATTCAAGACCGTGCCGTAGTCGCCGTCGTAGTCGAACCGATTGACCAAGCGCTCGTCGAGCAAGGTTTCGCGGGTGTTGGTGCCCCAGACGATCCCCTGGTGCAGATCCGTGACCCGAATGCCGTCGTTCTTGGCGTAGAAGGCGAACAGGATCTGATCCAGACACTTGGTCATGTGGTAGACGCTGCCGGGATTGGCCGGGTACAGGATGGTCTGTTCCGCAACCTCGCCGTTTGGCAGATCGATCTTGACGGGCAAGTAGCCTTCCGGGATCGGCGCCCCGATGGTCGAGTAGCCGTAGACCCCCATGGTCCCGAGATGCACCAGATGGGCGTCGACGCCGGTCTCGACCAGCGCGCACAACAAGTTGTGCGTCGCGCCGACGTTGCCGTCGACGGTGTAACGCTTGTGCTTCGCCGTCTTCATCGAGTACGGCGCCGCCCGTTGCTCGGCGAGGTGAACGATGGCGTGGGGGCGGAAGTCAGTCAGCCACGACTTCAACTCGCCGTAGTCTTCGGCGAGGTCGATGCGTTCCAAGGGGATGTGGCGACCCGACACCTCCTCCCAGACGTCACGCCGCTCTTTGGGACTGGTGATCGGCGTCAGCGACTGGACGTCGAGTTCGCCGTCGATCTGTCGGCGGACCAGGCTGTCGACGATCACCACGTCGTGCCCCTGCGCCGAGAGGTGCAGCGCCGTCGGCCAGCCCACGAACCCGTCGCCACCCAAAACCGCGATCCGCATCTCGACTCTCCAGAGCTCACATGTTCGTGCATTGCTGCAGTGCGGTCGTTTTGACAGCCGGCCAGGACGCTTGGCAAGCCACCAGCGAGCCGACGCCGTGCGCAGCGATCTTGGCGCCAGCTTCGACGACTTCTGGTGGTCGTCTCTTGGTCGGCGCCGTGTTGGCGGCGCCTTGCCGAACTGGCCAAGCGGGAGTGTTCGGCTCTTGACCGCCCCGCTTGGCATCGACGCGCTGGCGAACGGAGCGCCGCTGGCCGGATACCACCGACCGGAAAGGACGGTCCGCCCGCCGACGCCGCGGCGAGGGATGCTCGAGGCGTAGCGCGGTCGTCGCGGCGACCGCGAGGGCCAACGCTCACCTCAGGGCAGCGCGATCCGCGCCATCACGCCGTCCTTGAGCACCCGCCAGTGACGCAACGCTGCAGCGATGTGCAGAAGTGCAAGGGCTGCGATGGCGACGCCGACGATGCCGTGCAACCAGAAGAGCGTCTCCGACAACGGTTCGTTTTTGCCGATGATGCCGGGCAGCACCATGTCGAAGAACTGGACCGGGAAGCCCCCGGCGGCCGTTGCCGCCCAGCCGAGCACCGGCATCACGATCAACAGCCCGTAGAAGGCCAGGTGGGTCGCCCGCGCCATCGCCGCGACCGCCGGCGAGAGCGTGCGAGGCGGCTGCGGCGCGCCGAACACCAAGCGCAATGCGAGACGGACGAGCATGAGACCGAGCACCAAAACGCCAGTCGTCTTGTGATATTTGTAGATCGCGTCGGTGACGCCCGCACCAAAGCTGTCCCGTAGCCCTTGGAAGCCGTAGGCCCACAGTATCGCACCGCCGGCGAGCGCGCCGAGGACCAGGACCGCGATCAGCCAGTGCAGGAGCCTCTGGGCCAAAACGTAGCGCTCGCCACCACGTGTCGTCGCCGCATCATTCATGCTGGCCTCCTGTGGCATGGCCCCACCCGTTGGGCTCGTATCGTGATCGACGGAAAAAGCCAGCGGCCCGTCCATGGCTGTGGCCGCCTTCCTCGCGTCGCCGATCGCGGTCGAGACCAACGTCGCCCCCAAGCGCGTTCGTCTCGAGCCCGATACCAATCCTGCCCGGCGCAAGTCAGGCGCAACTGGCCGCGCTCGCCGTCCCAACGATAATCTCGCGACGCACCGACGATCAGCGCTACCGCGTGCCCACGATTCTAACGGTCCGTGATACGCCACCCTGCTGTTGCGGATGGCAGCAACTGGTCTTGGACGGTCGGTTCGCTTCTGCTACCCGCGGGCGGCAATCCAGACGAGAGAGACGCCGGTGCAACCGGACGCACCCAACGAGATCAAGTCGACCGAGGGCATGGTCGACTACGACGACAATTCCCTGGCGCAACGCCAGCTGGCGACACTGCGTGCGCCGCTCGTTGCCCGCCTCGCGTCGAGCGTCGACCCGAAGGGACCGGAGTTGCGGATCGTCGACTATGGCTGTGGACCGGGCACGACCGCCGTCGAGGCGGTCCGCCCAGCGATTGCTGCCTGGCAGCAGCGCTTTCCTGGAACCGCGATCGCAGTGTGTCACGCCGATCAGGTCGGCAACGATTGGAACGCGCTGTTCCGCCTCGCCACCGGCCCTGAAGGGTATGGCGGCGCCGGCCGGAACGTCAGGATCGAAGCGGCCGTTGGCTCGTTCTACGAACCATTGGCACTGCCCGGGTCGGTCGATCTCGCCACCTGCTTCTTCGCCAGCCATTGGCTGAGCCGCGGGGTGCGGCTGCCTGCCGCCGGTACAGTGTGGTTCGCCGATCTCACCGGCGACTCGCGAACCGCGTTGGCGGCGCTGGCGCGCGCCGACTGGGTCCGGTTCCTGCAATGCCGAGCGCTGGAGCTCCGGCCCGATGGCAGGCTCCTGGTCTCGACACTTGGTGCCGTGCCCGACGACAGCGAGGTCAACGGCGCGGCCGTCTCGGGCCGCGGCATCTACCGCGCCTTGCAGACCGTCGCCAACGGCATGAGCGATGACGGTCTCATCGACCGCGACGTCCTCGATCATTTCCTTTTTTCGCTGTGGTTCATGACGGCCGCCGAGGCGCGCGAACCGCTGGAAGCCGAAGCCGCTCTCGGCGAGTGCTTCGAAATCGAAGACATACACGTCGAGCCGGCGCCCGATCATCCGTCCGACCTCTTTGCCCACGCGATCGACGACCGGCGCCGCTATGCCGAACTCTACGCCGGCTACACGCGAGCGTTCGCCGACTCGACGTTACGCACCCAGCTGTTGGAGCCATCGCTCGGTGACGACGGTGCCGTCGAGCAGCTGGCAGCAACGTTCTACGACCGGCTGAAACGGCTGTATGAGACGACCGGCAACCGCTACGCGTGCGAGGTCTGGCATCTCACGGTGGTACTCAGACGCCGATAGCCATGGCGCGTGCGCCAGCAAGGCCGGCCCGCCGGTTCTCGGATCAGATGAGAGCGAACAACGAGCCCCAGCCGGTGACACGCCGCGGGTCGAAGCCGGCAAGCCGCAGCGACTGCCAGACTGCGGTCGCCACGCTGTCGTAGATCGGGATGCTGAGTTCCGCCTCCAGGTCGGCCGCCAGTGCGGCACCGCGGAAGTTGGTGCAGAGCATGGTGATCGCCTGCGGACGGGCGAGCGCCACATCGCGGATCATCGCTGCGATGGTCGCCTCGTCGTACGTGGCGAAGGACCAGTTGCCCGGGTCCTCCAGCCGCCGGTCGGCGACCACGTCGATGCCGATGCCGCGATAGTTGGCGATGATGCCGTCCTGGATCGCCGAGAGATAAGGCGTGACCAGACCGAGGCGGGTGACGTCCTTGCAGCGTAGCACCTCGTTCAAGGCGAGCACCGACGACGCGGCGGGGATGTCCGTCTCGGCCTCGATCCTGCGGCACAGCTCCTCGTCGCGGTGAAAGCCGAGCCAGCCGGCGGACGTCCCGTTCCAAGCGATGGCCTTGACCCTCGCGTCGGCGAGCAGGCGCGCCGCCTCCAGCATCGGCTCCTGGTCGAACTGCTGGAGTGCGGTCACGCTGTCGGAAATCTCCAGCACCCGGAAGCGCGCGAAATGCGCCGTGACCTCGGGCAGGTCCCGGAGCATGGCGACGGTCGTCGGCTCCAACACCGTGTTCGACGACGGCGTGATCATCCCGAGACCAACGGCGGTTGGGACCGTCATGGGTTGCGCGCCTCGATCAGCCGCGCCAACGCCGGATCGAGGCCGGCGGTCGGCTTGCCGCCCGGTCGGCGGAAGCTGCCGGCGGTGGCCTTGCGCACGCCGAGGGCTGCCAGGGTTTCCGCCTGACGCGCAGCCGCCGCCGCACCGTCGATCAGCGGCACCGGAATGCGGTCCTTCACGACCTCAGCGAGGCCCGCCAGCGGCGCGCCTGCGAGGATCACGACGTCGGCCTCGTCCTCCTCGACCGCGCGACAGGCCAGCTCGACCAGACGATCCGCCTTTTCGTGCTGGACGTCGCCGATCGCGCGGAACGGCTCGTCGAGCATCCGAATGGCCGCCAAGCGATCGAGCAGGCCGTGATAGGCGACGCATTCCCGATACCATGGGCCCAGCGCCGCGGAGAAGGTGACGATGGCGAACCGCGCGCCCAACATGCAAGCGGTGAGCATCGCCGCCTCGGCCAGCCCGACGACCGGCACCGGGCTCAACTCGCGCAACCCGCCGAGCCCAGGATCGGCGAAAGCGGCGACGATCATCGCATCGACGTCGCCGGCGTGGCGCGCCAGCATCTCCAGCACCACCTCGCCAGCGATCGCCGCTTCCGCCCGGCTGGCGATGAACGGCACGCCCCGATGCGCGGTCACGGCCAGCACCTCCGTGCCGGGCGACACCACCCTCCGAGCCGCCGCCGCCAACAGGTCGGTGACCTCGGTGGACGTGTTCGGGTTCAGCAACAACAAGCGCATGGGGTGGCCTCGTCGCTCATGGCCGCGGACCCGGAACGGCGGCGCACGCAACCCCAGTTAGGCGGACGCGCAGGCCGAAGTCGAGAGCGACGGCCGAGCCGGGCGATGGTGTCGCGGATCTCCGCGATGCGGGCCGGGCTCAGTGCCGCCGAGCGAGATGACTCCGGCTGCCTCCATCCCGAAGCGGGCCTCGAAGTAACGGTAGGCGTCGTGGAAGACGACGACGCGACGGTCCGCCAGCGGCACGGTCGGCGTCACCCCAAGGCCGAAAGCAGCCACGAGCATCTTCCCAGTTCTCGTGGTCCCAGCAGCCCACACACCCCGCCCGGCCGCCCGACACGATGATGTCATGGGTGGCCAGGCGGGGTGTGCGGGCGGCACGGCGCATCCATGGTTTCGGACGCGCCGCTAGATCGGTTGCAGGCGCACCAGGGACGGCGGGTTCATCTCGACCAAATAGACCGTACCGTCATCGGCGGTGGCCAGACCGTGGGGCAGATTGGCTGCAGGGCGGGCCCGGCTGCGCCCCTGGCCGTCGGCAGCGATCCGGTGCAGGCTCGGCACCTGATCGGTGACCCACACCCAGCCATCCCTGTCGATCGCGATCGCCATGGGCCGCGCGAAGCCGATCCAGATGTCCAGCAACGTGCCATCGGCAGCGAACACCTGGACCCGGTCGTTGTCGCGGTCGCAGACGAAAGCCCGGCCATCGGCGGCAACCGCTACGGCGTGGGGCGTGAGGAAGGCACCGGGGGCGTCGCCGAGCGCGCCGACGCTCCAGAGCAAAGCCCCGTCGCCGGCGAACCGATGCAGTCGCCCGTTGCCGTAGCCGTCGGCGACCCAGATGCCGTCGTCCGGGCCCTCCGCCGCTGCGGCCGGATGGTTGAACGGCGCCTGCCAGCGCGGCCGGTGCCGCTCGCCCCATCGTTGCACCACGTCACCCCGACTATCGACACGCAGCACTTGGTGGGCATCGCGGTCGGCGACCAGCAAGGTCTCTCGCCGACCGGCGCTGAGGCCATGGCCGTCGAGGATCAACCCGGACGCCAAACCGTCGACCTGCCGTCCATCCCGCTCGAACACCAAAAGCGGCGGGTCGGCGCGCTGGAGGGCGTAGACCCGGTCGCCGAGGCAGGCGACCTCACTCAGTGCCGCCGTCTGCCCTGCGCGGTGCAGCCCGCCCCAATCGCGGTCGACCGCGTAGTCGGTGGCGCCCAGGCGCACGACCCGCGTGGCGTTGCCGGTGCTCATCGAGAGGCCTCTGCTGGCAACACAGCCGGTTGGCGTACATCGTGCGCAAGGCGTTCCAGGGCCACGGTCACGACGTCGGCAACGATACCGGAGTCGCCGGTCAACCGCTGCACCACGGGCACGCTGCGCATGATGGCGGCGAAGAACCGGGCCAGCGCCCGCAGATCGATCCCGGGTGCCAGCGCACCGACGGCCTGCGCCTCGAGGAACCGGCCGTAAAACGCCGTCTCCGCACGGGCGAACGCCTCGCGCGCTGCCGCCTCGATCGCGTCGCCACGGCCGGCTGCTTCGCTTGCAACGTTGGCAATGAGGCAGCCGGGCGGCGTTGCGGCGTCGGCAGCCAGTTGCCCCATACGCCGAAACAGCGCTCGCACCGCAGCAACGACGTCGGGATCGTCGAGCATTGCCAGCAATGGCCCGTCGTAACGCTCGACGTAGCACTGCCAGGCGCGAAGAAACATCGCCTCCTTGTCGCCGAACGCCGCGTACAGGCTGCCACGCTTCAGGCCGGTGGCGGTGACGAGATCGTCGAGTGACGTGGCGCGAAAACCGTTCCGCCAGAACGCCTCCATCAGCCGCTGCACCGCTTCGTCTTCGTCGAACCGCCGAACCGCCACCATCGATCTGCCTCCGTACCAGCCGCAGCATCATTCCATGGTTGACTGAAAAGTCAATAATGACTACTCAGTCAACGATGGTCGAGCGAACGACGCCGACCCGATGGAGGACGAACGATGAACGCACATGAGAGCGCCGGCAAACTCGCGGGGAAGAACGCTGTCATTACAGGTGGCACGACAGGGATCGGCTTCGCCACCGCCGAGCGCTTCCTCGCCGAGGGTGCTAAGGTGATCATCACCGGCCGCGATCAAGCCAAAATTGACCAAGCAGTCAATGAACTTGGCGTCGATGCGGCCGGCCTATGCGCAGACGTCACCGACAGCCGTCAGCTCGACGCGCTCGCGGACGACGCGCGTCAGCGGTTCGGCCAGGTCGACGTGGTCTTCGCCAATGCCGGGCTCGGGGTTTTCGCGCCATTGGAGACGATCGACGAGGCGGCCTACGCCAGCCAGTTCGACAGCAACGTCAAAGGCGTGCTCTTCACCGTGCAGAAGCTGCTGCCCTTGGTGCCCGAGGGCGGCAGCATCATCCTGACGGCATCGGCGGTGAACGCGAAGGGTGCGGCGGCAGGCGCGCTCTACTTCGCGAGCAAAGCAGCGGTTCGCTCGTTCGCCCGGTCGATGGCTGCCGAGCTGGGGCCGCGGGGCATCCGGGTGAACGCACTCAGCCCGGGCATCGTCCGAACCCACTTCGGCAAGAACCTCAACCTACCCGAGGACGCCTTCGAAGGCTTCGTGCAGACCGTGGTCGACCAGGCGCCGCTCGGCCGTGTCGGGATGGCGAAGGAGATGGCCGATGCCGCCCTGTTTCTGGCAAGCGACCAGTCAACCTACATGACGGCGGCGGATCTGGTCATCGACGGCGGCTGGATGAACGTTTGAAGCGCCGCGCGCGCCGGTCACTGGGCTCGGTGGCACGGTGCGTGCTACGCCGACGACGAACGACGCAGCAGGACGCCTTCGCCTATGGCTCGGATCGGCATCGACATCGGCGGCACCTTCACCGACCTCGTGCTCGACGATGGTGGACGACGCACCAGCGCCAAGGTGCTGACGACGCCGGCGGCCCCGGAACGCGCCGTCTTGGACGGCCTGGACCAGGTGCTTGGCGCTGCAGGCCTGGATGTCGGTGCGCTGGACTTGGTGGTCCACGGCACCACGCTCGCGACGAACGCCATCATCGAGCGGAAGGGCGCCCATACCGCACTGATCGCCACTGCCGGGTTCCGCGACACCCTCGAGATCGCCGACGAAGGCCGGTTCGATCAGTACGATGTGTTCATCGACAAGCCGGTGCCCTTGGTCCCGCGCGACCGCCGCTTCACCGTCCCCGAACGGGTCGACGCCCAAGGGCGTGTGCGGCTGCCGCTCGACGAAGCCGCAGTCCTCCGCGTGGCCGACGAACTCGGCAAACTGGGTGTGGAAAGCGTCGCCGTCTGCTTCATGCACGCCTTCGCCGCGCCCGCCCACGAGCAGCGGGTCGGCCAGATCCTCGCCGAATCGCTGCCGAACGTGACGGTCAGCCTCTCGTCCGAGACCTGCCCCGAGATCCGCGAGTACGAACGAACGTCGACGACCTGCGCCAACGCTTACGTGCGGCCGCTGATGGCTGGCTATCTCGGACGGCTGGAAGCAGCCATGGCCGAGCGCGGCTGCGGCTGCCCGTTGTACCTGATGACCTCGGGCGGCGGGCTGACGACGATCGCCACCGCACGCCGGTTCCCGATCCGCCTGGTCGAGAGCGGCCCCGCCGGCGGGGCGATCCTCGCCGCACATCTCGCGCGCGAGCTGGGCGATCGAAGGATCCTCAGCTTCGACATGGGCGGCACCACGGCCAAGCTCTGCCTCGTCGACTCCTACCAACCGCAAGCCGCGCGGAGCTTCGAGGTCGACCGGTCGGCCCGCTTCGTGAAGGGCTCCGGCCTACCGGTGCGCATTCCCGTGATCGAAATGGTCGAGATCGGCGCCGGCGGCGGCTCGATCGCCCGGGTCGACGAGCTCGGCCGCGTCACCGTCGGTCCTCGGAGCGCCGGCGCCGATCCCGGTCCGGTGGCCTATGGTCGTGGCGGCTCGGAGCCGACCGTGACCGACGCCGACCTCGTCCTGGGTCGCTTCGATGCCGAGGGGTTCGCCGGTGGCCGGATGCGCCTCGACACGGCTGCGGCCGAGGCCGCGCTCAGCCAGGCGGTCGGCAAGCAGCTGGGCCTGGATCCACTGGGCGCGGCCAACGCCGTCTGCGAAATCGTCGACGAGAACATGGCCAACGCCAGCCGCGTCCACGCCGTCGAGTGCGGCAGCGACGTCGCCGCATACACGATGATCGCGTTCGGCGGAGCCGCCCCGGTCCACGGTTGTCGCGTGGCCGACAAGCTCGGCATCTCGCGCCTCGTGGTTCCCGCCGACGCCGGCGTCGGCTCGGCCGTCGGCTTCCTTCTGGCGCCGGTCGCGTACGAGGTCGTCCGCTCGCGCTACATGCGTCTCGATCCTTTCGACGCGGACGTGGCCAACGAACTCCTGACCGCGATGGCCGACGAAGCCCTCGCCGTGGTTCGCGAGGCGGTCGGCGATGCCGACACGCCATTGCAAAGCACACGGCTCGGCTACATGCGCTATGTCGGCCAGGGCCACGAAGTAGCCGTCGAGCTGCCCGAGCAAGCCTTCAGGGACGACGACGCAAAGACGTTGCGTGAAGGGTTCGAGCGCGCTTACGCGCGCCTTTTCGCCCGCATCATCCCGGACGGCGCGATCGAAATCCTGACCTGGTCGGTGACCACGGCAACCCGAGCGCCGGAGGTCCAGCCGACGGCGCCGTGCGCCGACGCGCCAGCCCCGGCGCCATCGGGCCATCGGCGGCTGAACCGCACCGACGGCGCGTCCGAAGTGCCGGTCTACCGCCGCGAGGCCATGGTCCCGGGCGCCCAGGTCGCCGGTCCCTGCTTGATCGAAGAAGCGACGACGACCACCGTGGTCGGCGCCGGCTGGCACGCTCGCTTGGATGGCGCCTCGCACTTGGTGCTCGACCGGAGCCGGTGACGACGGAGGAGGGAACACGGTCTTGGGTCAGTTGGGCATCGTCGAACGGCAGATCGTCTGGGACCGCCTGCTCTCGGTGGTCGAGGAGCAGGCACAGGTGCTGCTGCGGACCGCGTTCAGCACCATCGTCCGCGAATGCGGCGACCTCTCTGCAGGCGTGTTCGACACCGAGGGCCGTATGCTCGCTCAAGCGGTCACCGGCACGCCGGGCCACGTCAACTCGATGGCCGAGAGCGTCAAGCACTTCCTGGACGCCTTCCCGCCCGAAACGATGCAGGAGGGCGACGCCTACATCACCAACGACCCGTGGCGCGGCACCGGCCACCTCAACGACTTCGTCGTCACGACCCCGGCATTTCTCGACGGCCGGCTGGTCGGGCTCTTCTCCTGTACCTCGCACCTGACCGACATCGGCGGCATCGGCTTCGGGCCGGACGCCACCGACGTCCACATGGAAGGCATTGCGTTGCCCTTCCTCAAGGTCGTGGACCGCGGCGTCGTCAACCGCACGCTGATCGACATCTGCAAAGCCAACTCGCGGCTGCCGGTGGAGATGGAGGGCGACATCTACTCGCTCGTCGCCTGCAACGACGTCGGCGTCAGGCGGCTCCAGGAAACGATGCGCGAGTTCGGGCTCCTGGACCTGAACGAGATCGGCCGACACATCGTCGACACCTCGCGCGACGCGGTACTACGGGCGTTGGCCGAGGTCCCCGCCGGCCGCTATCGCTACGCCATGACCATCGACGGCTACGACGCGCCGATCGAGCTGGCTGCGGGCGTCGCCGTGACCCCGACCGGCATCGAGGTCGACTTCGATGGAACGTCGTCGCAGCAAAGTCGCGGCATCAACGTGCCGCTGGCCTACACCACGGCCTATACCTGCTTCGGCCTCATGTGTGCGGTCAGCCCGCGCGTGCCGAACAACGCCGGTTCACTCGGGTGCTTCACCGTCCGGGCGCCAGCCGGCTCGGTGCTCAACGCCGGCTATCCCGCACCGGTCTCCTCGCGCCACATCGTCGGCCAGATGCTGCCCGACGTCGTCTTCGGCGCGCTCCGCCAAGCGATCCCCGAGCGATGCCCCGCCGAGGGCACGAGCTGCCTGTGGAACATGACGTTCCGGGGCGCACGCGCCGGCACCAATGCCCACCGCTACGGCTTTGCAATCACCGTGACGAGCAACGGCGGCACCGGGGCGCGGCCGACCAAGGACGGTCTCGACGCCACCGCCTATCCCTCGGGCGTCAAGGGCACACCGGTCGAAATCGTCGAAGCGATGGCGCCCTTGCTGTTCTGGCGGAAGGAGCTCCGCCCGGGCTCCGGCGGCAACGGAACCCACCGTGGCGGCAATGGCCAGGTCATCGAGGTCGAGAACCTCGACGGGCTGCCCTTCGAGCTGTTGGCTGCATTCGACCGGATCGACCATCCGCCGCGCGGTGCCGAGGGCGGTGGGGCGGGTGCTGCGGGAAGCTTGACCACGTCGAACGGACGCGTGCTTCGCGGCAAGGGCTTTCAGCGGCTCGACGGCGACGAGCGATTGATCGTCCAGACACCCGGTGGTGGCGGCTGGGGCGACCCGGCGAACCGTGCGGCCGACTAGCGGGTCTGGGATCGCCGATCGGGGCTCGGCGCGTAGCCTGGACGGTGTGCCGTTGCGTGGCGTTGGCCCCGAGTGGAAAGCCTTCATCACCAGCACCTCGAGTGGCCGATGCCGACGCCCGGTGGCGAGCCCGTCGCGGCCGTGCCCGAAGCAGCCGTCAGTCGGAGACGAACCCGAACCGCTCGAACATGGTGAGGCCCGCTTCGGCCGTCATGAAGGCCAGCAACGCTTCCGCATCAGGTGTCGCGGTGCCGGCGACCAGCGCAAACGCGTAGGTGATCGGCGTGCCGCTTTCCGGCGGAAAGGTCGCCACGACGGTCACGTCGTCGCTCGCAGCAGCGTCGGTCGCGTAGACGATCCCGAGCGGCGCCTCGCCGCGTTCGACCAGGGCGAGCGCAGCGCGAACGTTGTCGGCGCGAGCAAGCCGCGGCTCCAGGGACGACCACTGACCGAGGTGCTCCAGCGCCTCCTTCGCATAGCGGCCCGCCGGCACGTGGTCAGGATCGCCGGTAGCGAGGCGGCCGTTCGAGCCGAGCAACGCTGCGACGTCGAGAGCGTGGTCCGCGCTGAGTGGGCCGTTGTCCCAGGGCAACGCGGCGATCAGGACGAGCCGATTGCCGATCGGACTGCTGCGGCTCGCCGGCTCGATCAGCCGACGGTCGGCGAGATAGTCCAGCCATCGCTCGTCGGCCAGCGCAACGATCTGTGCCGGCGCCCCGGCTTCGATCTGCCTCGCCAGCGTCGACGACGAGGCGAACGAGAACCGGACCTCGACGCCGGTCGCCTCCTCGTAGGCCTCACCGACCGCCTGCATCGCGTCGGTGAGGCTGGCCGCCGCGAGAACCGTGATCGGCTCGGCCGCGCGGGTTGGCGCCGCGGCGGCAAACATGGTGCACAGCAGGGCCAGCCAGAGCTGGGCCAACCGAAACGGATTTGCGCTCCGCACCAGCATCAGAAGTCAACCCGAAGCGCTCAGTACAACTTCGTCACCCCGGCGCGCTCGGCTTTGGCCTCCAGCGCCGCCGGCGTCGTGTCGAGCTTGGCCTGACGTATCATCGCCCGGCGAAGATCGGGCACGTCGTCGCTCGCGGGCCACGCTTCCGGCTTCCAGATCGAGCCTCGGATCATGCATTTCGGGCAATGGACGAAGGCACGCTCGACGTACACGACCACCGCCAAGTGGGGCTCGTGACCCTTGTAGGCCAAGGACCGCCGCAGCGTCTCGTCTCGCACGATCCGCGCCTCGCCGCTGACGCGCAGCGTTTCGGTCTTGCCGGGGATCAGGAAGATCATGCCGAGCCGCGGGTCGCGGAGCAGGTTGTGGAAAGTGTCGACTCGGCGGTTGCCCGGGCGGTCGGGGATGGCCAGACGGCGATCGTCCAGGACACGTACGAAACCGGGCGGATCGCCCTTCGGCGACACGTCGATATGGCCATCAGGATTGGCGGAGGCGATCAGGCAGAAGGGCGATTTGGCAATGAACGCGCGGCAGACGTCGTCGATGTGGTCGACCACTTTCGCGATCGCCTCCGGCATCGGCGCCGCGACCAATTCCGCCAAGTCGGCTTCGCTCTCGATGACGCCTTCCAAGTCGGCAAAACGCTCGTCGTTCTGGCTCATCGCGCTGTCCTGTGGCTCGCCATCGTCTCTCGGACCGTCGAGCGCTCTCTCAGTGGATCTCGTCTGCCTCCGCCATCGCGGCCTTCAGCTTCACCACGTTGAAACTGGCCTGCTTCGACGCTTCGATGAGGACACGCTCGCGACGGGCGATGCCGGCGACGGCCTCCGGAATCTGGGCGACGACCTCAGCTGGAACGATGACGGCGCCATGGCGGTCGGCGTGGATCACGTCGTCGTGGCGCGCCGTCATCCCGTGGACGGTCACGTCGGCGCCCACGGTCTCGACGTAGACCCAGGCATGGCTAGGCGCGAGCATGCCGCCAAGCATCTGAAAGTCCGGCGCCCAGTCGGCAACGTCGCGGAACGAGCCGTTGGTCACGCAGCCGAGCACACCGAGGCCGCGGTGCAGATGGCTGTTCACTTCGCCCCAGAACGCCCCGAATCCCGGTTCGTCGTCGAGGTCCTGAATGACGGTGACGGTCGGTAGCTCGGCGGCCGCGACGTACTCGTAGTAGGCGATGCGCTCGGCTCTAGCCATGGCGGCGTCGAGCGGTGACGGTGCCGAGGCGCGGATGGTCGCGGTACGGACCAAGCCGACGATGGGCGGCAAGCTCGGATCGACGCAGACGAACGAGCGGCTGGTGAAGCCCGTCGTCCGACGCTCCGGTGCCACGACCTCGAGTGCGTTGCAGATGGTCGGCGTATCGTAGCGCCTGAGTAGGTTCAGCGCCGCTGCGTCGATGGTCATCCTGGTCCTCCCTGGGGCACGCTTCGTCGGCAACGCAGGAGCTAAGTGAAGCACGGCGCGCGACGCAACACGAATCCCCATCCTTGACGATCCCCCGTGTCGGCGCATGGGAGACCAGTCGATGGGGTGCATGGCGGGGTCGGCGGGTTCCCGCTACGAGAGCATCCGCCGACCGGCGTCGCTCGGCCACCAGCCCAATTGCGTCACGGCCGCCCGGACCGGCGCCGCAGCCCTGGATCCATACCTTGTCGATGCGGTTGAGCGCCCCCCTCGCCCTCGCCTATCTGGGCTTCGTCAGCCTCGGCCTGCCCGACGGCGCTCTGGGTGTGGCTTGGCCGGGCGTGCGGACGGCGTTCGGTCTGCCGCAAGCCGGGCTCGGCCTTACCATCGCCGCTGGCGCGGTTGGTTACATGTTGGCCAGCGCCGCCGCCGGCGCCGTCCTCGCCCGGCTCGGTATCGGCAGGCTCCTCGCGTCCAGCACCGCGGCGGTGGCGCTCGCCTGCATCGGCATTGCAGTGG
>JBCBTD010000072.1:0-18922 GCA_039818825.1 Pseudomonadota bacterium
CGCGTCGAACAGGTCGTCGGCGGGCGGGCTGCCGTCATGGATTTCGAAATCGCGGCGTTGCAGGAACACCGTGCGCAATGACGCGTAGTAGTCGAGACTGGACCGCTCCAATTCGTCGAGCGGGTCCAAGACCGCCTCGCGGGCGCTGATGATCCGCGTCGCCGTGAACGGTACGGTGACTGCGGCTGGTGCGAAAAAGCCCCAGGGCACGGTACCGAAGTCCACCGCCAATCCTACCGTGTCGCGTACCGTCGAAGGTCCGAGCACCGGGATGACGAAGTACGCGCTGTTTTCCCAGCCCCAGACGCCCAAGGTTTGACCGAAGTCCTCGCGAACCAATTCGCGATTGTAGGGCGGCTCGAGAGCCGCCGCCACGTCGAACAGCCCGCCGACGCCCAGCGTCGAATTGATGAAGAAGCGGCCGATCGCGTTGCCGGCGTCATCGCCTTTACCTTGCAGCGCGCTGTTCAAGAAGTTCACAGGCTCAGCCAAGTTCACGAAGACGTTGTTGACCTTGCGACGCACGACACGCGGCAGCGCAGCGCGATAGACGAGCGCGACCGGCCGGAGGAACGCACCATCGACGACTTGGTTGAACGCGAAGACGCCGCGATTGAAACCCTCGATCGGGTCCTGTGGTGTTTGGGCGTTGGCCGCATCCGGGCTCGCCATGCCGGTTACGCTCAGGGCTCCGAACAAAACGACTGCGAAGAACCGTCGTGGACGTGCGGCATGGGGCCGAGGACGACGACGCGAGGCGGAACTCATGGGCACATCCCGGAGGCCTGTTGAACGATGCCATGCACGTGGACGATGAGCCAAGCGCCAGCATGTAAGGTCGTACGCGTTACTCACGCTTGAGCAACCGCCGTTCCTTGTTCGGTCTAGTGTCGCAAGTCACAGCGCGCAACCGAGGAATCGGGACGAACTCTCATGGCAAAAGTCATCTTCATGCAGGCGCTGAGCCGGCGTCTTCGAAACGTCCTGGCTGATCGACCCCATGTGGCGAGCCTCTTCGAGAGGGCATTGGTCGAGCGCGACGACCACGCCCTGGCCGAGGCGTTCGAGCTGCTGCAGGCTGCACCGAACGAGTCCAGGCTCGCGGTCGAGGCCGTGATCCTGGACTGGCTCTTCGGTGAAGAGCGGCTGGGGCCGACCGATCCCCTGTCCGAGTTGGAGCGTTCGAAGGCAACGCATCACTGAAGCTAGGCAGGTACCTCGGTTCGTTGACAACGAAATAAGCATATGTGCATATGCGCCTCTGTGAGGTGCACATGGATGTCGATTCACCGCTGTCACGAGTACTCGAGGCGCTGCGCGCGGCGGCCGAACCGACGCGGTTGCGGCTCATCGCCATCTGCGCGGCCGGTGAGTGGACCGTCACCGAACTGACGCAGATCGTCGGTCAGTCGCAGCCGCGGGTTTCGCGACATCTCAAGGTGTTGGCCGAGGCCGGCTTGCTGGACCGCTTCCGCGAAGGCAACTGGGTCTTCTATCGGTTGGCTGACCGTACGGAGGGCATCGCGCGGCGGCTCGTCGATCTGCTGCCGCCTGCTCCTGAACTGGAACGCGACCAGCGGCGCCTCGAAGACATCCGGGCGGAGCGGCAGCGCCGTGCCCGTGTCTATTTCGACGAACACGCTGCGGAGTGGGAGCAGGTGCGGCGGATGACCGTGGCCGACGAGGAAGTCGACCGGGCGCTGTCGGAACTGCTCGACGAGGAGCGTCCGGCGACGATGATCGACATCGGCACCGGCACCGGTCACATGCTCGAGGTGATGGCGTCCCGCCTCCGTTCCGGTCTCGGGATCGACCTGTCCCTGGAGATGTTGGGTGTCGCCCGCGCCAATCTGGAGGCGGCGGGTGTACGCAACTGCCAGCTGCGCCACGGCGATATGTACCAGCTACCGGTGCCGGATCGGACCTTCGACGCCGCCGTCCTCCATCAAGTGCTGCACTTCGCCGAGGATCCCGCCGCCGTGATCCGCGAGGCAGCACGTGTGCTGGCGCCGGGTGGCCGGCTGATCATCGTCGATCTGCGCACCCACGGCATCGAGACGTTGCGCGACAGCTTCGCCCATCGGCGCCTCGGTTTCGGCGACGAGGAAGTGGCGGCTTGGGTCACCGAAGCCGGCCTTGAGTTCACCGTTGCCGCGCGCTTGGGCGGCAAAGTCACCGAAACCGTGGTCTGGGTGGGGCGGGGTGCGGCGGCCGAAGCTGCTCTACCAGCGCCCCGCAGGGCCGTCGCATGATTGGAGGTCACGTGCAGCTATCCTTCGAGATCTTTCCCCCGAAGAACGAGGCTGCGGCCGCCACGCTGGACGCGGCGATGAACGATCTGGCGCCGCTGCCCGGACGATTCCTGTCGATCACCAGTGGCGCGGGCGGCGGCACGCCGGGCGCGACCGCTGACCAGGCCATTGCCTACGCCAACCGGGTCCAGGCGCCGGCGCGGCCGCATCTGACCTGCGTCCAAGGCACGCGTGTCGAGATCGAGGCCACCGTGCGCGCCCATCTTGCGGCTGGGATCGACCGTTTCGTGGCGTTGCGCGGTGACGCGCCGGACCCGGACGGCACCTATCGGCCGCTCGTGGAAGGTTTCGCGTTTCCGGACGAACTCGTCGGCGCTTTGAAGACCTGGGGGTGTCGCGACGTCGCGGTCGGCGCCTATCCCGAAGTCCATCCGGAAGCCGCCAGCGCCGACGCCTGCCTCGACTATCTCAAGCGCAAGATCGACGCCGGAGCCGACCGGATTCTGACCCAGTACTGCTTCGAGAGTGAGACGCTCTTGCGTTGGCGCGACAAGGTCCGTGCCGCCGGCGTCACCGTGCCGATCGGTGTCGGCATCATGCCGGTCGGCAACTATCCGCAGATCAAGCGCTTCAGCGAACGTTGTGGGGCGAGCGTTCCGGCGTGGCTCGGCGAGGCGTTCGACGGGTTCGAGCCCGGCTCCGAAGCAGCGCACGCCGTCGCAGTCGATGTCGCTGCTGGCTACTGCCAGACGCTGATCAAGGCCGGCATCGAGCACTTGCACATGTACACCTTGAACCGCAGCGCGCTCACGCTCGCCGTCGTGGCGCGGCTCGAAGCCGGACCCGAAGCGGTCCGCTGGGCGGCCTGACCGCCGCCGACCCTCGCTGCATCCGATCGTCCGACAGCCCGTAGCCGATAGAAAGCGTCCCGATGGCTTCCTTTCTCGATGTAGCCCAACACCGCGTGCTGCTGTTCGACGGCGGTATGGGCACCCAGATCCAGGCCGCCGATCTCGAGGTCGAGAGGGACTTCTGGAACCAGGAGAACTGCTCGGAGATTCTCAACCTGTCGCGGCCGGACTTCGTGCGCGAGGTGCATCGGACCTACCTTGCGGCGGGCGCGGAGGCGGTCGAAACCAACACCTTCGGCGGGTCGCCGATCACGCTCGGTGAGTTCGACCTGACCGACAAGACGCTGGAGATCAACCGCCGTGCAGCCGAACTGGCGCGTGAGGCGATCGAGACGTTTCCAGCCGATCGGCCACGCTTCGTCGTCGGCTCGATCGGCCCGGGCACGCGGCTGGCGAGCCTTGGCCAGGTTCCCTACCGGGTGCTGGAAGACGCCTTCGCCTTGCAGGCCCAAGGTCTGATCGACGGTGGCGTCGACGCCTTCCTCGTCGAGACCTGCCAGGACACACTGCAGGTCAAGGCCGCGGTGAACGGTTGCCGCCGAGCGCTCCGGGACGCCAACGTCAGCGAGACCGACCGGCCGATCATGGTCCAGGTCACGGTCGAGACTACCGGTACGCTGTTGGTCGGCCCGGACATTACTGCCGCTGCGGCCGTCGTCGACGCGCTTGACGTGCCGTCACTCGGCCTCAACTGCGCCACCGGTCCGCGGGAGATGGCCGAGCATGTCCGTTATCTGGGGCAGAACTGGTCCGGTTTGATCTCGATCCAGCCCAATGCCGGGTTGCCCGAGCTGGTCGAAGGCAAGACCCACTACCCGTTGACGCCCAAGGAACTCGCGGGCTGGCTGGAGCGGTTCGTGCTGGAGGACGGTGTCGCCATGGTCGGCGGTTGCTGCGGCACCACCGGCGAGCACATCGCGGCCATCGACGCCATGCTCCGCCGCCTCGCCGACGGCGGCGACCGGCCGCGGCTGGCGCCGCGTAGCGTGACGCGCACACCGCAAGTGGCATCGCTCTACTCGGCCGTGCCACTCCGCCAGGAGAACGCGTATCTGGCCATCGGCGAACGTTGCAATGCCAACGGCTCACGCAAGTTCCGCGAGCTCCAGGAAGCTCAGGACTGGGACGGCTGCGTCGCCATGGCGCGCGAGCAGGTCAAGGAAGCCTCGCACACGCTCGACGTCTGCACGGCCTTCGTCGGCCGTGACGAGGTCGCCGACATGACTGCGGTCGTCGGGCGGTTGCGCGGCGCGGTCGACGCGCCTTTGGTGATCGATTCGACCGAGTATCCGGTGCTCGAAGCCGCTTTGGAGCTCTATGGTGGCAAGGCCATCATCAACTCGATCAACTTCGAAGACGGCGAAGAGCCGGCCAAGAAGCGTTTGGAGCTGGCCAAGGTCCACGGCTCGGCGGTGGTCGCGTTGACTATCGACGAGGAGGGCATGGCCAAGGAGGCCGCGCGCAAGGTCGAGATTGCCGATCGGCTGATCCGGTTCGCGGGCGAGGGCTTCGGTGTGCCGGTCCACGACATGCTCATCGACCCGCTGACCTTCACGATCTGCACCGGCAACGCCGACGACCGCAAGCTGGCCATCGAGACGCTCGACGGTATCGAGCAGATTGCCGAGCGCCACCCCGAAGTGCAGCTCATTCTCGGACTTTCCAACGTGTCGTTCGGCCTGAATGCCGCCGCCCGCCACGTGTTGAACTCGGTCTTTCTCGACGAGGCGCTGAAGCGTGGCCTGACGGGTGCGATCGTCCACGTCTCGAAGATCATGCCGTTGCACGCCATCCCGGCCGAGGAGGTCGAAGCCGCGCTCGATCTGATCTACGACCGTTGGCAAGGGGACCGCGACCCGCTCCAGCACTTCATGGCGTTGTTCGCCGACCGCAAGGCCGCGGCCAAGGTCAAGAAGGAGCGCCCAGAAGCGGTCGAGGAACGGCTCCAGGAACGTATCGTCGACGGTGACCGTATCGGCCTCGAGGCCGACCTCGACGAGGCCATGGCGAAGATGCCACCCTTGGACATCATCAACGTGCATCTGCTCGCCGGCATGAAAGTCGTCGGCGACCTCTTCGGTGCCGGCAAGATGCAGCTGCCGTTCGTGCTCCAGTCGGCGGAGACGATGAAGGCCGCCGTCGCGCACCTCGAGCCGCACATGGAGAAGGTCGAGGGCCAGGAGAAAGGCACGATCATCATCGCCACGGTGAAGGGCGACGTCCACGACATCGGCAAGAACCTGGTCGACATCATCCTCACCAACAACGGCTACCGGGTCATCAATCTCGGGATCAAGCAGCCGTTGAACGCGATCCTCGAGGCCTACGACCAGCACGGTGCCCAGGCGATCGGCATGTCGGGCTTGTTGGTCAAGTCGACCGTGATCATGCGTGAGAACCTGGAAGAGATGCGGCGCCTCGGTCACGAGGTTCCGGTGATCCTCGGCGGTGCAGCGCTGACTCGCGCCTATGTCGAGGACGACTGCGCGGTGGCTTACGGTGATGGTCGTCCAGTGGTCTACGCCCGCGACGCGTTCGACGGGCTGAAGATCATGGACACGGTCGTCGCCAACGAGCTCGACGGCTTCCTCGAAGCGGAGCGTGACAAGCGCAAAGGTCGCACGTCGTCGAAGAAGCACCGGACCCTGACGGTGGTCGACGATCAAGCAGCCATGCGCCCGGTCGATGCCGCCGAGACCAAGGTACGCCGGGACGAGCTGGCGGTCGGCGTCGACGTGCCCGAGCCGCCATTTTGGGGGCCGAAGCTGCTCGAATACGTGGTGCCGAAGGCACTCGTTCCCTACCTGAACGAGAACATGCTCTATCAGTTCCACTGGGGCTACAAGAAAGACGGCCGCACGCTGTCCGAGTTCACCAAGTGGGCGCAAAAAGAGCTGCGGCCGATTCTCGCCGATCTCATCGCCGAAACCGATCGCGACAAGGTCTTCAAGCCGCAGGCGGTCTACGGCTACTGGCCGGCAGCGGCCCAGGGCAACGACGTCATCTTGTTCCGGCCGGGTACCGATGAGGAAGTGGCGCGATTCAAGCTGCCGCGTCAGGCCCGCGAGGGCGGCCTCTGCATCGCTGACTTCCTGCGTGATGTCGACAGCGGCGAGCGCGATGTCCTCGGCCTGCAGGTCGTGACCGTCGGCCAGCACGCGTCCGAGGTCGCACGCGAGTGGTTCGCGGCCGATCGCTACAATGATTACGTCCGGCTACACGGCCTCGGTGTCGAACTCGCCGAGGCGTTGGCCGAGTACGTCCACAAACGCATCCGTGCCGATCTCGGCTTCGCCCACGAGGACGAGCGCGACGTCCAGGCGCTGATCAAGCAAGGCTACCGGGGCTCGCGTTACAGCTTTGGCTATCCCGCCTGCCCCAACATGGCCGACCAGCGCATCCTGCTCGACCTGCTCGATGCAAGCCGGATCGGCCTGGAGATGAGCGAGGGCGACCAGCTCCACCCCGAGCAGTCGACCAGCGCCATCGTGCTGCATCACCCACAGGCGCGGTACTTCAACGTTTGAGCGTGGCAGCCGCCGTAGCTTCGGCGATGACCACCGACACAGGGAAGTGGTCGCTGAAGCCGTCCTCGTCGACGTTCGTCGCCGCGTCGCCCTTGGGCAGGCCAAAGCGGATCGGCCCCTCGCCGACGCGGTGGCTCACCATCTCCGAAAAGGCCTCGATCCGCGCCGTGTCCTCTCGCAAGCACCAGGGACCGCGCCCGTCCAGAAGGGCGCGCGACGCCAGGATCTGATCGAAGACGTTGCCGTCGCCTCGGTAGTAGAGAGTGCCGTCGATCGTCCGCGCGTTGCCGCGATGATCGATGACCTGCTGCTCCAGATAGCGCCAAGCCAGGTTGTAGAACTTCGCGGACTCCGTGCGTTCGACGTCGCCTCGCTCCCTCCAGGCCCGGGCGTTGAACCGCAGCGACGGGTCGAACGGATCGTCGTTGAAATCGCCGACCGCAAGGATCGCCGTCGTCGGCCCCAGCTCCTCGCGGATCCGCTCGTGCCAGTAGCTGACGGTCTCGCCGGCAGTCGCGCGGAAGCCGGCCGAGGCCTCGGCGCCGCCGCTCCGGGAAGGCCAATGGTTGCACATGATGACGAGATCGCGCCCGGTGGTCTTGGTGCGGAACGTCGCCTGGAGAATGTCGCGGGTGCCGGTGCGTCGCAGCACGAAATGCGAGAAGACGGTCAGGGGGTCGACGTCGTAGCGATCGGCCGCATGGAGAAACGCCGTGTCGATACCGCGGCGATCGCGCTCGGAATCGGCATGTACCACCGCGTAGGCACGGGCCGCCCCGGCGGCCGTGAGGGCGGCCACCAGGGAGTCGAGGACGAAGCGGTTCTCGACCTCGCAAACGCCCAGGATGTCGGGGCCGCGACCATCGTTCATCTGCACGATGATGCGGGCCAGCTGCGCCAGCTTCCGTTGGAAGAGTTCCTCCGTCCAGCCGTCCAGATCGCCCCGAATGGCTCGTTCCAGCCATGGCTGACGGGTCGGGTGGCCCTCTGGGGCAAACAGATTTTCGAGGTTCCAGAACGCAACGAAGTGGTCCATCGCCAACCCGCCTACTCGACTCGTGCCGGCGCTTCCGAGCCCTCAGTGCAGCGCTGGTCGCTTCAAGAAGCTCTCGCGATCGGCGGACACGACGGTCAGTTGGACCGGCCGGCCGTCGCGCAGCACCGTGAGCGGTACTTCCGTTCCGGCGGGGCCAAGATCCCACATTTTCCGGTAAAGATCGGCGAGGTCATCGATGCGCAGGCCGGCCACCTCGACGATGACGTCGCCGGCATCGATGCCGCTGGTCTCGGCCGGGCCCTGTGGCGCGAGCGCGGTGATCTCGACCCCCGATTCGGTCTCCGCCGGATAGAAGCCCAACCAAGGCCGCGGCTCGCGCGTGGCTCTGCCGAACCGCAACAGATCGTCCAAGATCGGCGGCAAGAGGTCGGCGGGGACGAACATGTTTCCCGATTGCTGGACGCCCTTGGCCGAGGTGGTCTGGACCAACAACGAGCCGACGCCGATCAGTTTGCCTTGCTCGTCGAGCATCGCCGCTCCGCTCCATCGTGGGTGCGCCGGCACGGTGAACAGTGCTTCCTCCAGCAGATACTCCCAATAGCCAGCGAACTCCCGTTTGGCCGCCAGTCGCGTCTGCAACGCCTGCTCTCGGCCGCCGACCGACGCGGCGATGACTTGGCTGCCGACCTGAATGCCGCGCGCGGCGGCGATCTGCACCGAGCTGACGTCGAGCCGGCTCAGTGCTTGGACCAGGCCGAACCCCGTCACCTGGTCGTAGGCGACCACGTGCGCTGGTGCTGCGACGCCCGAGTTGGTGGTCAACCACACGCGCTCCGCCTCGGTGACCAGATAGCCGATGGTCAGTACCAGGCCGTCGTCGCTGATCACCACGCCGCTGCCGAAGCGCTCGGTGCCAAGCACCTCGGCGGTAAAAGCGTCTTCCGGCACCTCGGCGCGCAGGCCGACCACGGCAGTCAGCACGGCGTCCAGGTCGAAGCCCACGTATTGCGGGTCAGGACGGGCCGATTCGGGGATCTCACCGCTGTCGAAGTCCGTCATCACCACCTTCCGCGGATCGTGGCACCAAAGGCGAGCCTCATGATGTTGGCGCGCCTCGTCAAGGCTGGAGCGAGCGGCCTCGTGTGCCGGCTGCGCCGCTAGCGCACCCGCGCGCGTGCTCAGCGTACCGTCGCCGCCGCGTCGGCCGATGCCCCGAGGTCCACCGCGTAGGCCGAGACCGGCAGCGCCGTGTCGATCAGTCCCTGCTCCACCAGGAAAGCGGCGAACCGGGCGTAGCGGCCGCTGTCGAGGGCGGCCGGCGCGAGCGACAGGCGCGGCCACGTGTCCCGCCAGGCCCGGGCGTTGAGTTCGTCGTCGAGTTGCGGATCGGAGCCGCTGAACACGTCCCACGCCTCGTCCGGATGGTTCACGAGCCAGTGGGTTGCGCCTTCGATGGCGGCCAGGAACCGCGGCAGCCGGTCGTCGTCGAGGCGGTCGCTGCGAGCGACGTAGATCAGCTCGTCATAGGCCGGCACGCCCTCTTCTTCCAAGTAGAACGCCCGGCCGGGCCGCTCGACCAGGTCCATCTGATTCAACTCGAAGTTGCGAAAGGCGCCGATCACGGCGTCGACCTGGCCGGCGATCAGGGCCGGCGACAAAGAGAAGTTGACGTTGATCAGTTCGACCGATTCCAGGTCTTGTCCGGCGTTCGCCAGCATCGCGCCGAGCAGTGCATCCTCGAAGCCGCCGACGGAGAAGCCGACGCGCTTACCGGCGAGGTCGCCGATGGTCTGGACCGGCGAGTCGGCGAGCACGACGACGGTGTTGAGTGGTGTGCCGACCAGTGTACCGATGCGCACCAGTGGTAATCCCTCCGCCACCTGGAGATGGAGCTGCGGCTGGTACGAGATCGCGATGTCCGCACGCCCGGCCGCCACGAGCTTCGGCGGGTCGTTCGGATCGGCGGGTGCAACGAGTTCGACGTCCAAACCGACACCGTCGAAGTAACCCTTCTCAGCGGCGACCACCAAGGGGCCGTGATTGGGATTGACGAACCAGTCGAGCAACACGGTCAAGCGGTCGGCGGCGTTCGCCGGCACCGGGCCGAGTAGCCCGAGGGCCAGGATCGCGAGGCGAATCATCGGGTCTGTTCCTCCGGGTCGAGGTGGTCGAAGCTGTCGGATTGCCAGGGCGTGAGGCGATGCCCGAGCCGGTCGACGAGGGTGAAGAGTGCCAGTGCCATCGCGGCCAGCACGACCAGTGCAGCGAACATGAGATCGACCTGCATCCGGGCGTTGGCGTGCAACATGAGGAACCCTAGGCCGGCGCTGGCACCGACCCATTCGCCGACCACGGCGCCGATCGGCGCCGTCGCGGCGGCAACTCGGAGCCCGGAAGCGAATGCCGGCATCGCCGATGGGAGCCGAATCAGAACCAGCCGCTGGGCGCCGTTGGCACCGGCCAGGCGCGCGAGGTCGAGCAGACCGGGGTCGGCCCGCCGCAAACCGTCGTAGAATGCGGACGTCAGTGGGAAGTAGACGATCAGCACCGCCATCGCGATTTTCGACGCGGCGCCATAGCCGAACCACAGCACCAGGAGCGGCGCCAGGGCGAAAACCGGCAGTGCTTGGCTGATGACCAACATCGGGTACAACCAGCGCCGCACCGCGGTGGAGGCGGCGAGCGCCAAGCCGGTGAGACCGCCCAGCAGCACCCCGACGCCGAGCCCGACGACGATGTGGCCGCCCGTCACCGCGGCGTGACGCAACAGCGTCGCCCATTGCTCGGCCAGCACCAAGGCGACGTCGAGCGGACCCGGCAGAATGAACGGCGGGACGCCGGTGATGCGGACGACCAGCGCCCACGCGAGAACGATGCCGGCGGCGGTCACGGTCGGGCGCAGCCAGAACGGCCAGCGTCGCGCATCCGCCCGATCGCTCGCGAGGGGCTCAGCGCGCAGCGAGGCCGATCTCCCAGAAACCGATCTCGAGTTGCGTTGCCTGGCCGAAGGTGGCGACTAGACCGGGCCAGCGCGGACTGGTCCAAGGCTCGTCGGCGAGGCGGCGTCGCAAGACCCGTTCGAGCTGGAGGACAGCCGTCCGTGCGCCGTCCTGGTAGCTCTCGCCGGCATAGGTCGTGATCCAGTCGTCGTAAGGATTGCCGGCGCGGTGGGTCGCTGGGTCACCCGCCAGTCGTGCGCCGATCTCCGCGTAGCCGACGACGCACGGCGCCAGGGCAACCAAGAGGTCGGCAAGATCGCCCGCGAGGCCGCGCTCCATGACGAAACGCGTGTAGGCCGCATTCGCCGGGGCCTCAGGCGTGGCCTGAAGCTCTGCTTCGTCGATGCCGTACTCGGCACAGATGTTGACGTGAAGCTGCAACTCCTCGTCGATCAAGGCGCGGACCAGAATCGCCGCTGCCCGGATGTCTTCGACGTCGTGGCTCTTGAAGGCTGCCAAGGCCCAGGCGCGTGCGAAGTGAACGAGAAACAGATAATCTTGGACGAGGTAGGTGCGGAACGCCGGCTGCGGCAGCGTGCCTGTGGCGAGGCCACCTACGAACGGATGGCGGGTGAAGTCCGACCACACGCCGTCGTTGGCCCGGATCATGCGCGCCAGTGCCGTTTCCTGGTCGACCGTATAGAGTTCGCTCACGCCTCGTCTCGCATCGTCAAGAAGGCGCCGACGGACTGACTGGCCCATGCGCGGCCGCGCTCCAACGTCTCGGCGTAGCTCCGGGCGATCCGGCCTTCCGGGCCATCCGCCGCGGCGAACGTCGCCAGCAGGTCGCGTGCGGCGCTTCGGGCCGGGGTGACGATGCTCTCGGGGAACGGCAGAATCGTCACGCCGAAGTCGTCTTGCAAGCGCGCGAGCGCGTGTGTGTTGCGCTGCTCGGCCTCGACCAGGGCGAGCGCGTTTTCGGTGGCGCAGGCGTGTTCCACGGCTGCGCGCAAATCGGCGGGCAGGGCGTCCATGGCCCGGCGGTTGACCAACGCTTCGCCGGTGCCGTTGGGCTCGTGGAAGCCAGGACCGTAGTAGTATTTGGCGACCTTGTGGAAACCGAGCGGTAGGTCGCTGGCCGGGCCGGCGAACTCTGCCGCGTCGATGGCCCCGGACTGCAGGGCTGCCAGCGTCTCGCCAGGCGGCAGTGACACTTGGACGATGCCGAAGCCCTGGTACACGATACCGCCGAGACCGGGCATCCGGAACCTAAGGCCCTGCAGGTCGTCAGGACCCTGGAGTGGCCGGCGGAACCAGCCGCCCATCGACATGCCGGTGTTGCCCGCGAGGTAAGGCTTCACCCCGAGATCAGCGTAGTAGTCGTCCCAGAGCGCTTGGCCGCCACCGACCTCGATCCAGCCGTTGTGCTCCTGGGGAACGAGGCCGAAGGGGACTGCGAGGAAAAACGGTGCGGCCGGGAGTTTCCCTGACCAGAACACCGACGCGGCATGACCCATCTCGGCCGTACCGGCACCGACCGCATCGAGGACCTCGAAGGGTGGCACGAGGCTGCCGGCCGGGAAGACGTCGACGCGCAGCCGGCCGTCGGTGAGCCGTGCGATGCGGTCGGCGAGGCGTGCAGCACTCACACCCGGGCCGGGCAGGTTGGCGGGCCAGGCGGTGGCCATGCGCCATCGCCGTGCCGCCTGGGCACGCACCACCGCCGGCGAGGCGATGGCGAGGCTGGCGCCAGCCAGCATGCTACGGCGAGGGAGACCGCTCACGACCTGCTCCGCCAGATGGCGTGGAAGTGGTGCACCGGGCCGTGGCCCTGACCGATCGTCAGGGTATCGGCGGCCTCGATCGCCGCGCCGACGTAGCGTTTTGCCTCGAAGACCGCTTGCGAGAGTGGCACCCGGTGCGCAAGCCGAGCGGCGATCGCTGCGGACAAGGTACAGCCGGTACCGTGGGTGTTGTGCGTCGGCGCCCGGAGAGCCTCCAACCAATGGGCCTCGCCACCGTCCAGGAGTAGGTCTGGGCTCTGGTCGCCGGCCAAATGGCCGCCCTTCAGCAACACGTTGGCCGGGCCGAGATGCTGCAACCGCGCGGCGACGTTGGCCATTTGCCTGCGTTCGGTCGGGACGTCGATCTGCAGCAGGTCTGCGGCCTCGGGCAGGTTGGGGGTCACGAGCGATGCCAGGGGCAACAGGCGGTCGCGCAGTGCCGTCACCGCGTCTTCGGCCAACAGCCGATCGCCGCCTTTGGCGACCATGACCGGGTCGAGC
Organism: Pseudomonadota bacterium; assembly: GCA_039818825.1. Classification (GTDB taxonomy): domain Bacteria; phylum Pseudomonadota; class Alphaproteobacteria; order Geminicoccales; family Geminicoccaceae; genus JBCBTD01. The sequence continues at coordinate 12,912 of JBCBTD010000072.1, forward strand.
ACCACCCAGCGTGGGCGCCAGCGTTCCAGACCACCGGCGACGGCGTCGATCGTCGCCGCCGTGCCGAGCATGCCGATCTTGACGGCGTGTATGTCGAGGTCGTCGAACACGGCATCGATCTGCGCACGCACGAACGCAGGTTCGACGCCGGCAATGCCGAGCACGCCCTGGGTGTTCTGCGCGGTCAACGCAGTAACCACCGAGCAGCCGTAGGTGTCGAGCGCCGAGAAGGTCTTGAGATCGGCTTGTATGCCTGCACCGCCGCCGGAGTCCGAGCCGGCAATGGTCAGCGCCGTTGCTGTCGTCATGGCCGCTCCTTGCGGGCGAGGGCATCGTCTACCGCCGTCCGCAACGCTTCAGCGGCGCGTCGCACGTCGGGCGCCCGGAACAACGCGCCGATCACGGCGATGCCGTCGACGCCGGCGGCGATGGTCTCGTGGGTGCGCGCCGCATCGATGCCGGCGATCGCGCAGAACGGCAGGTCCGGCAGATGGGTGCGGGCCGCTGCAGCCAGATTGGCCAAGCCAGCGGGGCCGAGCGGCGGATCGCCCGGGTCCTTGCTCGACGTCGGGTAGACCGGTCCAAAAGCGGCGTAGTCGACCCGCGCGGCGACCCTGGCTTCGTGCGCATGATGAACGGTAACGCCGATGATGGCACGCTCACCCAACAGCGTCCGCGCGTCCGCCGCCCGCATGTCGGTGGTGCCCAGGTGAACGCCGTCGGCACCTACGACGAGTGCGACGTCGACGCGGTCGTTGATGATCAGCGGGACGCGACCCTGGAGCGCGGCGTGGACGGTGCGGGCGAGGTGGACGCGCGCCCGCGTGTCGTCGCGCTTGTCGCGCAGTTGAACCAGCGTGGCGCCGCCCGCGACCGCCTCCTGCACGGCGTCGACGAGCCGCCCGGGTTCGGTGATCGCAGGATCGGCGACGGCGTAGAGGCGAAGGTCGATGCGGCTCACGAGACCCTCGCACGCGCTTCGAGCGCCGCTGCGTCCAAGGCGTAGAGAGCGTCGATCAGCGCCGGTTGAAAGCTGCCCGGTCCGTCTACGTGCTCGCCAGCGATCTCGCCCGCAACGGCGATCGCCAGTAGCGCCGCGCCGGTGGCGATGAAGGCGTCGGGCTCCACGGCCAGAAACGCCGCGACCAGCGCGCCACCAGCGCAGCCGACTGCCGTGACGGCAGCCATCAACGGATGACCGTTCTCGACCAGGATCCAACGTTTGCCTGCCTCGATGCGATCCTCGGCGCCGGTCTTCGCGATCACGGTGGCCTGCCGGTCGACGATCGTCTCGAAGAGTGGGATTTCGGCGGCATTGCCGCGCAGCACTTGGGGCCCGCGGGCCACGAGTTCTTCGGCGAAGGCGAAACGGCCGGTCGACCGTTCGACCTTGACCGGGTCCAGGACCCAGGGAACGCGACGTCGTTCGAGGATCGGCAGGGCTCGGCGCGCGGCTTCGGCGCGGCTGGCGTCGAACATGCCGAGATTGATCAGCAGAGCGTCGGTGTTTTCGGCAAAGGCTTCGATCTCGCCCGGCGCTTGCGACAGGCTCGGCTTGGCCCCGGCCGCCAAGAGCAGGTTCGCCGTCAAGGCTTGGGCGACGGGACTGGTCAGCGCGTGAACCTGAGGCCGTCGTTGGCGGAGCGCAGCCAAAACTCGGGCCGTCGCATCGACCCAGAAGACCGCGTGGTGGTGGGGATGATCGCCCACTGGTGCTCCCTCCGTCGGAGAGGCAGCGTGGGCTCGATGGTCAGCCGACGCCCCAATCCCTCCGCCGGCATGATCCGGTTCAGGTTCGACGGGTTCGCGCAGCCACGCATCTCAGCCCCGAGAGGCACCCCGTTGAGACATGTTGAACGTGCTATCGGCAGTGGCGCTTGGCAAGAGGGTCGTCACGAAAACGCTACGGTCGTGAAGCAACCGCTCGGCGGATCGATCCACGACAGCTCGCCCGACATGATCGAGAACCAGGCGCCGTGCAGCCGCATGCCGCGCGCTCGCATCGCCTCGGCGACGAACGGAAAAGTCTGAAGTCGTTCGAGGGAGCTCAGGACCGAGCGCTGTTCGACGGCGTGCCGGAGCGCGTCGCCCGCCAGCGCCGGCTGTTCGGCCAGCACCAGGTCGCGCGCTGCCTCGGCTAGCTCGACCCAATGGCTGACGAAGTAACCGCCGGCCTCGCCCGACGCGCTACGCAGGCAGGCCTCGATGCCGCCGCAGGAAGCGTGCCCCATCACCACGATGTCGTCGACGGCGAGGTGGCTCACCGCGAACTCGAGGCCCGCCACGGTGCCGTGAGAGGTGCCGCCCCTCTCGAACGCCGGCACCAGATTGGCAACGTTGCGAAGGACGAACAGCTCGCCCGGAGCCGCGTCGAAAATCAGCGCGGGATCGGCGCGGCTGTCGGCGCAAGCCAGGATGGCGACCTTCGGTTGCTGCCCCTTGGCCAATCGTTCGTAGAGCGCCCGCTGCTCATGGTAGCGGTCTTCCCGAAAGCGCCGGTAACCGGCGCGGAGTGTCATTGGCAGTCGTTCCATACGATCCCACCCGGCGATGCTCGGGGCACCGCCCGACATCTGCGGTCGGCGGCCTGCCGGACCGCAAGGCCAGCCTCGGCCTTCGAGACTTCGATGACCAGCCCGACCAAGAGGTCCGGCCAGCTCGTGCGTCACGGCGCGGTGATGCGGGCGCTCCGGAGGATCTCGGGGGGCGCCTGGCTCGACGAGGTGTCGCAGACCTTTCTGGTCCGCTCCGCGACGTCATGTAGTGGGGGAGTCGGGCGACCGGGCCGTTGCGCTACGCGAGGTTCGCGCGCTCGGCGGCCTTTCGGGACCCGGATGGAGGAGACGAAGGATGGGTTACGTCGACGGTTTCGTTGCCGCCGTTCCGACGGCGAACAAGGAGGCCTTCCGCCATCACGCGGAGGCCGTAGCCGTGATCTTCAAGGAGCATGGCGCGCTACGAATCGTGGAAGCGTGGGCCGATGACGTTCCCGAAGGCGAGGTGACGTCATTCTCGTTGGCCGTGCGGCGCGAGGCGGACGAAGCCGTCGTCTTTTCCTGGGTCTTCTGGCCATCGCGAGAGGTCCGCAACGAGGCGATGCCGAAGGTCATGGCGGACCCGCGCATTCAGCCTGACGTCAACCCGATGCCGTTCGACGGCAAGCGCCTGATTTACGGCGGCTTCGACGTCATCGTCGACGTCTGACCGCCGTCGCTTTGGCCGAGCGAGCCCTCAGTTGCCGTAGCGGCCGGGCAGCTCGATGTTGACTTCGAGCATCGACAGGTTGCCCTTGCGGTCGACATCGATCTGGACCTTGTCCTCGTCGATCTCGACGTAGCGACGAACCACCTCCAGCAGGTCCTGCTGCAGCATCGGCAGGAAATCAGGGCCGGTGCCGGTCGACGCCCGGTCGCGGACGACGATGAGCTTCAACCGATCCTTCGCGGTATCGGCAGTACGGCTCTTGTTGCCGAGGAAGAACTCGAGGAGTTTCAAGCGCTTCTCCTCAGGAATCGCGTGAACCAGCCGGCGCGCCGCGGCTCGACGAACCGCATCGGCACATCGTCGCCGAGCAACCGCTTCACCGAGTCCTGATATGCTTGCCCGGCGATGGAGCCGGCCTCCAGGACGATCGGCGTGCCGACGTTCGATGCCGCCAACACGGTCTTGTCGTGGGGGATGACGCCGAGGAGCGGGATCGCCAGGATCTCGAGCACGTCATCGGTCTTCAACATTTCGCCCTGCTCGACGCGCTCGGCATCGTAGCGGGTCAACAGTAGGTGCAGCTTCACCTGCTCGTCACCGCTCTCGGCACGTTTCGAGCGGCTGTTGAGGATGCCGATGATGCGGTCACTGTCACGCACCGACGAGACCTCGGGGTTGGCGACCACGACCGCTTCGTCGGCGAAGTAAAGCGCCAGCAGCGCACCGCGCTCGATGCCGGCCGGACTGTCGCAGACGATGAAGTCGAACTCCTTGGCCAACTCGTCGAGGACCCGACCGACGCCTTCCTGGTCCAGCGCGTCTTTGTCGCGGGTCTGGGAGGCCGGCAGGATGAACAGGTTGTCGAGGCGCTTGTCCTTGATCAGCGCCTGCTGCACGCGGATGTCGTCGTGGATCACGTTTACGAAGTCGAACACGACACGGCGTTCGCAACCCATGACCAGATCGAGATTGCGCAGGCCGACGTCGAAGTCGATGACGACCGTGCGCTTGCCGGCTTGGGCGAGGCCGGTGCCGATGGCGGCCGCGGAGGTGGTCTTGCCGACTCCGCCTTTGCCCGACGTCACCGTGATGATTTTGGCCAACGAGCGTTCTCCTGACTGCTCCGGTTGGACCGCGCGTGCGGTCAGCTGACGACGTCCACCACGAGGCCGCCATCCGCACAGCGAACGCGCACCCGCTTACCTCGAGCGACGGCTGGTAGCTCCTCGCTCACCAAGTGAAACCCGGCGATGCTGACGAGTTCGGCTTCCAGCCGATCGCAAAAAATCATCGCCCGCTGGTCTCCGTCGAACCCGGCGAACGCGCGGCCACGCAGAGCCGCATAGACATGGACGTTGCCGGTCGCGACGACATCCGCGCCATTGGAGATCGAGGCGAGGCAGATGGCGTCGCCATCTCTGGCGTAGACCTGCTGGCCGCCGCGCACCGTCTCCTCGACGACCATCGCCGCCGGCGCCGGTCGGGCGGCCGGGGGCGTCGGCGCCGCCTCCGCCGCCCCGCGCTCGGCGACTGAGGGCGCTGCTCGCGGCGGCTCCGCGTTGGATGGCGCGGCGTCCAGCTTCGCCGGTGCGCCGGCGGCGAGCACGCTCAGGCCGACCGCCGCTGCCGCCTTGTTCCAGGTCTCGTCGCCGTTGATGACGCCGATCGGTTGCATGCCCGACGCGCGCACGCGAGCCACGAACTTGCGGAACTCGGTGGTCGGTTGGTCCAGGATCGGTTGCACGTCGATCACCACGGGCGCGTTCTTGTAGAAGGCCGGGGACTTCAGGACGTCGGTCTTCAGGAGATCGAAAAACGTCGGATCGTCCGGCGTGTCGACTCGCAACGCCAGGAGCGTCTGGGTGGTGCCGCGGATTTGGTAAGGACGTTCGGTTTCGATCATCGACTGACGCGTGGACGGGCGGCCAACACGCACCGCTCGTGATGATATTCCGACGACACTGCGATGTTCGAGGCCCGCTGACAAGCCCGCCGTGGACGCTCCAGCCCGTTCATCCACAGGTTCTTGGCAGTAGTGCTTCAACCAGTGTGTGAAAAAGCGCCGCAGGCTCGACCTGCTTTCGTCGCGACGACAGCTTTCAGTGGAAGCCTTCAGGCCGCCGCGAGCAGAATCTCCCGCCAAGCGTCCAGGTCGGTCAACGCGCGGCGCGCCATGGCCGGCTTGCGTTCAGCCTTCTTCGTGCGCTCAGTCAGGGGCGGGAAGAGGCCAAAGTTGACGTTCATCGGCTGGTACGTTTCGGCGTCGGCACCGCCGGTGATGTGCGCCAACAGGGAACCGTGGGCGGTCGTCGGCGGGGGCGGAGCGAGCCGTTGGCCGCGCCGCTCGGCGGCGACGAAGCGGGCGGCGAGGCCGCCCATGGCGGCGCTCTCGACATAGCCTTCGCAGCCGGTGATCTGGCCAGCGAAGCGCACGTGCGGCAGCGCGCGCAGGCGCAGCTCACCGTCGAGCAGTCTGGGGGCGTTGATGAAGGTGTTGCGGTGCAGCCCGCCGAGGCGCGCGAATTCGGCGCCCTCTAGGCCGGGGATCGTTCGAAAAACGCGCTTCTGCTCGCCCCAGGTCAGCTTGGTCTGGAAGCCGACCATGTTGTAGAGCGTCCCGAGCGCGTTGTCCTGGCGCAGCTGGACGACGGCGAACGGCCGGCCGCCGGTGCGCGGGTCGGTGAGACCCACCGGCTTCATCGGGCCGTGGGCGAGTGTCAGCGGACCGCGTCCAGCCATCACCTCGATCGGCCGTTCGCCGTCGTCCAGCTGCGCCAGGACAACGCGCTCGGGACGCTCTACAACAT
>JBCBTD010000073.1:0-18894 GCA_039818825.1 Pseudomonadota bacterium
GGGCGTGCGGCCGATCGTCTGCGAAGACGCCCGCGACCTCGACGACATGATCGCCAAGGCGCGGCACTACGCGGTGCGCGCCGGCCTCGCGACCTCCGGCCAGGCGCTCGTGATCACCGCCGGCCTACCGTTCGGCACCCCCGGCGCGACCAACGCGCTGCGCATCGCTTATGTCACCGACCGCGACGTCGACGCTGCCAACGAGTAACGTCGCCAGCCGTTTCAGGCCTCGTTCATGCCCCACTCGTCGACGCTTCACGTTGCCGACCGAAGGGGGTCAGAACCGGGTGCTACCTTGTCGACCGTCGCCGCAGGAGCGAAGCGAGGGAGACGAGGATCATGGACTTTGCGATGCACCAGCCGCCCGTGGTGTCCCCGGACACGAAGTGGGCGTTCACCACGCGCCGCGTGCGCCGCAGCGACGCCGTCGGGCTCAGCACGGCGTTCGGCGACGCCCAGCCCGGTGATCTCCTCGTGGGCGAAATCGCTGCGGCCGGCCAGCACAGAACGATCCAACTGGCGACCGGCCGGGCGTCCGAGACGTACCTCGGCGACCGCATCGTCGCCTGCGTCGGCGACCGCTACGCACCGGATCAATTCGAGGCCTTTGCCGAGATCGACGCGGGCGGTTGCGATCTCGTCGCCGCTGGCGGCATCGTCGGCCGCGCGGTCTACGCCAACGATCGGATGCGCGAACCGACGCGGGTCGCCCCGATCGGGCTCTTGACCCAGGGCGACGGCCGCCACGTCAACGTCGCCGACTACGCCCTCCCGCCGCGCAACGTGCCGACCCGCCCGGCCGTCATCGGCGTGTTCGGTGCGTCGATGAACGCCGGCAAGACCACGGCCGCCGTCAGCATCGCCCACGGCCTTCGCCGCGGCGGCTTTCGCGTCGCCGGCATCAAGGCGACCGGCACCGGCGCGTTCCGTGACTTCAACGCCTTCGTCGACGCCGGCGTTCCGGCTTGGGACTTCACCGACGTCGGCATGGCCACCACCTACAAGATGCCGATCGGCCGCATCGAAGCCGGCCTCGCGACCTTGCTAGCCACCGCTGCCGAAGGCGGCGCCGAGGTCGCGGTCGTCGAGTTCGCCGATGGCGTCTTCCAGCGCGAGACCGCGGCCCTGCTCCACTCGCCGCGAACCCGGTCGCGCCTCGACGCGGTGATGTTCGCGGCGGGCGACGCGTTGAGCAGCGTCTGCGGCGTCCAGGTGCTGCGCGACGCCGGCTTCGAGCCGATCGCCGTCAGCGGCATGGTCACGGCCTCGCCCCTAGCGCGGCGTGAGGCGGAGGAGGCCACCGGAGCACGGTTCGCGACGCGCGACGACCTGCGGAACCCGGCCATCGCCATCCCACTCGTGGTTCCGGCACTCGGTTGCCCCGAAGCGCGCGTGCTGACTGCGGCGTGACCGGCCTTCCAACGGTCCTGAACGGGAGACGCGCCCGCTTCGCGTCCCTCGTCGCTGCCGCCGGCATCGGCCAAGCGTTGTGCGCCGGCATCGCGGCATTCGCCACCCGCGACGTGTTCGCAGCCCTGGCCGGCAGCGGTCCGCTGCCGTTGGCCGCTTTGTGCCTGCTGACCTTGGCCGGTGCGGGCATCGCGCTCCTGCGGGTCGTCAGCCGAACGCTGGCCGAGCGCCTGGGGCACGACTTCGCCATCGAGGTGCGCGCGACGCTCTACCGCCACCTCGCCGGCATGTCGCGTGAGGTCTTGGCGCAGCGCCGCGCCGGCGCGCTCGGCTTGCGCTTCGTCGGCGACCTCACCGCCGCCCGTTCCTGGGTCGCCAGCGGCCTCACCCGGCTGCTCGCCGCCGGCATCGTGCTCCCCGGCGGCGCGCTCGTCCTCGCCGCCCTGAACCCCACCCTTGCCGTCGCCGCGGCCGTCCCGCTTCTGGTCACGCTGGTGGCGATGGCCGCGTTCTCCGTCGGCGTCAGGCGCCTGCACCGGCGGCTTCGCGCGCGTCGTGCCCGCATCGCGATTTCGATGTTGGAGCGCGCGGCGATGGCACCCGACCTCGACGTCATGGGCCGCACCGCCCAGGAGCTGAGCCGGCTGCAGCGACTGGGCATGACCTTGCGCCGCTCGGCCGTGGAGCGGATTCGCGCCGTTGCCGGCTTGCGCGCCGTGCCGGACCTCGGCGTCGCCGTGGCTGGCGCAGCACTCCTTTGGGCGGCCCACGGCGCCGGGGCAACCGCCGCCGATTCCGCCGGCGCTCTTGCGGTCCTCGGCATCCTATCCGCGCCGCTGCGTGAGCTTGCCGGCGTTTGGGATCGCCGCTGCGCCTGGCTGTCGGCGCGGCGCAAGCTGGAGAGCTTCCTCGCGACACCGTCCGAACTGCGTCGCCGGGCGCGGCGCCCGTCGACGGACGACCTCGTCTTGCCGCTCGGGGGCGCGAGCGAAGCCGGCGCCATGCTCAACCTGCCGGCGTCGTGCCGCGTCCTCCTCAGTGGACCGCCCGGCGCCGGCCACGGCTCGCTGGTCCGCGCGGCGACGGGCCTGAACGGCCCGACTCGGGCAGCGCGCGGTGTCCGTCCCGGAACGCCGCCACCCGCCACCCTGCTGGTTGCGCCCGACGCCGCCATCCTCCGTGGCAGTCTGCGGCGCGCGCTGACGCTGGGCGTCGCCCCCCGACCGGATGACGCGACGCTCCGGGCCGCGGCAGCCGAGTTCGGCCTCAGCCACTTCGCCGCTGGGCCGGACGGCCTCGATCTGCGGCTGGGTGAAGCCGGGCGGCCACTGAATGCAGGCGAACGGCTACGGGTTCATCTGGTGCGCGCATCGCTTGCCGTGGTCGACCTCGTGGCGATCGACGCTTCGGAAACGCTGCTCGACGAGCTGACCAGAAGCGCGCTGCGAACGTTCGTCGCGCGTTCCGAGGCGCGCGTGCTCATCGCCGCGTCCGATCCGTCGTTGGTCGACCTCGCTGATCGCCACTTGGTCGTCGACGGCGACGGCCTCGCAGAGGCTACGGCAACCGCCTGGCCCCAAGGTGATGCGAGAGAGGCTTGGCGGGACGTGTCGTCTGGGCAACCATGCGGCCCATGAAAATCGTCACTCGTCTGCAGCTATTCTTCCTGCTGATGCTCGCCCTCTGCCTCGCCGGTGCAGGGCTTTCGCTGTGGAGTCAGCGGCAGGCCCAGCACAGCGTCGAGCGGATCAACCTCGCGCATCAGGTCTATGACGGCTACCTGTCGCTCAGCAGCCATACCTACCAGCTCTTCAAGCAGTACGGCGACACGATGCTCGTCGGCGATCGCGACTTCGGCGTCGAGAAGATCCAGCTGACCCGGCGGATCCGGGGCGATATCGCCCGGATCAGGCAGCTCATCGGCACCGAGATCGACCTCGTCGGCGAAGAAGAGATCGAAGAGCTCGAGTTCATCGGCGCCATCGAGGTCAAGATCGAGCAGTTGGTCGCCGCCCTCGACCGGGTCACGGAAGCGACCGAGCCCGGCGACGTGGCGTCCCGCTGGGGCGAGCTTTCCCGCATCCTCCACGACGACATCGATCGCGACTTCCACTCGATGATCGACACGGCTCTGGAAGAGGAAGTCAGAGAGGTCGAGGAAACGCGGGCGGAGGTCCGCCAGCGCCTCGTCATCTCGCAAGTTCTGTCGATCGTCTTCGCCGCCTCGGCAGCAGTGCTCTGCGCGCTCTGCCTCGTTGCGATCAACCGCCAGGTCACCAAGCCGGCCCAGCGGCTGCTCAACGCCGTCAGGCGTTTCAGTGACGGCGATCTCAAGCACCGCGTGGCCCTGCCCGGCACCGACGAGCTGGCCGAGATCGGCCGCACCTTCGACCAGATGGCGGCCAGCATCGCCGCGAGAACGGCGTCGCTGTCGTCGGAGAACGCGCAGCTCGACCAGGCCGTACGCGAGCGGACGGCGCAGTTGGAGCGACTGCTCGAGGAGTCCAGGCGGTCGGACCAGAACCGCCGCCGGATGCTGACCGACGTCAGTCACGAACTGCGAACGCCGTTGACCATCATCCAGGGCGAGGCGGACATCGCACTCCGCGGACGGGAGAAGTCGCCCGACGTCTACCGCGACGCGCTGGTACGGACCCGCGAGGCGGCCGCGCACACCGCGCGGATCATCGACGATCTGTTGTTCGTCGCGCGCAACGAGAGCGGCGAAGCCCGCCTCGTCGTGACGGACGTCGACCTCGTCGAGCTGTCGCACGACGTCGCGGCGACCTACGACCGGTCGCTCGAGCTCGTCACCGACCTGCGCCACGCGCCGATCCGCGGCGACGCCGCCCGCATCCGCCAGGCCGTTCTGGTGCTGCTGGACAACGCCCACCACCACGGTGGCTCGAACGTCGTCCTCCGCCTCGATCACACACCCGGCGGCTATCGGATCGCCGTCGAGGACGACGGTCCGGGCATGAGCGACACCGAGAAAGCCAGCGCGTTCGAGCGGTTCTTCCGTGGCTCGAACGCGGCTCGACGCTACGGTGAAGGATTGGGGCTCGGTCTGCCGATCGGCTTGGCCATCGCCGAGGCCCACGGCGGTACCATCACGCTCCAGGACCGGAGTGGCCAGGGGCTGGTCGCGTCGATTCTGCTGCCCCGCCAACCCAAGCTACGAGCCGTCTCGTGAACATCCTGCTGGTCGAGGACGAGACCCGCGTCGCCGACTTCATCAAGCGCGGCCTCAAATGCGAAGGCTGGCTGATCCAGCATGCGCCGGACGGTGAACAGGCGCTGGAGGTGCTGGCGTCCCACAGCTTCGAGGTCGTCATCCTCGACGTCATGCTGCCCGGCATCTCCGGGCGTGACGTGTGCCGCACCATGCGCGCCCGTGGCCTGCACACGCCGGTGTTGATGTTGACGGCGCTCGATTCGGTGAGCGAGCGGGTCGAAGGTCTGCAAAGCGGCGCCGACGACTACCTCTTGAAACCTTTTGCCTTCGACGAGTTGGTCGCCCGGCTGGAGGCGCTCGTTCGGCGCGAGCGCGACTTCAAAACCGGCGATGGCCGCCGTCTCCTCACCTGCGAGGGCGTCGCTTTCGATCTCGAGACGTTGACGATCACGGTCGACGACGCGCCGGTGGAGTTCACCTCCAAGGAGCGGGACGTCCTCAACCTCTTCATGTCCAATCTGGGCAAACCACTGACCCGCGAGCGCATCCTCAACGCCGCCTGGAGCATCCAGGAAGACCCGCTGACCAACGTCGTCGACGTCTACGTCGCGCGTATTCGCCGGAAGCTCGGCGCCTATGGCGGCCTGCTGCAGACCGTCCGCGGGGTCGGCTATCGCTTCGGTGGCCGGCCGGCCTGAACCGGCACGCCGCCACCGTCGCGGAAACTCAGAAGTAAACGCCGCGGTAGAACTGCGGACGGCGCGGCGTCGGCGGCTGGTCGTCGAGCACGCCGCCGTCGAAGAACGCGCCACGGTAGAACATGCGGCGGCCGCTGCGCGGCAGGTCGCGGGGCGTCCGGTGCTCGTGCGTGACAGGCACGCCGCGATAGCGCAAGTGGCAGCGATCACCGGCGCGGATCGTGTCGCGGTCGGCGGCGTCGAACTCCTGGAACATCGTGGCCATCGTCGATCCCCTCTCGCCCGGTGCGGCGACGCTCCCTGCACCGCCGATGACGAGACCCTATCCGCATCGTCCGCGGCGCTCCGTAGCAGCGGCTACACGTTCCACGTGAACAGGATCACACCACTCAACCGCCGTTGCGCGGCCTCTTCATGACACTTATGCTTCTGAAACATGTCGGCGCCGCAGGATTGAGGCCCACCTTGAGCGACCATACGCTGGAGCAGATCAAGGAGATCGCCCAACAGGCGCGCACCACTTGGTTCACGCTCCTGGGCTTTCTGACCTTTGCCGGCGCCGCCCTCTTGGGCGTCACCCCTGCCGACTTCTACGCCTTCGGCCGCAACACCCAGCTTCCCCTCGTCGGCGTCGAGATCCCGACCACCAGCTTCTTCGCCGCAGCACCGGTGCTGATCACCGCACTCTACGTCTACTTTCAGCTGCAGCTCGTCAGCCTGTTCGCCCGGGTGGGCGACCTCGTGCCGGACGCGTACGGCGTGCGGCTCGACCGTGCCGCCCATCCGGGGCTCATCACCGCCTACGCGTTGCGCCAGCGCCGCGACCACGCGGTCGGCGACGACACCAGCCTCGGCCACCTGGCGCACTTGGTCGTGTTTCTCCTGGTCTGGGCCTTCGCCCCCGTCGTGCTCGCCTGGTTCTGGTGGCAGTCGATGATCGCCCGCGACGAGTGGCTGACGCTCTTCCTCGGCGGGCTCCTGCTGTTCGCGGCGTGGGTCGGCATCCGGAGTTGGGATCGCGCGCGGGCGCTGGGGCAGGAGAACGCTCCCCCGAGCCGCCGGCGCCGCCGGGCTTTCGCCGTCGTGCTCGTCGCCCTCGTCGCCGTCCTCTCCTGGACCCGCACCGAAGGCGGTCTGGACCACTATGCCGACTGGACCATCCAGCGCTGGAACGCGAACGTTCCGGACGATTGGCGGTGGTTGGCCGACACCGACGACCGTCGGCAGTGGATCAGCCGCGCGTGGCTGCCGGAGGCGCTGTTCCAGGCCGACGTCAGCCGCCTCTCACCGCTCCGCTTCGTCGCGCTTGCACCCGTCGACCTCCGCGGCGTCGAGTTGGTCGAGCGGCCCGACACATGGCGCGACCACGATGCCGCGCTGCGCACGTTCCAGGACGCCTGGTGCGCCCGCAAGGGCTACGAGCAGCCCTGCGACCTCACCGTCGACGACCGCGCCGACACGTTCGAGCGGGACTGGGACGTCGAGCGCGACGCCGCCATCGCCAATCTTCAGAAACTCGAGAAACCTGGCGTCGATCTCCGCGAAGCCGACCTGTCGCAAGCCTACCTCGCCGGCGTCGACCTCAGCGCAGCGCGGCTGCAGGGGGCGGACCTACGCGGCGCGCGGCTGGAGGGGGCGGACCTACGCGGCGCGCGGCTGGAGGGGGCAAAACTCCGCGGAGCGCGACTGGAGGGAGCGAACCTGCGCCATGCGCGGATGGAGGCGGCATACCTTGCCTGGGCGCAGCTGGAGCGAGCTGACCTCGGCAACGCCGAGCTAGTGCAAGCAAACCTCAATGCGGCACATCTGGCGGGCGCAAACCTCATGGGCGCACGGCTGGACCGCGCAAACCTTTGGGGCGTGGTCTTAGAGAGGGCAGACCTCCGCGGGGCGCGGCTGACAATGGCGAGCCTCCGTGAAGCGCGGTTGGTGGGGGCGAACCTCAGCGGGGCGCAGCTAGACGGAACAGACCTCCGCCAAGCGCGGCTGGAAGGGGCGAACCTTAGGAGAGCGCAGCTGGAGGGAGCGGACCTTCGCCAAGCTTGGTTGGAGGATGCAGTCCTCCGAGAGGCGCGGCTAGAGGGAGCGAATTTCCGCGAGGCGCGGCTGGCGGGGGCAGACATGAGCGACGCGTGGCTTGTCGGTGCGGATTTCTGGCTAGCGCATCTGGAGGATGTCGACCTCCATCGGGCGCGGCTGGACGGCGCAAACCTCTACCAAGCTCAGTTGGTGGGTGCAGACCTCCGCGAGGCACGGCTCGACGGGGCGAACCTGTGGCAAGTGCGGCTGGATGGAGCGGACCTCCGCCAAGTGTGGTTGGAGGAGGCAGACCTCCGAGAGGCACGGCTGCAAGAGGCAAACCTTTGGCTCGCGAGACTGGAGGGGGCGGACCTTCGCGATGCGCAGCTTGAGGGAACGGATCTCCGCAAGGCGCGGCTGGCGGGGGCGGACGTCAGTACCGCGAGGCTTGCGGGCGCTGCGCTCATGGACGCCGATTTTAGTAGAACCGATCTCACCCAAAGCCAACTCGAGGGCACTATCGGGAGCGTGGATACCATACTTCCGCGCGACCGAGACACCGGCCAGCAGCTCTTCGTCCGGTCCTGCTGGCGTGACGCGCCACCAAGTCTGGACGCTACCCTGGCACCGTGGCCACCCGCATGGCAGGCCGCCTTTTACCGCGCGTGGCTGTGCGATCGACGCCCGCCCGGCTTCGTCGGGACGCCGGCCGAGTGAGCCGGGCTAGCCGGAAGTGTTTCGGAATGTTATCCTATATAGGCGTAGATGAGCGGCACCAGGTGACTGACGGCAGCTCGATCCCCGTATTGCGAAACGAAGCCTGGTTCGTCTTTTTTCTTTTGGTGGCAAGGCCTTACGGCGGGTTGGGGTGGTCTTTCGGGGTGGCCGTGCCGGCGGTTTCGTTCACGCGTCGTACACCGATATGCCACGTTGGTATTGTCCGGTTCGGCGAACACTCGTAAAAAGTGCATCTAATCACCAACGCATTCACGATACCTGGCTTAGGTATCGCTCTAGGGGGATCTTCATGCTGCGCTCACTCATCGTCGCCGGCGTCATGGCCGTCGCGCTGCCCACCGGCGCCCACGCGGTCGCCATCCTGCCGCCCAGCCTCAGCGGCAACGACGTGCCACTCGGCACGATCGAGATCGGCGAGACCCGCACCGTCCTCGGCGTGCTCGGCAACGTCACCATCGGTGAAGGCGTCGCCCGCGCCATCAACGGTCTGCTCGACCGGTTCGACATCGATGCGGTCCTGCCCGCCGGCTCCTACTCCGACGACCACGACAGCTTCGTCTTCACCGCCGGTGGCTCGAACGTCCTCGTCAACACGTTCGAAATCCTGAACGGCCCCTTGTTCCTGAACGACGTCCTCGACCCGGTTGCCTCCCTCAGCGGCCCGGGCGGCAGCGAGCAGGTGAGCCTCGGCAACGCCTTCGGCGCCATCGGCGTCGCTGGCCAAGAGCTGACCCTGGCGATCAACGGCACCCCGGAGGCGAACTCGCTGATGCTCTACGGCGCGAGGATCCACGTGACGCCGCTGCCAGGCGCCGTCCTGATGTTCGGTGCCGGTCTCGCAGCACTCGGCGGCTGGCGCTACCGCGCCCGCCGGCAGCAGCAGGTCGCTGCCTGATCGCCCGACGCCTGCCAAACGCAGCAACGGCCGGTCCTTGGGGCCGGCCGTTCTCGTCGGGCCTCAGCGTACGCCGATCTGCCGGCGCAGCGAGCGCAGCGCCAAACCGAGCAATGGCACCCGCCCGTAAAGCCCCGGCGCCGGGTCCCAATAGTCGAGATGCGCGGTGACGAAGCCCTCGTCGTTGAGGTGGATCTCCGACAGGCCATCGATCGCCAACGGGCCCTGCCGGCGCAGCAGGCCCTTCGGCAAGCAGGTGAACGTCCAGCGGAGATAGTGCGCCTCCCGTCCCGACGCCTGGTCGGTGACGACGAAACGCACGTCGTCGACGTCGTCGTAGGTCTTCTCGAACACCCGCCGGATCTTCGGCTTCCCGCGGACGTCGCTGAACGGATCGCGAAAGCGGGCATCCTCCGTAAAACCCGTCAGCAGATCGTCGAGGTTGGTCGCATTGGTGCTCTGCAGGAGTGCGACGTAGCAGTCGAGGGCTGCGCTCATGGCCGAACGGTCCGCCGCAACAGCGCGAAATACAAGGCGTAGGGCAAGATCCTCAGGAGCTTCAGGCCGTAGGTGAAGCGGCGCGGAAAGGTCACCTCGAACCGCCGCCCGCGCAGCCCGGCAACGACCCGCCGCGCCGCCGCGTCAGGCTCCATCAAGAACGGCATGGGAAAGTCGTTCTTGTCGGTCAAGGGCGTGCGGACGAAGCCGGGCGAGATCACCCGGAGGTCGATCCCTTCGCGGTCGAAATCGAACTTCAAGCTCTCGCACATGTTGAACAGCGCCGCCTTGGTGGCCCCATAATAGGCCGAGGTCGGCAGGCCAGTGTAGCCCGCCACCGACGACACGACGGCGATCTGGCCCTGGCGCCGCCGCAGCATCGGCTGCAGCACGGCCTCCAGGCAATGGGCCGTGCCGATGAGGTTGATCTGGACGAGGCGGTCCAACTCATCCGCCTTGAACGCAGCACCCTTCACCGGCTGATGCGTGCCGGCGTTGAGGATCGCGAGCCGGATCGGCCCCACCTCCGTCTCGATCCGCATGACCGCGTCGCCGATCGCCGCGGCGTCGGTGATGTCGGCTGGAAAGGCGACGACCTTGCCCGGATGCGCCGCCACGAGCGCGTCCAGCGCCTCGCTCGGCCGTGCGGTGGCCGCCACCGTGGCGCCGTCCTGCACGTAGGTTTCGACCAGCGCCTTGCCGAGGCCGGCGGAAGCGCCGGTGATCCAAACGACCTCAGGCCGCATGGCTAGCCGCCGGGCTCAACGTCGCCAGAAAACGCTCGCTGTCGTGGCGCACCGCCGCCTTCTTCTCGTCGCTCATCTTCGCCAAGGTCCGCAAAATCGGCTGGACCCGCGGGTTGCGCGCCAGGGCCTCCTGGTTCTCCAACATGAAGTTCCAATAGAGATAGTTGAACGGACAGGCGTCGGGGCCGTTCTTCTGCTTCACGTCGAACCGGCAGGACTTGCAAAAGTTCGACATCCGATCGACGTAGGCGCCACTCGCAGCATAGGGCTTGGATGCCATGAGCCCGCCGTCGCCGTAGAGCGCCATCCCCAGCGTGTTGGGCAGTTCCACCCACTCGTAGGCGTCGGCGTAAACCGCTAGGTACCAGTCACAGACCTCGGCCGGGCGGATGCCGGCGAGCAGCGCGAAGTTGCCGGTGATCATCAGCCGTTGGATGTGATGCGAATGGGCCTCGCGCCTGGTCTGGTCGATGACTTTGGCGAGGCAATTCATCGGCGTCTCGCCGGTCCAGTAGAACGGCGGCAAGGGCCGCTCGGCGCCAAGCGCGTTGCCCGCGGCGTAGTCGGGCATCGCCCGCCAGTAGACCCCGCGCACGTACTCGCGCCAGCCGATGATCTGCCGGACGAAGCCTTCGACCGCGTTCAGCGGCGCCCGACCGTCGCGCCACGCCCGCTCCGCCGCCTCGCAGACTTCGAGCGGCAGCAGCAATCCGCAGTTGAGATACTGCGACAGCGCCGAGTGGAACAACCAGTCGTCGCCATCGACCATGGCGTCCTGGTAATCGCCGAACGACGGCAACGCCTCGCGGACGAAATGATCGAGCGCGGCCAGGGCGTCGGTTCTGGTGACGGCGAACCAAAACGGCCGAAGCTCGCCGAAATGATCGGCGAAGCGGTCGGCCACGAGGTCCAGCACGTCTTCCGTCAACACGTCGGGCGCGAATCGGCGTGGCCCGGGCCCATCGAGGCCGGACGCAGGCGGCTTGCGGTTGTCCTGGTCGTAGTTCCACCGGCCGCCGGCCGGCTCGCCGTCGACCATCAACAGACCGGTCCGTTGGCGCATCTCGCGGTAGAACCACTCCATGCGGAGCTGCTTCCGTCCATCGGCCCAGCTGGCGAAGTCCGCCCGCGAGCATAGAAAGCGGTCGTCGTCGCGAATCTCCACGGGCAACGCCAGCGCGTGGCCCCACCCGTCCATCATCGTCCGCACGCGCCACTCGCCGGGTTCGGTGACGACGACCCGCGACACGTCGTGCCGCGCCACCGCTCGCCCCAATTCACCCGCGAAGTCGCCGGTGTTCCCTGGATCGTCGAGCGTCACGTAGTCGACCACGACGCCGACGGCGCGGAGGTCGTCGGCGAAATGGCGCATGGCGCTGAAGAGAAACGCGATCTTCTTCGGGTGGTGGCGGACGTACGTCGCCTCGTCCCAAACCTCCACGATCAGCACCACGTCGGTGGCGGGGTCCAGATCGCGAAGGCTGGAGAGCGAAGGACTGAGTTGATCGCCGAGGACGAGCCTGAGGGCCCCGGTCACGACCTACCCGAGAGCACGGCCTGTGGCAGGCTGGCGACGTCACTCTCCGGTCGACGCCGATAGGTGATGTCGTTGCCTTGGATCTGGAAGCCGAGCTTCGCCCAGCCGACCGAGCCGTACCACAGATCGAGGTCGAGATCGCCGCGCAGGGCATAGCGCTCGCAGGCCACGGCTTCGTTGCCGACCAGCACCGTCTCGGTGCCGACCAGGGTCGACCGACCTTCGATGATGCTACCGCGCTGGGTATCGATCCAACGCGTCTCTTGTACGGTCCGCGGCTTCCAATAGGTCGTCGGCAGGGTCGCCGCCGGCACCGTCGCGACACCGGAACTGCCGTCGACCAAAAGGCCGGCGCTGTCCTGCCGCACGTTCACGCGGTAGGCCGAACCATTGTCGTCGGTCTCGCTCGCCATCGAAACGAGCTGATCGCCGTCATACACCTCGCGGTTACGGTGCGTGTAGCGGTAGACCGGCACGAACGCGATCTTCACCAGGATGTCGATGGCGATGGTCGTCTCGAGGCGATCGCCCGCACGGTCGAACGACAGAACGTGCGTACCGATCGGGTTGCCATCGCGTAGGATGTCGAAAGCCAGCCGCCCTTGAGCCGCGCGTGCGATGCCCGGCGCGATCAACGCGCTCGCGGCGGCACCCGCCAAGAAACGACGACGGTCGGACAGCAACATGCTCGGCCCCAACGGCAGTGGTTCACGCTCCACTTACGGCAGCGCCGCCCACGTGGATCAGTCGGGCTGGCGCCCGCTCGACGCGGGTGGCTGCAAGAACCTGAAGTCGCATCCCGCGTGCGCCTGTGTCACCTGTTCGGCGTAAAGCTTTGAGTATCCACGGTCCGGCGCCTTGGCAAGCGCCGGCAACATGGCGCGGCGTCGGTCGAGTTCGGCGTCGTCGACCAGGAGGTCGAGCCGCCCACCGCTCACGCTCAAGCGGACGTGATCGCCCGTGCGCACCAACGCGAGTGGTCCACCCGACGCCGCGTCGGGCGCGACGTGCAGGACGATCGCGCCGTAGGCGGTTCCGCTCATCCGCGCGTCCGAGATCCGCAGCATGTCCTTCACGCCCCGGCGGGCGAGCTTCTTGGGGATCGGCAGATAGCCGGCTTCTGGCATCGCCGCCTCGCTCAGCGGTCCGGCGTGCTGCAGGACGAGCACGTCGTCGGCGTTCACGTCGAGGTCGTCGTCGTCGATCCGCTGGGCCAGGTCGGCCAGCGAGCTGAAAACGACGGCGCGACCAGTATGCTCCAAGAGACGCGGATCGGCCGCGGATCGCTTGACGATTGCACCGGAAGGCGCGAGCGAGCCGAACACGGCGGCGAGTCCACCCACCGGATCGACAGGATCAGCGGTGCTGCGAACCACCGCCCGATCGACGTAGCCATCGGCTTCGGCTCGCAACCGCTCGCCGAGCGTCTCGCCGGTGACGGCGATCGTCCGTCGGTCGAGCTGAGGGGACAGCTCCCGCAAGACTGCTCCGAGGCCGCCGCCGCGAAAGAAGTCTTCCATGTAGTGGCCACCGGTCGGCTTGAGGTCGACCAGTACCGGCGTCTCGGCGCTGAGCTCGTTCAGCCGCTCGAGCGTGACGGGAACGCCGGCTCGGCCGGCGATGGCGGTCAGGTGCAGGACGGCGTTGGTCGATCCGCCGATCGCCAGCAACACGCGGAGCGCGTTGTCGACACTCGCCGCAGTGACCAACCGGCTGGGGCGGCGGTCATCAAGACCGGCGATGGCGACGGCGAGCGCGCCGGAAGCCTCGGCCGCGCGCAGCCGATCGGCATGGACCGCCGGGATCGCCGCAGAGCCCGGTAGTGCGAAGCCGAGCGTCTCGGCGAGGCAGGCCATGGTCGACGCCGTGCCCATGACCGCACAGGTTCCGGCGGTCACCGCGAGGTTGGCCTCGACCCTGTCGATCTCGACCCGATCGATCTCGCCTGCGCGAAAGCGCCCCCAGAACCGCCGACAGTCGGTGCAGGCACCGATCCGGTCGCCGTCGAGCGATCCGGTGAGCATCGGCCCTGCCACGAGCATGACCGCGGGCTTGTCGGCCGAGACCGCCCCCATCAGCTGCGCCGGCACGGTCTTGTCGCAGCCACCCATCAACACGACCGCGTCCATTGGCTGCGCGCGGATCATCTCCTCGGTGTCCATCGACATCAGGTTGCGGAACTTCAGCGTGGTCGGACTGGCGAAGCTCTCGCCGAGCGAAATCGTCGGAAAGTCCAAAGGCAACCCGCCCGCCGCCAGGACGCCGCGCTTCACGGCCTCGAGCAACTCCGGGAAATGACGATGACATGGATTGAACCCGGACGCTGTCGATTGGATGCCGACGACCGGCTTCTCCAGCATCGCCCGTGAATAGCCCGACGCGAACGCGAACGACCGCCGCAGATAGGCCGCGAAATCGGCATCGCCGTATTGGACCAATCCGCCCTTCAAGCCTGCGGCCATGACCACTCTCCCCGTGCCGGCGAGCGATCATCTAGGCGTGCCGGCGTCAGGCCGGCGCCGCTCAGGCGCCCAGCGCCTTCTGCCCCAATGGATCGGCGACGTCGACATGGGGTGACTCTGCATCTTCGCGGATCAGCCGGGCAGCCTGCAGAGCGGCATCGCGGAACGGCACCAGCACGAGATCCGCACCGGCCTCCTCCAGGTCCGCAGCAAAGGTTTCGTCGTGCGTCGTCACGGCGACCCGCCCCGGGAAGCGGGCGTCGCGAAGAGCATGTAGCAGCGCGCGGCCCGGATCGTCGTGGGTCACGCCACTGGCGTGGGCAGGGACGGCGCACACCGCCCAGGCACTGTGTTGCAACGGCAGTGTGGCAACGAACTCCGGGTCCGTCGCGTCGCCGTACACGGTCTCGATACCGGACAGCCGAGCCTGGCGGACGGCCGCCGGGTCGAAGTCAACCCCTGCCACGGCAACACCCTCGGCCTGGAGCTGACGCGCGATGGCACCGCCATAGCGGCCGAGGCCGAAGACGACGACCCGCGGCGCGTTGGCCGTAGCCGCGGGCATCTGATCTTCGCGCCATGGATTGCGCCGCTCGAAGACCCCCAAGACCGGCTCCAGCCAAGCATAGAGGCGGTGCGAGTGGACGATCATGTACGTCGACGCGGCGATGGTCACGAGGCCGACCAGCGTGACCAAGCCGAGCGTCTCGTCGCCTACGTGCCCCAGAGCCAGGGCCATCGCCATGAAGATGAGCGAGAATTCGCTGATCTGGGCGACGGTAAGGCCGGCCAGGAACCCGGTTCGGCGCCGGTAGCCCATGGCTCCCATGATGACCAAGACGATCAGAGGATTGCCGATCAGCACGAACAGCGAGAGGACGATGGCCGGGCCGACCGCATCGCCGAGCGTGCCCAGATCGAGCGCGGCCCCGAGCGCGATGAAGAAGAACAGCAGCAGGAAGTCACGCAGCGAGGCCAGCCGGGCCGCGATCGCTTCCCGGTACGGCGTCGATGCCAGCGAGATGCCGGCCAACAGGCCGCCGAGCTCCTTGCCGAAACCGGCATAGTGCCCGATGGCCGCGAGCGCCGCAGCCCAGCCGATGGCGAACGACACCAAGAGTTCCGGCGCCTTGGACAGCCGTTCGACCAACGGGTTTGCGGCGTAGCGGACGAAAACCAGGACCGCACCCAGCATCAGCATGCCATAGCCGAGCACCGCCACGACCCCGCCCCAGCCGGCCCCGCCTGCGCCGACACCGAGCGCCGAAAGCACGATCATGGCCACCACCACCACGACGTCCTGAACGACGAGGAAGCCGACCGCGATGCGGCCGTGGAGCGAGTCGATCTCGCGTTTGTCGGACAAGAGTTTGACGACGATGATGGTCGACGAGAACGTGAGCGCCACGGCCACGTAGAGGCTCGCAACGGGGTCCATGCCAAGACCGAGGCAGATCAGGAAGCCGAACACCGTGGTGAAGACGACCTGCCCGAGGCCGGTCAACAGCGCCACCGAGCCTAGTGATCGGACCAAGCTCAAATCGAGCTTCAAGCCGACCATGAACAACAACAGGGCGATGCCGAGCTCGGCCAACAGCTTGATGTGCTCGTCGGAACGCGCGATGTCGAGGACCGAGGGGCCGGCGACGATACCGACCGCAATGAAGCTGACGACGAGCGGCTGGCCGAGCAGCAGGCCGCAAAAACCGATGCCGACAGCCAGCAGCAACAGCGCCGCCACCTCGTAGAACACGTAGCCGGCAATCGCTTCTGTCATCGCCTTCCTCGAGCCGATCGAAGTGTCGTGGTGGACTCAACCGGTGGCGCCGAGGCCAGCGGCGATACCGTTCACGGTCAGCAGGAGCTGTCGCCGCAGCAACTCGCTCTGCGTGTCGTCGCCAGTCTCGTGCGCCTGGCGCCAGCGCTCCAACAGCGCGATCTGATGGGCGTGCAGGGACTCGAGCGCGCTGTGTCGGCGGTCGATCATCCGCTGGATCCGCGGTCGAGCTTCGGCGAGCGGCTTGCCGTAGATCCGCTGGAGCATGGCGCCCGTTCGCCCATGCTCGGCCAGAATCACGGCAAGGAACCGCTCGCGGACGTCGCCATCGGGGACGAGACCGGCGTAGCGCTGCATGATCACCGGCGAAGTGGTGGCGAACGCCGTCGCGATGTTCCCGATCATGTAGTGAAAAGGCGGCCAGCGACCATCGCCAGTCTTGGCTTTTGCCAGGGCGTCGAACAGCGCGGGTTCCGCCTCGGCAAGCTCCGTGAGCGCCGTGCCGAGGCCGTACCAGCCGGGCAGAACGAAGCGTGCCTGGTTCCAGGCGAACACCCAGGGGATCGCGCGCAGGTCTTCCAGCGTGCGTTTCGCCGTGCGCCGGCTCGGCCGCGAGCCGATCCCACTCTGCTCGATGACGTCGAGCGGCGTGGCGTGGGCGAAGAACGCCATGAAACCGTCGCGGTCCAGAAGATCGCGGTAGGCTGCACGGCTGGTCACCGCCAAGCGGTCCATCGCCTCGACCAAGGGCTCCGGGTCGACGTGCCCGCGGCGCGCTGTCAGCGTCCGCGCCAGTGCACCTGCCGCAAGCAGTTCCAGATGATGCGTGGCCGTCACCCGATTGGCGTACTTCTGGGCGACCGTTTCGCCCTGTTCGGTCAACCGCAGATCGCCGCCGAGCGTGCCGGGCGGGAGCGCGGCGACGAACCGGTGGGTAGGCCCTGCCCCACGACCGATCGTACCGCCACGGCCGTGGAAGAAGCGGATGCGCACGCCGTGGCGGCGGCCGATTTCGGCCAGCTGGAGCTGCGCGCGATAGAGCGACCAGAAGCTGGCGACGAAACCGCCGTCCTTGCCGCTGTCGCTGTAGCCGATCATCACCTGCTGCACCGGCTGCGACTCGCCAGCGGCGGCCGCTTGTCGAGCCAGCGAACGGCTGACGACGGGCTCGGCGAGAAAGCGGTCGAGGCTGTCGCCGCCGCGTTCCAGGTCGTCGATGGTTTCGAACAACGGCACGACCTGCAGCGGACACCAGGCGCCATCTTCGTCGTAGCGCAGCAGGCCAGCGTCGCGTGCGAGCACGAAGACGACAAGCAGGTCGGCAGGGTTGCGCGTCATGCTGACGATCAAGGCCCCGAGCCCATGGGTCCCCCAACGCTCGGCGTGGGCCTGGAGCACGCGATAGACGGCAAGAGTTGCATCGGCTTCGGGTCCGACCTGGGCGCCGGCGTGGGTGAACGGACGGCGCGTCGCAAGCTCGCGGCGCAACGACGTCGTCCGGCGCGGCTCGGGCCAATCGGCGTACGCGGCGGCATCGGGCTCCCCGGCCGCGGTCAGCAACTGGGCAAGCGCACGGTCATGAAAGGCACTGTTCTGGCGAACGTCGAGCGTCGCGAGATGAAATCCGAAGACCTGCAATCGGGCTATGACCGGGTCGACGTCGCCGTATGCCAGCCGTTCGGCGCCGATGGCGACCAGCCCGTCGCGCAGCCGTCCAAGGTCCGCCACGAGTTCGCCTGCATCGGCGTAGCCACCGACCACGACGGGACCGTCCGCCGTCGGCAGCGCCGCACGCATGAGATTGACGGCCTGGCGCCAGGGCTCGCCGGGGTTGCGTTCGAGTGCCGCTGCGCCGGCGTCGCCGAGCGACGCCGCCCTTTCCTCGATCCGGCCCAGCAAGGACGCAGGCGGCGCCTGGCGCCGATCGGACAGGCTGAGGCCGGCGGCGAGGTCGTTCAACGCCTCGTCGACGAGCTTCAAGGCTTCCGCACGGAACAACGCCAGGGTGGTCGCCGTGGTGTCCGCAGTGACCAACGGGTGGCCGTCGCGATCGCCGCCGACCCAGGTACCGAAAGCGAGGCGGGGCCGCCGCGAGGGGTCGTCCAACTCGTCGGGATCCAGGCCAGCACGCCGCCAAGCGTCGACCAGGCGCCTTTCCGCCCAAGGCAACACGGCCGGAAAGACGTTGACCATGTAGTGGATGACATTGCGGCGCTCGTCGGCGACCGTCGGCTTCTCGAGAAACACTTCGCCGGAGCGCCAAAGGCGCTCCAAGGACGCCCGCATGTCGGCGTTCAACGCCTCGCGCTCGCTCGGCGTCCACATCGTGTTCTCGAGGTCGACCAAACAACGGTACAACCGCCGATGGTGATCGAGCACGGTCTGCCGCTTGGCCTCGGTCGGGTGCGCGGTCAGTACCGGCTCCACCCGCAGCGCGCCGAGTGCATCGGCGATCTCCGACGGCTGCCAGCCGGCGGCCGTCAGCTTCGCGAGCTGATTGTCCCAGGACCCGGAATCGAGGTGCAGTTCGCCCGCTGCCTCAGCGGCACGCCGGGTCTGGGCGATCGCGTTTTCCTCGGCTTGATTGAGCAGCTGAAAAGCGAGCGAGACCGCCTGAGTGCAGCGTTCGGCAAGCGCGTCCGGCCAGGGGTCGGTCGACCCGGCGAACGTGCTTCGCCACAGCTCGGGCCAAGGGAGATACGGTACGACGACGCCGTCGCCGACCGACTGCAAGACGTCGACCAGCGCCGCCATGGAAAGTGCCAACGTCTCGTCGACTTTTGGATTGGCGCCAAGGTCGTCCGCCATGTCCACACCTCCCTGAACCGGCAGCACGAATGGGCTTCGGACGCCCCGAACCGGCATCCTGCATGTGGGAACACCGGCCGGAAGCGCGAGTACCAGCGGCGAACGACCTCACCCGACCAAACGCGCAGATC
>JBCBTD010000074.1:0-18548 GCA_039818825.1 Pseudomonadota bacterium
AGAGCTGACAGAGATCCTCGGCGACAGTCTTGGTCACGCCGTAGATGTTTCGCGGTACCCCAGCCACCGTTTCGTCGATCCATGCCGCCGGTGCGCCTGGGGGTGGGCTGAGCGCGGCGCCGAAGGCGCTGGTCGTGCTGGTGAAGACGAACGCGTCGACGCCGGCGAGAATGGCCTCTTCCAGCAGGTTCAGCGTGCCGGTGACGTTGGTATCGACGAAGGCTCGTTTGTCGTGCGTGACGACATGTGGCTTGTGCAAGGTCGCGGCGTGGACGACGGCGCGTGCACCTCGGACGATCTCGGTGACGAAGCCGCGCTCGGTGATGGTGCCGACGTGGTGCGTGTACGGGCCGGGCTGGAGATCGACGCCGACCACGCGCCGGTCCGCGGCCGTCAGCGCGCGAACCAGGGCTTCGCCGAGATGGCCGGAACTGCCGGTGACGACGACGGTCATCGCTGCCAGCCCCATCGCCGGCCGCAGACGCCGCCGCCTGCGTGCCATGCGGCAATCTTTGACCTCTGGTGCGGATGGGTGAGCATTGCGGCGATGGCGCTATCGAAATGGCCGCTGGTCACCTGGCGAAGTCGCAGGCGCTGCAGGCCGATGCGTTGGACTTTCTGGGCGATGCGCTCAATTACACCATTTCCCTCGCCGTCATCGGCGCGTCGGTCAACGTCAGGACGACCGCGGCGCTGGCCAAGGGGGTCAGCCTCTGCCTTATGGGGCTTTGGGTGTTCGGCTCGACCGTCCACCGGTTCTTTGTAGTCGAAGTGCCGCACGCGGAGGTCATGGGTGCCGTCGCCGTTCTCGCCTTGCTGACCAACATCGCCAGCGTCGGGCTGTTGCTCCGCTACAAGGATGGCGATGCCAACGTCCGCTCGGTCCGGCTCTGCTCGCGCAACGACGCCATCGGCAACGTCGCCGTGATGGTCGCGGCCCTCGGTGTCTCGGGCACGGCCGCCGGCTGGCCCGATCTGGTCGTTGCCGCGATCATGGCCGGTCTGTTCCTGACGTCGTCCTTCCAGATCATCACCCAGGCGCTCCGTGAGCGTCGGGAGGCGCGGGCCGTCGCCGCCGGCTGATTGGCCCACTCAGACGTTGAACCGAAAATGGAACACGTCGCCGTCGACGACCACGTAGTCGCGGCCCTCCAGGCGCATCCTGCCGGCTTCCTTGGCACGCGCCTCGCCACCGAGCGCCACGTAGTCGTCGTAGGCGATGGTCTCGGCGCAGATGAAGCCCTTTTGGAAGTCGGTGTGGATGACGCCAGCCGCTTCGGGCGCAGTGGCGCCGGTCTCGACGGTCCAGGCGCGCGCCTCCTTCGGCCCCGCCGTGAAGAAGGTCAGCAGTCCCAACAGACCGTACCCCTCGCGGATGACCCGGTTGAGCCCTGGCTCTTCCAGGCCAAGGCTGGCCAGGTACTCGGCCTGCTCGTCGTCGCCGAGCCCGGAGAGTTCGGCCTCGATGGCAGCCGCCACCGTGACCGAGCGAGCACCGTCGCCGGCGGCGAACGCCGCGGCCCGCGCGCTCAGGTCGTTGCCGGTGCCGGCCGAGCCCTCGTCGACGTTGAGCACGTAGAGGATCGGCTTCGCCGTCATCAGGTTGAAGCCGCGCAGGCGCTCCCCGTCGTCGGCGTCGAGCCCGAGCTTGCGACCGGGCGTGCCCTCCTGCATGGGCGGCAAGATCCGCTCCAGGAGATCGAGCCGCGTCTTGGCGTCCTTGTCCTGGCCGCGGACGCGCTTGACGAGCGCCTCTTTCTGCCGGTCCAGGCTTTCGATGTCGGCCAGAAGCAGCTCGGTCTCGATCAGCTCGGCATCGCGCAACGGATCCACCCCGCCTTCGACGTGGGTGACGTCGTCGTCCTCGAAGCAACGGAGCACGTGGAGCACCGCATCGACTTCGCGGATCGCGGCGAGGAACTGATTGCCCAGCCCTTCGCCCTTCGACGCCCCACGGACGAGGCCGGCGATGTCCTTGATCTCGAGCTGGGTCGGGATGGTCTTCGCCGATTTCGCCAGCGCCGTCAGCTGGTCAAGCCGCGGGTCCGGCACCGGAACGCGGCCCACGTTCGGCTCGATGGTGCAAAATGGATAGTTGGCGGCAGCCGCCGCTGCCGTGTTGGTGAGGGCGTTGAAAAGCGTGGACTTGCCGACGTTCGGCAGCCCGACGATGCCGCAATTGAAACCCATGAACGCCCCGCTCAAACTGTGGGCTGGGACTTAGACGAACTCACGGCCGTCGTCACGGCTTCGTGGCGTGCGGTGAACGGTTGGCGCAGGCATGAGAACGCCGGATAGGGGAGAAGTCCATGGTCCAGGACGTTCGTGGCCTGACGTTGACCACCGCCAGCGACGAGGCGGCGAGCGCCTTCGACGACGTGGTCGTCTGCTACCTCGAATACCGACTGCGGATCGGCCAGGCGATCAAGACGATGGTCAGGGCCGATCCCGAGTTCGTCATGGGCCGGGTGCTGGTCGGCTATCTGATGATGGCGCGAGGCACACCCGAGGGCCACGCCGACGCGGTGACGGCGCTGACGGCCGCCAAGGCGCACGCCGGCGACCACCTGACCCGCCGCGAGCAGCAGCACCTTGCGGCTCTGGACGCCTGGGTCGGCGGCAATGGCTTCCGCGCCTGCCGGATCTGGGAGGACATCCTGGTCGAGGAGCCGCGGGACCTGCTCGCGCTGAGGCTCGCCCACTTCCAGAGCTTTTGGCTCGGCACCCATCGGCGAATGCGTAACGTCGTCGTGCGTGCGCTGCCCCATTGGGACCGGGCGGTGCCGCGCTACGGCGACTTGCTGGGCATGGCTGCCTTCGGTCACGAAGAGCTGGGCGACTACACCACCGCCGAGCGTCTCGGCCGCGAGGCCGTAGCACTCAACGGCGAGGACATGTGGTCGATCCACGCGGTCGCCCACGTCCTGGAAATGCAGGGTCGCCACGACGAGGGCCTTCACTGGCTCGACTTCCCGGCCGATCGCTGGGCCGACCGTGCGGCGATGCGCACCCACGTCTGGTGGCACAAGGCGCTCTTCCATTTCGAGAAGGGGCAGTGGGACGCGGTGCTCGATCTCTACGACCGAGCCGTCGATCCGGGACCCGACATGTTCTACATCGACGTGCAGAACTGCGCGTCGTTGCTCGCACGGCTCGATCTCATGGGCGTGTTCGTCGGCGACCGGTGGGCCGGTCTCGCCGACCGGGTGACCTCGTGGGTCGACAATCACCAGATGGCGTTCACCGACGTCCACACCATCATGCCACTAGCCCGCGAGCACCGCCCGGAGGCGGCGCGCCACCTCGCGTCGTTGCAGGCATTCGCCGCATCCGACGACGACAATGCCGAGCGCGTGCGCGATCATGTGCTGCCGGTGTGCACTGCGATCGATTCGTTCTTCACCGGCGACTACGCCCGGACCATCGAGCTGCTTTGCCCGATCAAGGACGACCTCGTGCCGATCGG
Source organism: Pseudomonadota bacterium (assembly GCA_039818825.1). GTDB lineage: Bacteria > Pseudomonadota > Alphaproteobacteria > Geminicoccales > Geminicoccaceae > JBCBTD01. The sequence goes on from JBCBTD010000074.1 coordinate 3,467, forward strand.
TGGCAGTCACGCCCAGCGCGACGTCTTTCATCTGTTCCTGCTCGAAGCCGCGCTTCGCGCCGGCCGCTTCGAACTCGCCCGGACGCTGGCTGGCGAGCGCGTCACGCTGCGCGACCACAGCCACGGCAGTTGGCTGAAGTATGCCGAAGCGTTGGAGGGGGCCGGTGACGTCGGCGGTGCCGCCGATGCCAGGGCAAAAGCCGCCTGAGCGCTCGGTTGGGTTCGTGCGCTCAGGGCCGAGGGCGGCCGACCTGCTCGGCTGACCGATATCGTCACCTGACGGCGGCACGCGGTTTGCCGCCGGCCAAGCGATCAAGCAAAGCTTAACCGTTCATGCGCATGGTCGCCCGACGTCGGTTCGTTGGGTTGGGCTTGGCATGATATCCGGAACGCGCACGGGCGCGGCCCGGCATGGTCGTCGCCGCCACGGACCAGGACAACGCGACGACACTCGAGAGCCTGGTCGGTTCGATCGGCGCCGTGACCTTGGGCCAGCTGACGGCCGAACGCCGCCGCTTGGCGGTACTGGACCTGCCGGGCACGACCCGCCACGCTGACGACCTCGCCGCTGGCGGCGACCATCTCTCGATGTCGCTCTACCTCGCGATAACCCAGGCCGTGACCCGCTCGGCCCAGGCGTTCGTCGAGTTCGTCGCGTCGCCGATCGGCCGCCGGTTGCTGGCGGAGACCGGACATCTGCCGACTCTCGCCCGGCCGCCGGAACCGCGATCGTGAACGCCAGTCCGCTCACACCCGACGCCACGTTGGTGCGCTGGACCACCGGCGTCGCGTTGGTGGCCGCCATGCTCGTGGCCTCGACCGTCCTGTTGGCGTTCTATTCGTTCGGCCACAGGTTTCAGGTCGGCCAGATGGAAGCGCAGGCGGCGTTGCAGGCTCACGAGATCTCGCAAATCGTCAGCCGCTCGCCGGCGCTTTGGCGCTTCGAGACGGAACGGCTTTCGGACGTTCTGTCCCTCCCTTTCCGAGTTTCGCACGGTGAAGTCAGGTCGGTCGTCGACGACGCAGGCGTCGTGGTTGCCGACCACCGCGTCGCCGACGACCCGCTGCACGCGCCCGTCGTTCGCCGACACGCTGCGGTATTCGATTCCGGCGTCGAGGTCGGCCAGGTCGTGGTCGAACGCTGCCTGGACCGGCTCCTGCTTTGGACGCTGGTGGTCGCCGCCGGCAGCTTCCTGGTCGCATCGGCCGCGTTCGTTACGCTGCGCAACCTTCCCTTGCGCGCGCTCCGCGATGCGTTGACGAGGGCCTCGTACTTCGCGAGCCACGACCCGCTCACCGAGCTGCCGAACCGCGCGTTGTTTGCCGATCGTCTCCAGCAAGGTCTGGCGCACGCCGATCGCTACGACGAGCGCCTGGCGCTGATCTGCTTGGACCTCGACCACTTCAAGGAGATCAACGACGCCCACGGCCATGCCGAGGGCGACGCGTTGCTGCGCGAGACGGCGCGCCGCTTGTCTGCGGTGTTGCGCAAGAGTGATACCGTCGCCCGCCTCGGCGGCGATGAGTTCGCGATCGTGCAGTTCGGCCTGGCGCAGCCGCGCGGCGCGGAGTTGGCCGCTCGGCGAATCAGTGCAGCGATCGCGGAACCATTCGAACTCGCCGGCAATCAGGTGACGATATCGACCAGCTTGGGCATCGCGCTCTATCCCGAAGACGGCGGCGATCCGGCCACGTTGCAGCGCAACGCCGACACCGCGCTCTACCGTGCAAAGGCCGATGGCCGCGGCGTTCATCGTTTCTTCGAAGAGCAGATGAACGTCGAGCTGAATGCGCGACGCTCGCTCGAGCGCGACCTCCGCCGCGCCCTCGCCGAGGATGCGTTCACCGTCCACTATCAGCCGCAGTACGACCTCCTGACGGCGAAGCTCACCGGCGTCGAAGCCTTGCTCCGGTGGGATCATCCAGCGCGCGGGATGGTCAGTCCGGCCGAGTTCGTGCCGATCGCCGAGGAGACCGGGCTGGTTCACGAGCTGGGCGAGTGGGTCCTCCGGACTGCCTGCCGTGAAGCCCTGGCTTGGCCCGACATCAAGGTGGCCGTGAACCTTTCGCCGGTGCAGTTCCGGCAGGCTGGCTTGGCCGACCGCGTCGCGCGCGTCCTCCGCGAGGTCGGCTTGCCGCCGCGGTGCTTGGAGTTGGAGATCACCGAGGGCGTGCTTCTGCAGAACACCGAAGCAACGATCGCCACATTGCACGTGCTCAAGATCCTAGGCGTCAAGATTGCGCTCGACGACTTTGGCACCGGCTACTCGTCGCTTTCCTACTTGCGCCGATTCTCGTTCGACAAGATCAAGGTGGACCGGAGCTTCGTCGGTGAGCTCGGGCGAGCGCCCGAGGGGGATGCGATCGTGCGCCATTTTGACTCTCGCCCGCAGCCTGCGCATGCGGGCCAACGCCGAGGGTGTGGAGACCGCGGCGCAGGCGGCTTGGCTTCGTGGCGAGGGATGTGAAGAGGGCCAGGGCTATCTGTTCGGTCGCGCGGTTCCGGCGGACGCCATCACCGTGCTGCTGCGAGGCGCAGCGCAGGTCGATGCCCCATTCGCTGCCTAGGCGCGGCGTTGGACGATGACGCCTCTACACATCGGCATCGTCGGCTGCTCGGCCGAAGGCGCTGCGCTCTGCTATCGCACGATCTGCGCTGAGGGCGCGGACGCGCTCGGGCCGTTCGCGCACCCCGAAGTCTCCATGCACACGCCATCCCTGGCCGCCTACGTCGCCTGTCTGGACCGAGGTGACGTCGGCGGCGTTGCCGATCTGATGGTCGATTCGGCGACGAAACTGGCGGCCGCCGGGGCCGACTTCCTCGTCTGCCCGGACAACACGATCCATCAAGCGTTCGACCGCGTGGTCCGGCGCTCGCCGCTGCCGTGGCTGCACATTGCCGACGTCGTGGCCGACGAGGCGGTTGCCCGCGGGCTACGGCGGCTGGCGCTGCTCGGCACGAAGTGGCTCGTCGCCAGCGACGTCTATCCGGCAAAGCTGACCAGTCGTGGGCTCGACTGCGTGCGGCCGGACGCGGCTGAGTGCGCCGAGGTCGATCGGGTCATCATGGACGAGCTGGTTCAGGGCCACTTTCGACCGGCGTCGACGCGCTTTCTGCTGGCGACGATCGAGCGGCTGCGGAGCGCTGGATGCGACGGGGCGATCCTCGGCTGTACCGAGTTGCCGCTGGTCATCGACGACACCGACGCTCCACTGCCGACCTTGGACTCGACGCGGTTGCTGGCGCGAGCGGCCCTCCGGCGGGCGGTCGAAGGTTGATCCGGAGGTAGACGTTCGGCCCGCCGTCCGTCAGTACGTCAGCCGTCGCTGCGTCTCGCGATCATGTCGATCTCGACCAGGGCGCCGACCGCCAGGGCCGTGACGCCGATGGTCGTTCGCGCTGGCCGGCGGTCAGGCGGGAAGTGCATCTCGTAGACGTCGTTGAAGCCGGCGTAGTCGCGCTCGAACTCGACGAGATAGCATCGGCACATCCGCACGTGCTCCAGGCCTAGTCCGATGCCGGCCAGCACCAGCGCCAGATTGGCCAGGACCCGTTCCGTCTGGGCAGCGATGCCGTCCGGCAACGAGGCATCCGGTGCGTCCGGATCGGTCGGCATTTGGCCCGTGAGGAAGACCCATCCGCCATCCTCGACGGCATGGGAGAACGGCGCCACCGGTCGCGGACCTCCGGCAATCATGTGGAACAGCGGGCCAGCGTCGGACATGGTCGGCTCCGGTCGGCGGGACGCTCATCCTGCTGGTGTCGACGACCGCGCACCTCGGCGCAACCCGCCCGGTGGTCGGCGCCAACGATGGGCAAGACTGGCGTGCCGCCGGATGGCTCGATAGGTAGCGGCCAGCGAACCACGCCAAGGGTGCCCACATGTCGGAGCTGCCGACCCTCGCGTCAGCGTACGAAGACCCGCACGCCTATCCACCGGGTGTCGCGTTCCAGGACGGTCAGTACCTTCCCATCAGTCAGGCCAGAATCTCGGTGCTCGACTGGGGCTTTCTGCACTCTGATGCGACCTACGACACCGTCCACGTCTGGGACGGCGCGTTCTTTCGGCTCGATCTGCACCTGGAGCGCTTCTTCGCCGGCATGGAACGCTTGCACATGGCGATCCCTTTCGAGCGCCAGCTGGTCGCCGAGATCCTCACCAACTGCGTTGCCCTGTCGGGGCTCCGTCGCGCCTATGTCGAAATGATCTGCACCCGCGGCGTCTCGCCGACGTTCAGCCGTGATCCGCGCGACGCGGCGAACCGGTTCCTGGCATTCGCCGTCCCCTTCGGCTCGGTCGCCAGCGAGGAGCAGCGGGCGCGCGGGTTGCACGTGGCGATCAGCCAGGTCGTGCGCATCCCGCCCGCCTCCGTCGATCCCGCGATCAAGAACTACCATTGGCTCGATCTCGTGACCGGGCTCTACGACGCTTACGATCGCGCTGCCGAGACCGCGCTCTTGCTCGACACCAACGGCAACGTCGCCGAAGGTCCAGGCTTCAACGTTTTCGTCGTCGAGGACGGCTCGTTGGCGACACCGGCGGGCGGCGTCCTGCCCGGCATCACGCGCCGCACCGTCTTCGACCTCTGCGCAGAGCTGGACCTTCCGGTTGTCGCGCGCGACATCAGCCCCGAGGCGCTGCGCCAGGCCGACGAGGTCTTCGTCACGTCGACAGCCGGCGGCGTGATGCCGGTGACCCGGGTCGACGGCCAGCCCATCGGCAATGGTCGGCCGGGCCCGGTCACCGCGCGGATCGAGGCCAGCTACTGGGCGATGCACGAGGACCCCGCCTGGTCGCGCCCGATCCGCTACCCGGCCGGTTGACGGAGCACCTTGGCCGCGCTCCGTTCGTCAGTGGACGAGCAAGGTGACGCCGACCGAGGCGACCAGGAGAGCAGCGAAGATGACATTGGCGATCCGCCCGCTCCGGGGGCCGTCGAGCATCAGCGCGAACGATGAGCCGAAGGCCAGCCACGCGCTGTTGACGACGACGACGACGAGCGTGAGCGCGGCGATCTTGGCGAGCCCGTCCAGGATCGGGTTGGGGCCGAGCAGCGTATGCCCGGCGTAGACCGCACCGAGTGCGGCGAACGCTTTCGGGTTGGTGATCGCCAGCAGGACGCCGTGCACGAATCGCGGTGCGCCGCGCACCGACAGGTCCTTGGTGCCGATCGGCGCGGTGGCGATCTTCCACGCCAGATAGCAGATGTAGAGCGCCGCGGCGGCGGTCACGACGGTCGCCGCCACAGGGTGGGCGACGATCAGCGCGGTGATGCCCGCGGCAACCATCAGCAGCGCGCCGAACGTGCCCAGGACGATACCACCGAGATAGGGCAGCCCAGCGCGGACGCCGAAGGCCTTGCCTATACCGGCGAGGCTGATGGTGGCGGGCCCCGGGCTCCCCATCAACGCGAACGCCGCCATCCAGAACAGAACGAGGTCGTTGGCCATCGACTCTTCCGACGGTGGCGGGTCTCCAGGGTCGACGACATACGGTTCGCCGTCTTGAACGATCGTGCGTGGTGAGAACGGGCACCGATCGCTTGGTGCTCCGGCGGGTCCCGAGCTTGCCCGGCGTCGAAGCCGTGGACGCGGTGTTCAGGGATCACCGGTTCTCACCGCACCGGCACGATACCTACACGGTGGGCGTGACCGTTACCGGCGTCCAGCGGTTCCGGTACCGGGGCGCCGACCGATTTGCGCTGCCTGGCGACGCGTTCGTGCTGCATCCCGACGAGCTCCACGACGGCCGACCGGGCACGTCGGCGGCCTATGGCTATCGTGCTTTCTACCTGCCCCCGGCCATCGTCGCCGAGGTGCTTGGAAGCAAAGACCTGCCCTTCGTCACCGAGCCGGTAGGCCGGCACCCGGCACTTCTCGCGGCGCTGGCCGAACTCCGATCGGCCAGCGCCGACGTCGAGGACGGCCCGGGGAGCATCGGTGCCATCACCGCGCTGGTCGATGCGCTCGCCGTTCTGGCTGGGCGAACCTCGTCAACGAGGACCGTGGACGACCTCGCAACGCTGCGAAGGATCAAAGATCAGCTGGCGTCCGCGGCCGGCTCGAAGTTCCCCATGTCGGCATTGGCGGCCGAACATGGCCTCGATCGCTACGAGCTGGCGCGACGCTTCCGGCGGTGCTTCGGCGTGAGCCCCTACCGCTTCGTCGTTCTGCGACGGCTCGACCGCGCCAAGCGGCAGATCCAGGACGGGGCAAAGCTGGCGGACGCCGCTACAGCTTCGGGTTTCGCCGATCAGAGCCACATGACCCGTCACTTCCGTCAGGCGTTCGGCATGTCGCCGGCGGCGTGGCTGCGCTTGCAGCGCTGACGCACGTCGACGCTCGGGCTGGGCAGGATCGCTCAGCGCGCCCGCGCTGCGGCCCGAGCCGTGAGGATGCCGCCGGCGACGACCGCAGCGACGCCCAGAGCAATGGACGGTGTCACCGGCTCGTCCAGCACGAAGATCGCCGACACTGCGACGACCGCCGGGGTCGTGGCGGTGATCATGGTGGTCGTCGTCGGGCCGAGATGACGGACGGCGAAGGTGAAGGCCAGGAGCGCCAGCACCACGGCACAGATGCCCTGGTAGAAACCTTGGACGATCAGGGTCGGCCAGCCCAGCTGGCCGAGGCCGACCGGCAGGAACAGGAGGTAGATCGGGACGTAGACGGCACCGGCGAGGACGGCGACCACGGCCGTGCCGCGTACCGCTTCGATGTGCCAGTGGCGGAGGGCTATGGTCAGGCACGCCCAGGAGAACGAGCCCACCAGGAAGCACGCCGCACCCCAGAGCCGCTGGCCGTCGAGTTCGACCAGAGCGGCGATGGCGAGCGCGCCGATGCCCGTCGCGATCAGCGCCAGCGGCAACGCGCGAGCGGCGGTCAGGCGGTCGCCGAGCACCGCCCAGGCCAGAAGCGTCGTGTAGAGCGGAAGGACGCCCGGCAGAAGGATGGCCGCATAGGCCGCAGGCGCCATCGTGAAGCCCGTGTAGACGAACAGCCCGAAGCCGAGGCCGCCGCTGACCGCGAGGAAGGCTGCCTGCCACCAGGCGAGCCCACCGAAGCCGAGCACCCAGAGCACCGGCAGCATCACCACCCCGGAGACGCCGAAGCGCAGCGCCGCGAGGTCGACCGCGGCGACATCGGCGCGAATGCCGAAGCGCGAGATCAACAAGAAGCCCGACCAGAGCCCGACGACGGCGAGCGCTGCGGCCAAACCGAGCGCTGGACGCGGTTCAGCCATCGTCCTGCGTGCGCAGCGCCACACGGTTCATGAAGCCGGCGTCGTCGCCTGTGGCGAGCTTGGGTGCGGCGTCGACGATGGCGTCGAGAAAACGCTCGAGGTCGTCCTGCTCGGCCTTGGCGAAGTTGCCGAGCACGTGGCCGGTCACCCGGGCTTTGTCGCCAGGGTGGCCGATACCGAGGCGCACCCGCTTGAAGTCACGGGTCCCGAGATGGTCGGCGATCGAGCGGAGGCCGTTGTGACCGGCGACGCCACCTCCCGTCTTCACCCGGCACTTGTAGGGCGCGAGATCGAGTTCGTCGTGGACGACGACGACGTCGGCCGGCGCCAGCTTGAAGAAGCGCACCGCCTCGCCGACGGCGCGTCCGCTGTCGTTCATGTAGGTCTGCGGCTTCAGTGCCAGCGCCTTCTCGGTCCCCAACTGGCCGTCCGCAGCGAGCCCGCGGAACCGGCTTCGCCAGGGCCCGAAGCGATGGCGCTCGGCCAGGAGGTCGAGCGCCATGAAGCCGATGTTGTGGCGATGCCGCGCGTACTCGCCGCCCGGGTTGCCCAGGCCGACGACCAGCAGCATGGTACCTACTCGATTTCCGCTTCGGCTTCCGCTTCCGGCTCGTCGCTGGGCTCTGCACCGCCCTTGCCGGTGATGGTGGCGATGGTGAAGTCGCGGTCGGTGATGGTCGGCGTCACGCCCTCAGGCAAGCTCACTGCGCTGATGTGCAGGCTGTCGCCGATCTCTGCTTCCGCAAGGTCGATCTCGATCCGCTCCGGGATCGCGTCCACGGGGCAGACCAACTCCAGCTCGCGGCGAACGACGTTCAAAACGCCGCCGCGCTTGAGACCGACCGAACGTTCCTCGTTCAGGAACAGCACCGGCACCTGGACGGTCACGAAGCTGCCCTTGGTCACGCGGATGAAGTCGAGATGGAGGGCGTCGTCGGTGACGGGGTGAAGCTGGGCCTCACGCGGCACGACTTGCAGCTTCTTACCGGCGAGGTCGAGCTCGACCACGCTACTGAAAAAACGCGGATTGGTGCGGAGTTCCTTGCGCACGTCCTTGGCGACGAGCGCACACATCAACGGGTCGGCACCGCCCCCATAGACGATCGCCGGCACCTTGCCGACGCTGCGCAGGCGACGATTGGGGCCCTTTCCGGTCGCCGAGCGTGGTTCGGCGAGGAGGGTCAATGGTGTGGTCATGTCAGTCTCCCATCCCTCCGACACACGGGCCCATCCCGTGCCTCGGACAGACGTTCGAGGCGTTCAGTCGAACAGGCTGGACACCGAGCTTTCACTCGAAATCCGGGCGATCGCTTCGCCGATCAACGGCGCGATCGACACGACCCGGATCTTCTCGGTGACCCGGACCCCTTCGGTCGGCCGGATGCTGTCGGTGATGACCAACTGCTCCAGCGAACTCGCAGCGACCCGGGCAACGGCGCCCGCCGACAAGACGCCATGCGTCACGTAGGCGATGACGGCGCTGGCCCCGGCGGCGAGCAACGCATCGGCGGCGTTGCACAGAGTGCCGCCGCTGTCCACGATGTCGTCGAAGAGAATGCACCGCTTGCCGACGACGTCGCCGATGACGTTCATCACCTCGGAAACACCGGCCCGCTCGCGGCGCTTGTCGACGATCGCCAACGGCACGTCAAGGCGCTTGGCGAGTGCCCGGGCGCGGCCAACGCCGCCGACGTCGGGCGACACGACCACCAACTCGCCGGTCTGCCAATGGGCGGCGATGTCAGGGGCGAAGAGCGGCGCGCCGTAGAGGTTGTCGACGGGGATGTCGAAGAAGCCTTGGATCTGACCAGCGTGGAGATCCATCGTCAGGACCCGGGAGGCGCCGGCCACGGTGATCAAGTTGGCGACCAGCTTGGCCGAAATCGGCGTGCGTGGTGCCGGCTTTCGATCCTGGCGCGCGTAGCCGAAGTACGGAATGACCGCGGTGATCCGCTTGGCCGAGGCGCGGCGTAGCGCGTCCAGGCAGACCAGAAGCTCCATCAAGTTGTCGTTGGCCGGATAGGAGGTCGATTGGATGACGAACACGTCCTCGCCGCGGACGTTTTCGTGGATCTCGACCCACACCTCCATGTCGTTGAAGCGCTGCACGGTGGCACGGGTCATCTCGGCGCGAAGATAGGCGCCGATCGCCTCGGCTAGCGGCCGATTGCTGTTGCCGGCGAGCAGCTTCATGAGCGGGCTCCGGGGATCTGCGTGAGGCGGAAACTACCAACCGGTCGTCGGGCGCGCAACGCGACGCCCAACGCCAATCACCGGCTCACCAACGCCATGGGGTTCCGGCTGAGTACTTCCGGACTGCCGTCCGTCACGCGCGACGTTCGTCCGAGGCACATTGCCGTGCCGGTCGCGCTGTCCATCAGGATCATGTGCAGGAAGAACACCATGTCGGCGGCGAGTTCCACCGGATTGCCGGCGTACATCATCGGCCAGTCCATCCACGACGGCGCATAGACCGCGCCGAGCGCGTAGCCACAGGCGTTCAGCCGGTGTTCGCCCAAACCGCGGCCGTCGAGGACCGTTTGGTGGGCCGCGAACACGTCGCCCACGGTGTGGCCCGGCCGGAGCCGCGCTTCGCAGGCGACCAAGGCCTCCGTCGCCGCGTCGAACAGCTCGAGGTGTCGATCCGAAGCGCCGCCGATCGGCACCGTACGCATCTGCGCCGCGTGGTAGTGCCGAAACGTGCCGGCCCATTCGAGCGTCAGCTGATCGCGGGCATCGAAGCGACGCCGGCCGGTCGTGTAGCGGCAGAGCAGGGCGTGGTCGCCGCTGTTGACGATGAACGGGTTGGCGGGATCGTCACCGTCACCGGCGTGGATCACGCGATGCATCTCGGCGTGGACGGCGGCCTCGTCGCCGCCCGGCTCGATCACCGCCAAGGCCGCGTCGAACGCGTCGTCGGCCAGGTTGGCGGCGCGCCGGACGTAGCGGAGTTCGGCGGCACTCTTCACCAGCCGCAGCCGCGAGACCAAGAGCGAGGCATCGACCGTCGTGGTCGCCGCCGGCAGGGCCTCCGCCAGCGCCATGCCCGCCGCCGCCGTCAGCCCGTGGGTGTTCCACTCGACACCGAGCCGGCCCTTCGCCAAGCCGAACTCTACCAGTAGATCGACGAGGTCGAGCGCCGGCCGCGCACCCTCGCGGTCGATCCACGAGCGGCGATCGTCGATGGTCGAGGTCAACGCGGCCTGCCGGAGATCCGCCGAGCGCGTCAGCAGGACTTGGCGACCGTCCGCCGTCACCAAGAGGCACTGGAAGAAGCAGAAGCCGAAGGTATCGTAGCCGCTCAACCAGTAGTGGGTCTCCGGCTTGAACGCGAGCAGCGCATCCAGGCCTTCCTCGGCCATCGCACGCGCCAGCCGGCGCCGTCGGTCGGCGAATTCCGCCAGCTCGAAATGCAACGCCATGCCGGCCCGCCCCTCGTCGTCGCCCTTGCCGCTAACGCCCTCGGCTCCTAGGTCACCAGAGCATTACCATGATCCGGCTGCAACCGATGCCCGACGCGCCTACCCCAACGACCTGTTCGGCGGAGCTTCCGGACGACCATCCGCCAATCGTCCGCGAAAAGACCGGCGTGATGTTGATCAATCTGGGCACGCCGGACGCCACCAGTTACTGGCCGATGCGGCGCTACTTGAATCAGTTTTTGAGCGACAAGCGGGTCATCGACTATCCGTCGTGGTTCTGGCAGCCGCTGCTGCAGGGCGTGATCCTGTCGAGCCGGCCGAAGAAGAGTGGTGCGGCCTACGCGTCGATCTGGAACGAGGTGGACGACGAGAGCCCGCTCAGGACGTTCACGCGGAGCCAGAGCCAGCGGCTGCAGGAGCGTTTCGGCGCCGATGGCGACGTGGTCATCGACTGGGGCATGCGTTACGGACAGCCGAGCGTGCCGTCGGTACTGGAACGTCTGTTCGACGAGGGCTGCCGTCGCATTCTGCTGGTGGCCCTGTACCCGCAGTACAGCGCAACCACGACTGCCACGGCCTATGACGAAGCGTATCGCAAGCTCTTGGAGATGCGCTGGCAGCCGACCATCCGCACGGTCGGCCCATGGCACGACGACCCGCTCTACATCGACGCGCTCGCGACCTCGATCGAGGATCACTTGGCCGGGCTCGGCTGGGAACCGGAAGTGGTGATCACCTCGTTCCACGGCTTGCCGGTGCGCTATCTGCAGGCCGGCGATCCCTATCACTGCCATTGCGCCAAGACCAACCGGCTGCTGCGGCAGCGGCTGGGTTGGCCGAAAGAGCGGCTGCGGGTCTGCTTCCAGTCGCGCTTCGGCCCCGAGCCGTGGCTGCAGCCCTATCTCGACGAGACCGTCGAGCACCTCGCGCGGGAGGACGGCGTGAAACGCTTGGCCGTGATCTCGCCGGCGTTCGTCGCCGACTGCGTCGAGACGCTCGAAGAGATCAACCAAGAGGTCCGCGACGAGTTCCTGGAGAGCGGCGGCGAGCAATTCACCTACGTGCCGTGCCTCAACGACAGCCCGGTCGGCATGGACGTGATCGAGGCGGTGGTACGCCGCGAGTTGGCCGGCTGGCTCGGTTGACGGCCGCTTAACCCTTTCCACCGACACTGCAGGTCGTCTTCGCCAACACCGTTGGGAACCTGCAGGCCATGCTGACCATCATCGGTCTCGTCGTCGTACTGGGCATGGTGTTCGGTGGCTACACGCTCGCCGGCGGCAAGTTCGGCGTGATCATCAAGGCCCTGCCGTTCGAGTTGATGATGATCGGCGGTGCCGGGGCCGGCTCGTTCCTGGTGGCGAACAGCGGCGGCGTGCTGAAGGGGTCGATCGGCGCCTTCGGCCGTGCGTTCTTCGGCGGCAAGTGGTCCGGCAAAGACTATCTCGACATGCTCTGCCTGATGTTTTCGCTGATCCGTGTCGTCAAGACCAAGGGCATCATCGCCCTGGAGACCCACATCGAGACGCCGAAAGAGAGCGAGATCTTTCAGCGTTACCCGAAGATTCTCAAAGATCACTTCGCCATCGACTTCATCTGTGACACGTTCCGGATGATGTCGATGAACCTGGACAATCCGCATCAGGTCGAGGACATGATGGAAAAGGTGCTGGAGAAGCACCATCACGAGGCGTTGCGGCCGGCGACTGCACTGGCAACGCTCGGTGAAGCGTTTCCGGCGCTGGGTATCGTCGCCGCAGTGCTCGGGATCATCAAGACCATGTCGGCGGTGACCGAACCGCCGGAGATCCTTGGCAAGATGATCGCCGGTGCTTTGACCGGAACTTTCCTCGGTATCTTCATTTCCTATGGCTTCGTCTCACCGCTGGCCTCCAAAATCAAAGAGACCATGGACGATGATCACCATTTCTACCTGATCATCCGCGATGTGCTGGTGGCGTTCCTGCACGGCAACGCGCCGCAGGTGGCGGTGGAGATCGGCCGCGGCAACGTGCCGACGCACATGCAGCCCAACTACGCCACCCTCGAAGCCGCGATGGACGCGACACCCAAGCTCGCCTGATCCAGGGCGAACGGCGATTGCATCTAGGTGCATTTTCCTATAAGTCGGATCCATCGCCCGCAGCCGGCTTGAGCCATGCTCCAAGGTTTGGATCGACTTCTAGCACAGACGGACGACCCGCTGGTGCTGCTCCTCGTGGTGGTGATCGGCGGGCTCGCGACGGTCAGCGCAACGCTGTTCCGTGCGTGGAACGCCGAGATCAAGGCGCACCGCCAGACCATTCAGGAGAACATCGAGTGGACCCGGCAGAATACGGCGCTGATCGGCGAAGTGAGGCAAACCACCGAACGCTTCGCCATGCTCATCGGGCATCTGGCGGACCAGCAGCGGTCGGGGCGCCGGCCGTGAACGGGACGCCGTCGCCGCCACGCGACCTGTTGCGGGCGCAGTTGGAAGGCCGTGCGCCCCGTCGTGCCGGATTGGTCGGGCGCCTGACCCGGTGGTTGTCGGCCGACGCCCGGGCGGTGGAGCGGTTGGATGCCGAGCTGAGCTGCTCGCGCCAACAACAGTTCCAGGAGCTGCAGCGGCTTCGCGTGCTACTCGACGAGCAGTTGGACGGCGCGGTTGCGTCGGTGGTCGCCCAAGGCCGGCGGGCCGGGGAGCTTTGAGCCCGTTCCGACGCTGCAGCGGGTGATCGCTTCGGGCCAGGACCCGGGACTGCCTCGGCAGCCAACACTTGGACGCCGATCCGTTGCGCACGATTCACCTGATCCGGCATCGGCCGCGATGGTCGACAGCAGCGCTCTGGGTTCGGCCATCTCATCGACCGACACTCGAAGCTCCCGGAAAGGAGCCAAGCAGCGCCTGCAGTCGGATCGGTACATCGACGATCTCGACCCGTGTCGTGGTTTTCGCAGCAACTAGCCGACCGCGACAAGAACTCATCTTATAGTTGAGTGAACGCATTTCTTTTGAACGATTAGGTAGCGTCAAACGCGTTCATCTTCGCACGGCGTATGGCGGTCCACGGATTTTCGACATTAGTATGACAATTCTCTTGCCAAAGAGAGCATTTGTCACAAAACTGCCTCTTTAGAAATGGGGGGCATGAATGGGCGTAGGTTCTCTGCCGCGCGGTCATGCCGGCGCAGCGCGCTACGATGCGCCGCACGGCCTGCTTCCGTTGGCGTTCGTCATTGTCGTGCCGACCATCGTTCTCGGGGCGGTGGTGCTGCAGCCGTGGATCCCGCCCGACGTGTTGCTCCGCGACCCGCTCGCCGTAGGTGTGGCCACCGGAGAATGCTGCCCGCCCTACTACGGCGCGATCTCCAACTTGGGCGTGTTGATCTGGGCGGCGGCGGCAAGCGTCGGGCTTTTTACCGCTTTGGTGCTCGGTTCGCTCGGCCGGTGGTCGGCGCTGAGCTTTCCACTGGCGTCAGGGCTGCTGACCGGGCTGTTGACGCTCGACGATCTCTACATGCTCCACGATCGCGTGCTGCCGTATCTCGGTGTGCCCGAGCATGTCGTCTATGGCGTGTACGGTCTGTTGGCGCTCGCTTACCTGCTTCGCTTCCACGGCGAACTTCGAGCCGGCTCGTTGCCGATCTTGCTGATCGCCGTCGCCGCCTTCGCCGCCAGCGTGTTGCTCGACCAATTGCCGCAGGTCTCGGATACGCACCATGTCCTCATCGAGGACGGCGCCAAGTTCGCGGGTATCGTGGCTTGGGCGGTCTATCAGATCGAGGTCATGCTGCGGTTGCTGTCGCGCGTGAGATGGAGCGGCGCGCTGACTCGTTGACGCCGAGGCGCTGCCGAAGGCTCCGACAGCGGCTTCAGGTGTCGGGCAATGTCGGCGGACGAGCATGGAGCCCGGCTGCCGTCGTTGTTGTCGACGGTATGGAACGGTGAACGGCCGCCGATGCCGGCGGCCGTTCCGAGTTCAAGGGCTTGCGGCGGTCACGAGATCTTGGAAATCGACCCGTTTCTCTCGAGCCGAACGACCCGGCACGGACCGAGCTGGTCGGCGCCGAGCGCTGCCGGTAGCGTCCGTTCGACGAACAGCGGGACCGTCATCGTCACGTTCTCGGCGGCCTGATAGGTGTGCATCTGCTCGCGCAGGATGCCGAGGGTGATGTCCTCGCCCAGGATGATCGATTCCACGTAGTCGGTGAAGTAGCGGACGCCGGCGATGTTGCGGGCGTTGGCGACGTTCCACGCGAGCTTGTTGAGCTCACCCTCCAACGTGAGACCGCCCGGCACCTCCACACCGACGAGGCGCACCGGATGGGGCGTGCCGTCCGCCATCAGGCCGCTGCCCGGCACCGGCGTCGGCACGTAGGCGGGCTCGTCCTCGTCGACGAGCTTGACCCGATCGTGCCCTTGGCCCAGCTCGA
>JBCBTD010000075.1:0-18354 GCA_039818825.1 Pseudomonadota bacterium
GTAAGGCTTTGTCGCAGAAGAACTTTCCCACGCTCAGGACCCCGATGCACCCCTCACTCGTGAGAAATGCGGGCTAGGGGGCTCTGACCTTGCCGCCCGCAGGGCCCGAGCATCTCGGCTAGAGTTCGTCGACAACAACAGGGACGGACGATCTGAAAAAGCAGGCTCGACGAGTAGCGGATTTTCGCTAGGCGACCCAGGCAAGACGTGCATCGGGTCAATGCCAGGGACGCGTTCCACCCTTGACACGCGGAAGGTCCGTAGTGGGTCATCTTGACCCGAAGACGGCCGTCGCCGTTTGGACCGCAATAGGCCGAAATCAGCCCGCAGAACCAGCGACCGACCTGCATACAGCGGTCGCGTGCGTGCCCTACCCCGGCCCCGGCACGTCCACCTCCGTCGTCTCCTTCAACGTCTCCATCGACAGGCTGGAGGTGACGTTGAAGAGATCGATGCGCTGGATCAGCCGTTTGTAGAACGCGTCGAAGGCGCGGGTGCTGGCGACCCGGACCTTCAGGAGATAGTCGATCTCGCCAGTCAGCCGGTGCGCTTCGGTGATCTCCGGCATTTCGGCGATGGCAGTGGTGAACTTCTCCAGCCAGTCGGCGCTGTGTTGCGAGGTGCGGACGGCGACGAACACGGTCTCGGCGAGGCCGAGCTTCTCGGCATCCAAAAGCGCCACCTGGCGGCGGATGTAGCCGTCGCGCTGCAGCCGCTGCACCCGGTTCCACACCGCGGTCTTGGAAAGAGCGAGCCGTTGGCCTAGCCTTTCGTAGGAGACGGTTGCATCCTTCTGCAGCAATCGCAGCAGGTCCCGGTCGGTGTCGTCGAGCACGCGCGTCGTTCTCCTTTTGGGCACCGCCAGGCGAACGGCGGCCACGACCAGGACTAGCCTGCAAAACATCGTTCCGGAAGCCGTCGCGGCGACTTGTGCGATGCGGAAAATCGTTCACTTGTCACACCACTACCGCGCGATTGGAGGCGCTTTCCCCGTCATGCGTGAAACGTTGTCCACCGATGTCCTGATCGTCGGCGCCGGGCCGGTCGGCATCTTCGCCGTGTTCGAGCTGGGCCTGCTCGGCCTGCAATCCGTGGTCGTCGACAGCCTTTCCAAGCCGGGCGGACAGTGCGCCGAGCTTTATCCCGAGAAGCCGATCTACGACATTCCGGGGCTGCCGGTCGTCAGCGGCCAGGAATTGACCGACCGCTTGCTGGAGCAGGCGGCACCGTTCGAGCCCGTCTACCGTCTCGGCCAACGCGTGGAAACGCTCAGCCGCCGTGAGGACGGCCGCTTCCACGCGGTGGGCGACGACGGCCTTGAGGTCGATGCCGCCGCTGTCTTCATCGCTGCCGGCTGCGGCAGCTTCGTTCCGCGCAAGCCGAAGATCGACGGTCTCGCCGAATTGGAAGGCAGTGCCGTCCACTACGCCGTGCGCCGCAAGGACGACTTCCGCGACCGCCATCTGGTGATCATCGGCGGCGGCGACAGCGCTCTCGACTGGACCCTGAGCCTTCTCGACATCGCGGCGAGCCTGACTCTGGTCCATCGCCGCGACCGCTTCCGGGCGGCACCCGCCTCGGTCGCCGAGGTCATGGCGGCCGTCGATGCGGGGCGGATGCGCTTCGTCCTGGGCGAACTCGCCGGCCTCGGTGTCGATGACGGCCGGCTGCATACGGTCGAGATCACCACCGCCGACGGCGCGATGGGTCTTAAGGCCGAACGGTTGCTGCCGTTCTTCGGTCTCGACATGCGCCTCGGTCCGATCCTCGACTGGCAGCTCGACCTCGAGAACGGCAAGCTCATCAAGGTCGACACCGAGAAGTTCGAAACTTCGACACCGGGCGTGTTCGCCATCGGCGACATCAACACCTACCCCGGCAAGCTCAAGCTGATCCTCTCTGGCTTCCACGAAGCGGCACTCGCTTCGCGGGGCGCCTTCCCGCTCGCCCGCCCGGGCGACCGCTTGCGCTTTCAGTACACGACCTCCTCCAGCGAGCTGCAGCGCCGCCTCAAGGTGGCCTGAGCCCAGCACCGGAACCGGATCGACCATGCGCCACTTCCCGATCTTCCTCGATCTGCGCGGCCACCGGATCGCGGTCGCTGGCGGTGGCGAGATCGCGGTCGCCAAGCTGCGGCTGCTGATGAAGACCGAAGCACGGATTACCGTCCACGCGGCCGAGGTCGTGGACGACATCCGTCGCTGGGAGGCAGCAGGGCGCCTCCGCTGGAGGCCCGCCGACTTCGCCCACGAGGACGCGATCTGCACCCGGTTGGTCTACGGGGCCAGCGGCGATCCGCTCGAGGACGCCCGGGTCAAGGCCATCGCCGAGCCGGCCGGGGCGCTGGTCAACATCGTCGACGACCTGGAAGCGTCGGCGTTCATCACGCCGGCGATCGTCGACCGCGACCCGGTGGTGGTGGCGGTCGGGACCGAGGGCGCAGCGCCGGTGCTGGCACGGCGCATCAAGGCCCAGAACGAGGAACGGTTGGACCCGCAGCTTGGCATCCTCGCTCGCCATGCCGCCGCCAAGCGCAAAGCCGTCGAAGCCCTGCCCCACGGCCAGCCGCGACGGATGTTCTGGACACGGTACTTCGACGAGATGGGCCCGGCCGCCATGCGCCACGGTGGCGAGGACGCGGTCGACGCCGCGTTGGACTCGATGCTCGAGGACGCGCTCGCTGCCACGCCGCCCACCACTGGCAAGGTCATCCTGGTCGGCGCCGGACCGGGCGATCCGGAGCTGTTGACGCTGAAGGCTCGGCGCCTCCTGCACGAAGCCGACGTCGTCGTGTACGACCGCCTGGTCGGCGCCGGCATCCTGGAGCTGGCCCGCCGCGAAGCGACTCTGATCGAGGTCGGCAAGGTGCCGGGCGGTCCGTCCTGGCGCCAGGACGACATCAACGCGTTGATGATCGACCACGCCCGGAGCGGCAGCACGGTGGTGCGGCTGAAGTCCGGCGATCCCTTGGTGTTCGGCCGCGCCGACGAGGAGATCGACGCGCTGGACACTGCCGGCATCGCGGTCGAGGTCGTGCCCGGCGTGACCAGCGCCGCCGCCGCGGCCGCCGGCCTCGAGCGCTCACTCACCCGCCGCGGCCGCAACCAGGCGCTGACCTTGATGACCGCGCACGACGCCAAGGGGTTTGCCGAGCAGGACTGGCGTAGCCTGGCGAAACCCGACGCCGTCGCCGCCGTCTACATGGGCGTGCGTGCCGCGACGTTTCTCCGCGGCCGGCTCTTGCTGCACGGCGCCGAACCCGGCCGGCCGGTGACGGTCGTCGAAAACGCCAGCCGCATCGACGAGCGGCGCGTCCAGACGACCCTGGCCGAGCTACCGGAAGCGCTCACGGCCGCCGGGATCGAGGGACCCGCCATCATCTTCCTCGGCCTGGCACCGCGCGACGCCGTACGCCAAGCGGCTCGAGCCGAGGCCTGCGCATGAGCAAAAAGATGATCCTCACGGCCAACGGGCTCCGCTCGGGCGCCGTCGTCTTCTGGACCGGCAGCGACTGGTCCGTTTCCGTCGCCGAGGCCATCACCTTGGACGACCCGACAGAGCAGAAGTCCGCGCTCGCGGCCGCGGAGGCCGACACGGGCCGGGTCGTCGACGCCTACCTCGCGTTGGTCGATCAAACCGGCCCGACGCGCCTCCGCGAGCGTATTCGCACCAGCGGTCCCACGATCACCCTGCCGTCCGGAGCCTGAGCCGATGTATCGCTACGACGACTTCGACGACCGCTTCGTCCGCGCCCGGGTCGCCGAGTTCCGCGGCCAGGTCGAACGCCGTCTCTCCGGCGAGCTGACGGAAGCCGAGTTCAAGCCGCTCCGGCTGATGAACGGCCTCTACCTGCAACTCCATGCCTACATGCTCCGGGTCGCGATCCCCTACGGCACCCTCAGTGCGGTGCAGATGCGCATCCTCGCCGAGATCGCCGAGCGCTGGGACCGCGGCTACGGCCACTTCACCACACGGCAAAACATCCAGTTCAACTGGCCGAAGCTGGAAGACGTACCGGACATCCTGGAGCGGCTCGCCGACGTCGAGATGCATGCGATCCAGACCTCGGGCAACTGCATCCGCAACGTCACCGCCGATGCCTTCGCCGGCGTCGCGGCGGACGAGATCGAGGACCCGCGCCCCACCGCCGAGCTGATGCGACAGTGGTCGACGCGCCACCCCGAGTTCAGCTTCCTGCCGCGGAAGTTCAAGATCGCCATCACCGGCTCGCCCAATGACCGCGCGGCCACCAAGGTCCACGACATCGGCCTCAGGATGGTGCGGAACGACACCGGCGAGCCAGGCTACGAGGTTGCCGTCGGTGGTGGCCAGGGGCGGACACCGATGATCGCTTCCGTGGTCCGCGATTTCGTGCCGAAGGACGAGCTGCTTGCCTATCTCGAGGCGATCATGCGCGTCTACAACCTTCATGGCCGGCGCGACAACAAGTTCAAGGCTCGCATCAAGATTCTCGTCCATGAGCTTGGTTTGAAAGCGTTTTCTGAGCAAGTTGAAGCTGCATACGAAGAGCTTCGCGGCCGCGTTCGGGTCGACCCTGAGCTGGTTCGCACGATCGAGGCGGCGTTCGCACCGCCGGCCTACGACCATCTGCCGGAAGCCTCGCCCACCTTCGGTCGCGCCTATGAGGCCATTCCCGAATTCGCTCGCTGGGCGGACACCAACCTCC
The DNA here is from genome assembly GCA_039818825.1 of Pseudomonadota bacterium. Classification (GTDB taxonomy): domain Bacteria; phylum Pseudomonadota; class Alphaproteobacteria; order Geminicoccales; family Geminicoccaceae; genus JBCBTD01. The sequence continues at coordinate 4,688 of JBCBTD010000075.1, forward strand.
TGCAGCACAAAGCGTCGGGCTACGTCGCGGTGACGGTGAGCCTGAAGCCCATCGGCGGCATCCCCGGCGACGCCACCTCGGAGCAGATGCGGGCCCTTGCCGATGCCGCCGACCGGTTCGGTTTCGGTGAGCTCAGGGTCACCCACGAGCAGAACATCGTGCTACCCGACGTGCGCACGGACCAGCTCTTGGCGCTTTGGCGACACCTCGTCGCCCACGGCCTCGATACCGCCAATCGTGGCCTGGTCACCGACATCATCGCCTGCCCTGGCATGGACTACTGCTCGCTGGCGACCGCGCGCTCCATTCCGGTGGCCCAAGCCATCTCGGAACGTTTCGGCGATCCGGATCGTCAACAAGCCATCGGCCCGCTGGCGATCAAGATCTCCGGCTGCATCAACGCCTGCGGCCACCACCATGTCGGCCACATCGGCGTGCTCGGGCTGGAGAAAAACGGCGAGGAATATTATCAGCTCACCCTCGGCGGCGCGCCGGAAGGCGAGGCTGCGCTCGGCAAACGCGCCGGGCCGGGCCTTGCCGCCGCCGAGGTGCCGGTCGCGATCGAGCGACTGGTCGACCACTATCTGGCAGCCCGCGCCGACGGCGAGACGTTTCTACAAACCTATCGCCGCCTAGGCCACGAAACGTTCAAGGAGGTTCTCCATGCCGTTGGTGACTGAACACGGGTACACGCCCGACGATTGGCAGACGGTCGACGACGAAGCGCCGCTGCCTACTGCCGGCAAGGTCGTCGTCCCACCCGCCAGGCTGGACGAAGCCCTGGCCGTCGAACGGCTACGCGTCGGCGTCGACGTGGCCGGGGGCGTGCCGCTCGGTAACCTGCTCCGCCGCTTGACCCGCATCGACCTGGTTCGGCTTCGCTTCGACAGCTTCAGCGACGGCCGCGGCTTCTCGCTCGCCCGGCAATTGCGCGAAGCGGGTTTCGAAGGCCAGCTCAGGGCAGCAGGTCACATCATCGCCGACCAATGGCCGCTGCTGCGCGACTGCGGAATCGACGAAGTCGAGCTGGACGATGCGTTGGCGAGCCGCCAACCGGCGGCGTCGTGGCGGGAGGCGGCAGGCGCGATCGTCGGCTCCTACCAGCGGCGTGTCACACTGCCAGCCGTCCGGCCCGAGCCGTTCGCCCAGCCGTGACCACAGCGTTCGCCCTCGCCCCGGCCCCGGCGATCGTCCGTCGACTGAGCGACGATGCGTCGGCCGAGCTTCTGGAGCGTGTCCTCGGCGACGAGCCGGCGGACGCGCTCCTGGAGCGTGTGCTCCGCGAGGGTCTCGTCGGCGAGGTGGCGGTGGTCTCGTCGTTCGGCGCCGAAAGTGCCATCCTCCTGCATCTCGTCGCCTCGATCGATCGACGGACGCCCGTCCTGTTCATCGATACGGGCAAGTTGTTCCCGGAGACCTTGGCGTATCGTGACGCGTTGACGACGCTGCTGGGGCTGGAGGACGTACGCACCGTCGGTCCGGACCCTTCGGTGCTGCGCCGCAGCGACCCGACCGGGGAGCGCCACCGCTTGGATCACGACGGCTGCTGCGAGCTGCGCAAGACCGTACCGCTGGAGCATGCGCTCACGGGCTTCGACGCTTGGCTCAGCGGCCGCAAGCGTCACCAGTCGGATGTGCGGGTCACGCTGCCCCGGTTCGAGACCGACGCACGGGGACGCATCAAGGTCAACCCGCTCGCCGATTGGACTCCGGAGGAGCAGCACCGCTACGTCGAGCGCTACCGCCTCCCGACGCACCCTCTCGTACCCGAAGGCTACGCCTCGATCGGCTGCGCGCCCTGCACCAGCCGCATCGCCCCCGGTGAGCACCCCCGGGCTGGTCGCTGGCGCGGGGCGGACAAGACCGAGTGCGGCATTCACGTCGTCGACGGCAAGTTGGTGCGGTCGACGCCCGACGGGTGACGCGGGCAAAGGCGACACTTTCGGACCGATTGATCGCGCCGAGCGGCGGTCCGAACTACGCGAGCCTGCCGTCGGGAGCGCGCCGATGCCTCACCCTGGCCAACGCCTGCGTCGCCTGCTCTTCTCGGAACGGGACCCCTGCCACCGGGTGAGCAGGACGGCGATCTCGCGCCGCGCGTTCGTCCGGGCCGGCGGCGCTGGCATCATCACGACACTCTCCGCCACTAGGCCGACAGTCGCATCATCCAAGAGTGCCGGCATCGTCGGCGGCGGCCTCGCCGGCCTCGCGGCAGCTAGCGTCCTTGCGGACGCCGGTGTCGATGTCACCGTTTACGAAGCGAGGCGCCGTCCGGGAGGCAGGGTGTTCAGCGCCAATGCGCCCTTCGCGCCTGACTTGGTCCTCGATCTCGGCGGTGCGTTCGTGAACTCCGACCACGCCGACATGACGAGCCTGATCGATAGCCTCGGCCTCACCGTGTTCGACCGGAGGAGTGTCGAGGACCCGACCCTGCCCACGGAGGCCTACTTCTTCGACGGTCGGTGGCTGGACGAACCCGCCTTGTCCGCGGCGCTGCGGCCCTTGGCGGACGCGATCGACGCCGACGCTGCGCTGTTGGACGAGGACTGGGACGCCAACCTGGAGCGACTCGACCGGCAATCGGTCGCCGACTACGTCCACGGCGTCGTCGGCACGGGCGGCACCTTGCCGATCGCTGCGGTGATCGACCGGGCGATCCGCAGCGAGTACGGGGTCGACGCCGCGAGTGCGTCGGCCATGGAGCTGATCTGGCTGGCACCGCAGGTCGACGGTGAACGGGTGGCTTTGCTGGGGGCTGCCGACGAGGCCTACACCGTCGTCGGCGGCGCCGGCCAGGTGCCGGTGCGCATGGCAGAGCGCCTCGGCAGCGCCGTCCGCTATGGCGCCATCGTCACCGAGGTCGTCGACGAGGGCGCCGCGGGCGTTCGAGTCCGCCTTGCCTCCGGCGACGACGCCCGCCACGACGCGGTGATCGTCACGACCCCGTTCCCGGCGGTGCGCACCATGACCGTGGAGGGCTCCCTGCCCCCAGAGTTCGTGACGATGGTGGCTGAAGCGCGCCTCGGTCGGAACGAGAAACTCTTCGCCGGCTTCGACGGACGGCCGTGGCGTCGGGAGGGTGGCTTCTCCCGAGAGGTCTGGAACGATCTCGGCTTCTGCACTGTGTGGGACGCGACCGAGCGTCAGAGCGATGCGACGAGCGCGGCGCTGATCTTCTTCCATGGCGGTGCGGAGGTGGATCCGCTCCTCGACGGCAGCGCCGCCGCCCAGGCGGCCCATGCCGTCGGCCGGCTGTCGGCGGCGGTTGACGGCCTCGCCGACCGGCAACTACCGGGCGCACTGAGGACGGGTTGGACGCGGGACCCGCTCGCCGGCGGGTCCTATACCAGCTTCGCGCCGGGCTTCTATTCCGAGTACGCCGATTTCTTGTGGTACGAGTACGAGGACGGCAGCGCCGACGGGCCGCTCTTCGGCAATCTTTGTTTCGCCGGCGAGCATCTGTCGGACGCGTACTACGGCTACATGAACGGCGCCGTGGAGACCAGCCGCCTCGCGGCCACCGCGATCCTGACGCACGTGCTGAATTGACGGACGCCGCGACGCGCGACGCCAACGGACCGACCGGCACGGGCCTCGGACGGCCGGCAAGCACCCCCGGGGCTGGTCGCTGGCGCGGGGCGGCCAAGACCGAGGGCGGCATTCACGTCGTGCACGGGCGCTTGGTTCGGGGCAGCACCTAGCGACGACAAGAGCGGGTTGACCGTCGCCGCGTTTCCTGTCGGGCGCATCTGCGTCCTACGCCAACTTCACCCCCATAGGGGGCGACCGCGCTGCACGGATGCGCTCGAGACGCCAGAGCGCGTTCGTCCTAGGCCCGACCACGAATCATCGGCTGACGTGTCCGTACCGACCCACGTTGCGGACCATCGTCCCGGCCCACCCGTCCTCGAACGACCAGCGGATCGGCGCTGAACGGTGCCCCGCTCCGGCAACGTGCGGGCCACCACCATGGAGTGCCTCGTCGAGCCGCGTCAGTTGGTCGGCGTCACGTGGTCGTCGTGGTTCATGCCGCCGGCCGCCATCGCCTCGACGACGAACTCGACCTCGATGGTGCCGGCATTGGCGAATTCGAGAGTGACCGTCCGCCGCTCGCCTTGGACCAGCGGCTCCTGGAGCTGCACGAACATGACGTGGTACCCGCCGGGCTCGAACGTCACACTGCCGCCCGCCGGAATCTCCAGCCCGTCCACGACCGGTCGCATGCGCATGACGTCGTCCTGCATGGTCGTCTCGTGGACCTCGACGCGGCCGGCGAACGGCGCATCGCCGCCCACCAGGCGGTCTGGCGTCTCGCCCTCGTTGCGAATGACCAGATAGCCGATGCCGACGCTGGCACCTGCGGGCGTGGCGCGCGCCCACGGATGGTCGATCTCGAGAGCCCCGAGCCGGTAGTCGTGGGCCCAAACGGGGCCCCAGAGCGGAGGGATGGCGGCCAGTACGGCGGTGGCTAGAGCGAGTGACTTGAGCGTCATTGGTCCCCCGAGAGCTCGGGCATCGAGCGGTCGATCGTGGCCGGATGTTCCGGCGGCCAGGGGTCGGCGAAACTCGGGTCCGACATGAACCGTTCGTCGGTGAGGCTCTCCATGAAGGCGATCAGGTCGGCGATCTCCAAATCGCTTATGGTGAAACCGACGACGAGCGGATCCTTGTTCGGGTTCGCCGCGCCGATGCCGGCATGCGGGCCCCTGTCGATCGTACGGCCACCGGCGGCATAGTGGCGGATCACCTCCTCCAGCGTGGCGATCGAACCGTCGTGCATGTAGGGCGCGGTGAGCGCCACGTTGCGCAAGGACGGTGTACGGAACCGGCCCACGTCGGCGGGCCGTGCCGTATGGGTGGCAAGCCCCTCGCCGCCCGGCGGATACGCTCCCGCCGTGCTCAGATTGTAGAGGCCCGTGTTGTGGAAGGCGGTCTCGGGAAACGCACTGCGCGAGGTTTGCAGGTTGTCGGAAAAGTTGAAGCCTTGATGGCAGTGGTAGCATTCGAGCCGGTGCGAGAAGAACAGGTCCTCGCCGCGCCTCGCTGCCGATGACAGCGCGTCCGGCTCGCCGCCGTGCTTGTAGCGGTCGTAGTCGCTGTCGGCGGTGATCAGCGTACGTTGGAACGCTGCGAGCGCACGGGTCAACGTGAAGAGCGAGATCTCGCCGGCCCGCTCCGGAAATGCGGCGGCGAACGCCGCCGGGTAGTAGGGATCCGCAGCGAGGCGGGCCATCAGTTCCGTCTCGTGACCGCCCATGCCCATCTCGACGGGGGCCTCGCCGAAAAGCGGCACGAGAGCCTGGATCTCGAGCTGCTCCAACAAGGGGTTGGCCCACGTCAGCGTCGGCATGTAGGCGACGTTGCCGAGCGCCATCGCGTTGCGGTGACCCTCCAACTCGTACACGCCCGGCGACGTCGCGCGACCGTCGGTGAAGGCGAGCGCCTGACTGTGGCATGAGGCGCAAGCGACGGTACCGTCGACGGAGAGCCTTGCGTCGTAGAACAGATGGCGACCGAGATCGACCTTGGCGGTCGACATCGGATTGTCCTCGGGCACCGTCGGCGGCGGCAGCCAGGAGGGAATGTTCCATTCCCATGCGGCAGCAACCACCGGCGCGAACGCCAATACGAGGACGAGCGCGAGCGCGCGCATCGCCCTGCTCAGCGCATCGAGACCAGCGCCTGCTCGCCGGCAGGCACCCCGTCATAGGCGAGCCCCAACCGCGCCATCACCGTCAGGCAATCGGCATCGCCCGGAAAGGACATACAGCCCGGCGAGGTATCCGGCGCATTGGTGTCGACGTCGGCGTCGACGAGCACGCGGGCCGGATCGACGACGACGACATGGCTGGCCGGATCGAAACCCTCGAACCGGACTGGCACGTGGTTGGGTGCTGCGCACGGCGAACTTGGGGGCGTCGTCCGCGAGGACGAGGCACAGCCCGTGGAGCCAAGGTGCAAGGACCAGCCCCGCGCTGCCTCGCCCGATGCGCCGTCGCCGGCGTGATCTTCGGCCTCTTGCGGCGCCGCCAGCGGCTGACCCGCCGTCGCGAGATCCAGCTTCAGGAACTTGTAGCCGCCCTGCCAGTTCCAGAACATCGCGGTCAGGTTCATCGGCGAACCCTCGAGCGTGGGATCGACGTGGTTCTGAGCGAAGGGCACTCCGACGTCGAAGGCGATACCCGCGTAGTCGCCGGCCGGCGCCGTCCCGCGAACCGTCATGTTCGTCGGGGGCGTTCCGTTCACGCAAGCGCCGGCACCGTCCTCGAAGTCGAGCAACGCGACGTCACCGCTCTGCCAGATGCCGTCCTGATCGAGCACGACCGGCACTTCGCCGCCGTCGGCCGTGAGCAAACGGAGGTTGGAAACGTAGAGGCGATAATCCGCGACCTCGACGGTCGAGGCCGTGCGTCCGATGCCATCATAGGCTTGGGCACAGGAGAACGGGTTGCCTGCGAACTCGCCGGCGAACCGGATCTCGACGGGTTCGTCGGCAAGGGCTGGAGCCGCAAGCGTGCTCGCGAGGGCACCCGCGATCAGTTTGGGCGAAGGATGCATGGTCATCGTCCCGGGAAACGGCGGCTCGAGGCCGCGGCGTCAACGCAGAATGGGGCGCCCACCGCGATCGGCAGGCACGCGTCGTGACTAGCCGCAGGCGGCTGGTGGAGCGCGGGACGGTGGCAGCGCCACTGTGGGCGCGAGCGTCGCCCGCGACGCTCGCGGCGGCGCCATCGGGCGATGGTGGAGAAGGTGTTCCGGCGCGCTCACCCGTGGTGGCACACCAAGTTGAACCGCCATCCCCGCGAGACCGGCGAACTCGCACGCCGTCGGCAGAGGGTCACCGCTCGCGTCGCCCCCGCCGAAGACGCACAGCCACGGCAGCGAGCCGTCCGGCAGGGCGTAGCCCTGGAGATCGACGAGACCCGGTACGGCGGCACCGGCGCGATGGCCAGCCGCTGCCGTCGTTCCCAGCGTCAAGATGACGGCCAAGACGAACCGCAACCACGCTGCGCGCCGAATGCCCTTCATATCTCGGTCGTCGTCACTCGCGACGCAGCTGTCAACATCGATCGGAGCCGCAGCCGCGCGTCGATCGATCGGCCAGCACCGAAGGTCCCAACCGACACAGCGGCAACGGTCACGGCGGCGGGCTGCCAACGCGATCGTCGCCGCCACGCCCGGTCGAAGCGCATCAACAGCCGACTTGACGGCACCTCATCAATCATGATGTTTCGTTCGTATACGAGTAATCACGAGAACTGAGACATGGAACCACCGGCCTCGGCCGACGACTGTATCTTCTTCCACTTCGCCAAGGCCGATCAGATTGCCACCCGGTTCTGGGCCAAGCGGATCAGCGCGTTGGGCGTCACGCCCGTACAGGGGCTCGTCCTGAACGTGCTTGGAGAAGACGACCGGATCACGTCCGGTGACCTCGGCCGGCGCGTGATGCTGGACAGCGCGACGCTGAGCGGTGTCCTGGATCGGCTGGAGGGCGCCGGATTGATCGTACGCGACCGGCATCCCGACGACCGCCGCGCCGTGCTGCTGTGCTTGACGTCGCCGGGGCGGCGGCTAGCATCGCGGCTGTTCCAGTGCATGCAGGAGGCAAACCAAGCGTTTCTCGCCGAACACTTCAGCGAGGAGGAGCGGACGATCCTCCAGATGCTGCTGAGGAAGCTGCGTCGAGTCGGCTGAGTTGGGTCAACTTTTAGCTCGTATATGAGCATATCGAGTGCGAGCTACGTTGGCGTGTAGCGGGCTTCGCCACATGGGTAGCGGGCTTCGCCACACGGAGAGCACGATGACCGACCGACCCTCCGCGCTCGTCACCAACGTCACGGAATTCGCTGGTCCACCCGCCGTCGATGCCTTGGTCGACGCTGGCTTCCGGGTCTTCTGCCATGACCGCGGCTTCGCCGAGCCCGACGCGCGCGAGACCTACGCGGCCGGTCGCCCCGATGTCCACACACTCGCTGCGCGAGAGCCCGCGGCCCTCGTCGAGGCAGCCATCGAAGCCGCAGGCTCGATCGAGGTGGTGGTCAGCAACGACAGCTATCCGGCGATCGTCGGGCCGGTGGAAGACGCCGACGTCCAGGACCTGACCGACACCCTGGGCGCGCTGGTCGTCATGCCGTTCGCACTGCTCGGCGCCGTCGTGCCGCACCTCAAGGCGCGCGGCGGCGGCGCTGTCATCATGATCACCTCACCGCGAGCGCGGCTGCCGGTCCCGGGCGGCAGCATCCCCGACGCCGCCCGCGAGGCGGGCAACGCGCTGATGCGGTCGTTCGCGCGCGAGCTGGCACCGTTCGACATCGCCGTGAATGCCATTGCGCCCAACTACTTCGCCAACGAGATGTACTTCCCGAAAGCGCGCTTCGTCGACGAGCCCGACGGTCGGGCCTTCGTCGCGCGCATGGTCCCGGCCGGCCGGCTCGGCCGGGCCGACGAGCTGGCCGAGCTCGTGACCTTCCTCGCGACCACCGGAGCGCGTTTCATGACCGGCACCACCCTCGACTTCACCGGCGGCTGGCCGGTATCGCCACCCCCTCCCGCCGCCGCTGGCACGACACCAAGTCGCTGAGGGTATCGTTCCACGCCGGCATGCGCGGTCCGTCCTCGCAGCTGCAGCACGCGATGTCGAAACCTGCGCCGATGCACCTTGCCCACCGCGAGACTGGGTTGGCCGGTCCGCGTCGTTGCCCGTGCCTCGGCCATCGCCAAGGCCTGGGACTGGGGGGATGCGCCGCCCCGTTCGCGCAGGATCTGGCCCAGCGCTCACCATCGGCACCGAGCCGTCGACGCGCTTGCGCTCTGCGATGGTCCCGGGAAAGTGGTTCAGACGATGCACGCTTGCGCGTGGCGCCCGGCCATCGATCCTGTATAAAACCGACATCGATCGTTCGAAAAAAACGTCATGGCGACGGAACACCGCGGGTTGGACAAACTAGAACGTTTCCTGGATCGCGCCGGCTTGACCGCGTTGGGGCCGCTGCTCCGCGAACAAGACGTCGACTTCGACGTCCTACCGTCGCTCGACGACGACGATCTCCGCGAACTCGGCCTGTCGCTCGGCCACCGCAAGCGCCTGCTGCGCGCCATCGCCAGCCTCCGCACCACCGCGCCGAACGAAGCCGCGGGCACGGCCGACACCGTCGCACCGTCCGCTCGCGAGGCCGGCGACCCGCCGCCGGCACCGGAGGCCGAGCGGCGGCAGATGACGATCCTGTTCTGCGACATGGTCGGCTCGACCGGCCTTGCCTCGAAGCTCGACACCGAGGATCTGTTCGCCCTGGTTGGCGCGTTCCAGCGACGCTGCACCGAGGTCGTCCGCGCCCACGGTGGCCACGTCGCCCAGTACCTGGGCGACGGCATCCTCGCCTATTTCGGCTTCCCGCGGGCCAACGAGGACGATGCCGAACGCGCGGTGGCCGCCGGCCTGGAGCTGGTCGGGGCCGTCCAGACGTTGCGCTCACCCAGCGATGTCAGCCTGCACGCGCGGGTGGGCATCGACACCGGGTTCGTGGTCATCGGCGAGCTGTTGAGCGGCAGCCAGGACGAGGACTCTGCGGTCGGAGACACGCCCAACCGCGCCGCGCGCCTGCAGTCGATCGCGCCGGTCAATGGCGTCATGATCAGCGACACCACCCGCGCTCTGGTTGGAAAGCTCTTCGAGCTGACCGACGCCGGGCAACATGAGCTCAAGGGCTTCGCGGCGCCGTTGCAGGTGTGGCGCGCGATCGGTGAAGGGGCCAGCGACAGCCGGTTCGAAGCCCGGGTCGGCGTCGACCTCGACGAGCCGATCGGCCGCGACCAGGAGCTGCAGCTCATGTTGGAGCGCTGGCGTCTGGCCAGCGACGGCGAAGGCCAGATGGTCCTGCTGTCCGGCGAGGGCGGCATCGGCAAGTCGCGGCTGGTCCATGCTCTGACCAAGGCCACCGACGGCACGCCCCACGCCCGGCTTCGCTATTCGTGCGCCCAGTTCCACGCTCAAACTTCGCTCTTTCCGATCACCGAGCAGATCAAGCGCATGGCCGGCTTCGGCCGCGACGATCCTCCGGGGCTGCGACTCGACAAGCTCGACGCGTTGTTGCGGTCGACCGACGACGAGCCGGAGACCATGGGACCGCTGCTGGCGACCTTGTGCTCGGTCACTGCCGACGACCGGTACCCCGAATCGAAACTTTCGCCGCCCGAGCGGAAGACCCTGACCTTCAAGCTGCTGGTCCGCCAGATCGAGCACCTCGCCCGTCGGCAACCGCTGTTGATCCAGTTCGAGGACGTCCACTGGATCGATCCGATGACCAACGAGTTCCTGGGGCTCCTGGTCGAGCGCTTGCGCGAGCTGCCGGTGCTGGTCGTGATGACCTGCCGGCCCGAGTTCCGACCGCCCTGGCCGCTGCCGGCACACGCGACGCTGTTGCGCCTCAACCGGTTCGCGCGTTCACAGTCGGGACAACTGATCGAGCGGCTGGCGGGCGGCGTGCCGCTCCCCGCCGCGGTGCACGACCGGATTCTGCAGAGCAGCGATGGTATCCCGCTGTTCGTCGAAGAGCTGACGAAGGCGATGCTGGAGAGCGGCGCGCTCGAACGCACCGCCGACGGTTGGGTCATCGTCGGCGACCTGCCGACCATCCGCATCCCTTCGACCTTGCACGACTCGCTGATGGCCCGGCTGGATCGGCTGGGCGACGCGAGGCAGGTGGCACTGTGGGCGTCGGCACTCGGCCGCAATTTCACGCTGGAACTGTTGCTGGCCGTGGCGCCCTTCCCGCGCCGCCAATTGGAAGCGGCCGTCGAGCGGCTGCTCGAGGCCGGGATGCTGCACCGCCACGGTCCCGACCCGGACGATCCGTTGGAGTTCAAGCACGCGTTGGTCCAGGCTGCCGCCTACGAGAGCTTGCTGCGCCAACGCCGGCAGCAGATGCACGCGCGCATCGCCGACGTGCTGGAAGGCAAGTTCCCGGAACTGGCAACCACACGGCCCGAGACGTTGGCGCACCACCTTGCCCTTGCGGGCGAGGCCGAGCGGGCGTTCGACTATGCGCTCCGGGCCGGCGACCAGGCGGCGCGCCACTACGCTTCGCCCGAAGCTCATCAGCGCTACGGCGAGGCGTTGGTCCTGGCCCGAAGCCTGCCACCGGGCGAGCGGGCGGCCAGGCGAGAGATCCGTGCCATCCTCAAATGCGCCTCGGTTGCCGTCGGCCACGAACAGGTCGAGGTCGACCTCACCGAGTTGGCCAAGGCTACCATTCTGGCCGAACGCCACGGCTTGGAGTGGCGCGGCGCGCAAGCGCTCTATTGGACCGGCCGGCTGAACTACGTCGCCGGACGGTTCAGCCTCGCCGCCGACTTCGCGCGGCAATCGCTGGCGCTCGCCGACGAAACCAACAACCTGCAGCTCGGTGCCGCCGGTGCCAATCTGCTCGCGCGGATCCACTGCTTGCGCGGCGAGCCGCTCGCCGGCATCGCCTATGCGTCGCGCAACGTCGACGAGATGCGGCGGCTCGGCGACAGCGCGGAGGAAGGCGCCATCAACGGTGTCCTCGGCTTCGCGCTGGCGCTCGCGGGCCGGTTCGACGAGGCGTTGGCCGCCACCGAGGCCGGCGTCGAGATCAGCAACGAGTTGGACCACGTACCGACGCGCGCCGCCTGCCACTTTTTCAAGGGCGTCGTCCTCGGCTGGCGCGGCGATCTCGCGGCCGCCACGGTGGCCTTCGATCGAGCGCTCGAGCTGGCCAACGAGGCCGGAGACGTCTTCCGCCGCTACCTGATCCTCGGTTGGCTCGGCGAAGCGCTGCTCCACGCGGGACGCACCAGCGAAGCCGCGCACAAGCTGGAGACGGCGTTGGCGCTCGGCGCGTCGATCGGCAGCACGTTCCATCGAGCCGCCTACATGGCGCTGCTCGGCGAGGCGCTACTGGTCGACCCGAACGACGCCGATCGTGCACTCCGGCTCACCGCGGAGGCGTTGGACCTGGCCGAGCGTGGCGACGAAAACTGGAGCCGGGCGATCGCTCTACGTGCCCGGGCGTCGGCCATCGCCAGCGGCCCGCACGGCGCCACCGAAGACGCACTGCCGCTCCTGGACGACGCCACCCAACTCCTGGAGAAGCTCGGCGTCGCCACCGATCTGTTCTGGACGTTTCGCGCCCGTGCAGCAGCACTTGCGCGGCTCGGCCGCGAGGCGCATGCCGCCGATGCCGTGGCCCGTGCCGACCAGCTCAGCCGCACGATGGCCATCGTCGCCCCAGCCGCATGAATTGAGCGGCCCGCTGAGGAGATCACTCATGGCGACCGACACCAAATCCAATGACGTGCCGGCCAAATCGAAAGAGCGCATTGCCCTGGTGCTCGGCGGTGGCGCGCCGACCCTGACCTTGATGGCCGGCGCGCTGCTCGCTCTCGACGAAAAGGGCGTCGAGTTCGACGTCATCTCGACCTCTGGCGCCGGCATGCTGGTCGGCCTGCTCTACGCCGCCGCCAAAGGCGGCGACCGCCGGGCCGCACTACGGCAGACGGTGCATCTCGGTGTGCACGACGACATCTATCGGCACTTCCCGATCAACTACAAGGTCTTCTACAAGCCGGGCCCGCTCGCCCAGCTTTACTACCAGACGATGATGCCGTGGGTGCAGCAACTGCCGCACGAGACCAGCGAGCAACGGCTGTACAAGGACTTGGTGCACCTCTGGGTGACCACCTGGTCGCCGTCCGACATGACCGCCAACAGCCTCGGCATGTGCGCCGCAGCACCGTGGCTCGAAGAGGTGGTAGATTTCGATCATCTGAAGAAGAATTTCGAACCAGAGTTTTTTATCAATGCTTGGAACATTGGCGCGCGCAAAATGGAGATTTTTGACAAAGACAGCATTGGTGCTGATCAATTCCGGGCGGCGCTTGCTTTCCCACTTATCTATCCACCGTTCGAAATGAATGGTGCGCATTTCATCGAGGGTTCGGCAATGGACACGTTGAACCTAGAGGGATTGCTGCGGTACGATGAGTTCTACGATCGCGCATATCCGCGTTTGTTCAAGGCTGAACTCGCCGAGGATTGGGCGATGACGAGTAGGCTGAACGAGCATCGTACCGCAGCCAACGTGGCGCAAATCGCCCAGCGGGTCGGTCTGGCGAAGACCGTCGCGCAGGCGCGCGTGCTCGAAGCCCGCGACGCCTATGGCGCCGATTTCGACGAGTGGTCGAGGGAGAACGACACGCCGGACGACGACCGAGATGCGGAGTTCAAGCGCGTCCCGGAGATTGCCAGCGTACTCGAGGAGCAGGCTCGGCTCCGGAAGCACATCAACACCATCGACAAGATCATCGTCTTCGACGCGTTGGGCACCGAACAGCTCGTCCGCCGCCCGCGCAATCTCTATGACGCCTGGGTGATGCAGATGATCGTGCCGCTGGTATCGATCTCCAACCAGAACATCGAGTTGTTCGAGCAACGCTACGACAAGCCGCAGACCAAGAAGCTCCTCCATAGACTGAAGTTCGCCGAACAAATCGGCCACGACGAGTGGATCAACGTGCTCGACTGGTCCTATTCGAACCTCAACAGCCTGTTCCACGCCGGGCGACGCGCCGGCGACGCCTTCTTCGATGCGCACGAGTGGCTGCAAGATCACGTCGGCGTCCTCGCTCGCTGTGGCGCTGACGTG
>JBCBTD010000076.1:0-18350 GCA_039818825.1 Pseudomonadota bacterium
CGATCCTCACGTCCTCCAGCGCGAGGCCGGGCTGCGGCAGGAATTGGACTCGGACCGGGCCGTCGATCTCGACCGATCGATCGAGTGCGGCGGTCAGCGGTTCGACGACCGACGACCGCAGCCAGGCTTCCGGGATCAAACGTGGCGACGCGACCACCGCAGCAAGGAGCCCGACGAAAAGGACGACGGCGACGCTCAGCGCCAGGCGCATGGCACCTCCAGCTCGTTGGTGCGGTGCCGGCAGAGGTCACGCGAGGCCAGCGTGGGCCAGCACCTTCTTCGTCAGCGACGGCAACGCCAAACTACCGAACGCGTCAGGTCGGCGCCAGATCTGCTCCGAGCTAGGGACATCCACGGCGTCAGGCGGGCCCCGCAGAACGGTGACCGTGAGCGCAAAGTGGGTGAACACGTGCCGAACGCTGCCGGGAACTCGATGCCAGGCGGCCGCCACCGGGCTCCGGCTTTCGGCTTGCGCCGACGACGCGATCACCGCGCCCGGCTCTTGCGGCGTGTCGCTCCAACGGGTGCTCGGCAGCTCGACCATCGATGCGAGCACGCCGGTTGGTGGTCGTTTGCGGAACAACACGGCGCCGTCCTGGCGGCGTACCAGGAAGGCGATGGTGAAGCGTTCGGGCCGCTCGCGCTTGGGAGATTTCAGCGGCAGATCGGCGGCTCGGCCGGCGGCTTGGGCTGCGCACCACGCGCTGATCGGGCAAGTCAGGCAGCCCGGCGACCGCGGCCGGCACACGAGGGCGCCCAGCTCCATCGTCGCCTGGGCCGCATCGCCCGGCCGCACCGATGGGGCGAGGGCATCGGCCAACCGGCGAAGCTCCGGACGAGCCGCGGGTAGTGGCGTGTCGACCTCGAACAGTCGCGACAGCACGCGTTCGACATTGCCGTCGACGGCTAGGACCGGGGTGCCGAACGCTATCGCGGCGACGGCGGCCGCGGTGTACGGGCCGATTCCCGGTAGCGTGCTCAGACCTTCGACGGTGTGCGGCAACGCGCCGCCATGATCGCTGACCACCTTCCGTGCCAGCGCGTGGAGACCGCGGGCACGGCGGTAGTAGCCGAGGCCCTGCCAAGCGTGGAGCACGTCGTCGAGGTCGGCAGCGGCCAATGCGTCGATGTCCGAGAAGCGCTGGACGAAGCCGCCGAAGCGCTGCAACACCGTTGGCACCGTGGTTTGCTGCAGCATGATTTCGCTGACGAGAACGTGGTAGGCATTGGCTGGTTGGCCGGGCGCCGCCCGCCAGGGTAGATCGCGGCGAACGCCGTCGTACCAGGCGAGTAGTGCCCCATGCAGCTCGGGCGCGATCAGGGCGGCGCGCTGGACAGCGCTTGGCGAGGACATGGCGAGTGACGACGACGTTGCAGAGGGTCTGGTAGCCGTCGGCGCTGGCGGCGGCAACGGTGATGCGCGCCGTCGCCGCCGACGACCGACCGCCGCGTCCAGCTTGCTCGCCGGGTCGTTGCATCGGTCGGTCCGCCGCTTCGGCTTCGCCGACGCCAGGCTGGTGACCGACTGGGCGACGATCGTCGGTTCCGAGATCGCCGAGGTAGCAGTGCCGGTCCGCCTGGATCGCCGAGGTCGCCGGCTGACCTTGCACGTCCGTCCGGCGGCGGCGTTGCTGCTTCAGCACCAGGAACCGCAAGTGCTGGAGCGGATCAACGCCTTCTTCGGCGGCACCCTGGTGCTGCGGTTGCATCTGGTGCAGACCCTGGCGGCGTCGCGCCCGGAGCCGCCGCCCGTGCGCCGCGCCCTCGACGATGCGGATCATGCAGCGATCGAGGCCGCGGTGAGTGCCGTCGGGCCGCCGGCCTTGCGTTCGGCGCTGGCATCGTTGGGGCGGCACGTGCGCGCCGACGGGCGCTGAGGCCGTCGCCGAAGCGTGACTCCGACCCACCTTGTGATGGACCGTCGGCACCCTTAAACAGCGCTCGTCACCGATCGGAGTTCGGCCCTTGACCACGCGTCGCCGTCTGCTCGCCGCTTCTGCGCTCGCACCGCTCGTCGGCGGCCTCGGCCTGCCGCGTCCAGCGTACGCCGCGTTCCCGATCAAGGTGCTCGGCGATCCGTCGGCACCGGTGGAGATCCGCGAGTACAGCTCGTTGACCTGTCCCCACTGCGCGGACCTTCATGCGAACGCGATGAAGCCGGTGCGCGAAGCTTACATCGACACCGGCAAGGCAAAGTTGGTCTACCGCGATTTCCCCTTGGACCTCCGCGCGCTGTTGGCAGCCGCCACGGCGCACTGCGCCGGCGAAGCGCGTTTCTTCGCATTCCTGGAGATGCTGTTCGCCGAACAGCAGCGCTGGGCCGGGGCGCCGACCGACGCCGCCGCACGTGAGCGGATGGAGGCGAGCGGACTGGTCGAGGCGTGGTTGGCAGCCGACCGAACCGTCGCCGAGATCGAGAGCCTTCGATCGGTTGCGGGGTCGGTCAACGCACTGGTGGACCTTGCCCGCTTCGGTGGCATGGATCCTGCCGAGACCACGGCGTGCCTCGGCGACTTCGCGTTGGTCGACTGGATTTTGGAGGCGCAACGCGAAGGCCAAGAGGTCTACGACGTGCGCTCCACCCCGACCTTGATCATCGACGGCGCGACAGTCACCGGCGCGCAGCCGTTCGACGTCATCGCCGAATCGATCGACGCCGCCCTCGCCCAGAAGAGCTGAACCGCCCCCTTGCACGTCTCACGCCTGCGCCTCGCGGGCTTCAAGTCGTTCGCCGATCCAACCGAGGTCCGTGTCGAGACGGGCCTGACGGGTGTCGTCGGACCGAACGGCTGCGGCAAATCCAACATCGTCGACGCGATCCGCTGGGTGATGGGCGAAAGCTCCGCGAGGGGTTTGCGCGGTGGCGAGATGGACGACGTGATCTTCGCCGGCTCGGACGCGCGACCGGCCTTCGACTTTGCCGAAGTCGGGTTGGTCCTCGAACCGCCAGCGGCGGTCGGCGGGACCGCGATCGAGGTGATGCGCCGGCTCGGCCGCGGCGTCGGTTCGAGTTTTCGCCTGAATGGCAGGGAAGCGCGGGCCAAGGACATCGCGCGGATGCTGGCCGATGCCGCCGCCGGCGCACGTAGCGCCGCCATCGTCGGCCAGGGCCAGATCGGTGCGCTGGTGGAAGCCAGGCCGCAGGAACGTCAGCGACTGCTGGCGGAAGCCGCCGGCATCGCCGGCCTCCAGAGCCGCCGCCGCGAAGCCGAGCTGCGCCTGGATGCGGCCGGCGCCAATCTGCGGACGCTCGGCGAGCGCGAGGCGATGCTGGCCGAGCAGGAATCCAAGCTCGTCCGTGAGGCCAAGGAAGCTGAGCGGTACCGGAAGCTGAGCACCCGCCATCGCGAGCTGCAGGTGCTGTCGCTGCTGCAGCGCTACGTCGAAGCCGAGCGGCGGGTAGAGGCCGCGGAGAGCGCCGCCGTCGCGTCGACCGCGGCACTGGACCGGGCCCGTACCGACGCCGCGGACGCGCGGCTGAAGGCGGAGGCCATGGCTCAGGACATGCCCGGCCTACGCGTCGAGGCCCAGGGGCAGGCAACGGAGCGTGCCCGGCTGGAAGAGCGGTTGGCTGGCCGCGTCGCCGAGGCGGATACCGCGCGTGCGGCGATCGCACGCTTCAAGGCACGCAGCGATGCCCTGGCCGAGGACGAAGCACGAGAGCGTTCGACGGCCAGCGAGGCGGCGGAGGCCGTCGAGAGGCTGGAGGCCGCGCGACGGGCGGAACCCGAGCGTCGGCAAACACTGGACGTACAGATCGAAGCCGCCCGCACGGCGCTGGCCGAGGCTGATGCGGTCGTCGCTCGAGCCGAGCTTGCCTGGCAAGAGGCGCTCGCCGCGCAGAGCCGCAACGCTGAAGCCCACGCTGCAGCCGCCCGGCGACTAGAGGCGTTCGAGACCGAGGCGACGGGCATCGCCGGCGAGCGCGAAGCCGTCGTGGCGGCGTTGGCGGCGATCGAGGTCGAGGACCGGGGCGATCCGGGCGCGACCGAGGCGGTCGAGGCGCTCAGGGTGGCCAAGACCGAGCTGGTGGCGGCCGAGGCGGCTTGGCAGCAGGCCCACGAGGCGGCGCGCGCCACCGCGGCGGCGGCTGCCGCTGCACGCGAGATGGTGTCCGTTGCTGCAAGCGATGCCGCTGCGGCCGCGCACGGTGTCGAACGTCACGTCGAGCGCGCAGATGCTCTTGCCGAGCGGATTGCCGATCTCGTCGAACGGCGTGATGCTCTTGTGGCCCGGCACGCCGATGCGGCAGGCCGCCGTGAGGTCGCAGCGGCTTCGTTGGCAGCGCTCGACGGCGAAGCGGCGCGCTACGCGGCGGAGCGGACGGCGGTTCGCGGAGCCGAGGCCGTGACGGCGGTCGAGCGCGCATGTTCTGCATTGCGTGACGCCGAGGCAGCCGTCGAAGCCGACGGCAAGCTGGCGAGCGAGACAGCGCTCGATACGGCGCGCCTGGAGGCGGAGGCGGCGGCGCTCACGGAGCCTGAGGTCGACGCCGCGGCCTCCGCCGATCCGGTGTTGCCCTTGGCCGCCGTGGCGGAGGCCCATCACGCGCTCTTGGTGGCGGCCCTGGGTGACGATCTGCTCGCGCCGACCACGGACGGTACGATCGATGGCTGGCGCGGCACGCAGGGCCCGGTTGACGACGGGCTACCGCCACCGGCTGAGCCACTGGATCGTTCGTTGTCGCCGCCGCCGCAGCTAGCTGCACGATTTGCCCAGATCGGGGTGGTTCCCGACGCGGCGACCGCCGCTGCGTTGCAGCCGCACTTGAAGCCTGGACAGCGATTGACCACGCCCGCTGGCGGCGTTTGGCGCTGGGACGGTTTCGTGCGGCATCCCGAGACGCGTTCGTCCGACGGTCGCGCGTTGGCGCGGACGCTTCGCGCCGCAGCGCTGACGACTCGGTTGGACGCCGCGCGAACCAGCCGCGACGATGCGGCGGAAAAGGCGCGACGTTCCGCAACGCACGCGGCGGCGGCGCGCGCTGGCGCCGCACGTGCCGAACACGACCACGTGGAAGCCCGGACCGCTGCGGAGCGGGCCATCGCCGACCGCGACCGGGTGGACCAGGACATCGAACGCGCCGACCGCGCCCTCGCCGAAGCCGAGCAGGAGCTGGCGCAAGTTGCGCTCATGCTGGCGCCGCTCGATGCGCGCCTCGACGAACTCCGTGCCGAAGCGTACGGGTTGGGCGAAGCTGGACCGCTCCGCGACGCGGTGGCGTCGGCTGCCGAGCGGCATCGGGCAGCGACCGAAGCCGCAGACTCGTCGTCGCGATGGGCGGACTCGAGGCGCGACGAGGTCGAACATGCGGAGAGGCGTTTGCGTCAAGCGCGCGATGCGCTGGCCAGTGCCGAGCTTGCAGCGGCCGATGCCGGCGCCGAGGCCGGTGCGCGGGTGGAGCAGCGGCGAGAGCGTCTGGCGACCCTCCGCGAACGTGATCGGGCGCTAGCGGCTCGGTTCGCCGCGCTCGATGCGGAGCGCGTCGCCGCCGTGCCGCTGACCCGAGAGCGCGAAGCTGCGGCCGCCGCAGCCGACGACGCCGCAGGCGCCGCCGCCTTGGCGCTCGCGGCTGCGCGGACGGAACGCGACGTTCGGGCCGCTGCGGCGCTCGGTGCCGAAGCTGACGTCGAGCGGTTCGAGCGCGACCGGGAAGCGAGTGCCGAGGCACTCGAGGGTTGGCGCACGCGGCTGCAGAGCAGTCGGCGGGCATTGGCCGAGCTGGTGGCGCGGCGGCGATCCTTGGCCGAAGAGGAAGCTGCACTGGTCGACCCGACGACGCTCGTGGTCGCCTTGGGGGAACTGCAGACGGCGATCGCCGAGTTGGAGCGCGAGGCGACGACCGGCTCGGAGACACTCGAGCGGCGCGAGCGTGAGCTCGTTCTCGCGGCCGACCGTCAACGTGCCGCCGAAGCTCAGGCCGCTGCTGCAGCCGAGCGCCAGCAGGCAACGTTGGACCGATTGGAGGCAGCACGGGCGGCGCTGGCAGCGGCCGACGCTGCCGGGACCGAGCGTCTGACCGCGAGACCTGTCAGCTTGTTGGAAGATCCGGACGTGCGCACCGAAGCGGCGGCGGCAGACGGGGAAGCGCTGGAGCACGAGCTGGTGCGTCTGGAAGCGTCTCGCGACCGCCTTGGTGCCGTCAATCTCCGCGCCGATGCCGACTTGGCGGCGCTCCGCGAGGAGCGCGAGACACTGGGCCGCGAGCGCGCTGATCTGGAGCACGCCGTCGACGAGCTGCGCCGGGCGATCGGTGATCTCAACCGCGAGGGCCGGGCGCGGATGCTCGAGGCGTTCAAGCAGGTGGAGGCGCATTTCGGCACGCTGTTCACGCGACTTTTCGGCGGCGGTCGGGCCGAGCTGGCGCTGGCCGAGGACGTCGATGACCCGTTGGCGGCCGGGCTCGATCTCCAAGCGAGCCCGCCCGGCAAACGGCTGCAGGCCCTGTCGCTGTTGTCGGGCGGGGAGAAGGCGCTGACGGCGATCGCGCTGGTGTTCGCCTTCTTCCGCACCCAGCCGGCGCCGCTTTGCGTGCTCGACGAAGTCGATGCCCCGCTGGACGACGCCAACGTCGCGCGCCTCGGCGATCTGATGGGCGAGATCGCGGCTGCGACCGGCACCCGGTTCCTCGTCGTCACCCATCACCCCTTGACGATGGCGCGCATGGACCGGCTCTACGGCGTGACGATGATCGAACGCGGAATGTCGTCGCTTGTCTCGGTGGAGTTGGACGCGGCGGTAGCGTTGCGCGATGCCGGTTGAGCACAGGCCGGGACCCTGGCCGCGCCGGGGCGTTGCACCGGAGGATCTTGACGATGGCCGAGAAGCCCGATCCGTTCGCCGGCTTCGACCGCCGCCTCGATGCTGCCGAAGCGGAACGCCGCAAGGCCAAACCTGATGACGACGATGCCGGTCGCCCCAGTCCCTACGGCGGCGGCTTTCAGGCCGGAATCGACGTTTTTGCAGGCGTGGCCGTCGGCGTGGCCATGGGCTGGTTTCTTGACGGCTGGTTGGGAACGCGCCCACTTTTTCTCGTCTTGTTCCTCATTCTGGGGTTCGGTGCCGGCCTACGAAATGCCTATCGGACAATGCTGCGACTTGCCCCCGACGATGATCGCGGCTAGGCGAGCGCCCGAGCGTCGTTGACCAGGAAGGATCGTCGTGGCCGACCCTTTGCATCAGTTCGTCGTGAAGCCGATCGTCCCGCTGGAGATCGCTGGCCTCGATCTGTCCTTCACCAACTCTGCTCTGTGGATGGTGATCACGGTCGTCGCCGCCTATGCCTTGCTCCACTTCGGCACGCGTCACGCCGCGCTGGTTCCGGGTCGCCTCCAATCGGTGGTCGAAACGGCCTACGAGTTCATCGCCGATCTCGTTCGCGAGAACGCCGGCAGAGACGGACTGCGCTTTTTTCCGTTCATCTTCACGCTGTTCATGTTCATCCTGTTAGGCAACATGCTGGGCATGATCCCGGGCAGCTTCACGTTCACGAGCCACATCATCGTCACGTTCTTCATGGCGATCTGCGTGTTCATCGGCGTGACGATCGTCGGTTTCGTCACGCACGGCGCCAAGTTTCTGACCTTCTTCGTGCCGCAGGGCGCGCCGACGGCGTTGCTACCCCTCTTGGTGCCGATCGAGGTGATCTCGTACTTCGTCCGACCGATCAGCTTGAGCGTCCGGTTGTTCGTCAACATGATGGCCGGGCACACGATGCTGAAGGTGTTCGCCGGCTTCACCGTGGCGCTCGGTGTGTTCGGCGTTGCGCCTTTGCTGGTCGCTACGGCGATCACCGGCCTGGAGTTCGTCATCGCTTTCTTGCAGGCGTTCGTGTTCACGGTGCTGACCTGCCTGTACCTGCACGACGCGCTCTACATGCACTGACGCCGTCGGCGGTATCGCCCGCTGTCGGTTGGCACGTTCCCTTCCACGAAACCGAACCCCACGGGAGACCACCATGGAAACCGAAGCTGCCAAGATGATCGGCGCCGGCCTCGCGACGATTGCTCTCTTCGGCGTCGGCATCGGCATCGGCAACATCTTCTCGACCCTGATCGCTACCGTCGGCCGCAACCCGTCGGTCCAGCAGCGGGTTTTCCCATTCGCGATCATCGGCTTCGCGCTCGTCGAAGCGATCGCGCTGTTCGCCCTGCTGATCGCGTTCCTCGTCCTCTTCACCTGACATGCGTTTCGGCTCAATCCTCGCTGCCGTCGCGGTTCTGGCCGTCGACGTGACGCTGGCGGCGGCCGCGGACACGGGTGATGCGCCCATCGCGGGCGAGGAGATCACCGGTGGGATGCCGCAGCTCGACGCGAGCACCTACGCCAGCCAGGTGTTCTGGCTGATCGTCACCTTCGGGCTGTTGTACTGGCTGTTCTCGAAGCGCGGCCTGCCGCGCGTCGCCGGTGTGCTCGAGCAGCGAGAAAAGCGGATCGCCGGAGATCTCGAGCGAGCGGCCGAGCTGCGTTCGCAGGCTGAGGAAGCCATGCAGCGCTACGAGGCTCATCTGGCCGACGCCCAGGCGCAGGCGCGCGCGGCCATCAAGCAGGCGCACGATCGACTGCACGTCGAGGTCGCTGCCCGTGAGGCCGAACTCGAACAGCGACTGCAAGCGCAGATCGCCGAAGCCGACCGGCGGATTGCCGCCGCTCGTGACGAGGCACTGACGGCGCTCGAGTCGGTGGCGAACGAGATCAGCCGGGCCGCCGTGCAGCGTCTGATCGGGGTTGAGGTCAGCGAGGGCGACGCCGCGGCGGCGGTTGCGGCCGCGCGGCAGGAGGCCGCCTGATGACGATGCTCGACCCTCTCAATCTCGTGCTGCTAGTCGCACTTGCGATCCTGGCTGCCATCGCGTGGCGGCCGGCGAGCAGGACGGTCATCGGCGCGCTCGACAGCCGTGCCGATCGCATCCGCAAGCAACTGGACGATGCACAGCATCTCCGTGAAGAAGCGCAGACTCTGCTAGCGCAGTACGAACGCAAGCTCCACGAAGGCGAGGCACAGGCGCAGTCGATCCTCAACCACGCCACCGAGGAAGCGGCGCGTCTGGAGCGGACGACCCGCGAGCAGCTGGAACTGACGTTGCAGCGGCGGACGCAGGAAGCCGCCGACCGTATCGCCGTGGCCGAGGCGCGCGCGCTTCAGGACATCCGCGCCCAGGCGACGGCACTGTCGTCGCGCGCAGCCGAGCGGCTGCTTCGCGACAATCTCGACGGTACCCGGTCGCGGGCGCTGATCGATCAGGCACTGGCCGAGGTGAAGACGAAGATCGCCTGATCCGACGGAGATCGCCGATGGACTTGGACGGCCGCTTTGCTGTCGTCAGCGGCGCCGGCTCTGGCCTCGGTCGGGCGGTGGTCGATGCGCTCACGGTGCGCAGCGTCCGTGTCGTCGCGCTCGACCTGAATGTCGACGCCATAGCCAATCTTGCGGGTGTCGTGGCCGTGGCTTGCGACGTCAGCGACGGACGTGCCGTCGAGGCGGCGATGGACCAACTACCCGCCGGCGAGCCAGCGCTGGCGGTGAGTTGCGCCGGCGTCGCTCCGGCGGAGCGTCTGGTCGGCCGCGACGGACCCCATGGTCAGGCGAGCTTCGAGCGGACACTGGCCGTCAACGTCGTCGGTACGTTCAACGTGATGCGCTTGGCTGCCGCACGTATGGTTGCCGGCCCGGCGGCTGCGCCTGGGATGACCCGTGGCGTGATCGTGAACACCGCGTCGATCGCCGCGTCGGAAGGGCAGATCGGCCAGTGCGCCTACGCGGCGTCCAAAGGTGCGGTCGCCGGACTGACGTTGCCTGCTGCGCGCGAATTGGCCCGCTCTGGGATAAGGGTCGTTGCGATCGCGCCGGGCCTGTTCGGCACGCCGATGATCACATCGATGCCGGAGGACGTGCAACGGAGTCTCGGCTCGAGCGTGCCGTTCCCCACTCGCGCCGGCGATCCGGCTGAGTTCGCGGCGCTGGTCTTGCATATCGCTGCGAACGACTATTTCAATGGCTCGACCATACGACTGGATGGCGCCTTGCGGATGGGGGCTTGAGCCGCATCATGGCCCATGGTGGATGGGCTGCGGCGCGCGAGTTAGCGCCTGCACGAAGGAATGAGATGAGTATGACGCATCGCACCGCACAATTCGACATCGGGCAAGTGGTGAAGCATCGGATTTATCCGTTCCGCGGTGTCATCTTCGACGTCGACCCGGAGTTCGCCAACACAGAAGAATGGTACGAGGCCATTCCGGAAGACGTCCGGCCTCGGAAGGACCAGCCATTCTACCATTTGCTGGCCGAGAACGAGGAGACCACCTACGTGGCCTACGTCTCCGAGCAGAATTTGTTGCCCGACGAGAGTGGCCAACCGGTGGTCCATCCGCAACTCGACATGTTCTTCGACGGTGTCGACGGTGCACGGTACATGCCGCGGCCACGCGCGACCCACTGAGGCGCGCGCGTAGGGAACCCCTCCATGGCGGGTTGACCGTGGTGTCGCACGTTCGCTTCTGGCAGAAGACCTGCAGAGGGTTACCGCTTTGATTCCGATCATGGCGTCGCCTCGGACGCCGTGCATCAGTGGGTTCGTCGAGGGATCACGGCGCCTCGGGCCGTGTGCAACTGGGGGTATGCGATGTTGACCTACGAAGACTGCGTCGGGTTGAGCGATCTGTTGCCCGACGAGATCGACGCGATCGCGGAACACGAGCACATCCCCGCCATGGCGGCGATGGAAATGGGCCACTATCTGTTGGAGCAGCCCGACGGCACCATGGTCTTGAAGCGGATGATCGTCGACGACATCGAGTTGGCGCGTGAGCGCGGCGACACCGTCCACGCCGCATGCCTGCGGATCATCTTGCGTGATTTCTGCAAGAGGTGTGAGATCGCCGCCGACTGAGGTTGGGGGTGAGTCATGCCGTTGAAGACCGTCGTCGTCCACGTCGATGCCGACAGCAGTCGTGACGAGAGGCTTCGTCTGGGCGCCCAGCTTGCCCGGCGGCATGATGGGCACCTGATCGGCCTCTTCCCGTCCGAGCCGCCATACCTGCCGCCGAGCCTCGGCGAGTTGGCCGGACCGGTCGAAGCGGAGATGATCGACGCGCAACGCGAAGCGGCGACACTCCGCGCCGAGGACTTGAAAGCGGCCTTCGACGGCGCTTTCCAAGGCGATCCGCTTCCGACCGAGTGGCGGACGGAAGAGGGCGACCCCGCCACCGTGCTGGCGCGCCACGGCCGCTACGCTGATCTCCTGGTCGTTCCCCAAGGCGACGAAGGATCGGTGTTTCCGGACGCCAGCCTCGCGGAACGGATCATTCTCGACGGCAGTTGCCCGGTGTTGATGGTGCCGCGTGCGGGCGAGTTCGAGGGCTTTCCCGAGACCGTCATGGTTGCGTGGAACGACAGTCGCGAAGCGGCGCGCGCGGTTCGGGCGGCGCTGCCGCTGCTCGAAGATGCCAAGAAGGTCGTTCTGCTCCAGGTCGATCCGCCAGACGGCTCCGATGCGCAGTTGATGGACAAGGCGACCCAGTTGGCCCGGCACGACATCCGAGCCGAGGTCCATCATACGGTTTCGGCCGGGCTGCCGATCGGCGAGGTGCTGTTGTCGAGCGTCGCAGACCATGGTGTCGACGCGCTGGTGATGGGTGCCTACGGGCACACGCGACTGCGGGAGTGGGTGTTGGGCGGTGCGACCCGTTCCGTCCTGCAGAGCATGACGGTTCCGACCCTGTTGGCAAGTTGACGGGGGTCGTCGCCGTGTCGGACGATCTTGCCGCCGCTCTGGCAGGCGCCTTCGTCGGGGGCCAACTCGTCGAGCGACTTCCCGAATCCGCCCTCGCCGATGCCGACGCCGTCTTGGCTTTGGCTGGCGCCGCACGCATCTCCGTACCGTGGCTTCAGGCGGGGTGGAAAATCGGCGCGACGTCGGCTGCGGCGCAGGCGATCATGGCGACTGATCAGCCGTTTTTCGGTCCGGTGTTCGAGCCGCGGTTGTTCGAGGACGGCGCCGTGCTCGACGTCCCTCCAGGGTTTCGCGGTTTCGAGTGTGAGTTCGCGCTCCGGCTCGGCGCGGATCTGCCAGCACGCGACGGCGGTTACGATGTCGCTTCGTTGCGGATCGCGGTGGACGCGGTGGTGCCCGTCATCGAGATCGTCGCTACGCGCCAGCGGCTCGACGGGATGGGCAACGCCCGGTTGGCTCAGGCCGACTTCGGGTTCTGCCACGGACTCGTACTCGGCACACCGCTGGCACCGCCGCCACTCGACGATCTGGGCGCCGTGTCGGTTCGCGCGTTGGTCGACGATGTCGAGGTCGGGCGGGGAACCGCAGCCGACGTGCTCGGTCATCCGTTGCACGCGTTGGCCTGGCTGACCGCTCAAGATCTGACCTTGCGAGCGGGGCATTTGGTCAGCACCGGCACCTGCACTGGACTGGCCAAGCCGTTGTCCGGGCAGGTGGCGGTGGCCGACTTCGGTTCGTTCGGTCGGGTCGGCTTCACCGCCGGATGACCATGCCGGCAGCCGCGATACTTGCCTCAGTTGGTCGGGTCGGCGCGGCGCATTTCCGTCGAGATGACGATCTCGACCGCGTCCGAAACCAACGGCGCATAGCCCCCGAGGTCCCACTCGCTCCGCAGGACCGTCGTTCGGGCTTCGAAGCCGACATAGTGCTGCCCGGCATAGGCGTCGACGAACTCGCCAAGGGGATGCGGACCGTCGAAGTTGAGCTTCGCCGTCAGTGTCACCGGCTTGGTGATGTCCTTGATGGTGAGATCGCCGTCGATCATCGCCTCAGTCGGGCCGACTTGGCGGACCCCGGTGCTCTCGAAGGTGATGGCCGGATGGGCTGCGGCGTCGAACCAATCGTCAGAGACGAGGTGCTCGTCGAATACTGGCACGCCGGTGTTCACCGAGGCGACGTCGACCGTGACGTCGACCGCACTCTGCGGGACGTCGTCGCGGACGATGGTCACCGTGCCGTCGAGCGTGTCGAACCCGGCGGATTGGCGCGAGATGCCGACGTGGTCCCAACTGAACCGGACCTCGGTGTGCCCGGTGTCGAACAAGTAGGTTTCTGTCGCGGCGGCAGAACCGAGGGCGAGCGACGTCAGGGCGCCGGCTGCAAGGAGCGTGCGGGTCGTGCGCAAGAGAGCCTCCAGGGGAGCATCGTGAGCGGATACACGTAACGTGTGGGCTCTCGGGACTCCGGTGCAGCCCGCAATGCTTCACAACACCGTTTCCACGGCTGGGACGAAGCCTGCGACATCGCGTTGCTAGCGTCGTCCAACTTCGCCGAGAGTTCAGGGCATCGGTTGGCTCGGAAGCTCCGTAGCATGGCGCACCGCTACGCACTCGCTTGGCTGCCAAGGGCGACCGCCACGCAGGGGGAGCCGGTCAGTGTGCTCGTTCCGTTGGCCGAGAAGGACCTACCCACCTTGCCGGTCTGCCTTGCTTCGCTGCGCGCCAATCTCATGCACGAGATCCGAGCGGTGCACGTGGTTGGTCAACGGTCGGCGCGGATCGAAGCGGTTTGTCGCGAGGCCGGCGTCAACTACACGCCGGAGGACGAGGTGCTGCCCGGTTCTCTCGTCGACGTCGCGTACGTCGCTGGCGGCCGCAACCGGGGCGGTTGGCTGCGTCAACAGCTCCTGAAGCTGAGCTGGCCGGCGTTCATCGACGCAGAGCGCGTTGTCGCCGTCGACAGCGACACCCGGTTGTTGCGCCCCCTGGCGTTCCAGACGGCGGACGGGCGCGATGTCTTGTTCACGGCGGACGAGTACGAGGCCGGTTACGCGCGGGCGACCGACCGGCTGCTCGGCCCCGGACGACGATGCTCTTGGTCGTTCGTCGCCCACACCATGTTGTTCGATCGAGTGGTGATGACGGCGCTCCAGTCTCACATCGCGGCGCGAGCCGGCACGCCGTGGCTGGACGCCATCATCGCCGCCGTGGACCGGACGATCGGGGCCGGTCTCTCCGAATTCGACCTCTACGGCACGTACCGCTGGCGCAGCCACCCGGATCGGGTGGTGACCCGCTACTGGTACAACCGCAAAGTGGACCTTACGACGCTCCGGACGCCGCGGGTCAGGTCACCACTCCGCCGGTTCAACTTCCTGTCCTGCCACGCCAAGCCTTGAAGCCGGCGCCGCCCATCGGCCGCACGGCGCCGGGACGTCGAAGGCCAGGATGCGTCTTGCTGCCGCAGCATCGAGTGTCCCGTTTCGGGGCGAGGCAGCACCTTGGTCCACCAGAGCTCCGGTCAGGTGAGCACGACCAACGCGCATTTACCGTCTGGTAGCAACTATCCGCTCAAAATGGCTGCGTCGGTGAAGTCGAACCTCGTCGTCGCATCGACGTGCCGGCCGCATCTCCCGGCCCGCCGGCGGCCAATCTGGCATGGAGACTTGAGCATGTTGAAGTTCCTGAAACGCCTTGCAGCCGACGAGAGCGGTGTTACGGCGATCGAATACGCCGTGCTTGCCGCCGGCGTCGTCGTTGTCGTGGTCGCCATCTTCGGTGACAGCGGCGGGTTCAAGGAAGTCTTGGACAAGGCTTTCGACAACATGAAGGACGCTGTCCCTGGTGGCGCCGAAGCGCCGGCCGCAAAAAGCTAACGCAGTACGATTGTGTCGCGGCTGGTCATTCAACCATGAATTGACCAGCCGAGCGCCACCGAGTAAACGGTACTCCGATACGAGAATCCCACGGACCCGTGTTGGTTTGTGAAAGGAGCGTTCCTCGTTGGAGCCATTCTCGGCCTGGGCAACCGTACTGGGTCTTCTCGCGGCCGCCGTGACCGATCTGCGGTTCCGGGTCATCCCGAACCTGCTCGTCGCCGCGCTTCTGCTCATCTTCGCAATCGCCGTCCTGTTCGGCGACGCCACGGCCGACGTCCTCGGCGCGTTGCTCGGCGCCGGCTCGGTGTTCGTCGCCGGGGCGGTGCTGTTCGCGTTCGGCGCGATGGGCGGCGGCGACGTCAAGCTCATGTCCGCCACGGCGCTTTGGGCCGCGCCCGATCGACTGCTCGAGTACCTGCTCGTGACGACGCTGGCCGGCGGCGCTTTGGCGATCGTCGTGCTGGTGATGCACCGAGCGCGCATGGCCATCGCCGGCGGCGTCTCGGGCAGCATGTCGATCGCGACCGTGCCGTACGGCGTGGCGATCGCCGCGGGCGGGATTTGGATTCTCAGCGACAGGCTGTGAGGTCGACACCATGGGGCGTCTTCTCGTTCGATTGATCGCGGTGGGGGCCTTCGGCGCCATCGGCTTGCTGCTGGCTCGCGGCTACTTTGCCGACGACTCCGTCCAAGAGGCAGCGATCCCGGCGCCAGCGCCGGTGACGACGGTCTCGGTGGTCGTTGCCCTGCAGCCGCTTGCGGTCGGCACGTTCCTCGACGCGGCCGAGACGGTAGCAGCGCCTTGGCCGCGCGACGAGTTGACGGACGACGTGATCAGAGCCGATGGCAGTGCACCAATCGCCGGCGCGGTCGTCATTCGCCCCGTCGAGGCCGGTGCGCCGCTGCGATCCGGCGATTTGCTGTTGCCGGGACAGGACGGATTTTTGGCGGCCGTGCTGGCGCCCGGCAAACGCGCGGTGTCGATCGCCGTCGACGCGGTGTCCGGCAACGCCGGTCACGTCTTTCCAGGTGACGTCGTCGACCTGATCCTGACGCTTCGGCTCGGCGAACTCGATCGCGAGCGGCACCTGACCCGGCGATTTGCCAGCGAAACCGTGCTGCAGGCGGTACGGGTGATCGCCGTCGACCAGAGCATCCACAGCAATTTGGCGGACCGCGATGGTGCCGACGTCGCCAGGACGCTGACCCTGGAGGTCTCGCCCCGGGAGGCCGAATGGGTGGCTGTCGCCGAGGAAATGGGCAGCTTGTCGGTGAGTCTTCGCAGCCTCCTCGTGCCCGAACTGGAAGCGGAGCCCGCTGGTGTTGCGGCAGCGGAACAGGGGCCGACTTGGGCAAGCGACGTGTCGGCGGTCGTCCGCGCCGCCGCCGGCGTCGAGATCCCGACCGAAGAACCGGCGCCGGTGATCGGCCGGCAAGTCCGCGTGCTTCGCGGCAGCACCGTCGAAGTGGTCGAGAATTGAGGTCGCTGGCCGCCTCTGCGGATGCATCCTCGATGCGAACGCTGGCTCGATGCTTCGCCCTGCTCGTCGCGGTTTGGCTCGGGCCAGTAGGTGAGGCGAACGCCCAACGCCTGACCTTGGATCTCGGCGAAGCGACGGTGATCACCTTGCCGTCGGAAATCGAATCGGTCTTCGTCGCCGATCCGGAGATTGCCGACGTCCAACTCAGCTCGCGGACATCGCTCGTCGTCTTCGGGATCAGTACCGGGCGAACCAGCCTCTATGCCATCGATGCCGACGGCAGGACCGTGGTCAGCCGCGACGTGCGCATCGAGCACAACCTCACGCTGCTCGAAGAGATCCTCCGCGCCAGGTTCCCCGGCAACCGCGTGATCCTGCACTCGGCGCCGAAAACGCTCTTGGTCGAGGGGACGACGTCGACGCCGCAAGAGGCGGAGGCCATCGTCTCGACCCTCCAGGGCGTGATCGGCGACGGCGAGACGCTGATCAACCGGCTGACCGTCGACACGCCGACCCAGGTCAACATCCGCGTCCGGGTCGCGGAGGTCTCACGCAACGTCGACCAGCGCTTCGGCATCAACCTCCAAGCGCTCTTCAACATGGGACAGTTCGCCGTCGGTGTGGTCACCGGGCGCGATTTCCTGGTCGCGCCCTTCGGCACGCTGGCCGACGCGATCATTCTGCCCGACGAGGAGTTTGGCGGTTACTTCGGGTCGTTTCGCAGCGACAACGTCAGTGTCGACGCATTCATCGATGCACTCGACCGCGAGGGGCTGGTCCGCACCTTGGCCGAGCCCAATCTGACCGCCGTTTCCGGGCAGACCGCAAGTTTCCTTGCCGGCGGCGAGTTCCCGATCCCGGTCGCCCAGGACAACGATCGCACGACCATCGAGTTCAAGCCGTTCGGTGTCGCACTGGACTTCACACCAACGGTCCTGTCGGCGGATCGCATCGCGATGTTGGTGCGGCCAGAGGTCAGCGAGCTGACCACGACCGGTGCCATCGTCATCGACGACTTGGAGATCCCGGCGCTGACCGTCCGTCGGGTCGAAACCAGCGTCGAGCTCGGGAGCGGCCAAAGCATCGTCATTGGCGGGCTCTTGCAGCAATCGACCAGGGACACTGTCGAGAAGCTCCCGGGCGCTGGGGATTTACCGGTGCTTGGCGCGTTGTTCACGTCAACCGAGTACCAGAACGCCGAATCGGAGCTGGTCGTGATCGTCACGCCCTACGTCGTGCGGCCAACGTCGCCCGAAGGCCTCGAGACCCCGCTCGGCCGCTACGGTCCGACCAGTCCGCTGGAGCGACTGCTGCTGCAAAAGGCCTTCGGCGAGGTCGGCAGCGCCCCCGGCCGTGTCAGTCGGGGACGTCTCCACGGCCCCGTCGGGTTCGTCTACTGATGGCCCGCTCCCGCAGCCTCTGCTGGTGGATGCCGGTGGTCGTTGCTGCCCTGGTCGGCTGTCGCCCGCCCGAGTTCCCGCCTCGCGCAGTGCCGTTGCCGGAAGCCGACGTCGGCTACACCATCGACGCCATCGAGACGCGGCTGCCGGCGACGACGACCGAGCTCGATCGGTCGGCGCGCGGTCGCTTGGACCGCTTCGCCGCAGCTTTCGACGGTGCCGACATCCGGCAGGCCCTGGTCGAGGTGCCGTTCGGTATCGGCGACACGCTCGGCGTCGACATCGCCCGCTATCTGGACGAGCGCGGCATCACGACCGTCGTCGAGGAGGTGCCCCGGTCTGGCGTGCGGGTAACCGGCGAGCGGGTCGACGTGGTCGCGTCGCGGTGCCCGGACTTCGCTTCTGCCCGCGTGCCGCATCCGTTGGATCCGCTCTGGGGCAACCCCAACCCGTCCGACCAACTGGCCTTCGGCTGCGCCGGGGACAGCAACCTGGAGGCGATGGTTGCCGACCGCGGCGATCTGACCGGCGGCGGGCGAACGGCGCCGGCAACGGCCGCCGGCACGATCGGCGCGGTGCGCCGCTACAACGACAATGACGTGACGCCGCTGCGCGAGACCACCGCGCTGCAGACGGGGCTCTAGGGCGACATGGCCACGGCTCCGCTGCCTCAGCCTCATCACGACGCGCCGGATGCGCTGCCTGGGCTGGTCGCCTTCGGCGTCGATGCCGAGACCGAGGCGCTGCTGCGTCAGGCGGCCGACCAGGTGGAGTTCGCCTCCGCCAACGCGTCGATCTCGGTCAGCGGACGTTCGGTGTTCGACACGTCGACGATCAATCGTTTCGGTCCGCGCGG
>JBCBTD010000077.1:0-17576 GCA_039818825.1 Pseudomonadota bacterium
CGAGAGACCGGCGCCAGGACCGTGACCGAGGTTTGTGACCGGTGGGATATCGCAGACGGCCATCCATATTCGGAACGGCCAGGTCGCAAAGTCGCCAGCAACGGACGTGCGCTCCACGTTCTGCAGGTCGCTTGCGCGTCCAGTGCCAAGCAGATAACGGACGCCTGCCGATCAGCCTCAAGTGCACCAACGGGAGGGCTCGAAGAACCTGTGGCGGACGCGGGTTTTTGCGTGATTCGCTCTGCTCCAGGCGCAGAGCGGGAGGGCGGCATGGCGGTTCAGTCGGGTTTCTTCGACGTCGATGATCGACTTCGCTGGCTGAACGAGGCTGGCGACCCCTTGGCGCGGCTCGATTCGGTCGTGGACTTCGAGCTGTTCCGGAACGAGCTCGAACGGGCGCTGATGCGTTCGAACCGGGCCAAGGGCGGAAGGCCGCCCTACGACGCGGTGCTGATGTTCCGGCTGTTGGTGCTGCAGACGCTGTACACGCTGTCGGACGACCAGGCGGAGTACCAGGTGCAGGACCGGCTCTCGTTCATGCGCTTCGTCGGGCTCGGGCTCGGTGACCCGGTGCCGGACGCGAAGACGCTCTGGCTGTTCCGCGAGCAGCTGACCCGGGCGGGCGCGATCGAGACGCTGTTCGAGCGGTTCGACCGCCTGCTGCGCGACGCCGGGTACCTCGCGATGGGCGGGCAGATCGTGGACGCCACGGTCGTCGAGGCCCGCCGGCCGCGGCTGAAGGGCGACGAGAAGGCCACCGTGAAGGGTGGCGGTGTGCCCAAGGGATGGTCGAATGCCAGAGCCGCGCAGATCGATCGGGACGGTCGCTGGACCCTGAAGCGCGGCCGGAAGCGCCCGGCCAAGGTCAACGAGCGGGTCGCGACGGAACTAGTCGTGACGTGCTTCGGCTACAAGAACCACGTCACGATCGATCGCCGGCACGGCTTTGTCCGGCGCTACACGGTGACCCACGCCGCGGCTCATGACGGGGCGCAGCTCGCGGCCGTGCTCGATCCCGACAACACCGCCAGCAACGTGTGGGCAGACACCGCCTACCGGTCCAAGGACAACCTCGCCATGCTCACCCGACGCGGGAGGGTCGAGCGGCTGCAACGACCGAAGCCACGCGGCAAGCCGATGGCGCCGAATATCCGTCGCGGTAATGCTAAGCGGGCCAGGGTCCGCGCCCTGGTCGAGCACGTCTTCGCCGTCCAGAAGCGCCGCCTGGGGCTGGTCATCCGCACCGTCGGCAAGGCCTGCGCCAAGACCAAGCTTGGCCTCGCCAACCTAGTCACCAACATGCTCCGGCTCGCCTGGTTCGAGACCCGACCCGCGCCCACGTGAGGAACGGAGGCCTCCAGACACCGAACCCGCCACCGTCTGCAGCGATCAAAGACCGCGAGAGCCCATGGGCAGCCGCGTGCGGGGCGCCTTTAACAGCCCGCCTCACCATCCGAGGTCGACAATCGCCGCGTTCTTCGAGGTCTCCAACGGGCCAACGGCGGGCCCGCTCGGGACGACCAGGAAGACGGCTGAAGCGGCCTTGGTGGCGGCGTCCTGAATGCTGCCTGTGGTCGTGGTGCACGGTCTACTGCAGGCGAAGCTGGCTCAATCCGTGCCAGCACAGACCACACCGTCCTCAAATCTATCCCCGGAAAGTAGACCTTGGGGCCTCACCTGGTCCACCGCTATTCCAAACATCTCCTGTCAACACTGAACAACCAGCTGCAGTTTTCTGGATAAGGATTTAGTCACCGCCTATGGTTCTTGGATCGTCGATGCGATAGCTCATGCCGAGCTCACACTGGAATTCCCAGTCGGATCGAGCCGTTCCAGAAGTTCTGGGGACAGAGGCGCGTCGACCTTCAACTATTGGACTGTTCGTTCAGCAGATCCACCTCCTCCAGCAGCACCCGGGCACCATTGAGCGCATCCTCGCCGATTCGCTCGGCAATGGCCCGATAGACGAGGCTATGCGTTCGCACCGCAGCAACGACGAATGCCCTTACCGGTTCGGGGTCGGCGAAGAGTTCGCCGATCAACGACGCCGCCATCCACCATGAGACGACGTTGTCTGACGGGTAGTGGACGCCTGCGAATACCCGACGATCGCCGAAGTCCACGGCGTAGTGCGCGAGCCGATCGATATCCTCGTTCGAATAGCGCGAATCGTTGCGCCACCGATCGAATACCGTGGCTGCAGAGAGGATGCCCTCCAGGCAATGGCCGCTGTAGATCGACGAGTGAGTGGCGCTAATGGCACGGTCGTAATAGAAGCCGTTGATGCCGAGCAGAAGCGCGGTCTGATACGGTCGCGGCCGACAGAGCTCGCGCTTCAGCCAGAACAAGCCCTGCAATTTCGTGCTGTCGAGCGCGATCTCCATTTCCTGCATCACTTTGGCTATCTCGGCATCGCTGAGCGAGCAGACGTAGTCGCCAACGTTTACGCCAATCGGCTCCTTGGGATCGTCCTCGGCGATGAATTGCTCGCGGTGCGTCGTGCCGAAACGCGGTGTCGGGCAGACTGGCGCTGGGCGCAGCCCGACCGGCGTCCCGCCTTGAAACGCGTCGATCATGATCGCGATGTCCGCAAGCGTCAGATCCAACGCGCGGGCTGTGGCCGCGCCCTGCCATGCTCTCGTCGCGCGATCGAAGCGCGGCCAGACGGTAGCCGCGATCCGATCGCGTGCGGTCGTCCGCCACGCCAGGAACGTCTCGCGCCGTTCGAAGAGCGGCAGGTTCGGCCGCCAGTGCTCCATCGGCTCGCTCCGTTGTGCCAATTCCTCGAGGCGTCCGGCAAAGAGGCCATAGGGCGGCAGAACGGTAGTATCCGTCATTTCGTTACTCCATCTTTTGCTCAGGGCACGTCGAGGCCGACGCGTGCTAGGCCGCTCCGAACGAGGGCGACGCTGTCGGGCGAGGGAAGTGGATAGTCGGAGGCGAGAATACGCTCGCTGGAGAAGTCGGGGTCGAAGCTGCGAGTGCGGAGTGCCACGGTGCGCGCGGCGTCGATGTCACCGTTCGCGGCGAGACTACCGACGAGATGTCGCATGACTGGGAGAAAGTCCGGCATCTCGACGAGGACCAACCGGCTCACGTGGATTGCCTCGTCGTGACGGCCAAGCGCGGCCGCGCAGATCGCGACCGAAGCCTCGAAGTAGACGCGCATCGGACCGAAGCGGCCGAGCCGC
Source organism: Pseudomonadota bacterium (assembly GCA_039818825.1). Lineage (GTDB taxonomy): Bacteria > Pseudomonadota > Alphaproteobacteria > Geminicoccales > Geminicoccaceae > JBCBTD01. The sequence continues at coordinate 3,192 of JBCBTD010000077.1, forward strand.
GCCGCCGCCAAGGCAAGCCGATAGCCCCGCCGCGTGGCGCCCGCATAGAGCGCATTCATTGCCGCGAAGTCGTTGACCAGTGGCACGCGCGGGCACAACTCCAACGCCAAGCGTATTTGCTCGTCGGCAAGATCGGGCCGGCGTGCGACGAAGCCGAACAGATGCCCCACGATGGCACGCACCAAGCCGTTCGCGGGATCGAGCTGGATCGCTCGCCGACAGAGTGCTTCACAGGCCTGCAGGTCGAGCGTGTGGTCGTCCTGGAGACGCTCGCCGAGCGATTGAGCAGCGGTGAAGGCGCACCACGCCGCACAGATCGCCGATGGCTGCGCGTCGAATGCGCGAAACAGGTAGTTTCGGACCGCCGCGTGCCTTCCACGGTCGTGCATCATCAGCTCGATGACGGCGAGGGCAACCGAGGTACGGGACGTACCCGTTGGCACGACGGTGAGCGCTGCACGAAGCAGTGTATCCGCCGTGCGGCAGCTCAGCTCGGCGAACGCATCGGGCCGGGGCCCGCCTGATCGACCGATCGACAGCTCGCTCGTATAGGCGGCGACGACCCGCCCAGAGGTTGGCTCCGTCGCACAAACCGACACGAGCATCGAGCCCGCCCCGCTTCCGACACGGATGCGTGCCACGATCTGTCCGAGAGCAAGGTCGGCCTCGGGTAACCTATCCGCAATCGACGCGCTTCGATCGCGTAGATCGATCACGTCGACGAGGTCGTGCGCACAGAGCCCGTGAACGACATCATCGCAAAGGGCCTCGGTGTAGCCTCCCGGGCCAACGGCATCCGGTGCGATCACCGGGCAGAGGATGATGCGCGGGCGAGGCAGAAGCGCCACGGGATCAACGTCAGTCGGCGTCCGCTCTGCTCGTCCTTCCCAAGCCATGCGCTCGGCGCGAAGCCAATCCTCGAACGCTTCGGATCTGACGTCGATCCCCTCAAGAAGCTCCTGCCTCTGGCCGACCCGCCCGACATCGATCTCGACGATCTCGGGGGGGAGCCATACGGAATCGCCATCCGCGCAGAAGAACTCTGGATGGTCGCTCAGGGCCCGGCGAAGACGCGATAGTGACTGACGCAGGCTCGCCGCGGCCTGCGCCTCGAACCGATCCCCCCACAGCAACGCGCGGAGCCAGGCCCGGGTGCGCCTTCGCTGCGGCGACAATGCGAGCGTGGCGACGATCGCCGCTTCCTTGGTGCCTGGTAGGCGGATCGGCCCCTCTGGGCCGCGCACCTCAAGAGGCCCCGCGACCGTTACGACGAAGCGACGCCCCATGAGTGTTCCTCCTAGCGCCTTTTTCGTTTTGGGTGCTGCAGATCGAAAAGCGACGCAGCGGCTGCGGACGCGCAGAAATCGAGCAAAAAGCATCCGTTACTTCAGCATATTGTAACCTTAACGCCTAGCGCGCGCCACCGCCGAGATGAAAGAATTCACGGTTTTGTCACTCCCCTGGGGCGTCGCTGTCACGCTGCGCTGACGCCGGGTAGTTCAAGCTCCTCGTCAATCAATCGTGCGGGAGCGCACCGATGGCCTATCAGCAGCCGAAACCCAACCCGGAAGGGGAGGCACGCGCGGACGAGGCGCGCGCCAGGCGCAGCCACGCACTCGGCATCTCCGCCCAGCCAGTCGTCACAACCGAGAACTGCGAAAGCGCCCAGTTCGAGGGAACGTGGCCGACGAACTTCTCGAAGGGTCTGCCGCACGACGTCTTCGGGATCGTGGAGCCGGATGCCTTCCGTAGGTTCTTCTCGGCGATCAACGCACCGGACCGTTCGTTCGATGTTCCGCTTGGCCCCGTCGACGCACCCGTCGACACGCATCGGCCACCTCACGTTCCCGCTGGCTATGATCCCGGCGCATCGGTTCGCACGTTCCTGACACGCGAAGCCCAAGACCCCGGCGAGGTCCGGCGCTGGGAGAGCCCCGTTGCGGGCCATGTCTACGATCTCGAGGGGCCCGACGCGGGCTCGGTCGGCATGTCGCCGGCACCGCGGCTCGGGTCGGACGAACTGGCGGCGGAGATGGCGGAAGACTACGCGATGGCCCTCCTCAGGGATGAGCCCTTCGCTCGGTTCGACGACGCCGATCCCAGGCTGGCGGCATGGGCTTCGGCCCTCGGTGCGATGCCGTGGTTCGATCCAGAAGGAGATCCGCGCGACACCGGAGGCAGCCAGATCTCCGAGCAAGCTGCAAGGCGGCGCGCAGCACGCCGACGTCCGGGCGCGCCGCTGAGCCCCGGCACGATGTTCCGTGGCTCCTCGCCCGGCTGCTTCGATGGTCCTTATCTGTCACAGTTCCTGCTCCAGGGTACGGCGGCGAGAATTCCAGACCCGACCGGGGCCATGGTCAGCCCCAAGGACGGTTACATCCGCTACGGCGCACAGCGCGTCGATCAGCGGATCGAGGCCCACGAGCAGTGTGTCGACTACATGCAGACCTGGGCCGCCTGGCTCGACGTCCAGAACGGCGCTGCCGTCGATGGGCGGGACCGGTTCGAGCGTAAGCTTCGCTTCATCACGACACCACGAGACCTCGCCTCCTACGTTCATTTCGACGCCCTCTACCAGGCGTATCTGAATGCCTGCCTGCTGCTTCTGGCTGCAGGGGCGTCCGGCGATGCGGGCTTGCCAGAGCACGGCGGCCGAGGGCGTGCCGTCACCCGGGCCGGCTTCGCAACCTTCGGCGGACCGCATATCCTGACTCTCGTGACGGAGACCGCGACCCGTGCCCTGAAGGCCGTCAGGCGGCAAAAGTTCAACTACCACCTGCGCGCGCGTCCGGAAGCGCTCGGCGCCGTTGCAACGCTTGCCGCAAACGGCCACGCGCACCGGCTGGGAGTCGCGGAGCAGCCTGCCATCGCGCATTGCGAGAAGCTTCGCCAAGCGTGCTTTGGTGACGTCGATCTGATGGCCCGGATTGCCGCAGCCAATGCAGCAGCAGATGCCGAGCACGAGCGGCCCGCGGAACTGCCGAACATCGGCGCGTACAACTACCTCCTGCCGATGGCCTTTCCCGAAGGCTCCCCTATGCATCCGGCCTACGGCGCGGGGCACGCGACCGTAGCAGGTGCCTGCGTCACAGTGCTGAAGGCGTTCTTCGAGATCTTCGATGGGCACACCAGCTGGACGCCGCTCCAGCTCGCTCGGATCGGGGTGTCTAGCCCCAAAGAACCGGCCCCTTTCGCTCGGTGCTACGTCCCATCGGATGACGGAAAGAAACTGGTCGACAAAGGGCCGTCTGACGGCCTGACGCTCGTCGGCGAACTCAACAAGCTCGCTGCGAACACAGCCATCGGCCGCAACATGGCTGGCGTTCACTACTACACCGACTACTACGACAGCCTGCGCATGGGCGAGCGGATCGCGATTGGTATTCTGCACGAGCAGATGATTACATACCCCGAATCGGTCCGCATGCGCATGACCAGCTTCGATGGCGATCGCATCACCCTCGCAACCGATGGCACGGGTCGCAACGCCATGTTGACGGTCCAGTCCGACGTGGGGGCACCGACGGACCCAAGTCTCTGGTGGCGCCGCGGTCTGTAGGGCGATCCGACCACCAACGCCACCCCCATCAGTGCGGAGTAAGAGGACATGGCGACGAACTGCATGCCGCGGACGCTGGACGATCTTGCCTCGCGGCTTCAGAGCGACTCCCGGCTACGCGCCGAGTTCGAAAAGAATCCGATCAGCGTGATCGACGCGGGCGGCCGCAGCCAGCCGGCTGCCCAACAACCGGATCTACCCGATGGTCGTCGGCTTTCTCGGCGTGGGCCTCGTTCTGTCACTGGGAGCCAACATCTGGCTCGCGGCACAAGCGGCAGGCCAGGAAGTCGCGGGGGCACTCACGGCGGCAGCATCCACGATCATCGTCGCCCTGGCAGGGCTGCTAGCCCCGCAGCCACAGGGCTGACGCTTGTCGTCGCGGCGGATCTCCCATCCCCCGAGGCGAAGGCCTGGGGGAAGTATCGAGCACGCCAGCACGCCACGACTGGTCTCTAGAAGACCTCCCGCCCTACGGCACCGGCTGAACCCTCGTGCATCGCGGCATGTCACCGCTTCGCTCGTCCTATCGGCACTACAGAAGGAGCAGTCACGATGGCACTCACGTGGCGACCGACGTCGCTCCCGGCCGCGCGCTCGCGCACCGACGACGTGTTCTTCCTCGACGAGAACCTCGGCTGGGCGGTCAACTCTGACGGCAAGGTATTCAGGACTACCGACGGCGCCGCAAACTGGGAAGAGCAGCAGCTCTTTCGCGACAGCTACTTGCGGTGCCTCGCTTTCGCCTCACCCAGCGACGGGTGGATCGGCGCGATCTACGGGCCGCATCCGCTCTACCGCACGCGCGACGGCGGGCGGACCTGGGCGCCCGTGGAGGGCCTTCCGCCCGGCGGGCCGGGGCGCATCTGTGGTCTCGTCGCGGTGAGCGAAACCGTCGTGTTTGCCGCCGGCACCAACTTTCCGGACGAGCCGGCCGGCGTGTTCCGCACGACCGACGGCGGCGAGACCTGGGATGCGGTCGACCTTGGCGGGGCGCCCGCGGCCCTGATCGACATCCTCTTCACCGATCCCGCGACCGGCTGGGTAGTGGGCGGATTAGACGAGGTCCGCCACCCCGATCGCACAACTGAGCGGCGCGACCTCGTGCCGGCGGTCTTCGCCACGACCGACGGCGGAGAGACCTGGACGAACGTGGTCGCCCCACTTGCCGACCTCGGCGCGTTCCCGCGCGGCGAATGGGGCTGGAAGATCCAGAAGCTCGGGGAGTCGACGCTGTTCGTCTCACTGGAAAACTTCCACGACGGCGCAATCCTGCGGTCCGACGACCTCGGGCGGACGTGGCGGCGACTGCGGATCAACGACCGGCAGCGCAACGCCAACCTGGAGGGTGTTGGCTTTCTCGACGAGCGCCGCGGTTGGGTCGGCGGCTGGGGCGACTACTTCTTCGGGGGCGGCTACACCAGCGCCACCGAGGACGGAGGCGAGAACTGGGTCGACGCCAACCACGTGGGCTTCCGCGTGAACCGCTTCCGCTTCCTGGGCGACCCAGTACGGGTCGGATATGCGAGCGGCGACACAGTCTACAAGCTTTCCGACGAGCCGATTCCGCCCGCGGCGCTCGCCACTCCCGCGCCGGAGCCCGATCTAGCCGGCGAGGAGGGCATCGGCTTCTCCGTAGAGGTTCCCGCCGGCGCGCGGCGCCTGGAGGTCCTCGTCTGGGACCGCTTCGGCCGCCTCGTGCGCCGTCTGAACCCGCCGGGCGATCCCACGCCTGGCCCCTGCCGCATCGATTGGGACTTCACGACCGAGGACGGCGCCGGCGCGCCGCCCGGCGAATACATCCTGCGCGTCTTGATCGACGAGGCCGCGACCAGTCGTGTCGCGCGCCGTCTGCCGCTCCACCGACTTGCCGACACGGGAGAAAACCCATGAGCTCGAGAATCCACAGCGTCGACGCCGTCGACCTCGCCCTCCAGAAGTCACTGCTGCCGAACCTGCTCGTCGCCGCCACCGGCCGTGCCGCGACCACCGGCTGGACCGTGCCTCGTCTCGCACCGTTCGTCTACGTCACACCGCCCGCCGACGGTATCCTCGACTGTGACTTCGTGGCGACGCCGCCCGCCGACGGCTCAGTCGTGCTGCCGGTGCTGACACCCGTCGCAGCGAACCTCGTGATCCCCGAGGTGGACCTCGCGAATCACTGGGGGCCCGGCCTGCCGCTCGTCGGGCTCCGGGTCCATGCCGCAGCCAACGCCAAGGTTGCACTGGTCGGGACGGACGCGGCGGGAATGGAGCGGATGCGCGCGCTTGCTGCCGCAGGCCAGGCTCCGACCTTCGAGGCCGACATCAGGCCGCTGTTCCGGGAGCGCGACGCCCTCGTGATGAAGTCGATCAGCGGCTGGGACCTGCACGTCTATGAGGACGTCGTCGCCAACGCGGACCTCATCCTGCAACGCATCGAGGACGGCACCATGCCCTGCGACGGCGCCTGGCCGCAGAGCGACATCGAGCGGCTACGCGCCTGGATCGCCGCGGGCAAGCCGGCGTAACCGGCGCGAGGAGAGACGACCATGCGCACGCGAGCATTCATCTCGCCTGACCTGTTCGCGCGGTCGGTGCAGGCCGCCGGGCCCGCTCTCGCCGCAGCCCGTCCAAGAACCGCCGCCGGCCCGCTCGTGCCACCGCTCCAGCCGCGCGACGAAGCCATCTTCTGGCTGACGGCTGCTGCGGAGGTCGAGCACTTCTTGATGGTCCACTATCTGTTCGCCGCCTACTCGATTGCGCCCGAGCGCGCCGGGGACGCCGCGGACGCGGCGCGGGACCTCGCGGCCACCCTCGTGCAGATCGCGCGCGAGGAGATGGGCCATCTGATCACGGTGCAGAACCTGCTCACGCTCGTCGGCGCTCCGCTTCACTTCGGGCGTGAGCACTCCCCGTTCGCAAGCGAGATCTATCCCTTCCGCTTCCGGTTAGAGCGCGCCTCGCTTGGCAGCCTCGCCAAGTATGTCGTAGCGGAGAGCCCAGTGGACCGCGCCGCCCTCGAAGCCGGGCTCCTGGCGGAGGACGTCGCACTTTACGACGGGCAGATCGGCCCGCGCGCGCTCGCGAGCAACGACGGTTTGCCCGTGCGCCACGTGGGGCCGATCTTCGCGCGCCTCAGGACGCTGTTCGGCGACCGGCTGTCGGACGACGACTTCCGGCTCGATCGCGCCCCCCGACAGGCCCGCTGGAGCGACTGGGGCTACCGCACCCACCCCCTCGGCGGGGATGCGCCCGAACTCGACGTGCTCGTGAAGCGCTTCGACCAGGGTGATGTCGCGGCTGTACGCGCGGCCGCAGTCGAGGCCGTCCGCGAGATCGGCGACCAGGGCGAGGAAGCCGACATCGAGGTCGGGGCAGGCGAATCTCACTTCGAACGCTTCCTAGCGGCCTGGAAGGCGCTCGCCAGGATCGAGGGCGAAATCGGCGTCCCACCGGTGTGGCCGGTCGCCGACAACCCGAACACGGCGCTCGAGCCACGGACGTTCGACCCATCCGAGACGGTCGAGGCCGCCCTCGAGGCGCCGTTCGCGGCCGGCCGCATCGTGAACTCGCGCAGCCGCGCCTGGGCCGAGCTCTTCGACCTGCGCTACCGCCTCCTCCTGCGCTTCGTACACCACGCGCTGCTCCTTGAGGGTCCGGTCTTCGTCGAAGCAGGGCCCGCCAAGGGAGACCGCACAGTGAAGGGCCTCCTCGTCCTGTGGGCGTTCGGCGAGATGCGGCGGATCGCTAAAATCGGGCGTAAGCTCGTGCGTATGCCGCTCGGCGGTGACCCGGCGGCCCATGCCGGGCCTCCGTTCGAGCTGCCCTACCGCCTCGACCTTTCGCCGGACGAAGACGACCGGTGGGCCGGCCACGCGGACGTCCTCACCGCGGCCGGGCGGCTTGCGGGCGCTATCGCCGATATCCCAGCGGACGCGGACGACCCGTTTGTCGCGCACCTTCTCGCTGAGGATGCCGCGAGCGAAGCGCTCGCGGCGAGGTTCGCGGGCGGCGGCGATCTTCCGCCCGCGCCAGGAGATTTCCCGAAGGTTGCCGCGATACTCGACGAGGCGGTGCGCGGCTTCGACCTCGGTAGCCACGGCGCCTTCTGGCGTGACGTGACGCGGGAGGCGTTCCTGTCGAGGCCCGTCTTCGGGGTCCCGCCGGTCGTGGCGGGCGACCCCGAGGGCTCGCCACTGATCGGCCGCATCGACCTGCCGGAGGATGCCCCCATGCGGATGCCGCGCTTTCGGCCCCGGATCGCCGATGCACGTATTGCCTACGTGCGCGAATGGATCGCGCGCGGCGCGCCCGACGGGGTACCACCCGGCGCGATCGGCATTGCCCGCGAGCCCGACCCGAAACCGGAGCCGGCGACGCCTCGGTATGGGGGCCGCGACCGGCCCTGACGAGCCACCCAGTGCGCCGCCGCAGAGACGCATTCAGCCATCGGAGAGAATAGACCATGCCACCGAGAACGAGACCGTGCGCAAAGACGCGATTCAGGTTTGCGGCTCTCGAAGCGGGTGCCGCGGGACACTTGGTCCCGGGCGAGGCCGGCGATGATGTCCGCGCGGTCCAGGCCCTGCTCGGCCGGGCGGGCTACCTCGGCAGCAACTATGTGCCCGGCGTGATGTGCTCGTCCACTTGCGGTGCCGTGCGTGATTTCCAGCGCAGCTACCGCCTCGCGGAGACTGGCGTCGGGGACGAGGCGACGCTCGCGCTGATGCAGCGGCCGCGCTGTGGCGTGCCGGACGTAGATCGGGCGCGCGGCTTGGCGCTGGCCCCGTTCTCGGCCGTCGGGTGCGCCTATCCAAACGCCGACCTGACCTACGCCATCCTCAACGCGACCCCGGATCTCGATTCCGCTCGCCAGCGAGAGATCCTCGCGGAGGCCTTCGACGCCTGGGCGCGGGTTTCGGCGCTCCGCTTTCGCGAGGTAGCGCCCGAACAGAACCCGACCTTCACGATCGCCTGGCAGCGGGGCGACCACGGCGACGGTGCGCCCTTCGACGACGCGGGCTCGATGGCATCAAATACCCTGGCGCACGCCTTCTTTCCGCCGCCGTGCGGCGGCCCCAACGCCGGGTCCCTCCATTTCGACGAGTTCGAGCTCTGGACGGACGAGAGCGCGTCGAACCGCATCCGCCTCCTCAACGTCGCGATCCATGAGATCGGCCATCTCCTGGGGCTCGGCCATTCCGACAACCGTGACGCGATAATGTTCGCGTTCTACGCCGACGACGTGGACCGGCTCAGGGACGACGACGTCGCAGGCGTACAGCACCTTTATGGTCCGCCCGCGAGGACCGCCGGCGACGCAGCCGTGACCCCTTTCCGCTTTCGCCCGACCGCGGACAGCGACGAATTCGATGCCTTCCCGGAGGTCGCGGACGCGTGGCACCGGCTTATCGACTTCTTTTTCGAGAGCAACATTCACGGCGCCCCCGACGACGAGGCCGAGGCGGCCGTAGAGGAGTTGCGAAGATGGGGCCGCGGCGCGCGCGACCTACGTTTCTACAACCCCGTCGAACGGGCGGTCCCGACGGGCTCGACGCCTGCCAACGTTACCTGGAGCGCGCTGCCGACGAGCTTCGAGCCGCTATTCCATGGAAATGAGGAGGGGATGTTCGCCTTTCTTGACGAGCCGCAGTTCGATTCACGCATTGGCAGGCGCACCCGTGTGCAGGACGAGTACGCGGAGTGGACGGCAATGCGGGACAACGAGGGCCGCATTCGCCGGATTGTCTTCACGAGCGAGCCGCCGGAGTTCTACCGGTTCCTGTTCGAGGACCGGCTCGGGGTAGGCACCGACAAGACGCACCCGCTCCTGCTGTCGCTGTACCGCGAGCGCTGCGACGGCGCAGACGTGCGGATCGACGAACTCGCCGACCCGCTTCGGCCGGATCGCTACGACCCCTACAACGATTGGAACAATCGCTTTTGCGTGCACATGCAGCAGAGCAACAACACGCTAGGCGCGCAGATCAACATCGCCGCTCGTTCGGCGATCCTGCGCGAGGACACCGCCACGGGCGCGCCCATCACCAGCGCGCAGGCGCTCATCGCGTGCGCGCGTTACGGCGCCGCCGAGCGTCAGAGCGACCCCACCATCGGCGCCGTCGTGAACGCGCAGGCGCGTGAGAACCGCTTCCTGACACTCGAGAACCCGGTCGGTCTCTACATGACCGGGATCGACCTTGCCGGCTTCGCGACACCGGATGGCAGCGACGTCGGGCGCTTGTGGTCGGTCAAGAAGGGGCGTGTCGTGCCTAACCGGCCCGACCGCACGATGATCGTGCGCGCGGAGTTCGCCGCTCCGGAGGGAGTCGGCTTCGGCGTGTCCGACGTGACGATCGGCGGCGCGCCGATCCGCTTCGGGGCAGAGGTGGCGCGGCATGTCGGTATCCGGCTTGGCGTACTCCTCGGGCCGGTTTCGGACGTGCCGCCGCCGCGCCCGATCGGCTGCGTCGGCCAGGCGCCGCGCGCGCCCGGACCGCTGGCACTCTTGGCGCGCCGGGGCGGCTGAGCGATGGCGCGTGACCTCTCGGTGGAGCCGGTGCTGGACCTCGACGAGATCCAGGGCAACATCATCCCCGGCTTTCGCAAGGACTTCCAGCTCTTCGCCTTCTTCTCGATCGAGAAGGCGGATGGAGCCCGCGCATTCATCCGTGCGCTCGGACCGCAGCTCGATTCGGCGCGCGCAGTCCTCGCCGCCCACGCCGAGTGGAAAGCGCTGCGCGGCGCCCTCGGGCGGGAGCCGGGGGCCGCGTACGGCCGAGTCTTCCTCAACCTCGCGATCACGGGGCGCGGACTGGAGCGGCTCGGCCGGGGCGCGGACCTCGCGGCCTTCGCGGACGACGGCCTGCGCTTCGGGCTTGCGGCGCGCTCCACACTGATCGGCGACCCGGCCGACCGGTCGCGGTCGGGGCACCGAAGCCGTTGGCTTTTCGGCTCTGGGGAACGCGAGATCGACCTCCTACTGATCCTCGCTTCGGATAACGCTGCGCGCCTGGAAGCACGCTTCGAGACCTTCGCCGAGGCCGGCGCCGCGCAGGGCGTCGCGCTCATCCATGTCGACCGCGGCGACGTGGCGGCCGCCCCCGAGCCGCACGACGAGCAATTCGGCTTCCGCGACGGCATCTCGCAGCCCGCGCTGCGCGGGTGCAGGAGCGACGATCCGGATCGGGCGCTAGAGCCCGATACGTGGCCACAGGGCGAGGCTTTCTCGGCCCACCGCGCCGCCTTCGCCGGCCCGGGCCGCCAGCTGATCTGGCCGGGCCAGATACTCTTCGGCCATGCCCGCCAGCGCCGAGACGATCCGCTCAGGCCCGACCCCGCCGACACGCCGACCGGACCAGCCTTCAGCCGCAACGGCTCGCTCCTCGTCTACCGCAGGCTCCGGCAGCGACCGGACCGGTTCGAGGCGTTTCTCGCCCGCGCCGCCGCCGAGGTGGAGGCCGCGGTACCGGGGAGCAGCATGAACCGCGAACGGATCGGGGCCCTGCTGGTCGGACGCTGGCGCTCGGGCACGCCAGTGATGCGGAGTCCCGCGCAAGACATCGGTCTTTCGGGACCGGCCGCCAACCATTTCCGGTTCGCCACCGCGATGGACGTTGCACTGCCGGGCGACGACGCGGCGCCGAGTCCGGGCGACTTCAACGGCGAGATCTGTCCGTTTGCCGCCCATATCCGGAAGGTGAACCCCCGCGACGAACCGACCGACCTCGGCGGTGCCGAGCGTACTGTTCCGAAGCTTATCGTCCGGCGCGGGATTACCTACCGAGCCGGCAGCAGCCCCGCGGCCGATCAGGGCCTCGTCTTCGTGGGCTACCAGTCGTCGATTGAGGATCAGTTCGAGTTCCTCATGCGGGCGTGGGTCAAGGACCCGCACCGCCCGCGCGGCGGTGCGGGCCATGATCCCATCCTCTCGCTCGAGGATGACGGCTTCGTGCGCTTGCGCCTCGAGGGCCGCAGCATCGATGTGCAGTTCCGGAATGACTGGGTCGTGCCGACCGGCGGCGCCTACCTCTTCGCCCCGTCGATCAGTGCCGTGCGCGACGTGCTAGGCACGGCCCCGTCCTTCGCTCTCGGCTACCTTGGAAAGGTGATAGCCTCATGATGAATGGCGATTTAACGATGCGAAACCCCGTACTGGTGTTGCAACAGGTGGGTGAAGCGCAAGCGGCGCCTTTGCGGTTCCAGTTCGACCGCTTGATGAAGCAGGCACCCTACGGGTCGTCCATCAGCTCTGACGATTGTCCGCTGTCGCATCGGGAGCTAGACGACGCCCTCGGTCTGACCGACTGGTCGCGAGCTGCATTACCCTTCCGTCCATGCACAACAACGGCGGGCATTGTCTCGCCGGGCTCAGGCGCTTGTCTACCGGCTCGCCGACTACAAGGACGTCAAGCGCGAAGCCGCGTCCATCGACCGCGAGCTCTCGGCGAAGACCATGCCGCAGGACGCCCCTTGGCCGGGAGGCGACGTCGACCTGTTCAAGTCCTGGAGTGCGACCGGGATGCAACCGTGAGCCAATAGGCTTGGGAGATCTGAAATGAGAACGATTTCGACTGCCGCCGCCCTTGCCTTTCTCGGGGCCGGCACGGCCGCCGCGCAGACCACGTGCCGGGACTTCTTCGCCGGCGCCGAGCCGCGCTGGGTCGAGCCGCAAGAGGCCAGCGAAGCCCGGTTCGAGCCGGATTGCTACGCTTGGCGGCTGTTCGTGGCCATCAGCTGGCCGGCCGACGTCGCGCAGAAGGCGCCCGACATCGCGAAGGCGCTCGGCGACGATGGCACCGTCGTCTGGGAGACGTGGCGCAACGTACGCAACGGCGCAGATGACACCGCCTTTCCCCCGCGCGGGGCCGATCCGGGCGAATGGCTTGCAGGCACCACGCCAGCTATCAGGCAGCTCTCGGATTTCGACCCAGAGGCCCTGCAGCAATCCGCGGCGCGGGCGCGCGATCTGGCGCCCATCGACGCCATCGCCGCGGAGTTCGTCCGCAACGAGACCAGGTTGAACAAGGCGACCTACCAGTTCATCCGTGACAACGAGCTTTACAATCTCGAAGGGCAGATCGCCTTGTTTGAGTCAGGAGTCGAGAGGATCGATTTTCCCTTGGCTGCGAAAGAGATCAAGGCGCAGTGGCGGGTGATCGAGGAAGCTGACAAGCTGCGCTATCATTGGGCGCCGGTGACGCGACTAGACGGGACGCAAGCGATCTACGGGCTGACTGCGCTGCACATCACCACCAAGGATCTGCCGAACTGGTTTTGGGCGACCTTCGAGCACATCGACAACCGCGCACCCCAACAGCCGACCGATGAAAACCCGAAGGGCGCCGAAGGGTGGCTGCTGCCGTCGGTGGATCGGTTCGCCTGCTCGACGGAGCCTCATGATTGCGAGCAACCCCCATCCATAGGTCTCGAAGGGACGAAATGGGCCAACTACGTGCTCCGCGGCACCCAGGTCGACTTCACAGACGGGTTAGGCAACCCGACACTGCTGGCCAACTCGCAGCCGGAGCAGGGCTTTCAGCACACCTCGTCCTGCATCACGTGCCATGCGAGGGCGACGATCGGCGCGGCCGGCGACCGTCTTCCTGTCTTTGAGTCGACTCCACCGGTCATGCCGATGCCCGTCGGCTCCGTCGGGGCGCCCGACCCGGACTGGTTCCGCGCATCCGGACGCGGAGCCCTCAATATCGGGACCCTGCATTACACTCAGCTTGATTTCGTCTGGTCGCTGATGCGTGCCCAATCCAAACAGTGAAGGGGAGGACAGACCATGGGCAACGGCCTGAAGAACATCCGCCTGCACCGTGGCGTCGCGGGGGCCGATGACGGCCTCGCGGATCTGACCAGCGTCACGGGACCCGAGTTCGAGCGGATGGCGGCGGCGGACCCGGAGACCGCTGCACGGCGCTATCTGGGTATGGTGATGAACACGGGCTCGACGCTGCGATCGTTGCACGACACGATCAACGACCATGCCCCCGAATACAAATGTCTCGGCGTGGATAAAACCCCCTTCACGAACTCCCAGCACGTCAAATTCCGCCAATATCACTTTAAGATTCCAATCTACGGCTCTTTAGTCACGGTGGAGCTGGGGCCGGAGAATGACTTCATCTCGATCAACACGAGCACCGGCAATCCCGCCAACATCGACCCCATTGCGGAGGTGTCACCGAGCGACGCGCTGGGCAAGGTGAGGAAGCTGGCCGGCTACGGCGACAAGCCGCTCGACGAGCCCGCTCGCCTGAACTTCTATTTCGACCAGTCGCTGTCGCGGTGGCGGTTGGTCTACATCGTGGAGGACGTGCTGCGGTTGAAGCCGCGTCGGAAGATCGACAAGGGGCGTCTCGACAACCTGCCGGAAGCCGCGGATTTCGTCATCGACGCGCATAGCGGCGAGCTCGTGGCCGAGTTGCCACGCACACAGACGATGGCCGAGGAGGATGCGACCGACCAGAGCGCCGACGTCCTCGGCGACACGCGCACGTTCGGCATATTGCGCAACAGCACGTCCAATGTCTTGCGGATGCACGACCGGACGCGCAACACTCGCACCCATGATTTCGAGTTCCGCGACGCTTTCTTCCAGCAGTTCGGCCTGCCTGGACGCTTCGTCGCGAACCCGCCCTCGCCTTGGGATCCGGGAGCAGTCAGCGCCCATGCGAATGCCCAGGAGGTGATCGACTTCCTGCGTGAGGTACTGATGCGCGACGGGCTCGACAATCGGAGCGGAGCCGTCATCTCTTCCGTGAACTGCGTTTTCCAGAACTTGGCCGGTGGTCAGGAATGGCACAACGCCGCGCGTTTCCGCGGGCAGATGATCTACG
>JBCBTD010000078.1:0-17531 GCA_039818825.1 Pseudomonadota bacterium
CGTGCTGTTCGGCGTGCCCGGGACGTCTGGCGCGGCGGCGACCGTGCTCGACGGCCATCCGATGGCGCAGCGCGGCGAAGCCGCACGAGCGCTGAGCGCCGGCTACGCCGCGTCGCTCCTCGGCGGGCTGGTCGGTGCCTTGATCCTCGCGGTCAGCCTTCCCTTCCTCCGGCCGCTGATCCTCCATGTCGGCGCACCTGAGCTGGTCGGGCTGACGGCCCTCGGCTTGTCGAGCGTCTCGGCGCTGAGCGGCCGGGCGCCACTTCTCGGGATGGCCGCGGCGGGGTTCGGGCTCTTGGCTGGGCTGGTCGGCGCCGGACCGAACCTGGGGACGCTGCGCTGGACCTTCGATACGACCTATCTCTGGGACGGCCTGCCCCTCGTGCCCGCCGCGCTGGGCCTGTTCGCCGTGCCCGAACTCGCCAGTCTGGCCGCGAAACGCGGCGCCATCGCCACCCGAGCGACCGACGGGTCGACCGGGCGCGGGGTGCGTCAGGGCATCGCCGACGTGGTCCGACGCCCCTGGTTGGCACTTCGGTGCAGCTCCATCGGCGCGTTGCTGGGCGCCGTACCAGGCATCGGGTTGAGCGCCGTCGACTGGATCGCCTATGGCCATGCCGCGCGCACCGAGCGCGAGCCGGAGCGGTTCGGCAAGGGTGACGTCCGCGGCGTGATCGCAGCCGAGACCGCCAACAATGCGACGACGGGCGGCGCGCTGATCCCGACCATCGCCTTCGGCGTCCCAGGCAGCGCCAGTATGGCGTTGCTCCTCGGGGCCTTCCTGATCCACGGCCTCGTCCCTGGTCCGGCGATGCTCACGACCAACCTCGACGTCACCTATGCCATGATTTGGACCCTGGTCATCGCCAACGCGCTGGGCGCCGCCATTTGCCTGGCGAGCAGCGCGATGCTCGGACGTATCGCCAGCATCCGCTTCAGCTTGTTGGTCCCGGCAGCGCTCGCTTGTGTGCTGGTGAGCAGCTTTCAGACCAACGCCAGTTGGGGTGACCTTTGGACTCTCGCCGGGTTCGCCGCCGTCGGCCTGTTGATGAAGCGTCATGGCTGGCCGCGCCCCCCGCTGATCCTCGGCTTCGTCCTGGCGCCGATCTTGGAGCGCTACCTACACATCTCGGTGCAGCGCTACGGCGCCGACTGGTTGCTGGAGCCATCGGTGATCGGCCTCTTCGCCGTCTCCGGTTGGTTTCTGGTCCCACCCTTGGTCCGATCGCTGCGTCGAGGCTCGGCCGATCCCGGCGCGGCTAGCCGCGCGACGCCCGGCGCCCTGGCGTTCGCCGTAGCGGCGCTGGTCGGGGCGGGAACGGCGCTGATCGTGGCAGCGACATGGCCGATCGGAGACGGCCGCGTGCCGATGGTCATCGCATCGGGCACGTTCCTGGCGCTCGCGGCATGGACGGCACCGCGGCTCGTCGGCCTGTCGACGAGGCACGCGCCCGGCGATGCGCCGAGCCTCGCCGAAGACCTCCACGGCGTCCCACGCTTCGCCCTGGTCCTCGGCACGCTGCTCGGTCTCGTCGCGTTGCTCGGGCTGCTGCCGGCAATCTTCGTGTTCGTCGTCGGCTACATGGTGCACGAAGGCGGCGAGCGGCTGCGGGTTGCCATGACCACGGCCGGCCTCATCAGCATCAGTTGTTGGTTGGTGTTCGACCGCTGGCTGGCGCTACCCTGGCCTCGCTCCGTGCTCGGCGACTGGCTCCCGGCGCTGCGGACCGCGACCGGGTTGGTTTGACCGACGGAACTGTTTGCCGTGCCTGATCGACGAACGAGGAGAGAACGATGATCCGTGGTCTGCTGATCGCCGTCTGCGCCTGGGCCTCTTTCACCCAGCCGGGCGCCGCCACCGAAAACGCCGAAGCGTTCTATCGAGACCGCACCCTCACCCTGTTCGTCGGCCACAGCCCGGGCGGCGGCTACGACGCCTATGCCCGCGCCGTGGGGCGACACATCGGCAAGCACATCCCCGGCGAACCTGACATCGTGGTGAAGAACATGCCTGGCGCCGGCAGCGTGCGCCTCGGCAACTACCTGGCCGAGGTGGCCGAAGCCGACGGCTCGGTGTTCGCCACGCTGAGCCGCGATGCGGCGATGGCTCCGCTGCTGTCGCCCGAAGGCATTCGGTTCGACGCCCAGCAGTTCGGCTGGCTCGGCAGCGTCACCGACGCCGTCAGCACCTGCATCGTCGCGGCACAAACCGGCATCACCGACTGGTCGACCTACCGGACCGAAGGCATCGCGGTCGGCGCCACTGGCTACAACGCGAGCTCCGGACGGATGGCGCTGATCCTCGAGAACGTGTTCGACGCCGACTTCGAGATCGTCACCGGCTACCCCGGTAGCGCCGACTACATGCTTGCCCTCGATCGCGGCGAGATCGACTCGGTCTGCATGACCTGGGCGTCCATCCTGGTCAACCGACCGGACTGGGTGCCCTCCGGCGCGGTCAACGTCATCGTTCAGCTAGGGCTGCGCCCGGCACCAGACCTGCCGGACGTACCGACCGTACTCGACCTCGCCGAGACCGACGAGCAACGGGCGCTCTTGCAGGTGCTGCTCGCGCCGCAGCAGATGGGTCGGCCATTCATGACCCCGCCCGGCGTGCCGGCGGAACGGCTGGAAGTACTGCGGTCAGCCTTCGACGCGACCATGGCGGACCCGGCATTCCAGGCGGACTTGGAACGCGCCGGGATGGCCTTCGCACCGATGACCGGAGCCGAAGTCGAAGCCCTCATCGCCGAGGTCCACGCCGAACCGCCGGCCACGATCGAGGCGGCGAAGGCGGCGTTGCGACCCTGAATCGAAACGGACTGCGGGCTTCGTCCGCGGCCGGACGTCAGGCGCGGCGCTTGGGTGGGATCAAGTCGGTGATGGTGCCCTCGAACATCTCGGCGGCGAAGTTGACCGTTTCCGACAAGGTCGGGTGCGGGTGGATGGTCTGACCGAGGTCCGTCGCGTCGGTGCCCATCTCGATCGCCAGCGCCACCTCGGCGATCAGGTCACCGGCACTGGTGCCGACGATGCCGGCGCCCAGCACGCGGTCGTCGGTCGGATCGAACAGGAGCTTGGTCAACCCTTCGTCACGGCCCAGCGCCAGGGCGCGGCCGGAAGCGGCCCAAGGGAAGACACCCTTGCCGACCTTGATGCCCTGGGCCTTGGCCTCGTTCTCCGTGAGGCCGACCCAAGCGACTTCGGGATCGGTGTAGGCCACCGACGGGATCACCCGGGCGTCGAACGCACGCTTGTGCCCCGCCGCCACCTCGGCCGCAACCTTGCCCTCGTGGACGGCCTTGTGCGCCAGCATCGGCTGACCGACGACGTCACCGATGGCGAAGAGGTGCGGCTGATTGGTGCGCATCTGCTCGTCGACCGGGACAAAGCCGCGGTCGTCGACCGTGACACCGGCGCTCTCCAGGCCGATGGTCTTGCCGTTGGGACGGCGACCCACTGCCACCAGCACCTTGTCGAACGTGTCGGTGTGCGTGCCACCCGGCCCCTCGAAGGTCACGCGTAGGCCGTTCTTCTGCGCGTCGACCGCCGTGACCTTGGTCTTCAGGAAGATGTTCTCGTAGCGGCCTTTGATGCGCTGATGGAGCGGCTTGACCAAATCTTTGTCGGCACCGGGAATGATCTGATCCATCAGCTCGACCACGGTGACCTTGCTGCCCAGCGCGTCATAGACGCAGCCCATCTCCAGACCGATGATGCCACCGCCGAGGATCAACAGCCGCTTCGGCACGTCGGCGAGTTCCAGAGCACCGGTGCTGTCGATGACGCGCGGATCGTCATCGGGCACGAACGGCAGTCGGACCGCCTCGGAGCCCGCGGCGATGATCGCTTGGTCGAAGCTGATGCGTTTCTCACCAGCAGCGGTCGCAACCCGCACGACGTTGGGCGACTCGAACGTGCCGACGCCCTCGACAACGCGCACTTTTCGCGCCTTGGCGAGACCGGCGAGACCACCCGTCAGCTTCGCGACCACGCCGTCCTTCCAGCCGCGGAGCGCATCCAGGTCGATCTTCGGCTTGCCCAGTCGGATGCCGTGATGGGCCATCTCCTCCGCGTCGGTGATGACCTTGGACGCGTGGAGCAGCGCCTTCGACGGGATGCAACCGACGTTCAAACACACCCCGCCCAGCGTCGGGTAGCGCTCGACGAGGATGGCATCGAGACCGAGGTCGGCAGCGCGAAATGCCGCGCTGTAGCCACCCGGGCCCGAACCCAGCACCAGTAGTGTAGCGTGCATTTCGGCGCGCTCGGGTGCCGCTTGCACCGCTGCAGGCGCAGTCGAAACTTTGCCCTCGCCTTTCGCGTCCTTCACCTCCAGCTTCAAGAGAAGCGACCCTTCCGAGACCGCGTCGCCTTCCTTGACGAGCAGCTCCGTGACGGTGCCGGCGTGGGTGGCTGGCACCTCCATGGTCGCCTTGTCGCTTTCCAGCTCGACCAGCGAGTCGTCGACGGCCACCTCGTCGCCGACCTTGACCATGATGGTGACGACTGGAACATCCTTGAAATCGCCGATGTCCGGCACCTTGACCTCGATCGTCGCCATGGCTGCGCCCCCCGTCACAGCATCAGCCGGCGCACGTCGCCGAGCAGGTACTTGAGCGTGGAGGCGAAGCGGGCCGCGAGCGCACCGTCGATCACCCGGTGATCGTAGCTGAGCGACATCGGCAGCAGGTTGCGTGGCACGAATTGCTCGCCATCCCAAACCGGTGCCATCCGCGCCCGGGTGAGGCCTAGGATCGCCACCTCCGGTGCGTTGACGATCGGCGTGAAGGCCGTGCCGCCGATCCCGCCCAAGGACGAGATGGTGAAACTGGCGCCCTGCATCTCAGCACTCTTGAGCTCGCCGCCCCGCGCCTTGGCCGACAACTCGCCCAGCTCTTTCGACAGCTCGATGAGCCCCTTGCCCTCGGCGTCCTTGATGACCGGCACCACGAGCCCGTTCGGCGTGTCCGCGGCAAACCCTATATTGTAGTAGTGTTTGCGGATCAACTTGTCGCCGTCGGGATGCAGCGAGCTATTGACTTCCCAGTGGGTTTTCAGCGCGCTGACGCTTGCCTTGATCACGAAGCTCAGCAAGGTCACGCGATAGCCTTGCTCTTTGGCAACGGCATCGAGATCTTTGCGATAGTCGTCCAGCTCCGTGATGTCGGCGTCTTCTTGATGGGTGACGTGGGGGACGTTGAGCCAGGACCGGTGCAGCGCCGGCCCCGAGAGCTTCTTGATGCGCGGCATCTCGACGTCCTCGACCTCGCCGAACTTGGCAAAGTCGACGACGGGGATCGGCGGAATGCCGGCGCCCGCCGGGGATGCGGGCGTTGTCGTGACCAGGGCCTCGCCCTTGAAGTAGAGGGTCACGTCCTCGCGCAGGATGCGGCCCTTACGCCCGGAACCCTGAACCTTGGACAGGTCGACCCCGAGTTCGCGAGCGAAAGCGCGCACCGACGGCGAGGCGTGGGCCTTTGCGAACCCGGCTGCGTCGACCGGCGCGAGGTCGGAGGCCGGCGCCGCCACCGCTGAAGCGGGCGCAGGCGCCGCGGGCGGCACCGGCGGTTCGGGCTCCTGGACACCGGCAGGCGACGGCGGCTTCACCGGCACCTCCTCGCCACCCGCGTCGAGCTTCAAGACGAGATGGCCCTCAGAGACGGTGTCGCCCTCCTTCACCAGGATCTCGACCACCTTGCCTGCCGTCGGCGACGGCACCTCCATCGTCGCCTTGTCGCTCTCGAGCTCGACCAGCGGGTCCTCGGCGGCAACACTGTCGCCAGGTGCGACCATCACCGTGACCACGGGTACGTCTTTGAAGTCGCCGATGTCGGGGACTTTCACCTCGATGACGGACATGGGGTGTTTCCTTCTTCGTCGGCGTCTCAGACGTCTCGGGGGTTGGGCTTCGTGGGGTCGATGCCGTACTTCTCGAGAGCGGCCTTGGTGTCGTTCTGGGTGACGGCACCCTCGCGAAACAGGCTGACCATGGCCGCTGCGGCGATGTGATTGGCGTCGACCTCGAAGAAGTGCCGGAGCTTGACCCGGCTGTCGGAGCGGCCGAAACCGTCGGTGCCCAGCACCTCGAATGCCTGGGGCACGAACGGGCGGATCTGCTCGGCGTAGGCCTTGACGTAGTCCGTTGCCGCGATCACCGGGCCCTTCGCGCTGCCGAGCAACTCGGTGACGTAGGGTACTCGCGGCTCGGCGAACGGGTTCAGGCGGTTGTGCCGCTGGCAATCGAGGCCGTCGCGGCCGAGCTGGTTCAACGACGGCGCCGACCAGACGTCGGCCGTCACACCGAAGTCGGCTTTCAGCATCCGCGCTGCCTCGATCACTTGCAGCAGAATGGTGCCGGAGCCGAGCAGGTTGACGTGCTTGCGCCCCGGCCGCGCCTTTTTGCTGAGCCGATAGAGGCCGCGGACGATGCCGTCCTCGACACCGGGCGGCATGTCGGGATGGGCATAGTTCTCGTTCATCACGGTGAGGTAAAAGAAGACGTCGTCCTGCTCGACGAACATCCGCTGCAGCCCGTGGTGCACGATCACCGCCACCTCGTAGGCGAAGGTCGGATCGTAGCTGATGCAGTTGGGGATCGTGCCGGCGAGGACATGGCTGTGGCCGTCCTCGTGCTGCAGGCCCTCGCCGTTCAGCGTCGTGCGACCGGCGGTCCCGCCCACGAGAAAGCCGCGGGCACGACTGTCGCCTGCGGCCCAGGCGAGGTCGCCGATGCGCTGGAACCCGAACATCGAGTAGTAGATGAAAAACGGGACCATCGGCAGGCCGTGGACGCTGTAGCTGGTCGCCGCGGCGATCCAGTCGGCCATGCCGCCGGCTTCGTTGATCCCCTCCTGTAGGATGTGACCGTCCTTGCTCTCCTTGTAGTACATGAGCTGGTCGGCATCCTCAGGGCGGTAGAGCTGGCCCTTGGGCGAGTAGATGCCGAGCTGCCGGAACATGCCTTCCATGCCGAACGTGCGGCTCTCGTCCGGCACGATCGGCACGATCTGACGGCCGATGGTCTTGTCGCGGCAAAGTGCGGTGAGGATTCGCACGAACGCCATGGTCGTCGAGATCTGCCGCTCGCCGGTGCCCTTGAGCTGGGCGGCGAAACCTTCGAGCACCGGGATCTCCAGTTTCGGCGCATCGCGCCAGCGGCGGTGCGGGAACGGCCCACCGAGCGCGTCGCGGCGCGCCTGCAGGTAGTCGCGTTGCGCCTGCGGCAGGGTGACGAACGGTGCCTTGGGCAAGTCGGCATCGTCCACCGGGATCTTGAACCGGTCGCGGAAGGCGCGGAGCTGGTCCTCGGCCATCTTCTTCTGCTGATGGGTGATGTTCTGGCCTTCGCCAGCCTCGCCCATGCCGTAGCCCTTGACCGTCTTGATCAAGAGCACCGTCGGCTGCCCCTGGGTCTCGGACGCCCGCTTCATCGCCGCGTAGACCTTGAAGGGGTCATGACCGCCGCGCTGCAGCATCCAAATGTCTTCGTCGCTCATGTCGGCGACGAGCGCCCGTGTCTCCGGGTACTTGCCGAAAAAGTGTTCGCGGGTGTAGGCACCGCCTTTCGACTTGAATGCCTGATAGTCACCGTCGACGGTCTCGTCCATCAACCGGCGCAACACCCCGGTCTCGTCCTTCTCCAAGAGGCGGTCCCAGCCGTCCCCCCAAATCAGCTTGATGACGTTCCAGCCGGCACCGCGGAAGTCGCCTTCCAACTCCTGGATGATCTTGCCGTTGCCGCGTACCGGGCCGTCGAGCCGCTGCAAGTTGCAGTTCACGACGAAGATCAGGTTGTCCAAGCTCTCCCGCGCAGCGAGGCTGATGGCACCCAGGCTTTCCGGCTCGTCCATCTCACCGTCGCCGAGGAACGCCCAGACCTTGCGGTCGGCCATGTCGATCAGGCCGCGGTTGTGCAGGTACTTCATGAAACGGGCCTGATAGATCGCCATCAGCGGCCCGAGACCCATCGAAACCGTCGGGAACTGCCAGTAGTCCGGCATCAGCCAGGGATGCGGGTAGCTGGAGAGTCCGTTCCCGTCGACCTCGGAGCGGAAGTTGAGCAGCTGCTCTTCGGTGATCCGGCCTTCCATGAAAGACCGTGCGTAGATCCCCGGGATCGCATGACCTTGGAAGAAGACCAAGTCACCACCGAAGTCATCGGTCCGGCTGCGCCAGAAGTGGTTGAGGCCGATGTCGTACATGACCGCCGACGAGGCGTACGAGGCGATGTGGCCACCATACTCGCTGGAGACCTTGTTGCGGCGGACGACCGTCGCCATGGCGTTCCAGCGGTTGATGGTGCGAATGCGCCACTCGATGCCGGCGTCGCCCGGATAGGGCGCCTGCTGGTCCGCGGGGATCGTGTTCACGTACGCCGTCGTCGCCCCGAACGGCAGATTGGCTCCGCGCGCGCGTGCCGCGCCGACAGCCCGGTCCAGTAGGAGATGGGCACGGTCGACGCCATCGCGATCGATGACGTCCTCCACGGCGTCCAACCATTCCCGCGTCTCGATCGGGTCGACGTCGTGCAAGGGTTCGGTCATGCGTCGGTTCCTGAGAGTGTGGTTCGCCCGCGGCCGCGACACGGCGCGCGGCAGTCCTGGATGATGTCAGCGATCGGACCAGCCGGCCGCAGAAGACGGCCTCGTTCTGCCCCACGCGCCGGTGGCGCCAGGTCGTCAGTCATGCAAGCCCCCCCTCGTCCGACGCCGCCCGGGCTCTTCGGCCCTGTGCGAGGTCGATCACGACCACTGGCCGTCAGTTGGTGAATTAGTCGGCTCGCCGCACCGAGACCCCCGACACCTAAGTGCCGTCGATGGACCGGACGCGCGCGCGGCGCTCAGACATCGACGGCGTCGGGCGCCATCGCCTTCTGTTTCGACGTCTTGCCGATACCCGGGTTGAAGCTGTTGGTCGGGTCCAGCCGCTCGTAAAACTCACGTAACGCCGGCTTCGCTTCGTACAAGTGCCCGACGTTGTGTTCTGCCGGATACTCGGCGCCGCGCTGATCCAGCAACGTCAGCATCTGCGCCTTGAGCGCTCGGACATCGACACCCTTGCGCACGATGTAGTCCTGGTGGAAGACGTGACAGAGGAAGTGGCCATAGTAGAGCTTGGCTACGAGTTGTCGTTCGATCTCGGGCGGCAGCGTCTCCAGCCACTCGGAGTCGTTGCGCCGCAGCGCGATGTCGAGCGCCAGAATGTCCTCGACGTCGTTCCGATGCACCGCCTGATAGCGAACCGCCGCACCGGCGGCCGCGAACCGATGCAGCAGTGCCCGCTTCGCTTCCTTCGCATCGCAACGGAACCAGCCATCTGTCCCGACCACCTCGTCGAGCAGGGCCCCGGTCGCTACCGCCTGTGAGCCGCCGATCTTGAGGATCAGGTGATGCTCGTAGCGGTCGCGAAACGCCAGCATCTGCTTGGGCAACGCCTCCGGCACCAAGCCGACCAGCAGCTGCAAGGTCCGATCGACGAGGTTCTTCGGCAGGAACCGCAGCTTGTTCAATCGGGCGTCGAGATGACCCTTGACGCTGAAGAAGAACGGTAGTCGATCGGTGCCGAACCAGTCGATCATCAACAGCGTATCTTTGCCGTAGACGCGCGCGATGTCGAAGATCTCGCGGTGCAGATATTCGGCGCTGATCGGCAGCTCGTCGAATTCGGCAAGGATGCGGCGACGCAGCGTCGTCAACGCCGCCGGATCGTCGGTGCCGACGTAGTAGACGACGGCGTCGGTCTCGGCGGGGAACGTGTCGAGGCGGACCGCGAACACTGCCAGCTTGCCGGCGCAGCCGGCGGCTTCGTGGAGACAGCGCGGGTCGGCGTTGTAGCGCGCAGGCGTCGCCGCATCGATCTCACGGACCCGACTGGCGTAGCCGTCATCCGAGGCCCGTCGTTCGCCGTAGTCGACATCGGCCTCGGTGAACTCGCCGCGGTCCAGCCGGCCGAGGATCTCTTCGGGCGTGTCGCCGAGGCTGATGCCGAGGTGATTGACCAGCTCCAGCCGGCCGTCGCCGTGCAACTGCGCGTAGAGCGACAACTCGGTGTAGGCCGGACCGCGTTGAACGAGCGCCCCGCCCGAGTTGTTGCACACGCCACCGACCACCGACGCGCCGATGCACGACGAGCCGATGACCGAGTGCGGTTGTCTGCCGTAGGGATGCAGCAGCTTCTCCAGCTTGTAGAGCGTCCCACCGGCGTGACTGACGATCTGCCGGCCCTCGTCGAGCACGTGCAGCCCGTCGAGTTTCAACGTGTTGATCACCACCACGTCGCGGTCGTAGGCACCATTCGGTGTCGACCCCTCGGTGAGGCCGGTGTTCGCCGCCTGCATGATGATGATCTTGTTGGCGGCGACGCAAGCCTCCAGCACCCGCCACAGCTGCACTAGGCTCGCCGGTAGAACGACGGCCTCGGCCTCGCCCTCACCGGAGCGGAAACCCTTGCGGAACCGCTCGGAGGATCGCGCATCCGTCAGCACGTTGCGGCGCCCGACGATCGCCCGCAGCCGCGCGCTGAAGCCGTTGTCCTTCTTCACGTCTCTCTCCTGGACTGCGGGTTGCTGACGCGTCGGTCGCCATCAGTACGCGACCGACGGCAGCCACGTGGCGAGCGATGGGAAGCTGAACACCAATGCCAGACCAGCCAGCTGCAGCAACACGAATGGAATGATCCCGAGATAGATGTGCGTGAGCTTGATTTCGGGCGGGCAAACACCTTTCAAGTAGAAAAGGGCAAAACCGACCGGAGGCGTCAGGAACGACGTCTGCAGCGTGACGGCGACGAGGATGACGAACCAGATCAAGGTGGGCTCGTCGAGGACGCCGAAGCCGGGAACCGGCAAACCGAGGGCTTCGACGATCGGTCGCATCAGCGGCAGCACGATCAGCGTGATCTCGATCCAGTCGAGCACGAAGCCAAGCAGGAAGACCACGAACAAAATGAACAGAACGGTCCCCTCGGGACCGAATCCGGTCGAGTTGATCATGTCCTCGATCAACGCGTCGCCGCCCAACTCGCGCAGCACGTACGAGAACACGGTAGCACCGATGAAGATCGCGAAGATGTAGGCGGTGGTGTTGAACGTGGCGACGCAAACGTTGGCGATCTTGCGCAGATTGAGTTTGCCGTAGGCCAGCGCCAGCAGCGTTGCACCGAGAGCGCCGACGCCGGACGCCTCGGTCGGCGTGGTGATACCGGCGAAGATCGAGCCGAGTACCGCAAGGATGAGAAACACCGGCGGCAGCACGGCGATCATCAGGTCCTTGATGGCCGCCCAGTCCGGCGCGCGAGCATCCGCCGGCAGCGGCGCCGAGCTGGGGCTGACGAGCCCGATGAAGAGTATCAGCACGAGATAGAGACCGCCGATGATCAGGCCGGGCAACAGCGCCGCCATGAAGAGATCACCGACCGAGAGGGCCATCTGGTCGGCCATGATGACGAGCATGATCGAGGGTGGGATCAGAATGCCGAGCGTACCCGACGCGGCGATGGTCCCGGTTGCCAGTGGCTTGGCGTAGCCCTGCTGCATCATCGCCGGCAGCGACAGGAGGCCCAAGAGCACCACCGAGGCACCGATGATGCCGGTCGAGGCGGCGAGGATGATGCCGATGGCGGTGACGGTCAGCGCCAAGCCGCCGCGGACGTTGCCGAACAGCTTCTGCATCGAGATCATCAGCCGTTCGGCGACCCCGGACTCGTCGAGCATCAGGCCCATGAAGATGAACATCGGCAGCGCCACGAGCACAGCGTTCGACATCGTCGCATAGATGCGGTTCACCACCGCACCCAACGTCAGATAGTCGAGCCCGGTCAGGGTTTCTTCGAGACCGGTCCAGTTCATCATTCCATTGTCGAAGACGTAGGCGACACCGCAGTACATGACGCCGACACCGGCCAGCACCCAGGCCACGGGAAAGCCCGTGAACAAGAGGCCGATGAAGGTCAGGAACATGGCGATGACGAGCTTTTCCTCGGTCGTCTCGACCAGCCCGCCCAACAGATAGGCGACGAAGGCGAAACCGAGCAGCAGTACGAGGACGACGCCGAGGCCGCGACCCTTCTGCGGGCTCTTCATCGTGCGTAGCGCATGCAGGTCGTGGATCAGACGTGCGGCGGCGGCGACCGCCAGAAGCACGAAGCTGATCGGGATCACCGCCTTGAATGCCCAACGCGCCGGCAAGCCGGTCGGGCTGTCCGAGCGCTCGTTGACGCGCCAGGATTCCCAGAAGTAGTCGGCACCCTGATCGATCATCAGGTAGAGCAGTGGCGCCACCAAGAACACCATACCGACGACCTCGATCAGCCGCTTCGAGCGGTTGTTCAAGCTGCCGTGGACGATGTCGACGCGGACGTGGCTGTCCTTGACCATGGCATAGCTCAGGCCAACCATCGTGGTCAGGCCATAGAAATGCCACTGAACCTCGTCGAGTTTCGGATAGTTGACATCGAAGAAATAGCGCAGCGACACTTGAGCGATGATTGCGGCGATGAGCAGTACGTTCGCCCACATGACGACCAGACCGACCGAGATGACGAAGCGGTCGAGACCTTGGGCGATCGGTTGGCGATCGCGGTCCTCGTGCTCCAAGACGTGCTCGTAGGCTTCGATCGGATCGGCACGCTGCGTGTCGCCGGCATTCGACATGGCCGAACTCCCTCCCGTCGTGGCGCCGTTGGGTCGGGCCACTGATTGGCGCGTTGGTCAGTCAGCGTGATCGGCCCGGCGAATGCCGCAGCACCCGCCGGGCCAGCACGTCTCAGCCGCGCGGCAGGAACGCGTTGGTCTTCCACAAGTCGTAGTCGTCGCGGAAGTTGTTCATGTCGTCGAGAACGGTCTTGAAGAACGGATCGTTGGCCGCTTCTTCGGCCGCGACCTCGTCCCACGTGGCTTGGTAGAGTGCCAACATCTCGTCCGACCACTGCATCATCTGGACGCCGTGCTTTTCGATGTTCTCTTTCAGCGCCGCGGCCTGGATGGCTTCGCCTTCGGCAAAGCTGTCGGCCATGGAGGCCTTGCAAGCCGTTTCGAGAATGGCCTGGTGCTGCTCGGTCATTCCGTCCCAAACTTCCTGGTTGACCAGGAGCTCGAAGACCGTGGCCTGCTGGTGCCAACCAGGGAAGTAATTGAACTTCACCAGCTTGTGGAAGCCAAGCCGCGAGTCGATCGCCGGCATCGAGAACTCGGTGGCGTCGATCGCCCCCTTCTCCAAGGCAGGGAAGATCTCGCCGCCCGGCAACAACGACGTCGCCACACCGAGCTTCTGCATGACCTTTCCGCCAAGGCCGAAGAAGCGCATCTTCAGACCCTCGAGGTCTTCGGGGCCAGTGATCTCGGTCGCGAACCAGCCGGACGTTTCCGGCGCAATGATCGCGCAGGGAATGACGTGAACGCTGAATCCGGCCTGATCGTACATCTGCTGGTACAGATCGAGCCCATTACCATAGTACAACCACGCCATGTACTCGCCGGCTTCCGGACCGAACGGCACGGCCGAAAACAGCGGCGAAGCTGGGATCTTCCCCGCCCAATAACCGGCGGTCGTGTAGCCCGAGTTGATCTTGCCGGTCGAAACCGCATCGAGGATCTCGAACGGCGGCACCAACTTGTTCGGCTCGTAGACCCGCATCCTCAACGTGCCACCCGACATCCGATCGAGCGCTTCCGCAACGCGCGGAATCGGCGTGCCGAGGCTGGGCAATGCGGTCGAGAACGCGATGGGCGTCTTCAACAGGAGTTTGTCGGCCGCCTCGACCGGCAAGGCCGTCGACGCCAAGGCTGCTGCAGCAAGTCCGACGAGCGCTAGCTTGTTCATGGTGGACTCCTCCTCGTGATCATTCGTTTTGGGTCACCGGACCGCAGCGCATTTTGGAGTTCGGCCCCTGAATCGCCGAGCGCCCGGCCATAAGGTCAACTAACTTTACCATTCACTCAAGACAACCGCTAACTGCCCGGCCTTGACCGAAGGTCGCAAGTTGTGACTTTTTTGTGTATCTCATCAACCACAATGAAAAACCGAGCAAACGGCGCTTCGACATCGACTTCTAGAGGTTTGAAAACTTGACCTTTCACGCTAGGCTGCGCGCGGATCGACGAGGGATGGACGCATGCGAGCGCACGAGCGCCTCTTCGAACGGATCGACATCGACACGGTGGCGGAAGCGGTCGTCGCGCAGATCGAGCAGTTGATCATCAGCGGCGTGCTCAAGAGCGGCCAAAAGCTACCGGCAGAGCGCGAGCTCGCCGAGCTGATGGACGTTTCCAGACCCAAGGTGCGTGATGCGATCCAGGTGCTCGAGGCGCGCGGCTTGCTGAAGGTCCGCCATGGCGACGGCACGTTCGTCAACGGGCTGACCGGCATGGCGTTGGCGCCGGCCATGGTCGACTTGTTCGCACGGCACCCGCGAGCCTTCGGCGATTATCTGGAGTTCCGTCGCGAGGTCGAAGGCTTCGCCGCGTTCCTGGCGGCGCAGCGCGCCACAGCCAGCGATCGGCAGATCATCGAGCAGACGCTGACCGACATGCAAATCGCCCATGCCGATCCCGACCCGAAGCGCGAGTCTGACCTCGACGTCCGCCTCCACACTGCCATCGTCGACGCGGCGCACAATGCGATGCTCGGGCAGATGATGGCGTCGATCTACGACCTCATGACTCGTGGCGTCTTCTACAACCGCGACTTCCTCTACGGCCGCGGCGACGCCCGGGAGCGGCTGCTGGAGCAGCATCTGGCGATCGCCAGCGGTGTACTGGACGGCGATCCAGAGCGCGCGGCGGCGGCGGCCGAGGCACACATGGACTTCGTCAGCACCTCGTTCCGTGTCGGCCGTGCCGACGAGGAGCGCGACCGCGTTGCCCGCAAGCGCTTGGTGCTGATGGACCTCGCCCAGGAGCCGGCTCGCCCGCCCAGACGACCGAGCCCCGCGTGAAACGCGGCGCGACGACCGGGCCCGATCCTCAAAGGCAGGCGCTGATCCCCCCGTCGACGTAGAGGACGTGCCCGTTCACGAAGCTCGATGCCGGCGCGCTGAGAAAGACGCAGGCCCCCACCAGCTCCTCGACCTTGCCCCAGCGACCGGCTGGCGTGCGCTTGGCGAGCCACGCCGAGAACGCCGCGTCGTCGACCAACGCGGCGGTCAGTTCCGTCTCGAAATAGCCGGGCGCGAGCCCGTTCACCTGGAGCCCGTGCGGCCCCCAGTCCGTGGCCATGCCTTTGGTCAGATTGCCGACCGCACCCTTGGACGCCGTGTAGGGGGCGATGCCCGGTCGCGCCAACGCCGTCTGGACGGAACACACGTTGACGATCTTGCCGCCGCCGCGACGGATCATGTGGCGCGCGACCGCCTGCCCGACGTTGAAGACGCTGCTGACGTTGGCCTGCATCAGCGCTTCGAACGTCGCTGACGGGAATGCTTCGAGCGGCGTTCGATGCTGCATGCCGGCATTGTTGACCAAGATGTCGATCGCACCGATCGCCAGCTCGAAGCCGTCGACGGCGGCCCTGGTTGCGTCGTGGTCGGTCACGTCGAACGCCAGCTGGCGAACGCGATGGCCACGCTCGAGGAGCGCCGCCGCCGCCTCGCCCAGCCGCGACTGGTCACGTCCGTTCAGTACGACCTCGGCGCCGGCCTCCCCCAATCCGCCGGCCAGCGCGTAGCCGATGCCGCGGCTGGAGCCGGTCACCAACGCCCGCCTGCCGCTCAAATCGAAAAGCCCCTCCAACGCCATGGTGCACCATCCACGAGCAGTGAAACCGCCTCGCCGCCGAGAGGGAGGTATCGAACGAAGGCGTGTCAACGGACTTGGCTCGCGAGCCCTGCCCGCGCCAAGCGTACCATCAGGCCCATCCGCGGCCTGACTGGTTCCCAAGTCGAACGACGATGGTGCATCATGCCGCAACATCTCGTTCAGTCACCGCGGATGAGACGCTAGGGTGAGGACGCCGTCAGTAACGACGACGCGCCAAGCCGAATGGCGGCCCGCAGCACAGGCGACCGACCCAACGATGTGGACACCCACCGAAGCTGGCCCGCGACGCGACGCCCCGGAGACGGCGACGAGCTCGGGGGTGGCAGGTTCGAACCCGACCCGCAGGCCCGACACGAACGGATTGCGGTGCGCGCCGCGGCCACCATCGCCGACAGAAACCGTACATTCAGTGAGCACCGAAAGATGAACGCGACGCAAGAAGAACAATTCAGCTCGATCGCGCCTGGTGCCGCGTTGATGGAGCCAGGACCGATCGATGGTGGTGGCCGCGAAGGTGCGACGGCGCTCCCGCTGATCGACTTGCGGGCCTATGCAAGAAGGGACGCCGCGCCAGCGCTGGTGGACGAGCACGGCGCGCTGTCCTTCGCCGAGCTTGCCGATCGGGGCCGTCGCGTCGCCGGACTGCTCCGCAATGCGGGGCTCGAACCGAGCGACCGGGTGGCATTGATGACCGCCGATCCGCGGGCCGTCATCACGCTGGCACCGGCGGTGGTCCGCGCCGGCATGACCCTCGTCGTCATCGATCCCGAGGGCGCCGTCGAGACGGTCGGCCGGGCGCTTCGCACCAGCGACGCGCGGGCGGTCGTAGCCGACGCAGCGCTGTTGCAGACGCTGTCGACGGAACTGGGGCGGGACCTTCCCGAATGCAGGTGGCGCGTCGGCGAAGTTGCCGGCAAATCCAAAGCCGGTGGGCTGTTGGCGCGTGCGCTCGGCCGCACCCGCCAGGAGCCGGCGGAGATCTTCGCTGCAGTGGCGGCGGCCGAACCCGACGACACCACCGTCCCGTCGCCGGACGACACCATCCCGGCGTACGTCATGTTCACCTCCGGATCGACGTCGGCGCCAAAAGGAGTCGTGGTGTCGCGCCGGGCGCTGGCTGCCCACCTCCAAACGCTGAAGCGTGAGTTGGGGTACGGGCCCGCTTCCAGACTGCTCAACCTCCTGCCGTTCCACCACACCGATGGCCTGATCCACGGTCCGATGATGGCCGCGTTCACCGGCACCACACTGGTCCGACCGTTCGTCTTCGCCACCCACCGTCTGGCCGAGCTGAGCGACGTGCTGCGCGACGCCGAGGTCACCCATTTCCTCACCGTGCCGACCATCTTGGCCCTGATCCAGCGCCTGCTGAGCGATCAACCCGAGCTGTTCCGAACCGGCCACTTCCGGACCCTGGTGTCGACCGCCGGCGCCCTCGACGTCGGTCTGTGGGACGACGTCCAACGGACCTTCGGCATCCGCGTCGCCAATCTTTACGGCCTCACCGAAACGGTCAGCGGCGCCGTCTACTGCGGTCCGGGCGACCACAGCTGGCGGTTGGGCACCCTTGGCCGACCGATCGACATGGAGATGCGCGTCGTTGACGAGGGCGGCGCCGAGATCGCGGCCGGCCAGCCAGGCGAGCTGTGGCTGCGCGGCGACAACGTGATGACCGGTTATCTCGGCGACGATGTCGGCACCGCCGCGGTCCTCGACGACGGGTGGTTCCGTACCGGCGACATCGTCAGGACCGACGGCGATGGCTTCGTCCACTTCG